>URHT01000006.1 GCA_900547745.1 uncultured Eubacteriales bacterium | reverse complement strand
TGGATGTGCGGGATGTGGCAAATGGCCTTCTCGCCTGTTCCGAAAGCGGAGAGCTTGGTAAAGGCTACATTTTGTCCGGCCACTATGTCACCATTCGCAAGATGCTCCAGCTCGTGGGAAAGGCTGCAAAGCTGAAGTACCGCCCCATCTGCCTGCCTCTGGGGCTTGCAAAGCTGGCCGCTCCGCACTACGAACGCCGGAGTCTGAAGGATCGAAAGCCGTTGTTTTACACCCCCTATTCCGTTTCCGTTCTTGCCTCAAACGGCCGCTTCAGCCATGCTGCTGCGTCGGAACGCTTTGCATATCAGCCGCGCCCGGTGGAGGAGACCTTGCGGGACATGACAGCCTGGCTTTTGGAGCAGAGGAGAAAGGACGAGGTGTGACCTCACATCAACAAAAAGTGCCTTTGGGGGCGCGGGCCAATAGCCCCGCGCCCCGTTCGCTGTCTTCCCAGAAAAAGACGGCTGTTCTTCAAAAGAACAGCCGTCCCGTTTTTCTGTTGACATGTATCTGAAATCAGGCCCCGAACAGGCACAGGAGATACCCACAAGCCTGCTTATCAGCCCATATCGGCAGCCAGTGCCTTGTCGATTTGGGCTTGCAGCGCCTCCGCCTGCTTCTTTTCCGTAATAGCACCCACGATGGGGTCACCCACGATATTGCCGCTGCGGTCAACCACATAGGTGGTGGGGTAGGCAAAAATGTTTGTAGTGAACTTTCCCGCCTCACCGTCGGAAGCGAAATACACATTCTGATAGGTCGCGCCTTTCTTAGCCAGCACATCCTTTGCATCAGAGATTGCCGCTTCGTCGCCATCCAATGTGAAGGTGTTGACACCGATGAGCGCGCCGCCCTTCTCCGCAAGCTCCTTGTTCAGCGCATCCAGCTCGGCAAGCTCACCCACGCAGGGATTGCAGGTGGTGAACCAGAAATTCACCACGGTGACGGCATTGCCGGAGAACAGAGTGCTGCTGTCTACATCGTTTCCGTCCAGATCCTTGCCGGTAAAGGCGGGGAACTTCTGCTTGCTGCCATCGTCAGGCGGCGTGGTCATATCGCTGCCCGCCGGTACGCTCATGCTGCCATCCTCTGCGGGCGTTCCGGATAAGCTGGGAAATTTTTCCTCCAATGCGGCCAGCCGGTCCTCGATATTTTTGATTTCCGTGGCTTTTTCCTTCAGCAGCTCGTACTCCTCATCGGTGAACTGCTCCTTGGCGACTTCAATGGTGCTCAGCAGAAATTCGCCGTAGTTTTTGCCGTCCTCCATCATGGCCGTGCCCTTGTCGGCGGACAGAAAGACCTTCTCCCACAGCTCGGTGTTCTCCGCCTGAATGGCGTTCTCCTGTGCCATCAGCTGCTCGTACAGCGCTGCCGCCTCCTCGGCGGTCTGCGGCTCCTTGTCCGTGTCCTCATTCCTCTCCGCTTGCTTCGCGCCGCAGGCGACCATACCGGCGGCCAGCACCAGCGCCAGCAGCAGTGTGATGATTTTCTTCACGTTCATTTTCTTTCCTCCGTTTTTAATGTATTTGTAGGCTTTACAGGTTCTTTTTTGCCGTCTCCAAAGCCGTAGCGGAAGCTGACGGCGTTTGTGGGACAGGCGCGTATACACATCCCGCAGCGGATGCACTCGGTGTGGTTGGGCGTCTTTGTCACATCCACGTCCATCTTGCAGGCTCCGGCGCATTTACCGCAGGAGACACACTTGTTTTTATCCACCTTTATTTGGAAAAGGGACACCCTGTTGAACAGCGCGTAGAACGCCCCCAGCGGACAGAGCCACTTGCAGAAGGGACGGTAGAATACCACGCTCAGTACGATCACCGCCAGCAGGATGCTGAATTTCCACGTGAACAGGCTTCCCAGCGCCGCCCGGATGCCGGAATTGGCAAGGGACAGCGGGATGGCCCCCTCCAGCACGCCCTGTGGGCAGAGGTATTTGCAGAAGAACGGATCGCCCATGCCAACATCATTCACAAGGAACGCCGGCAGCAGAAAAACCATCACCAGCAGCACGGCATACTTGAGATAGGTCAGGGGCTTGAGCTTCTTTGTGGAGAGCTTCTTCGTTGGGATCTTATGCAGCAGCTCCTGAAACCAGCCGAAGGGACACAGAAAACCGCAGATGAAGCGTCCCAGCAGGACTCCCAGCAAAATGAGAAAGCCTGTGATATAATAGGAGAAGCTGAACTTGGAAGACCCCACCACCGCCTGAAATGCCCCGATGGGGCAGGCGCCTGAGGCCGCCGGACAGGAGTAGCAGTTCAGTCCCGGCACGCAGACGGTTTTCCCTGCGCCCTGATACAGTCCGCCCTTTAGGAAATTCGGAAGATGCAGGTTGGTCAATAAGGCTGCCCCCGCCTGTATCCAGCCCCGGAAGCGGGACAAGAGCTGTGACACGCCCGAAAATTTCTTACCCAATGCCCACACACTCCAGACATAACTTGATCGCTTTGCTCAATACCGTCGCCGCCTCGCCGCGCCACACGCCGAAGCACAGCATGGCGATACCCGCAGCCAGCAGCACGGCCTGCGCCGCCGCCTTTTTTACATGGCTCAATTTCATCACCCTTTCCGATTTTCTGCCCCCATCATAGCGCGGGAGAGTTAAAGTCTCTGTTAAGAACGAAAACTTAACGTAAACCTTATCTATTTTTGCTATAATGAAAACAACACAAAAACGGAGAAATAAAAAGGAGGGCTCTCATGCACCTTTTAGTAATTGAAGATGAACGCGCCCTGTGCGAAACGATCGTCCGCAGCCTGCGGCGGCTGGCCTACAGCGTGGACTACTGCTATGACGGGGAGAAGGCTCTGGCGCTTCTGGGCGTGGAACGATATGATCTGGTGCTTCTTGATCTGAATCTGCCGAAAAAAGACGGCATGACGGTGCTGCGCACCCTGCGGCAGACCGACCGGGAGACGCGGGTGCTGATCCTCTCCGCCCGCAGTGAGGTGGAGGACAAGGTCGAGGGGCTGGACGCCGGGGCAAACGACTATCTGGCAAAGCCCTTTCATCTTGCCGAGCTGGAGGCCCGCATCCGCAGCCTGACATTGCGGCAATTCACCCAGCAGGATGTGATATTGAGCTGCGGCGGCCTGGCCTTCGACACCCGTTCCCGCACCGCCACCGTCAACGGGCAGTCCTTGACGCTTACCCGAAAGGAGACGGGGATCTTGGAATATCTGATGGTGCATCAGGGCCGGCCGGTGAGTCAGGAGGAGCTGATGGATCACGTTTGGGACAACAGCGTGGACAGCTTCAGCAATTCCATTCGCGTCCACATCTCCGCCCTGCGGAAGAAGCTGCGCACCGCGCTGGGCTATGACCCCATCCGCAACCGCATCGGCGAGGGCTATCTGATGGGAGGCGATGAGGCGTGAGAAGGATTTCCCTGCAGTGGCGCATCACGCTGATGACTGTTCTGCTCATCGGCGTCACCTGCGTGGCTATGAATCTGCTGCTCTGCTCGTCCGGTGTATACTATATGGACAAAATCGCGGACGCTTTGCAGGGCAGCGGCAATGTGATCCTGAATGAGGACGGCGCGGCGAGCTTTGACCCGCAGCTTATAGCGCCCAACGAGGAGCTGACCATCGTCGTCGATGGGGCGCAGGGGCGCTTCCGCACCACCAACTGGTACATCACGGCTGCGGTAACGCTGCTCAGCGGCATTCTTACCTATTTCGTCAGCGGACGCGCTCTCAAGCCCCTGCGCAGCTTCGCTTCGCAGGTGGAGAAGGTGCAGCTGAACAATCTGGCGGATATGAAGATCGATGAAGATGTGCTTCCGGAGTTTAAGCAGCTCAGCCGCTCCTTCAACCAGATGCTGGAGCGGCTGAACAATGCCTTTGCCGCCCAGCGGCAGTTCACCGGCAACGCCGCCCACGAGCTGCGCACGCCGCTGGCGCTGATGCAGGCGCAGCTGGAGCTGTTTTCCGCAGAGCATCCAAACATGCTGCCGGAGACGGCGAAATTCCTCACGCTTTTGCGCGAGCAGACGGAGCGGCTGACGCAGATGACCAGGACGCTGCTGGAGATGAGCAATTTGCAGCAGGTGGCGCGGAACGAGAAGCTCCAGCTCGCCCCCATGATCGAGGAGATCTTCACGGATCTCGCGCCGCTCTCAGATAAGCGCGGCGTCACACTGACGGCAGAGGGCGACGGCATTATGACCGGCAGCGACGCGCTGATCTACCGCCTGCTCTTTAACCTGACGGAGAACGCCGTCAAATACAACCGTCCCGGCGGCTCGGTGCGGGTCACGGTCGCAAAGGAGCCGGAAAAACTCCTGATCCGTGTTTCCGATACCGGCTGCGGCATCCCGGAGGAGTATCAGCGCAGCATCTTCCAGCCCTTCTTCCGGGTGGACAAGTCCCGCAGCCGCGAATACGGCGGTGCGGGGCTGGGGCTATCGCTGGTGTGGGAGATCGCCGAGCTTCACGGCGGCTCCGTTTGGGTGGAGAAAAGCTCGGAAAATGGCACTGTCATTGCGGTAGAGCTGCCGGTACAGTGAAGCTGTATCTCACCGCAAGGCAATACGCTACGCAGTGGGAGCACCCTTCGGGCCCTCCCGGCTTTTACTGCGTTTCTGATTCTCAGACCTGAAAAGGATCACCCGGATGGCCGGCAGGGTCTGCATCGAACCGGGGCGGGGAGTCCAGCCGCTCCTTTCGAGGGGGAGCCTATCCGTCTCTATGGAGTTGACCTTTTTATCATTCCCGTATATAATATAAACAAATATAAACAAATTTGGCGTATGGTTGGGGTGCTGCGGAGTACGCGACGCTGGAAAAATATTTGCTGTAAGCCCACTTACAGCTAAGCTATAACCGTTATTCAATCTCATAAAACGGGTGAAATCTCAATTCCAGTTTAACGAGCAGGAGATGATGATCGCATGAAAATCCTATATGAACTATCGTGGCTATGGGAAACGCTGGGCATTGCACTTGTGTCTGCGGCTGTCAGCGTGGCTTGCGCCGCGCTGATCTGCAAGGCAGCGAAGAAACAGCTCAGCAAAAAGGTGTTGGCTGTCATAGGGGCTGCGGCATTTGCGGGCGCGATTCTGGCGGTCATTCTGATCGCCCGGACGCCGATGCCGCTTTGATAAACCAGAGGCTTTTACCACGGATAAGAGAAGATATCGGAAATAAAAAAGCCCAGCTGCCGCGCGCCAAGCCCGGTTTTCCCCTATGGTTGACCCATTAAAAATGGGATAGAGAACATCAAATTTCCTCAAAGGGGAACAGAGGGATCAAAAAAGAAAAACCCTGGAAACCATCGGGTTTCCAGGGTTTTTGGGCATTTTGGAGTCTCGATCAGCGCTTGCTGAACTGAGGTGCGCGGCGGGCGGCCTTGAGGCCGTACTTCTTGCGCTCCTTCATACGAGGATCGCGGGTCAGGAAGCCGGCCTTCTTCAGGATGGCGCGGTATTCAGGGTTCACCAGCAGCAGAGCGCGGCTGATGCCGTGACGCAGGGCACCGGCCTGACCGGACACGCCGCCGCCCTCGACGGTGGCAACAATGTCCACCTTGCCCAAGGTGCTGGTGGCGTTCAGGGGCTGACGGACCACCATCTTCAGCGTCTCCAGACCGAAGTACTCGTCGATGTCGCGGCCGTTGATGGTGATGGAGCCGGTGCCGTTCTCAAACAGATGCACGCGGGCCACGGAGGACTTGCGGCGGCCAGTGCCGTACTTGTAGGGGTTCTTGGACTGATACATTCTCTTTCTCCTCCTTACTTGACCAGCTCGGGCTTCTGAGCGGCATGATCGTGCTGCTCGCCGGCGTAGATGTGCAGACGCTTCAGAGAGTCCTTGGTGACGATGTTGCGGGGCATCATGCCGCGGACGGCCACGCGCATGGCCAGCTCGGGCTTGTCCTGCATCAGGATGCGGTACTTGGTCTCCTTCAGACCGCCCACCCAGCCGGAGTGGGTGCGATAGTACTTCTGCTCCATCTTGTTGCCGGTCAGGACGGCCTTGCCGGCGTTGATGACGATGACGTTGTCGCCGCAGTCGGCATGGGGGGTGTAGGTGACCTTACCCTTACCGCGCAGCAGGTCGGCCACGATGACGGCGGTCTTGCCCAAAGGCTTGCCGGCGGCGTCAACGACGTACCACTTGCGCTCGATGTTGGCCTTGTTTGCCATGAAAGTGGACATGGTTTTCTTCCTCCAATTTATTATAATGTATGCTTTACATTTCCGTGTGCCCTTGCTAAAATCGGGACAGAGAAAGCGCACTGAACGCGCAAGGATATTTATAGCACAGCGCGGCGGGAATGTCAACCGCGATTTGATTTACGACGGGAACATCTGATGTTTTCTCACGATATCTCTTGTTTTCTCTTTTTTTCTTGAAACGCAAATTTGATTTTTACAGGGAGGGACGCCGTATGCAGCATATACTGGGGCTTGTCCGCCGCTGTGTGGAGGACTACAACATGATCGAGGCGGGGGAGACGGTGGCCGTCGGCGTGTCCGGCGGCAAGGACAGTCTGCTGACGCTGACGGCGCTGGCGCGGCTGCGGGCGTTCTACCCCAAGCCGTTTCAGGTGCAGGCCATCACGCTGGAGACGGGGATGCCGGACATGGACTTCTCGCCGGTGGCGGACTACTGCGAGCAGCTGGACGTGCCCTACATCCGCATCGCGGTGCCGGTGTACGACATCGTGTTCCGGGAGCGGCAGGAGAAGAACCCCTGCTCCCTGTGCGCCAAGCTGCGGCGGGGGAGCCTGCACACCGCTCTGACAGAGCGGGGCATCCGCAAGATCGCGCTGGGCCACCACTACGACGACGCGGTGGAGACGCTTTTGATGAACCTGCTGTTTGAGGGCCGCATCGGCTGCTTCCAGCCGGTGACATATCTGGATCGGACGGACATCACCCAGATACGGCCCCTGCTGTACTGCAAGGAGGAGGACATCCGGCGCATGGCGGCGAGGCTCCGGCTGCCGGTGGTGAAGAACACCTGTCCCATGGATGGGCACAGCCGCCGGCAGGAGGTGAAGGAGCTCATCTCCGGGCTGGAGGGGCGATACCCCGACCTGAAGAAGAAGCTGTTCGGCGCGGTGCAGCGCTACCCGCTGTACGGCTGGGATCTGACAAAGGAGGAGCGGTGACATGACGAAAAAGCCCTTTGCGCTGGGCGGCCGGACGTGGGCGGCTCTGCTGGTGTTCGGCCTGTTCGGCCAGATCGCGTGGGTCATTGAGAACATGTACTTCAACGTGTTCCTGTACAACACCATCTCCGGCGACCCGGCCATGATCGCGGCCATGGTGGCGTGGAGCGCCGTGACGGCCACCGTCACCACGCTGGTGATGGGGGCGCTCAGCGATAAGCTGGGGCGGCGGAAGGCCTTCATCGTGGCGGGCTATCTGCTGTGGGGCGTGAGCATCGCGGCCTTCGGGCTGGTGCGGGTGCCTGTCATCAGCTGGGATACGGCAGCGGCGCAGGCGGCCCACGCCACGGCGGTGCTGGTGGTGATCCTGGACTGCGTGATGACGTTTTTCGGCTCCACCGCCAACGACGCGGCCTTCAACGCATGGGTGACGGATGTCACCGTGCTGGAGAACAGGGGCCGGGTGGAGACGGTGCTGGCGGTGATGCCGCTGGCGGCCATGCTGGTGGTGTTCGGCGCGCTGGACGGCCTGACCCGGAAGGGACAGTGGAGCACGTTTTTCTACATCGTGGGCGGACTGACGCTGCTGGGCGGCGTGCTGGGCTGCTTCCTCATCAAGGAGCCGCCGCTGGAGCGGGGGCAGGGAACGTATTTCTCCAACATTCTGTACGGCCTGCGGCCGTCGGTGGTCAAGGGGCACCCGGCGCTGTATCTGGCGCTGGCGTGTCTGGGGGTGTACTGCATGAGCCAGCAGGTGTATATGCCGTACCTCATCATCTATATCCAGCGGTTCCTGGGAATCACGGACTACACACTGCTGCTGGCGGGGGTGCTGGTCATCAGCTCGGCGGTGTCGGTGCTGATGGGGCGGCCCATCGACAGGCTCGGCAAGCTGCGGTGCCTGCTGCCCGCCGCCGGTGTGGGTATCGCGGGGCTGGTGCTGATGTACTTCGCCCGTGGCCATTGGCCCGTGCTGTGCGCCGGGATCGTCATGCTGGGCGGCGGCATGGTAGTCTCCGCCTGCTGCAACGGCCTGATACGGGACTATACGCCGGAGGGCAAGGCCGGACTGTTTCAGGGCATCCGCATCCTGTTCCAGGTGCTGCTGCCCATGGTGACGGGGCCGTACATCGGCGTGGCCGTCATCGGCGCCACGGGCATGACCTACGAGGAGCTGGGCGTGGTGAAGCAGGTGCCCACGGCGGAGATCTTTCTGGCGTCGGCGGCGGTGCTGGTGCTGCTGGCGGCGCCGGTATACTTCCTGCGGAAGCAGGTGAGAAGGGGGGCGGCGGTATGAAGCAGCTCTATACGCCGTGGGGCGAGACGCTGGACAGAGCATGCCCGCTGGCGGAGTACCCCCGGCCCCAGCTGGTGCGCGGCAGCTATCTGTGCCTCAACGGCCTGTGGGACTACGCGGTGGAGGACGGGGACGACCACACCCGCCGCAATACCGGGGAAATTCTGGTGCCCTTCGCGCCGGAGAGCCTGCTGTCCGGCTGCGGCTTTCAGCTGCGAAGCGGCGAGACGCTGTGGTACCGGCGGATGTTCACCCTGCCGGAGGGGTTCCGGCGGGAGCGGGTGCTGCTGCACTTCGGCGCGGTGGATCAGTGCTGCCGCGTGCTGGTGAACGGGCAGGAGGCGGGCCGCCACGAGGGCGGTTATCTGCCGTTCTGCTTCGACATCACGGCGCTGCTGACGGAGGGTGAGAACCGGCTGACCGTGGCCGTCACCGACGACGCAGAGGGCGGTGTGTACGGCATGGGCAAGCAGCGCCGCAAGCGGGGCGGCATCTGGTACACCGCCACCAGCGGCATCTGGCAGACGGTGTGGCTGGAGAGCGTGCCGGAGAACTATGTGAAGAGCATCCGGCTGACGCCGGACTTTGACGGAAAGCGGCTGCACTGGCACATCGAGGCCGCCGCGGCGGCGGGCGCGGAGGTAACGGTGCGGGCCGGGGACGCGGTGGCGGCCGTGGGCCGGGCCGACGCCAACGGCGACGGCGTGTCCGACATCCCGGCGGCGCACTTCCATCCGTGGTCGCCGGAGCAGCCGTTTCTGTACGATGTGGACATTGTGCTGGGGGAGGATCGCGTCACCAGCTATTTCGGCATGCGGAAATTTTCCGTGGTTCGGCATCAGGGGCGGCAGGTGCTGGCCCTGAACAACGCGCCGTACTTCCAGACGGGGCTGCTGGATCAGGGGTACTGGTCTGACGGGCTGTACACCCCGCCGTCGGACGAGGCCATGGTCTATGATATCCGCACCATGAAGGAGCTTGGCTTCAACATGCTGCGCAAGCACATCAAACTCGAGTCCCTGCGGTGGTACTACCACTGCGACCGGCTGGGGATGCTGGTGTGGCAGGACATGGTGTCGGGCTTCGAGAGCTTTGACCCGCTGTATACGCAGGTGCTGCCGTTTATCGGCGTGCAGCTGAAGGACACGCCCTCCCGCCGGTTCGGGCGGGCCGGCGAGGCGGGGCGGCGGCAGTATGAGCGGGAGCTGGAGGGCACCGTCGGGCTGCTGTACAACTGCGTGAGCCTGTGCCTGTGGGTGCCGTTCAACGAGGGCTGGGGACAGTTTGACGCGGCGCGGATGGCGGAGAAGGTGCGTGCCCTCGACCCCACCCGGCTCATCGATCACGCCTCCGGCTGGCACGATCAGGGGGCGGGCGACCTGCGGTCGTACCACGTCTACTATAAGCCGGTGCGGATGAAGCATGACGGGCGGCGGGCGCTGGCGCTGACGGAGTTCGGCGGGTACAGCCTGCCGCTGGCGGGACACTATACCACGGAGAAGTCCTTCGGCTACCGGGTGTACAGGGACGCGGGAAGATGGATGGACGCGGTGGAAAAGCTGTATGAAAACGAAGTCATCCCCCTCATCGCGGCCCAGGGACTGTCAGCGGCGGTCTATACCCAGGTCAGCGATGTGGAGGATGAGGTCAACGGACTTCTGACGTTCGACCGGCGGGTCTGCAAGCCCGACGCGGCGCGGATGCGGCGGATCAACGAGAAGCTGCGGTTCTGATATGTAGCTACGCCAGCACCCATTTCAGCAGGAGCAGCAGACCCAGCCCCGGCACCCCCAGCACGCCGATGGTCAGGGCGTTGAAGATGTTCAGACCCAGGGACATGCCGGTGACGGCGGTGGTCATGTTCAGCAGCCATACGGCGCAGAAGCCCAGCGCGCTGTTGAGCAGTACACGCAGCGCCAGCCTTAAGGGCTGGCGCAGCAGGCGCAGGCAGGCCACCAGCAGAAACAGCAGCACCAGTCCCAGCGCGCATTTTTCTACGAGCGACATACAGGCCCTCCTTTCATGGCGTCGGCAGCGACGCAGGGCGCGGCTGGCTCCTCCGGCACGGCGGCCGCCGCAGCAGCCTGCACCGGCCGGGCACGGGGCACGGCAGAGGGAACTGCCTCGCCGCTGAGCTCCTTGATACGCCGCAGCAGATAGTTGCAGCGGGATTTCAGGGCGCTGATCTCGTAGATGCTGGCTTCGATCAATTCAGAGTCGCAGACGCAGTTGAAGCGGGTATAGGCGTCCTTCAGGGTATCGTTGGTGCGGAGAAGCTCCTGCTTCAATTCCCGGAGCGCGGGATCGATGGTGGGTCGTTTGGCCATGGTGATTCCTCCCGTCATGTACAGTGTACGGATAGTTTGGACAAATATGACCGGCGTTAGTCAGGGGCGACACCGTTCCCCCGGAAAGGACAGAGATGGAGCATCAGGACTACATGGAGCAGGCGCTGGTATTGGCACGGGAGGCGGCGGACCGCGGCGAGGTGCCGGTGGGCTGCGTCATCGTGAAGGACGGCCGGATCGTCGGACGGGGCCGCAACCGGCGAGAGGAGAAGCAGGCCGTGTACTCCCACGCGGAGATGGAGGCCATGGCGGCGGCCAACGCAGCTCTTGGCTCGTGGCGGCTGGAGGGCTGCGACCTCTATGTGACGCTGGAGCCCTGTCCCATGTGCGCGGGGGCCATCCTCAATGCCCGGATAGCCCGGGTATTCTACGGGGCGCGGGACGCGGCCATGGGCGCCTGCGGCGGCGTGCTGAACCTGTTTATGGAGGCATTTCCGCACTGTCCCCAGCTGGTGGGCGGTATCTGCGCCGAGGAGAGCCGCGCCCTGCTGGCGTCGTTCTTTGCGAAAATGCGGGAAAAATAGGATGCTGCGGGAAAAGCATGGAAACACGGTGAGGCGACAGCGCTCCACCGTGTTTTTGCATACGCCGGACAGGCTCCTGCATAGACTGGCGCAGGAGGTGATGGTATGCGGCAATCTGCGGCGGCAGCGCTGGCGCTGACGGTGCTGCTGTTCGGAGGCGCGTATCTGGCGGCGGGAAAGCACCCGGCGCAGGAGACGGAGCCTGACGGCGGCGCGGTGCGGGAGCAGTCCGCACAGGGACAAAAGGATGGCGGCGTACAGCTGGCGGTGAAGAACGGCGATGCTGTGGAGATCATGGCGCTGGATGTGTATTTGCAGGGGGTGGTACGGGGCGAGATGCCCGCCAGCTTCGAGCTGGAGGCGCTGAAGGCGCAGGCGGCGGCGGAGCGCACCTACATATACTACCAGCTGGCGGCGGGACGAAAGGAGGCCCATCCCAACGCGGATGTGTGTACCGATCCGTCCTGCTGCAATGCGTGGCTGTCGGAGGAGGCGGCGCGGGAGAAGTGGGGCGGCGACTTTGACGGCTGGGAGAGCCGCATCGAGGAGGCGGTGGCGGCTACGGACGGGCAGGTGGCGCTGTATGACGGCCAGCCCATTCTGGCGGTGTTCCATTCCTCCTCCGCCGGAAAAACGGCGGGGGCGGGGGATGTGTGGAGCGGTGATATGCCGTATCTGCGGAGCGTGGACAGTCCGGAGGGGGAGGAGACGGTGCCCAACTATTACAGCGCGGCGGAGTTCACGGCGGCGGAGGCCAAGGCCCTGCTGGCGCAGGCCCATCCGGAGCTGACGTTCAGCGGCGGGCCGGATAAGTGGTTCGGCGCGGTGGAGAAGGACGAATCGGGGCGGGTCGGTACGGTAGAGGTGTGCGGCGCGCCGCTGCGGGGCGTGGAGGTGCGGCGCATCTTCTCCCTGCGGTCGGCCTGCTTTACCATCGACGCGGCGGCGGACAGGGTGACGTTCCGGGTCACGGGCTACGGCCACGGCGTGGGTATGAGCCAGTACGGCGCCAACGAGCTGGCCCGGCAGGGCAGGACGTGGCAGGAGATCCTGCTATGGTACTACGCGGACATCACCATCGGCCCGGCACCGGAGACTGTACAAACGGCGGAAAATGTGATAAACTGAAGGGCAATGCCGCCCAAGTTTACAAAACGTTCAGGAAAAATTAAGGTTGGCCGGTATAATACAAGGTAAAAATACAACGCAGAAATACACCGAGCAGGAGGAGACGGCCATGGCACGCAACATTCTGGTGGTAGAGGATGACCGCAACATATCGGAGCTGATCCGCATGTATCTGGAAAAGGAGGGCTTCGAGGTGCGGGCCGCCTACGACGGCGGCAAGGCCGTGGAGGAGTACGACAAGCAGGCGCCGGACATGGTGCTGCTGGATATCATGCTGCCCGTGATGGACGGCTGGGCCGTGTGCGCCCACATCCGGGAGAAGGGCAAGACGCCTATTATCATGCTGACAGCCAAGAGCGACGTGGGCGACCGCATCACCGGTTTGGAGATGGGCGCCGACGACTATCTGGTGAAGCCCTTTGAGATGAAGGAGCTGATGGCCCGTATCAATGCGGTGCTGCGCCGCAGCGAGATCCCCGACGACACCAAGAAGAAGCTGGTGTTTGACAAGCTGGAGATCAATCTGGACAGCTACGAGCTGCTGGTGGACGGCAAGAAGGTGGACACACCCCCCAAGGAGCTGGAGCTTTTGTACCATCTGGCGGCCACCCCCAACCGGGTCTATACCCGCAACCAGCTGTTGGACGAGGTGTGGGGCTTCGACTATTTCGGCGACAGCCGCACCGTGGATGTCCACATCAAGCGCCTGCGGGAGAAGATCGAGAACGTCTCCGACCAGTGGGAGCTGAAGACCGTGTGGGGCGTGGGCTACAAGTTTGAAGTGAAGTAAGGCCATGCGGGAGAGGATCAAACGTGCCATGGGCAGCCTGTACTGGCGGCAGTTCATGCTCGGCGCCGGTATGGTGCTGCTGACCATGGTGCTGCTGGGCGTGTCGTTCTATGCCCTGAGCTACAACTACACCGTGTCCGAGAAGCGCAGCGAGATGCGCGACCGGGCCAACCTCATCGCCCAGCTGTCGGTGAGCTATCTGCTGCCCAGCGACGAGGCGGCCGCCACGCAGGAGGACGCTCTGCGGGCGCTGGCCGGTGTGGCCTCCCGGATGACGGATGTGGACTTCCTCATCTGCAACCGGGACGGCGACGTGCTGCTGACCTCCGACGCGGGGCTGGTAGGCAAGTCCGTCCGGGTGCCGGAGGAGATCGTGACCAGGACCTTTGCCGAGGGCGACGGCTACGAGGGCCGCAGCACAGTGGGCGTCTACGAGCAGAAGAAGTTCGTGGTGGGCGTGCCCATGACCGGCGAGGACGGGGCGGTGCTGGGTCTTGTGCTGGCCGTTATGGACGGCACGGCCCTGATGGAGATGTGGCGGTCGTTCATCGGCCTGTTCTTCATGCTCAGCGCCATCATCCTGCTGGTGGCGTTTGTGGCCAGCTCCGTTACCTCCATGAAGCAGATCAAGCCTATCACGGAGATGGTGCAGGCCACCCGTGCCTACGCCGACGGCAACTTTGACGTGCGGATGCAGGAGACAAGCAGCGGCGGCGAGATCGGCGAGCTGGCCACGGCGTTCAACGCCATGGCGGATTCGCTGCAGGAGACGGAGCGGCAGCGGCGGGACTTCATCGCCAACGTGTCCCACGAGCTGAAAACGCCCATGACCACCATCGCCGGCTACACCGACGGCATTCTGGACGGCACCATCCCGCCGGAGAAGGAGCGGCAGTACCTGCAGATCATTTCCGACGAGAGCCGCCGGCTCAGCCGCCTTGTCCGGCGGATGCTGGACATCTCCCAGATCCAGAACCAGGAGATGAGGAAGGAGGAGTTCGACCTGTGCGAGTCCGCCCGCATCGCCCTGCTGTCCATGGAGCAGAAAATCATGAGCCGGGGGCTGGATGTGGACGCGGAGATCCCGGAGGACTCCGTGATGGTGCAGGGCGACCGGGATCTCATCACACAGGTGATGTACAACCTGCTGGAGAACGCGGCCAAGTTCGCCGCCCCATCGTCCACCCTGTATCTGGGACTCACCGTCAACGGGGACAAGGCGTATGTCACCGTGCGGAACGTGGGCAACACCATCCCCGCCGAGGAGATACCTCTGCTGTTCGAGCGGTTCCACAAGTCGGACAAGTCCCGCAGCGAGGACAAGGACGGCTACGGGCTGGGGCTGTATGTGGTCAAGACCATTCTGGCTCAGCACAAGGAGAAGATCACCGTCACCAGTGAAAACGGCGTTACCGCCTTTACCTTTACGATGCAGATGGCCCGCTGAGGCCGGAGGATATACCATATGCAGGATGAAAACAGAGAGAACCGGACAGAGCCGCAGGAGGTCGTGAGCTGGTATGTGCGGCCGGAGGGGCAGGAGGTGGTGGACTGCTATGTGCAGCCACGGCCGCTGCCGTCCGGCGCGGCGCCTCAGACGCCCCGGGAGCCGGAAAAACGGAGCAGGAAGGGCCTGTGGTCGTTCCTCATCGCCGCCGGTGTGCTGGTGCTGGCCGTGGTGGCCGCTACCGTCGTCGCCAGTTTGCGGGGCGGCGGCGCTGTGCCGCCGGTGGACGGCGGAACGGGAGACGGCGGCGACGCCAGCAGCATCGTGAACATCTCCGGCGCGGAAAAGACCACCATCCCCCGGATACAGGGGGAGGCGGGGGTGTCCCTTGTGTGCACGGCGCCCGCAGGGGAGAAGCTGAGTATTCAGGACATGTATGAAAAGGTGAATCCCTCCACCGTGCTGGTGGTGGCCGATAAGGGCGAGCAGGCCAGCATCGGCACCGGCGTTATCATGACGGAGGACGGGTACATCATCACCAACGCACACGTTATCTCCGGCGGAAAAGACTGCTGGATCGCGCTGGACACCGGCTATACCTACGACGCGAAGCTGGTGGGCTACAGCAAGGAGCGGGAACTGGCGGTGCTGAAGGCCGTGGACGCGGCAGACCTGCCGGCAGCGTCGTTCGGCGACAGCGACCTGTGCCGCGTGGGCGACACGGTGTACGCCATCGGCAATCCGCTGGGCGTGGAGCTGCGGGGCACCCTGACCGACGGCATCATCTCCGCCATCAACCGGGACGTGCAGGTGGACGGGCGGGTCATGACGCTGCTGCAGACCACGGCGGCGCTGAACAACGGCAACTCCGGCGGCCCGCTCATCAACGAGTACGGGCAGGTCGTCGGCATCAACACCCTGAAAATGAGCGGAAACGGCAGCGAGATGGAGGCCACCGTGGAGGGGCTGGGCTTCGCGGTGCCCATCAGCGACGCCTGCTTCGTGGTCAACGACATCATCGCCAACGGACGGTTCCGGGGCGTGCCCGTGCTGGGCGTTATGGTCATAGAGAGCACCGACAACGGCGGGCAGGTGTCGGTATACACCGTGTCGGAGGGCGGCGGCGCGGAGGAGGCGGGCCTGCTGCCCGGCGACGTGCTGCTGCGGGCCGATGGACAGACGCTGCACAGCATCCACGATCTGATGGCGGTGCGGCGGACGCATCTGGTGGGCGACACCATGACCCTTACCGTTCTGCGGGACGGCCAGACCTTTGACGCGGATGTGCCGCTGTACGCCAGCGAGGACTGATACAAGAAGCGGAAACCGGGAAAGACATCAGGTCTTTCCCGGTTTTTTCGCTTGCAGCAGCAGATTGGCGGCGGCCAGCAGCAGGTAGATGCCGAAGGGGCGGCGCAGCAGGGACACGTCCACGGCGGTGGCCAGCAGCGCACCGGCGGCGGCTGCCGCCGTGCCCCACGGGGCGGCGGCCCGGAGGACAGGACGCTCCAGAAGCCCGTTTTTCCGGTGGTACAGCAGCCCCATGGCCGCTGTGGGCAGGAAGTACAGCAGATTGATGGCCATGGCATCGGCCTGCTCCACCCCCAGAAACAGGGTCATGATCAGCAGCAGCAGGGTGCCGCCGCCTACGCCCCATGCCGACAGGATACCGGTGCAGAAGCCCGCCAGCACCGGCAGGAGCCACGCCGTCACAGAAGGTAGCGGATGCCGCCGTACACCAGAAAGGCGGCAAAGAGATACCGCAGCCACGGGGCGGGCACCCGGGGAAACAGCCGGCCGCCCACAAAGCCACCGGCCAGTCCTCCCAGCAGGTAGGGCAGGGCCTGCGGGAGGTCGAGGGGCGTGCGCAGCAGGTAGACGGCGGCGGACACCACGCAGAACGGCAGGATCACCGCCACGCAGGTGGCGAAGGCCTTCTTCTCCTCCACATGGCACCAGCGGGTGAGCAGGGGCAGCAGCACCATGCCGCCGCCACCGCCGAAGCAGCCGTTGGCCGCCCCGGCCAGCGTACCGGCCACGGCGTATTTCACCGATGTCCGCATGTCCTCACCTCCCTGCTATGTACTCCGTGTGGGTCGGCACACGGAGGGGCAGACGGCGTCCGGGGAGCGGAGCCGCTCTGCCGGTCAGCACGCGGGATGCGTTACTGGCACTTCTGGAAGCTCTGGCAGTCGGTGCACTGATCCATGGAGGGGCTGCTCTCGTGGGTGCCCACCTGGATGGAGCTGAGGCCGCAGTTGTTCACGTCCTTGCAGTGGTGAGCGCAGTTGGTGACGGTACACTTGATGGAAGAGTTGGGGGTGCAGCTGCACCCGTCGTTGGTACAAGCGCGATTCATGGCGTTTCCTCCCGTAAAAGAAAAATAGAGTCAGGCCATACGACCCAACTCTATCTTGTCCGAAAACGGCGGCGCTATGCCATGGAAAAGATACAAATTTTTCAGATGCCCAGCAGCCACGACGCGAAGCGGAAATAGATCAGCAGACTGGTGGCGTCCACGATGGTGGAGATAAAGGGACTGGCCATCACGGCGGGATCGAGGCCCACCTTTTCCGCCAGCAGCGGCAGGGAGCAGCCCACGCACTTGGCAAAGACCACCACGAACAGGATGGTCAGGCACACCACAAGGCACACCATGGGCGTGACCTCGGCGTTGCCCAGCAGCAGACGATCCACCACCAGCATTTTCACGAAATTGGCGCCGGCCAGACACAGACCGCACAGCAGGGAGACGCGCAGCTCCTTCCACAGGACCTTCAGCACGTCGGAGAAGTCCACCTCATCCAGACTCAGGGCGCGGATGACGGCCACGGAGGCCTGCGTGCCGGAGTTACCGCCGGTGCCGGACAGCATGGGGATATAGGCGTTCAGCACAAGGCAGGCGGCCAGCGCGCTTTCATAGTGGTTCAGGATCATGCCGGTGAACGTGGCGGACAGCATCAGGATCATCAGCCACGGCAGACGGGATCTCCATGTGGCGAGCACGCCGGTGCGGAGGTAGGGCTTGTCTGAGGGCAGCATGGCGGCCATCTTCTCGAAGTCCTCCGTCGTCTCCTCCTCGATGACGTCCATGGCGTCGTCCACGGTGACGATGCCCACCAGACGGTTTTCCATGTCCACGATGGGCAGGGCCAGGAAGCTGTATTTGTTCAGCGCCTGCGCCACATCCTCCTTGTCGTCCATGGTGCGCGCCCACACCACGTCGGGATCCATGATATCCTCGATGATGTCATCCTCGTTGGCCAGCAGCAGGTCGCGGACGGACAGCACGCCCAGCAGGCGGCGGGTGGGATCGGTGACATACAGGATGTTGATAGTCTCCAGCTCGCTGCCGATACGGCGGATGCGCTTGAAGGCGTCCTCCACCGTCATATCCTTTTTCAGGGACATGAACTCCATGTTCATGATGGAGCCGGCGGAATCCTCCGGATATTTCAGAATTTCATTGATGGACTTGCGCATTTCCGGCGTGGCCTTGTCCAGAATCCGGATGACCACGCTGGCGGGCATCTCCTCCACGATGTCCACGGCGTCGTCCAGATACAGCTCGTCCAGCACCTCCTTCAGCTCGGTGTTGGAAAAGCCGTTGATGAGCATTTCCTGACTTTCCGGCTCCAGCTCCACGAACACCTCCGCCGCCGTCTCCTTGGGCAGCAGACGGTACAGCAGGGGCATCAGCTTGGGGCCGGACTCCTCCAGCAGCAGGGCGATGTCGGCGGGCTCCATGGGCAGGAACAGGTCGCGCAGCCTCGCGTACTCCTTACTGTGCGCCAGCGTCTCGATCTGCTTTAAATAGCGGTCAAGCTCCTCCTGATAGTCGATCACGGCCTGTTCCTCCTTTCAACAAAAAATAAAACGCAGCGGGCGGTAGGATGCCTGCTGCGTACCATGAGAGGGTCACGGACCCCGTGACCTGCGTACCGTTACAAGCTTTAGCATCGCGGGGCGGTGAAGCTGCGTTAGATACCACCTTGGTTTCGATAGTACCTGCTCAAACCATCTTATGGTGTCTCCACCATTTCGCGGCAGCAGCCCATATCCCTCGCGGTAGCCTTACCTACCGGACATGTTTTGTTGTACACGCTTATCCTATGCCAAAAAACGGGGCGTGTCAACCCGGTTTTACAGCTTTTTTACAAATATACCTGCACATTCTCCCGGCCCAGCAGATGCTCCCGCAGGGCGTCCAGAAAAATGAGGGCCGGCTCCGGCAGCTCCTCGCCCCGGCGCATCACCAGATAGTTGATGCGATCCGGCGGCGCCTGCGTGAAGCGGCAGACCCGGGCCTTGGAGCGATCCAGTGAGGCGGCGGCGATGGCTGGCGCGGCCACCCACAGATCCTCCGTCCGGGGGAAGAAGTCCGCCGCCTGCAGGGTGTCAGCGTACAGCAGCGGCCGTGCGCCGGGGCCGAAGGAGCTGTCGTGCCAGCGGATGAAGTCCGGATCCCATGTGACCAGGATCTCGTTGGCGGGATCCAGCGCGGCGGGATCCGTCTCCGCCGGGTAGCGGCTGTCCGGCGAGGTCAGCAGCAGGAATCGCTCCCGGAAGATGGGGCGTACCTCCAGCTGGCTGTTGAACACGGTGTTGCTGTCGATAAGGGCAAAATCCAGCTCGTGGTTCAGCAGCGCCTGCGCCGAGTCCACGTCCCGCAGGGTGTGGATCCACAGGGACACCGGCAGATGCAGGGACAGAAATTTCTGGTACACCGCCGGGAGAACGTACTGGTTGGTGGTGTAGGTGGCGGCCATGCGCAGGTAGGCCCGCTGCTCCAGCTCCGACAGGGCGTCCGTCTCCGACAGCAGGTGCTGCCAGCGGCGGGCCAGCGTCAGAAATTTCTGGCCGGCGGCGGTGAGTTGGATGCGGCGCTGGCCCTTGCCCCGGACGAAAAGCGGCGTGCCCACCCGTTCCTCCAGCGCCCGGATGCGCATGGACAGCGTGGGCTGGGTGATGTACAGCGCCTCCGCCGCCGCCGTCATGGTACCGTGCTGCACCACGGCCCAGAATGTCTCGATGTCCAGATTCGTCATGGCGTTTCTCCTAAAATATATCAAAAGTCGCTTATATTTTACGCGGATAACTTCAATTTTACAAGCAGATATTTTCGTGATATAGTAAAAATCACAAAGGGCAGGGGCGCCGCCGCATCCCGCCTGATGTGATGAGATATGCTGTTTCTCTACTTTTCTTTTTTTCTCTCCCAAATCCCAAATCTCCCAAGAAAAAAGGCAGGGCCGAGGCCCTGCCTTTTTTCGCGCGGCAGGCCGGGGCGGGTGGGAGCGCCGGAAAGCACGAAGCGCGGCGGCGGAGACAGGCGCGGACATGCGGGGCGGCGTATTTTCACACGGGACTTGCCGAAACGGGGGGAGCCGGTGTATAGTAGGCAGGTCGGGAGGAGATACCATGGGAAATTTTCAGCTGTATTTTGAGATGATCGGCGCGGTGGCCTTTGCCGTGTCCGGCGCGGCACTGGGTATCCGCAAGGGGATGGATCTGTTCGGCGTGGCCATGATGGGCATGACCACGGCGGTGGGCGGCGGCATCCTGCGGGATGTGATGCTGGGGCAGACACCGCCGGCGGCGCTGCGTGATCCCATGCAGGCGCTGGTGGCCATCGCCGTGTCGGTGCTGGTGTTTTACATCTGGCGGCGGAAGGCGGACATACACAACAAATACGCCGAGGCGGTGCTGCTGGTGGCGGACTCCATCGGCCTGGGCATCTTCTCCGCCCACGGCGCGGCCATCGCCATACAGGCGGGCTGCGGGGCCAACTGGTTCCTGGTGCTGTTTCTGGGCACCGTGACCGGTGTGGGCGGCGGCGTACTGAGGGACGTGTGCTGCATGGAGCGGCCCTACATCTTCACGAAGCACATCTACGCCTGCGCGTCCCTGGCCGGAGCGGCGGTATGTCGGGCGCTGTGGCCGCTGGGCACGGGACTGGCCATGCTGGCCGGCTGCGGCGTAACGGTGGCGCTGCGCATCTGCGCCGCCGTGTTCCGGTGGAGCTTTCCCAAGGCGTAAAACGGATAGAAAAAGGAACGGCGTGACTTCGTCACGCCGTTCCTTTTGTCATGCGGTGAGCTTCAGGCCGATGATGCCGATGAGCAGCAGGCCAACAAAGATGAGCCGTGCCGCCGTCACCGGCTCGTGGAACGCCGCGATGCCCACGATCACCGCGCCCAGCGCACCGATGCCTGTCCAGACGCCGTAGGCTGTGCCCATGGGCAGGGTCTTGATGGCCTGCGACAGGAAGAAAAAGCTGGCCAGCATGCCCACGATCGTCCAGACGGAGGGCCACAGCCTGGTGAAGCCCTCGGACAGCTTCATGAAGGTAGACCAGAAGACCTCCAGCCCACCGGCGATGATGAGATAGACCCACGCCATAAGAAAAACCTCCCGAAAACAGAAAATGCGCCCACGGGGCGCACCTTCTAAGGCCTGACGGTGCGCCGGTGAACGCGGGCCCGCCACCCGGCGGCGGCAGACTGCACAGCCAATATAGCAGAGACTGGGGGAAAAAGTCAAGATGTGCTGTCGGATCGGAGCCGGTTTTTCAGCTTGCGAAATTTCCCCTTGAATTTGTGCGCCGCCTACTGTATAATATCTCTGTTATGTGCCGGTGTGATGGAATTGGTAGACGTAGTGGACTCAAAATCCACCGCTGGCGACAGCGTACCGGTTCGAGTCCGGTCACCGGCACCAGAAAAGAGACGCCCGGAGGGTGTCTCTTTTCCCTTACTCTCCCGCTTGCAAAAGCGCCGCAAAACGGGTACAATACCCACAACAAAACTTGACCAAGGAGCGGCAATATGGCATTTCAGGGATATACGCAGGAGACGGTGGACTTTCTGTGGGGCATTCGCTTTAATAACGAGCGGAGCTGGTTCATGGAGCATAAGCAGGACTATCAGGCGCATCTGCTGGCTCCCACGCGGGCGCTGGCGGAGCAGGTCTACGACGCCATCCACGAGATGTGCCCCGACGACCCGTTTCTGCTGAAGCTGTCCCGCATCTACCGGGACGCCCGGAGGCTCCACGGGCAGGGGCCGTACAAGGATCACCTCTGGTTCTGCATCCGCACCGGCGATCAGGACTGGACGGGCCGCCCCACCTTTTACTTTGAGATCGGACCGGACTATTACAGCTACGGCATGGGCTTCTGGTGTCCCCGCCCGGCGCTGATGGCCGCCTACCGCCGGGGCATCGATCAGCACCCGGAGACGCTGAGCCGTCTGGTGCGGCAGTTCAACAGGCAGGAGGTCTTTACGTTGAGCGGGCCGGAGTACGCCCGGAGCAAGGGCGAGACGACGGCGCTGCTCCAACCCTGGTACAACCGGAAGTCCATCAACCTCCAGCACGACGGGCCGCTGGACGAGCGCATCTTCTCGCCGGAGCTGGCGCAGGACGTCATCGACGGCTTCCGGACGCTGATGCCGCTGTACCGGTATTTCGACAAGCTGTGCGCCTCTGTCGCAGAAAGTTAACAAAGTACTGCCTTGACAAACCGCCAACAGTACGATATAGTAACGCTGTTTGAGGGAGTAATTCCGCACCGCGCAGGCGGGGCGAGACACACCGTCATCCCGGCGCATGGCGCCCGATGTGTCCTGAAAGAATGAGACTCATACACAGACCCGGTCTGTGTATGAGTCTTTTGTTATGTGGAAATAAAAAAGTGGACATATATGAAGGAGGAATCCCCATGGACAAGGACTATAACCGCTCACCGCAGGAGGTGTTGGACGAGCTGCACACCTCTGCGCAGGGTCTGACGCCGGAGGAAACGGAGGCTCGTCTGGCCAAGCACGGCCCCAACAAGCTGAAGGAGGCGGAGAAGCCCTCCGTATTCCAGCGCTTTCTGACCCAGCTGAAGGATCCCATGCTGCTGATCCTGATGGCCGCGGCGGCGGTTTCCGCCGTTACCAACGCCTTGAGCAACGAGAGCTTCACCGAGGTGTTCATCATTCTGGCCGTGGTACTGCTCAACGCCATTCTGGGCGTGGTACAGGAGAGCAAGGCCGAGGCCGCCATCGAAGCCCTCCAGACCATGACCGCCGCCAAATGCAAGGTGCTGCGCGGCGGACATCAGATCGTGGTGGAGAGCAGTCAGCTGGTGCCCGGCGACGTGGTGGTGCTGGAGGCCGGCGACGCCATTCCCGCCGACGGGCGGCTGCTGGAGTGCGCCTCCCTGAAGATCGAGGAGGCCGCCCTCACCGGCGAGAGCGTACCCGTCACCAAGGCGGTGGAGCTGCTCACCGGCAGCGATGTGCCGCTGGGCGACCGGAAAAATATGTGCTACATGGGCAGCACCGTGGTCTACGGCCGGGGCAAGGCGGTCATCACCGCCACCGGCATGGATACGGAGATGGGCAAGATCGCCCATGTGCTGGCCCAGACCGAGCAGGAGCAGACGCCTCTCCAGCGGAAGCTGACCCAACTGGGCAAGACGCTCAGCAAGCTGGTGCTGGGCATCTGCGTGTTCATCTTCATCTTTGATCTGGTGGTGGTGGGCGACTACTCCCTCACCGCCATTCTGGAAACGTTCATGGTAGCCGTGTCGCTGGCCGTGGCCGCCATCCCGGAGGGCCTCGCCACCGTGGTGACGGTGGTGCTGAGCATCGGCGTTACCAATATGAGTAAGCGCCATGCCGTGATCCGCCGGCTCACCGCCGTGGAGACGCTGGGCTGCACCCAGGTCATCTGCTCCGATAAGACAGGCACCCTGACCCAGAATAAGATGACGGTGGTGGAGCACACCGGCCCGCTGACGCCGCTGGCCACCGCCATGACCCTGTGCAATGACGCCATTCTGGAGGACGGCAGCGCGCAGGGCGAGCCTACCGAGGCGGCGCTGGTGAACTTCGGCGCGGCCAACGGCTGTCCCAAGCCCCGTCTGGAGGCACAGCAGCCCCGCTGCGCCGAAGCACCCTTCGACTCCAGCCGGAAGATGATGTCCACCATCCACCGCACGGACACCGGCTTCATCCAGTACACCAAGGGCGCGCCGGACGAGGTGCTGCGCCGCTGCACCCACTATACGGAAAACGGCGCCGTCCTCCCCCTGACGGAGGAGAAGCGCAACGCCATTCTGGCGGACAACAAGGCCATGGCCGACAAGGCCCTGCGCGTGCTGGCGGCGGCCCAGCGGCTGTACGACAGTCTGCCGGACGATCTGGAGCCGGAGACGCTGGAGCAGCAGCTGTGCTTCATCGGTCTGGCCGGTATGATCGACCCGGTGCGCCCGGAGGTAAAGGACGCCGTGGCCCAGTGCCGCGCCGCCGGTATCCGCCCCGTGATGATCACCGGCGACCACAAGGACACCGCCGTGGCCATCGCCAAGGAGCTGGGCATCATTACCGACGCCTCTCAGGCCGTTACCGGCAGCGCGCTGGACAGCCTGACTGACGAGGAGCTGGACAACGTCATTGAGAACTACGGCGTGTACGCCCGCGTTCAGCCGGAGCATAAGGTGCGTATCGTCAACGCCTGGCGGCGCAGGGGCGCCATCACCGCCATGACCGGCGACGGCGTCAACGACGCCCCCAGCATCAAGTCCGCCGATATCGGCGTGGGCATGGGTATCACCGGTACCGACGTTACCAAGAATGTGGCCGACATGGTGCTGTCCGATGACAACTTCGCCACCATCGTCTCCGCCGTAGGCGAGGGCCGCCAGATCTACGACAACATCCGCAAGGCCATCCAGTTCCTGCTGGCCAGCAACATGAGCGAGGTGCTGGGCGTGTTCTTCGCCACCCTGCTGGGCTTCACCCTGCTCAACCCCGTGCATCTGCTGTTCATCAATCTGATCACCGACTGCTTCCCGGCGCTGGCGCTGGGACTGGAGAAGGCGGAGCCGGATACCATGACCCGCCCGCCTCGTAACAGCCGCGATGGCATTTTCGCCGGCGGCGTGGGCTTTGATATCGCCTATCAGGGCGTGCTTATCACCCTCATCACCCTGACCTCCTATATTATCGGGCACTGCATGGAGGTAGGGTACTTCGAGATGCCCAAGGGCATCTCCGACGACGGCATGACCATGGCGTTCCTGACCATGAGCATGTGCGAGATCTTCCACAGCTTCAATATGCGCTCCCAGCGCAAGAGCGTGTTCTCCCTACCCAGCCACAACAAGGTGCTGTGGGGCGCCATGCTGGGCTCGCTGGTGCTGACCACCGCCGTGCTGGAGATCCCCGTGCTGGCCAATGCCTTCGGCTTTACCCCCGTCAGCTGGACGGAGTACGGCATCGCGCTGGCGCTGGCCATTCTGGTCATCCCCATCGTGGAGCTGGTAAAGCTCTGCCAGCGCCGTGCCGCCGCCCGGAAAGCGCGGAAATAAGCAAAAAAAGAAGACCCTGTACAGGGCCTTCTTTTTTTGCTTATATTCCAATTCAGCGGGCGTTGTAGGCGGCGATGCCCTTGGCCAGCAGATCCATGGCCCGCTCCAGATCCGCCTGCTTCAGCACATAGGCGATGCGGATCTCGTTCTTTCCCTTGCCGGGGGTGGCGTAGAACGGCTCGCCGGGGGCGAACATCACGGTGTCGCCGTTGTCCTCGAACTCCTCCAGCAGCCACTTCTGGAACGTGTCGGCGTCGTCCACCGGCAGCGCGGCCATGACGTAGAACGCGCCGCGGGGGCACTCGCACACCACGCCAGGAATCTCGTGCAGCTTCCGGATGACCGTGTCGCGGCGGCGCTTGTACTCCTCCCGGACGGCTGCGAAGTAGTCGGGGCCCACGCTGTACAGCGCGGCGGCGGCCACCTGATCGATGGTGGGCACGGACAGGCGGCACTGGGCGTACTTCATGGCCTGCGCCATCAGCTCCTTGTTGCGGGAGATCATGCAGCCGATGCGGGCGCCGCAGGCGGAGAACCGCTTGGACACGGTGTCGATGACGATGACGTTCTCGGCGGCGTCGTCGAACTGACCCATGGACTGCAGGGGCTCACCGGCGTAGACGAACTCGCGGTAGGCCTCGTCACCGATAATGAACAGATCGTGCTCCTTGGCGATGTCCACCATCATGCGCATTTCCTCCGGCGTCAGCACGGCGCCGGTGGGGTTGCCGGGGTTGGTGACCATGATGGCCCGGGTGTGCTCGTTGATCTCCGCCTCCACCTTGGCTCGATCGGCGTAGTGATAGCCGTCATGGGGCGAGGTGGGGATGGGGTGGATCTTCGCGCCGCAGGTATAGGCCATGGTGTTGTAGTTGGGATAGAACGGCTCGGGGATGAGGATCTCATCGCCGTCGTCGAGGATGCAGTTCATGGCGATCTGCAGCGCCTCGCTGCCGCCGTTGGTGATGAGGATATCGCCGGTCTCAAAGTGCATGTCCAGATCGTCGTAATACTTCTGGATCGCCGCAATCAGCTCCGGGATACCGGGCGACGGCGCATAGGCCAGCACCGGCAGGTCAAAATGCCGCACCGCCTCGAAATATGCCTTGGGCGTCTCGATGTCCGGCTGACCGATGTTCAGGTGATAGATCTTCTTCCCCCTGGCCTCTGCCGCCACCGCATAGGGGTGGAACTTACGCATGGGGGACAGGCCGCATTTGAGAACCTTGCTGGAAAACTTCATGCTCGTTGCCTCCTTATTGAAAAATGAAGTTGCATCCGGTCAGTCCCATAGTACCGCGTTTACTGCCGGAAAGCAAGGGGTTATTCTGCGAAAAGCCCCCGCGCGGCCATGAAAAAAGCGGCCCGCAGGCCGCTTTTCCGGTGTTCAGTTCATCTGGCGGCGGCGGGACAGGTTTACCGTGCCGTCGGTCATGGCGTTCAGGGAGTCCAGGCTCTTGCCGGTGCCCTCCGCCACGCAGGAGATGGCGTCCTCCGCCACCATGGTGTGGATGCCGGTGCGGGCCTCGATGAGACGGTCAAAGCCGTCCACCAGACTGCCGCCGCCGGTCATGACGATGCCGTTGTTGGAGATATCGGCCACCAGCTCCGGCGGGGTGCGCTCCAGTACGCCGTGTACGGCCTCCAGAATACGCTCTACCGGCTCCTCGAAGGCCTCCAGCATCTCGGTGGAGGTGACGGTGATGACCTTGGGCAGGCCCGTCATCAGGCAGCGGCCCTTGATCTCGATGGACGTCTCCTGCTCCTTGGGAAACACGCAGCCGATCTCCATCTTCATCAGCTCGGCGGTGCGATCGCCCACCAGTACATTGTGCTTGCGGCGCATATACTTGACGATGGACTCGTTGAACTGGTCGCCGGCCACCTTGATGGAGGCGCTCTCCACCACGCCGCTGAGGGAGATGACGGCGATATCGCTGGTGCCGCCGCCGATGTCCACCACCATGTGGCCGTCGGGCTTGGAGATGTCGATGCCCGCGCCGATGGCGGCTGCCACCGGCTCCTCAATGAGGTATACCCGGCGTGCGCCGGCCTGAATGCCCGCGTCCACCACGGCGCGCTCCTCCACCTCCGTGATACCGGAGGGTACGCAGATAATGACCCGGGGCTTGAACAGCTGGAAGCCGCCCGTCACCTTATGCAGGAACTCCCGCAGCATCCGCTCCGTCATGTCGTAGTCGGAGATCACGCCCTCCCGCAGGGGACGGATGGCCACGATGTTGCCGGGGGTACGGCCCAGCATGGCCTGGGCATCGCCGCCCACCTTCAGCAGCTTGCCGGTATTTTTGTCGATGGCCACCACCGACGGCTCGTTGAGCACAACGCCCTTACCCTTCACATAAACCAGCACCGAGGCGGTGCCGAGGTCGATACCAATATCCTTTGCAAATGAACACATAGTGCAGCACCTCATATCTTCTGTGGCGGCATGTCCCGCCCTGATTCTCCAGAAAACCATTATACCGGCAGGTTGCCCTTTTTGCAATAGGTTTTCTCCATGTCACCAAATATTCCTATTTTCATTCTGCACGGTTTCCCGCCGTTCCATACCATCAGCCGTCCTCCCGGACGGCGGCCAGCGTCAGGCACACCACGTCCGCCGCCCCGGCCTCCTTCAGCACCCGGACGCACTCGCCCAGGGTCGCGCCGGTGGTGAGGATGTCGTCCACCAGCAGAAATCGCTTCCCCGCGATGTCCGCCGGGCGCACCGCCTCGTACACGCCCAGTACGTTGGCCCGCCGGGCCGCCGCGTCCTCCATGCCGGACTGCGCCGGGTTGTCCCGCACCTTCCGCAGCGTCTCCTGCGGCTTCGTGTGCCAGTCTACGCACAGACTGGCGCACAGCAGACGGGCCTGATCGTAGCCCCGCTGCCGCAGGCGCTTCCGGCTCACCGGCGCCCACGTTACCGCGTCGAACGCGCCGGAGAACGCCTCCGCCGCCGTTTGCGCCATGAGACTGCCGAAGCAGTCCAGCGCCTCCAGCTTCCCCTTGAATTTGAAGGCCAGAATGGCCTCCCGCACAGCGCCCTCGTAGTACAGCGGCGCGGCGCACCGCCCGAAGCCGCCGGTACGCACCTCGCCGCAATAGGGCAGCGACGCTTTGCATGTCCCGCACAGCAGCTCCCTGCCCACGATCCGTCCACAGAACGGGCAGTGCCGCGGGAAGAACAGATCCAGCATATTCCGCTGGAGCTTGTCCAGCCAGTCGTTAGCGCTCATACCATCCCCTCCTTCAGCCGGCGGCGCAGGCCGCTGTACCGCCGCTGCTGCCGGTCGTTTGCCGCCATCTTCACCGGCGTCACGTCGTCGCCCACCAGCACCAGCAGCCTCCGTGCCCGTGTGATGGCGGTATACAGCACGCCCCGCACCATCAGAGATGGCGCGGCGGGGGCGGACACCAGCACCACCGCCGGATACTCGCTGCCCTGCGACTTGTGTACCGTCATGGCGTAGGCCATATCCAGCTCTGCCAGCAGGTCGGCGGTGTAGACGGCGGTGCGGTCGTCAAACCGGATGGTCAGCAGCTCCCCGGCGGGGTCGATGTCCTCAATAACGCCCACGTCGCCGTTGAAGATGCCGCTGCCCACGGCGCCATCGTCCTTCGTCCACAGTACATCGTAGTTGTTCTTCGTCTGCATGATCCGGTCGCCCACGCGAAAGACCATGTCGCCCCACAGCTTCTGCCGCTTGTCCCGCGCCGGGGGATTCAGCGCCGCCTGCAAGGCCCGGTTCAGGCTCACCGTGCCGCACTCGCCCCGGCGGGTGGCGGACAGCACCTGTATCTGCCCCGGCTCCACGCCCATGCTCTTGGGCAGGCGGTCGCGGCACAGCTCCACCACCGTCTGTACCAGACGGTCCGGTGAGCGGCGGCACAGGAAGAAGAAATCCCCCTGATTGCTGTCAAGGCACGGCGGCTGTCCCACGTTGACGCTGTGGGCGTTGCGGATGATGGCGGACCGCTCCGCCTGCCGGAACACCTGCGTCAGGGACACGGCGGGAATGGCCCCGCTGCGCAGCATGTCCCCCAGCACGTTGCCCGCGCCCACGGAGGGCAGCTGGTCGGGGTCGCCCACCATCACAAGGCGGCAGGAGGGCCGCAGCGCCTCCAGCAGCGCCTGCATCAGCTCCAGATCCACCATGCTCATCTCGTCCACGATGACGGCGTGGGCATCCAGCGGATCCTTGGCGTTCTTCTTGAACATCACCTGCCCCGTCAGATCGTTGAAGCTCATGCCCAGACACCGGTGGATGGTCTGGGCCTCCCGGCCCGTCACCTCGCCAAGCCGCTTGGCGGCCCGGCCCGTGGGGGCCAGCAGCAGCACATCCAGCCCCATCCGCTCGTACAGGGTCACGATGCCCCGCAGGGACGTGGTCTTGCCGGTGCCCGGCCCGCCGGTGAGCAGCAGCACGCCGCTGTCCGCCGCCAGTGCCACCGCCTGCCGCTGCAAGGGCGCGTAGGATACGCCCTGCTCCTGTTCGATGTCCGCGATGGTCTTGTCCACCCGGGACAGCTGCTCCACCGGTGTTTTCACCATCTCCAGCAGCCGCTGGGCCACGAACGTCTCCGCCTGATACAGCCGGGGCAGATAGCACCCCGTCACGTTGGCGATGGGCTTTTCCACCACGGCGAACCGCTGGATCAGCTTGTCCAGCGCCAGCTCCACCGCGTCCGGCTCCACACCGATGAGCTGGGCCGTGGCCTGTATCAGTTTTTCCCGGGGCAGGAACACATGGCCGTTGTGGAGGTTGTAGCTCAACTCGTAGAGCACGGCGGCATCCAGCCGGCAGGGATCATCGCCGCTGAAGCCCATGCTCAGGGCGATGGCGTCGGTGACGGCAAAATCCACGCCGTACTGCTCCCGGCTCAGGAGGTACGGATCGTCCCGCAGCGCCTGCATGGCCCCGTCGCCGTAGGTACGCTGCACCGCCATGGCCAGATGCACCGGCAGCTCGTACCGGGCCAGAAACTCCATGACCTGCCGCAGCCCCGTCAGGGCGCGGAAGGCGGCGGACAGCTCCATGGCCCGCTTGGCGGTGAGGCCCTTCAGGGTCTGGAGCCGCTCCGGCTCCTCCTCGATGACCCGGAGGGTGTCCATGCCGAACCGCTCCACCAGCCGCTCCGCCGTGGCCGGGCCAACGCCCTTGAGGATGCCGGAGCCCAGATACGCGGCCATGTCCGCCTCGTCCCTGGGCATCCGGCGCTCCACGCTCTCCGCCGTCAGCTGCGGGCCGTAGGACGGGTGCTCCACCCACACGCCGGTGACGGTCATGCCCTCCCCGGCGGCGGCGCAGGGAATGCACCCCACCACCGTTACAGGCTCCTCCCGTCCGTCCACCGCCAGTGTCAGCACCGTATAGCCGTTTTCCTCATTCTGAAAGATCACCGTCTGTACGGTACCCTCCACGGTGCAGCGTTCGCCCATGGCCTCTCCTCCCGTCTATCTCTCTTTCGTATACAGCTCCGCCAGCTGCTGCGGCGTTACCAGCACCGCACCGTACCGGGCGGTCAGCAGCTCTGTCCGCTGCCGTCCCTCGGCGGTCAGGCCGCCGTCCACCAGCACCACCGGCAGACGGCGCTCCCGCGCCAGCTCCCGCAGCGTCATGTCCAGCTTCTCCGCGCCGCCGGTCAGCGCCACCACATATACCGCGTCCAGCGGGCGCTCCTGCCAGCGGAACAGCGCCCCCGCCAGCAGCCATATGAGCGCCGTCAGTCCCACGGCCGCCAGTCCGGCCAGTACGCCGTCCTGCCAGATCTCCATGCCGTCACCCCCTGCCACAGTCTATGCGGCGGCGGGCGATGGCGTTATTTCAGGTATTTCTTCAGGTACTGTCCCGTGTAGGACGCCGCCACGGCGGCCACCTGCTCCGGCGTGCCGCAGGCCACCACCGTACCGCCGCCGCTGCCGCCCTCGGGCCCCAGATCCACGATATAGTCGGCGCACTTGATGACGTCCAGATTGTGCTCGATGACCAGCACCGTGTTGCCCGCGTCCACCAGCCGCTGCAGCACGTCCAGCAGCTTCCGCACATCGTCGGCGTGGAGGCCGGTGGTAGGCTCATCCAGGATATAAATGGTGCGCCCCGTGGCGCGGCGGCTCAGCTCCGTGGCCAGCTTGACCCGCTGGGCCTCGCCGCCGGACAGGGTGGTGGAGGGCTGGCCCAGATTCACATAGCCCAATCCCACGTCGCACAGCGTCTGCAATTTCTCATAGATCTTCGGCACGGCGGAGAAGAAATCCAGCGCCTCCCGCGCCGTCATGTCCAGCACCTCGGCGATGTTCTTGCCCTTGTACCGCACCTCCAGCGTTTCCCGGTTATAGCGCTTGCCGTGACACACCTCGCAGGGGACGTACACGTCCGCCAGAAAGTGCATCTCGATCTTCAGCATTCCGTCGCCGCCGCAGGCCTCGCACCGGCCGCCCCGTGTATTGAAGGAAAATCGCCCCGGCCCGTAGCCCCGGGCCTTGGCGTCCTGCGTGGAGGCGAACAGGTCGCGGATGAGGTTGAACAGATTCGTATAGGTGGCCGGATTGGAGCGTGGCGTCCGCCCGATGGGGCTCTGGTCGATGGCGATGACCTTGTCCAGATGCTCCATGCCCTCGATACGGTCGTGTTTGCCGGGGCGGGCCTTCATGCGGTTCAGCTCCACCCCCAGCTTCTTATACAGCACCTCGTTGACCAGCGAGCTTTTGCCGCTGCCGCTGACGCCGGTGACGCAGATAAACGTCCCCAGCGGGAACGTGACGTCGATACCCTTGAGGTTGTTCTCCCGTGCACCCCGCACCGTCAGATATTTGCCGCTGCCCTCCCGCCGGCGGGCCGGCAGCTCAATGCGCTTTTTGCCGCTGAGGTACTGGCCCGTCAGGCTGTTGGGGTCGGCCATCACCTGCTCCGGCGTACCGGCGGACACCACCTGTCCGCCCAGCTCCCCGGCGCCGGGGCCGATGTCGATGAGCCAATCGGCGGCCCGCATGGTGTCCTCGTCGTGCTCCACCACGATCAGGGTGTTGCCCAGATCCCGCAGGCGGCACAGCGTGGCCAGCAGCTTGTCGTTATCCCGCTGGTGCAGGCCGATGGACGGCTCATCCAGAATATACAGCACACCCATCAGGCTGCTGCCGATCTGGGTGGCAAGGCGGATACGCTGGCTCTCGCCGCCGGACAGAGTGCCGGATGCGCGGGACAGAGTGAGATAGCTCAGTCCCACGGACTGCAAAAAGCCCAGCCGCGCCCGAATTTCCTTTAATATCTGGGCGGCAATGAGCTGCTGGTTGCCCGTCAGCTCCAGACTGTTGAAGAACGGCAGCGCCTCGTCCACCGGCAGCTCCGTGGCGTCGAAGATGGACAGGCCGCCCACCGTTACCGCCAGCGCCTCCGGCCGCAGACGGCGGCCCTTGCAGGCGGGGCAGGGACACTGGGACAGATACTCCTCGATCTCCTTTTTGCTGGCGTCGCTCTGTGTCTCGTTATACCGCCGCTCCAGATTGTGGCAGATACCCTCAAACGCCTGATGCAGCACGCCCTTGCCCCGGGGCTGGTCGTAGTGCAGCTCCAGCTTTTCCCCGCCGGTGCCGTAGAGGATGACCTGCTTCACCGCGTCGCTCAACTCACCGTAGGGCTGCCGCAGGGAGAATTGATATTTCTTGCTCAGCGCCTCGAAATACATCCGGCTGACGCCGTCGGAGCGGATAGACGCCCAGCCGGGAGCTGTGATGGCCCCATCCAGAATGGACTTGCTCTCGTCCGGCACGATGAGGGACGGGTCGGCCTTCAGCTGCACCCCCAGGCCCGTACAGGTGGGACAGGCGCCGAAGGGACTGTTGAAGGAGAACAATCGAGGCGTCAGCTCCTCAATGGAGATGCCGCAGTCCTCGCAGGCGTAGTTCTGGGAAAACGTGATGTCCTGCTGCTCCTTCAGCAGATTCACCGTCACCAGTCCGCCGGACAGGCCGGAGGCCGTCTCCACGGAGTCCGTCAGGCGCTGGGCGATGTCGGGCCGGACGATGAGCCGGTCCACCACGATGTCGATGTGGTGCTTCAGGTTCTTCTCCAGCGGGATATCCTCCGACAGCTCGTACAGGCTTCCGTCCACCCGTGCCCGGACGTAGCCGCTGCGGCGGGCGTCCTCCAGCACCTTGGCGTGCTCGCCCTTGCGGCCCCGCACCACCGGCGCCATCACCTGAATACGGGTACCCTCCGGCAGGGCCATGATCTGGTCGATGATCTGATCCACCGTCTGCTGGCGGATCTCCCTGCCGCACTTGGGGCAGTGGGGCACGCCTACCCGCGCCCACAAAAGCCGCAGATAGTCATAGATCTCCGTCACCGTACCCACGGTGGAGCGGGGATTCTTGCTGGTGGTCTTCTGATCGATGGAGATGGCCGGAGAGAGGCCGTCGATATAGTCCACATCCGGCTTATCCATCTGCCCCAGAAACATACGGGCGTAGGAGCTGAGGCTCTCCACATACCGGCGCTGTCCCTCGGCGTAGATGGTGTCGAAGGCCAGCGAGCTTTTACCGCTGCCGCTGAGCCCCGTCAGCACCACCAGCTTGTCCCGGGGGATGGTGACGTCGATATTCTTCAGGTTGTTCTCCCGTGCGCCCTTGATGAAAATTTCCTTTTGCATGGTCGTCCTCTTTATACGATGATATCTGCTGTTTTCGCCCGCAGCAGGGCGATGAGGTCGCCGGGCCGGCACTCCACCTGCGCGCCGATCCGGCCCGCGCTGACGCAGACGGTGTCGTACAGCACCGCCGTCTCGTGGAACACCGTGGGGAACTGCTTCTTCATCCCCACGGGGCTGCATCCGCCGTGGACGTAGCCCGTCAGGCCCAGCAGCTCCTTCTGGGGCAGCATGGCCACGGACTTCTCCCCCACGGCCTTGGCCGCCTTCTTCAAATCGAGGTTCTCCGCCACGGGGATGTCGAACACATAGTACCCGCCGGAGGCCCCTCTGGTCACCAGCGTCTTGAACACCTGCTCCGCCGGCTGTCCCAGCGTCTGCGCCACGGACACGCCGTCAATCGGCCCCTCCGGGTCGTAGGCGTGAGCGGTGTAGGCGATCTTCTTCTGCTCCAGCGTGCGCATCACGTTGGTCTTTTCCTCTTTATGCTTTGCCATGAAAGGCACCTCCTCAGAATACGTACTGTGCCAGCACGCTCAAAATCAGGATATGGACGGGGTAGAAGGCGTAAAATCCGTACTGTACCGCCCGGTTGGAGAGGCCCCGCTCCCCGTTGTACAGGAAGATGGGCAGCAGCGCCGGCATGGCCAGCAGCTCCGTGCGCCACGGCGTACAGAACCAGCAGAAAAGGAACATGCCCACCAGCTGGATGGCCCACTTCCCCCTGACCTCCCGGGTCAGGTAAAACAGCAGCACCAGAAGCACGCCCCATCCACCGTAGTCCGTATTGCCCCACTGGCCCAGAATGAACCCCACGGCGATGGCCGCATCCGCCGGCAGCCGCTGCCACATCTCCGGCTTCGTTTTGGCCCAGTCCATGGCCCAGCACACCAGCGCGCCCAGCAGCAGCGTCCACAGCACGTTCTGGTACTGCAAGGAGAACCACTGTCCGGTACACATCAGGTTGAACGGCAGCTCCGACAGCAGGGCGAACAGCAGCAGCCGCACCGCGTACCGCTTCTTGTCCCGGGTGTGGGCGCAGCCCTCCGCGATGAGGAAGCAGAAGATGGGGAAGGCCAGCCGCCCCACGCACCGCATCCAATGGGCAAAGGGAAACAGCGTAAAGCCCATGTGGTCGATGAGCATGGATGCCGCGGCCAGCAGCTTCAGGTGCAGGCTATTCAGCGGCAGCTTCTTTTCGTTCATGTCGTCCCTCCCGCGCCAGCAGCGCCACACAGCCGATGACACAGCCCACGCCCAGCACCGTCCAGACGGTCAGGGCCTCATGGAACACGGTGATGCCCACCAGCGTCTCCACCACCGGCTCGATGTTGGTGATGATGGAGGCGCGTCCGCTCTCCACGCCCTCCAGTCCCTTGGTGTAGAAGATGTAGGGCAGCACCGTGGCCACAATGACCACGCCGATGCCGCCGATGATGCCCTTGGGCTGCTGGAACACCGGCAGCAGCGCCGGGATGTCCGCAAAGAACACGGAGCCCAGCCCCGCCACCAGAAACGTCCAGTAGATCATGGTGTAGCTTTCATAGCGGGCAAGGCCGTAGTGGCTGAACACGGTGTAGCTGGCGTAGCACATGCCGGACACCACGCCAAGGCCGATACCGGCCCACGAGGCGGTCATATCCCCGCCCAGCACACCGCTGACCATGATGCAGCCCAGCAGCGACACGCACAGCGCCGCTACCTTCCCCATGGTCAGCGGCGTTTTCCACAGCACGGCGCTGGCCAGCACCACGAAGGACGGCGCCAGGTACAGCAGCACCGCCGCCACCGACAGCGAGCACATGGTCTGGCACTGGAAATACACCACGCTCAGAAGCAGGATGCTGATCAGCCCCGACCCCAGAAAGATGGGCAGGTGCTTCAGCCTGATGCGAAACACCTGCCGGTGGAACAGGCCAAACACCACCGTCAGCACCAGCAGCGTCCCGAAGTTCCGGACGAACACCCGGTTGCCCAGCGTCATGCCCGCCTCCGTCAGCAGCCGGTTGGAAAATCCGATAAAGCCCCAGCACACGGCGCTGAGGATCACATAGATATACGAGATCGTCTTGTTCATAGCGGTTCTTTATTTCTGCCCCCGCAGCTGGATGATCTGATCCCGCAGCAGCGCGGCGTACTCGAACTCCAGCATACGGCTGGCCTCCTTCATCTCTTTTTCCAGACGGGCGATGGTCTCCGCCCGCTCCCGGTCGCTGAGCTTCTTCTTGCTGATCCGGGACGCCTCCTCGGCGCTGTGGCTGATCTCCACCATCTCCCGCACACTCTTGCGGATGGTGCGGGGCACAATGCCATGGGCGCGATTGAAGGTATCCTGTAATTTCCGGCGGCGCTCCGTTTCGTCCATGGCCGAGCGCATGGACGGCGTGACGGTGTCCGCGTAGAGAATCACCAGACCCTCCGCATTGCGGGCGGCGCGGCCAATGGTCTGAATGAGGCTGGTCTCACTGCGGAGGAAGCCCTCCTTGTCCGCGTCCAGAATGGCCACCAGCGACACCTCCGGCAGGTCAAGGCCCTCCCGCAGCAGATTGATGCCCACCAGCACATCGAACTCGCCCAGCCGCAGATCCCGGATGATCTCCATCCGCTCCAGCGCCGACACATCGGCGTGCATATACCGCACCTTGATGCCAAGCCCCCGGAAGTGGGCGGTAAGATCCTCCGCCATCCGTTTGGTCAGCGTTGTCACCAGCACCCGCTCGTTCCGCTGCTCCCGGGCGTGGATCTCCGCCACCAGATCGTCGATCTGGCCGGTGATGGGCCGCACCTCTACCCGCGGATCCAACAGACCCGTGGGGCGGATGACCTGCTCCACCACCTGATCGGCATGGGCCTTTTCAAAGTCCCCCGGCGTGGCGGAGACGTATACCGCCTGATGGAACCGCTCCTCGAACTCCTCGAACTTCAGCGGCCGGTTGTCGAAGGCGCAGGGCAGGCGGAAGCCGTACTCCACCAGACTCTGCTTGCGGGCATGGTCGCCGTTATACATGGCGCGCACCTGCGGCAGCGTCACATGGCTCTCGTCCACGAACAGCACGAAATCATCGGGGAAGAAGTCCAGCAGCGTCATAGGCGGCGACCCCGCCGGCCGCTGGGAAATGATCCGCGAATAGTTCTCGATGCCGGAGCAGTACCCCAGCTCCCGCATCATCTCCACGTCGTAGCGGGTGCGCTGGTCAATGCGCTGGGCCTCGATGAGCTTGCCCTGCTCCTCAAACAGCGCCTTCTGCTGGGCCAGCTCCCGCTCGATCTCCTCCGCCGCCCGCTCCAGCTTGTCCTTGGGGGTGACGTAGTGGCTGGCGGGGTACACCGCCACATGCTGCAGGGACTTCAGCGCCGTGCCGGTGACGGGGTGGAACTCGGTGATGCGCTCGATCTCGTCGCCAAAGAACTCCACCCGGATGGCCCGGTCTTTGTAGTACGCGGGATACAGCTCCACCGTGTCGCCCCGCACCCGGAACATATTCCGCTGGAACGCCACATCGTTGCGCTCGTACCGGTCCTCCACCAGACGCCGCAGCAGCTCGTCCCGGTCCATGGTCATACCCACCCGCAGGGAGATCATCATCCGCGCAAAGTCGTCCGGCTCGCCCAGCCCGTAGATGCAGCTCACCGACGACACCACGATCACGTCCCGCCGCTCCAGCAGCGCGCAGGTGGCACTGAGCCGCAGCCGATCGATCTCCTCGTTGGTGGAGGCGTCCTTCTCAATGTAGGTATCCGTGTGGGGGATATACGCCTCCGGCTGATAGTAGTCGTAGTAGGATACGAAATACTCCACGGCGTTGTGGGGGAAAAACTCCCGGAACTCCTCGCACAGCTGGGCCGCCAGCGTCTTGTTGTGGGCCAGCACCAGCGTGGGACGGTTGACCTTTTCGATGACCTTGGCCATGGTGTAGGTCTTGCCGGAGCCGGTGACGCCCTTGAGCACCTGCTCCCGCAGGCCGTTTTCCAGCCCCTGCGCCAGCTTTTCGATGGCCTGGGGCTGGTCGCCGGCGGGGCTGTACTCCGAAATAACTTTGAAATCAGGCATAGCACCCTCCCTTCATCTCCGCAAAAATCCGCTCTCCGCCATGGAGACGTAGTCGTCGTCCGCCACGATGATGTGGTCGGCCAGCCGGATGCCCAGCGGGGCCAGAGCCTCCTGTATCCGATGGGTCACCAGCACGTCGGCGTCGGAGGGCAGTGCCACGCCGCTGGGATGGTTGTGCGCCAGAATGATGGTGCTGGCTCCTGCGTACAGGGCATTCTCCACTACCTGCCGCACATGGACGGCGGAGGCGGACACCGTCCCCTTGGCAATGCACCGGCAGGTCAGCAGCTTGCCCTTTCCGTCCAGACATACCTGATACAAAAGCTCCCGCTTCTGCCCCGCCAGCAGCTCCATGAAATAGGCGCCGGTGCGGTCCGGCGAATTGAGGATCTTCTCCGGCAGACTGGTGATCCGCGCCCGCTGGCTGATATCCGCCATCAAGCGCAGCAGCAGGGCGGCGCCGGCACCCACGCCCTCCACCTGCTCCAGCTCCTCCGGCGATGCCTGCAAAACGCCCTGTAACGAGCGGAAGCGCTTGAGTAACCGGTGGGCCGTCTCGTTGGTGTCCTGCCGTGGGATGGCGTAAAACAGTGCCAGCTCCAGTAACTCATGATCCGCCAGCGCGTCCGCGCCCACCTGGCGGTAGCGCTCCTTCGCCCGCTGCCGGTGTCCGTCGTGCAGCCCCATGTACGTCCCCCCTCGCCGTGTTTTCCGAATAATATAGTATACCATGCCGCGCTCCATCCTACAAGCTGTATTTCGCCCTTTCCGAAGCAGAAAAACCGGAAAAACCGTGCAGGATCGGCAAGGAGGGCAGGCCTTGCGCGGACGGCGTAAATGTGGTATAATATCTGGCTGAATATGCGATATTGAGCGAGGAGAAATATGACGACAAAAGATTTCCAGACCCGCGGCCTGCTGCGGATATTCCTGTCCTATTTTAAGCCCCACCGGCGGCTGTTCGCGCTGGATATGACCTGCGCGTTCCTTATCGCCGTGGTGGATCTGGCGTTTCCGCTGGTGTCCCGCACCGCGCTGTACACATGGCTGCCGGAAAAGCAGTTCCGGGTGTTCTTCATCGTGATGGCGGCGGTGGTGGCGGCGTATGTGGTGCGCTCCGGCCTGTACTTCGTGGTGGCCTACTGGGGCCACACCTTCGGCATCCGGGTGGAGGCCGACATCCGGCGCGACCTGTACCACCACATGCAGGAGTTGGGCTTTGACTTCTATGACAAGAACCGTACCGGACAGCTGATGAGCCGCCTGACCAGCGACCTGTTCGAGGTGACCGAGCTGGCCCACCACGGACCGGAGGATCTGTTCATCTCCCTTGTGACCATCGTGGGCGCGCTGGTGGTGATGTTCTGCATCCGTTGGGAGCTGGCGCTGGTGCTGCTGGTGATGCTGCCGGTGCTGCTGCTGGCGGCGCTGCGCCGCAGGAAGCAGATGAGCGCCGCCTCCCGCGCCGCCAAGCAGAAGACCGGCGTTATCAACGCCGCCATCGAGTCCGGCCTGTCCGGCGTCCGCACCACCAAGGCCTTCGCCAACGAGGACGCCCAGCAGGAGCGGTTCGACGAGGCCAACGAGGTGTTCAAGACCGCCAAGCGCGGCTTCCACAAGGAGATGGGCTTCTTCACCGCCGTGATGGAGTTTTTCACCAACATCCTGCCGGTGGCGGTGATCGCCGTGGGCGGCTGGCTCATCATGCAGGAGCGCATGGACTATGTGGACCTTATCACGTTTTCCCTGTACGTCACCTCCTTCGTCAGCCCCATCCGAAAGCTGGCCAACTTCTCGGAGATGTTCTCCAACGGCTTTGCGGGACTGAACCGCTTTGCCGAGCTGATGCGCACGGAGCCCACCATTCAGGACGCCCCCGACGCCGTGGAGCTGACGGACGTGCGGGGCGCGGTGGATGTGTCCCATGTGTCCTTTACCTACAGCGGGGAGACGGAGGTGCTGCACGACGTGTCCCTGTCCGTCCCCGCCGGGGAGACGGTGGCGCTGGTGGGACCCTCCGGCGGCGGCAAGAGCACCCTATGCCAGCTGCTGCCCCGGTTCTACGACGTGGACGAGGGCAGCATCCGGGTGGACGGACTGGACGTGCGGCAGGTGACGCAGAGCTCCCTGCGCCGGGCCATCGGCATCGTGCAGCAGGATGTATTCCTGTTTGCCGACACCATCCGGGAGAACATCCGTTACGGGCGGCCAGGCGCCTCCGACGAGGAGGTAGAGGCCGCGGCCAGGCGGGCAGAGATCTACGAGGATATCATGGCCATGCCCGACGGCTTCGATACCTATGTGGGCGAGCGGGGCACACTGCTGTCCGGCGGCCAGAAGCAGCGGGTGTCCATCGCCCGCATCTTCCTGAAGGACCCGCCCATCCTCATCCTGGATGAGGCCACCTCCGCGCTGGACAGCGTGACGGAGGCGAAGATACAGGGGGCCTTTGACCAGCTTTCACAGGGGCGCACCACCCTCATCATCGCCCACCGGCTGTCCACCATCCGGGCGGCGGATCGTATTCTGGTGATCCAGAACGGCCGCATCGCCGAGGAGGGCAGCCACCGGCAGCTGCTGGCGCTGAACGGCGCGTATGCAAGGCTGTACCGCACACAGGATCTGGGAGGTGCCTATGGACAGGCGTGAACTGCTGGATCGGGCGGCCCGGGATGAGGACGAGCGCCTGCTGCTGGGCCGTGTGTGGGATAAGTGGGAGCAGTGCCGCCTGCGCAGCATACCGACAGCCACGGATTTCCTGTCGCCGCAGGAGCAGGCGGCGGCCCAGCGCCTGCTGGGCGCGCTGGGCGTACACGACGGCTATGTGTTCTTTGGCGGCTACGACGGGGCGGAGCGGCAGCGGCTGTTCTTCCTGCCTGACTGGGCGGCAGAGCCGGAGCCGGACGCCATCGCGGCGGTGACGGCGTCGTGGTACGGCGGCGAGAGTCTGACCCACCGGGATTTTCTGGGAAGTCTGATGGGCTTGGGATTGACCCGGGGCACCATTGGCGATATACTGGTGACAGAGAACCGGTGTCAGGTACTGACCCTGCCGAAAACGGCGGCGTTCCTGCTGTCGGACTGGGAGTCGGCGGGCCGGGTGAAGCTGAAGACCGCGCCCCTGCCGTTGGAGGAGCTGGAGATACCCGCGCAGCCGTGTAAGGAGGTGCGGGACACCGTGTCGTCCCTGCGGCTGGACAACGTGCTGGCGGCGGGCTTTTCCGTCAGCCGGGGCAAGGCGGCGGAGGCCGTGGAAAAGGGCGCGGTGCAGGTAAACTGGACGGTGTGCCAGAAGCCGGACAAGCCGGTGGCGGCAGGGGATACCATCACCTGCCGGGGACTGGGAAAATGCGTGCTGGACAGCGTGGGAGGCCCCACGAAAAAGGGGCGTCTGCCGGTGGTCATCCGGCGCTTTGTATAAGGGAGGATCGCTATGGATCAGAAGAAGATCGACCGTATCAACGAGCTGGCCCACAAGGCCAAGGCCGAGGGCCTCACCGAGGAGGAGCAGAAGGAACGGGAGGTGCTGCGGCAGGAGTATCTGGACGCGGTTATGGGCAACCTCCGGCGGGAGCTGGACAATACCTATATCGTGGACGAGAAGGGCAATAAGCGGAAGCTGCAGGGAAAGGGGTTCAAGTCCTGATGGCATACGACAATGACAACAGCCTTCGGCAGCCGCAGCCGCCGAAAAAAGACAGCGACATCGGCTCGTGGATCTTTATCGCCGTCATGTTTACCGTGGCGTGGCCGATCGGCCTGATCCTGCTGCTCATCAAGCTCAGCGAGAGCGGCAACAAAAAGAAGAATTCTCGCCGGACAACGGGCCAGAGTGGACAGCGCACCTCCCAGCGGGTGACGGCGGCCTCGCCCCAGGCGGAAAAGGCCCGCAGCGCCGTGGAGCAGGTGACCCGCACCCCGGATTACACCGACAAGGGCACCAAGACCATGAAGATCATCGGCGCCATACTGGGCATTCTGGGATGCGTGGCGCTGTTCTCCGCCGTGGGGGACAATCTGTCCTATGCGTACCACTACAACGAGTGGTGGTATTTTGCGCGGCAGCTGTTCTATCCGCTGGGCATGCTGGCCGGCGGCGCATCGCTGCTGCTGGGCAGCGGCGCCATGAAGCGCCGCCAGCGCCGGTTTGCCACCTATCTCCGCACCGCCGGGCAGAAGCCCGCCGTGCCGCTGGACTATCTGGCTCGGGCGGCCAACGTGTCCCGCCGCCGGGTGGAGAAGGACGTGAACCTCATGCTGGAGAAGGGACTGTGGGGCGACGAGGCGTACATTGATCTGGGCAGCGGTATGCTGTTCCGGTCGCAGGCTGCCGCCACGGCGTATTTTGACAAGGCCCGTCAGATGCAGCAGCCGGAGGAGCCGGCAGTCCAGCCCCAGGCGGCGGAGGGCTATGCCGGCGTCCTGCGGCAGATACGGGAGCTGAACGACCGCATCGCTGACGAGGCGCTCAGCGCCAAGATCGACCGCATCGAGCAGGTGTCCGGCCGCATTTTCAAGGCCATTGAGGACGATCCGGCCAAGAAGGGCGCCTCCGGTACGTTCCTGAACTACTATCTGCCCACCACCCTGAAGCTGCTGGAGAACTATGCGGACTTCGAGGAGACGGGGGTCAGCGGCGAGAACCTGTCGCAGGCCAAGAGCCGTATTGAGGCCACCATGGACAGCATCGTGGTGGGCTTCGAGCACCAGCTGGACGAGCTGTACCGCACGGATGCCATGGACATCGACAGCGACATCCGGGTGATGGAGACGATGCTGCGCCGGGATACGGCCAGCGTGGCCGATGACTTCGGGCTGGGCGGCGCCGCCGCGCAGCGCCAGTCGGAGGAGGAATAGCACACAGGGGAGACGTGACCCGCAGGTCACGCTCCCTTTCGCGCTTTCCGGCAGGCGTTCCCGGTAACGGGTTTCGCCAAAAGGCGGGCCGTGTTTATTGACGGAGAAACACAAAAAGGATACAATACAGGCAAAAGACAGGCGTACCGCCCCGTTTCGCCGCCATCGGCGCGGCCAATGTGGTATGGTGCTGCAAAAGGAGAGAGGTCATGACCAAGGAGATGGAGCTGTACCGCGGCGGCAGCTGGGACAGCGCGTATACATATCTGGGCGCACACCCCGCCCCGCAGGGTTATACGTTCCGCGTCTGGGCGCCCCATGCGCGGCATGTGGCGCTGGCCGGCGACTTCAACGGCTGGCAGGCGGCGGACATGTGCCGGGACGGGGACGGCGTGTGGTCGTACACGGCGGAGAACGCCGCCGTGTACGACAGCTACAAGTACATCGTCACCGGCGCGGACGGCCGCACGGTGTGGAAGGCCGACCCCTTCGCGTTTCACGCCCAGACCCGTCCCGGCTCCGACAGCAAGGTGTACGACCTGTCGGGCTACGGCTGGCGTGACGGGGCGTGGCGGGAGAAGTGCGCCGCCCAGCCGCCGGTGAACGGCCCGCTGCTGATCTACGAGGTGCATCTGGGCTCATGGCGGCGGCATGAGGACGGCACCAGCCTCAGCTATCGGGAGCTGGCCAAGGAGCTGCCCGCCTATGTCAGGCGCATGGGCTACAACTTCGTGGAGCTGCTGCCGGTGACGGAGTACCCGCTGGACGACAGCTGGGGCTATCAGTGTACCGGCTACTTCGCCCCCACCAGCCGCTACGGCACGCCCCACGACTTCATGGCGCTGGTGGATGCCCTGCATCAGGCGGGGGTCGGCGTGATTCTGGACTGGGTGCCGGCCCACTTCTGCAAGGACAGCCACGGCCTCATCGAGTTTGACGGCACCTGCCTGTACGAGTACGGCGACCCGCTGAAGTGGGAGCACGCCGGTTGGGGTACGCGGGTGTTCGACTTCGGTAAGCCGGAGGTGTGCAGCTTCCTGCTGTCCTCCGCGGCCTACTGGCTGCGGGAGTACCACATCGACGGCCTGCGGGTGGACGCGGTGGCGTCCATGCTGTATCTGGACTACGACCGGCAGGGCGGCGCGTGGCGTCCCAACCGGGACGGCGGCCGGGAGAATCTGGAGGCCATCGAGTTTTTGCGGGCGCTGAACCGGATGGCCTTCACCGTCAACGGCGCCGCCCTGATGGTGGCGGAGGAGTCCACGGCGTGGCCGCTGGTGACGTATCCGCCGGAGCAGGGGGGACTGGGCTTCAACCTGAAGTGGAACATGGGCTGGATGAACGATCTGTGCCACTACCTGAAGATGGATCCCTATTTCCGGCAGTTCCACCACCGGGACGTGACGTTCTCCATGATCTACGCCTTTTCCGAGAACTATGTGCTGCCCCTGTCCCACGACGAGGTGGTGCATATGAAGGGTAGCCTGCGGGGTAAGATGCCCGGCGATGACTGGCGGCAGCTGGCGGGCGTCCGGAGCTTCTATGCCTACATGCTGTGCCACCCCGGCAAGAAGCTGCTGTTTATGGGCGCGGAGCTGGGTCAGTGGCACGAGTGGGCGTTTCAGGGCCAGCTGGACTGGTACCTGCTGGACGACCCTGCCTGCCGCGCCACCCACGAGTGCATCCGCCAGCTGAACCGGCTGTACCGCCGCAACCGCAGCCTGTGGGAGAATGACCGGGACTGGGACGGCTTCGAGTGGCTGGTGGTCGATGACAACCACAACAACGTACTGGTATTTCTGCGCCGGGATCGGAAGGGACATGAGCTGATCTGCGCGGTGAATTTCGCGCCGGTGCCGTGGGAGGGCTACCGCTTCGGCGTACCGGATCACGCCTATTACGAGGCAATATTCAACACGGACGATACCCAGTGGGGCGGCAGCGGCGTCTGCGCCGCGGACCCCGTTCCCGTGGAGCCTGTGCCGTCCCACGGGTGGCAGCAGTCCATCGCGCTGACCATCCCGCTGCTGGGCGCGGTGATCCTGCGGGGACACGGCAGGCGGAAACAGAAAAAAGAGGAAGCAGGAGGTATGCAAGCATGAAGAAAGAATGTGTCGCCATGCTGCTGGCCGGTGGACAGGGGAGCAGACTCTATGTCCTGACCGGCAATATGGCCAAGCCCGCCGTCCCCTTCGGCGGCAAGTTCCGCATCATCGACTTTCCCCTGTCCAACTGCACCAACTCCGGCATCGACACCGTGGGCGTGCTCACCCAGTACCGCCCGCTGGAGCTGAACGGCTATATCGGCAACGGCCAGCCGTGGGAGCTGGACCGCATGCACGGCGGCGTCCACATTCTGCCGCCCTACCAGTCCGCCACCGGCGCTGTGTGGTACAAGGGTACCGCCAACGCCATCTACCAGAACATGGGCTTTGTGGATCTGTACGACCCGGAGTACGTGCTGGTGCTGTCCGGCGACCACATCTACAAGATGGATTACTCCGATATGCTCCGCCGCCACAAGGCGGCCGGCGCCGCCTGCACCATCTCCGTTATGGAGGTGCCATGGGAGGAGGCCAGCCGCTTCGGCATCATGTCCGTGGACGGCGACGACCATATCACGGAGTTTGCCGAAAAGCCCAAGGAGCCTAAGAGCAATCTGGCGTCCATGGGCATCTACATCTTCACATGGAGCAAGCTGAAGGCCTATCTCACCGCCGACGAGGCCGACCCCAACAGCGACAACGACTTTGGCAAGAACATCATCCCTGCCATGCTCTCGGCGGGGGAGGTCATGGCGGCCTACCGCTTCGAGGGCTACTGGAAGGACGTGGGCACACTGGACTCCCTGTGGGATGCCAACATGGATATGCTGTCCCCCGGCTCGGGCCTGAACCTGCTGGACAAGAAGTGGCCCATCTACGGGCGCACGCCCAACTGCCCGCCCACGTTCGTGGGCCCGGACGGCGACATCGGCAACAGCGCCGTGGCCAAGGGCTGCACCATTCTGGGCGAGGTGAAGAACACTGTACTGAGCTACGGCTCCTCCGTGGGAAAGGGCGCGGAGGTGTCCTACTCCGTGGTGATGCCCAACGCCGTCATTGAGGACGGGGCCAAGGTGTCCTACGCCATCGTGGGCGAGGGCTGCCATGTGGGGAAGAATGCGGTGGTCGGCGGCGCGCCGGGCAGCGTGGACTTCGACCACTGGGGCATCGCGGTGCTGGGCCCCCACACCACTGTCCCCGACGGCGGCGTGGTGGAGCCGAAAATGATGCTGGGAGGCAACGGCAAGGAGGTACGGCCATGAAAGGCATGCACGGGATCATCTTTTCCTACGAAAAGCAGACGGATCTGCGGGAGCTGATCGCCAACCGCATCCACGGCTCCATCCCCTTTGCGGGGGATTACCGGGTCATCGACTTTGTGCTGTCCGCCATGGTCAACGCCGGTATCACCGATGTGGGCGTCATCATGCACGGCAAGTGCCAGTCCATGCTGGATCATCTCGGCTCCGGCAAGAGCTGGGATCTCAGCCGCAACCACGGCGGCCTGACGCTGCTGCCCGCCTTCGCGTACAACGAGAGCCGCGGCGCCGGCGGCCAGTACCGGGGCAAGGTGGAGGCGCTGGCAGGCGTGATCAACTACCTCAAGGGCATCCGGCAGGACTATGTGCTGCTGTCGGACAGCGATCTTGTCATCAACCTGCCGCTGGAGGACGTGCTGCGCAGGCATATCGACAGCGGCGCGGACATGACGGCGGTATGTACCTCCGTCCCCGGCGATGTGTCGGACACCTACTTTACACTGGATGAGACGGGCCGCATCACCGACACCGCCTACGACGTGTTTGCCCCGGCGGGCTATCGCTGCCTGAACATGTTCGTGCTCAGCAGGGATCTGCTGATGCAGATGGTGACGGAGTGCGCCAGCCGCAACCAGTTCAGCTTCCGCCATAACATCCTGCAGGAGATGGGGCGGCGGTACCGGTTCCACGCCTACATCTATGACGGCTACGCCGCCCGCATCAACAGCGTGCAGAGCTATTACCAGCGCAGCATGGAGCTGCTGGATCCCGCTCTGCGGCAGACGCTGTTCTGCCCGGAGCGTCCGATGTACGCCAAGGAGAACGACTCCCCCTCCAGCTATATCGACCCCAGCGGCCCCTGCGTCAACTCCCTGATCGCGGACGGCTGTGACATTCAGGGCAGCGTGAAAAACTGCATTCTGTTCCGCAATGTGCGTATTGAAAAGGGCGCCAGCGTGGAAAACTGTATTTTGTTCAAGGATACGGTGGTGAAAAAGGGCGCAGTGCTGCGCAGCGTCATCACCGATAAGTATGTGACCGTCGGCGACAGCGTAACGCTGATGGGTCACGAGAACTATCCCATCGTTATCGCCAAGGGCAGCACCGTCTGAGGGCTGCCGGAGAAAGGAGCAGCGGTATGAAGATCCTGTATGTGTCCAGTGAGGCGTTCCCCTTCTGCAAGACCGGGGGACTGGCCGACGTGGCGGGCAGTCTGCCTCCGGCGCTGGCCCGGAACGGCGATGAGGTGGCGGTGATCCTGCCGCTGTACGGCCAGATCGGCTGGCAGTGGCGGCAGCAGATGACGTTCCACCGCTATATCTATGTGGATCTGGGCTGGCGGCACCAGTACTGCGGCCTGTTTTCGCTGGAAAAGGACGGCGTGACGTGGTATTTCGTGGACAACGAGCACTACTTCTGCCGCAATACGCTGTACGGCGAGTTTGACGACGGCGAGCGCTTCGCCTTCTTCTGCAAGGCGGTCATCGACCTGCTGCCCAGTCTGGACTGGATGCCCGACATCCTCCACTGCAACGACTGGCAGACGGCGCTGGTACCCATCTACCTCAAGGACGTGTGTACCCGGTGGGAGGCAGTGCGCCGCATCCGCACGGTGTTCACCATCCACAACATCGAATATCAGGGCCGCTATGGTGAGGATACCGTGGATCAGCTGTTCGGTCTTGACAGAGGGTGGTATAATGACGGCACGCTGCAAATGGACGGCGACGTGAACCTGATGAAGGGCGCCATGCTGGTGTCCGATGCTGTGACCACCGTCAGCCCCACCTATGCCGCCCAGCTCCATGACGCGGCCTATGCCGAGGGCATGGAGAGCGTGGTACGCATGATCGACTGGAAGTTTTCCGGTGTGGTCAACGGTCTGGACGTGGCGGGCTACGATCCCTCCCATGATCCGGCCCTGCCGGCGCGCTATGACGCCGACCACATGGCCGGCAAGGCCGCGTGCAAGGCGTCTCTGCAGGCGGCGCTGGGCCTTGCACAGGAGCCGGACACGCCGCTGATGGGCATTGTCAGCCGGCTGGTGGGCCACAAGGGGCTGGACATCGTGGAGCAGGGACTGGACGGCATCATGGCCACCGGTTGTCAAATGGTGGTGCTGGGCAAGGGCGACAGCCGGTTTGAGGACTTCTTCCGCGGCAAGGCGTGGGAGTACGGCGGCCGCTTGTCGGCGCAGATCACCTATGCCGAGGATCTGGCCCGCCGGGTCTACGCCGGGTGCGACCTGTTTTTGATGCCCTCCCGCAGCGAGCCCTGCGGCCTGAGCCAGATGATCGCCATGCGCTACGGCGCGGTGCCCATCGTCCGCCGCACCGGCGGACTGGCGGACACGGTGAAGTCCTGTCAGGTGGGGCAGGAGGACGGCACCGGCTATCTGTTTGAAAGCTACGACGCCGGAGCCATGCTGGACGTCATCGGGCAGGCCACCGGCCTGTACCGCGGCGACCGGGCGGGGTTCGATACCGTGCGGCGCCGGGGCATGACGGCGGACTTCAGCTGGGCGCGGAGCGCCGGCGACTACCGCCGCATTTATGAAAATCTGCTGGGCTGACGCCCGGCTGTTCATACGGAGGATTTTAGCATATGACCTATACCAAGGATACACTGAAGGAAGCCATCGTACAGAAGCTGCGGCTGAACTACGGCTGCACCGAGAAGCAGGCCACCGACGGCGAGATGATGAAGGCCTGCGCCATGGTGCTGCGGGATATCATGGCCGAGCACGGCGTACAGACCCGGGAGAAGGCCGCCCATGAGGGCCAGCGGAAGGTACACTACCTGTCCATGGAGTTCCTGATGGGGCGCAGCCTCATGAAGAACGCCTACAATCTGGAGCTGCTGGATGTGCTGATCGCCGCCATTGACGAGCTGGGCTTCAAGGCCGCCGACATCTTCGAGATCGAGCCGGACGCCGGTCTGGGCAACGGCGGTCTGGGCCGTCTGGCCGCCTGCTATCTGGACAGCATGACCACGCTGGATATCCCCGCCGCCGGCTATTCCATCTGCTACGAGCTGGGCATCTTCAAGCAGAAGATCGTGGAGGGCCAGCAGGTGGAGCTGCCGGACGACTGGATGCAGCTGGGCGATGCGTGGCTGCTGCCCAAGCTGCAGGAGGCCGAGGAGGTACACTTCGGCGGCAAAGTCCGCACCCGCTGGGACAACGGCCACCTGATGGTCGTCCACGAGGACTACACCCGCGTCATGGCCGTGCCCTGCGACATGGAGATCGCCGGCTACGACACCGACCACGTCAACACCCTGCGGCTGTGGCAGGCCCGCAGCCCCAAGCCCATCGACATGAAGCTGTTCAGTCAGGGGCAGTACCTGCAGGCGTCGGAGGAGCGGGCCATGGCGGACGCCATCAGTCAGGTGCTCTACCCCGAGGATAACCACTACGAGGGCAAGTCCCTGCGGCTGAAGCAGCAGTACTTCTTCGTCTCCGCCACGATGCAGTCCATCACCCGCAAGCATATCGAGGTCTACGGGACTCTGAAGAACTTCCACGAGAAGAACGTTATCCAGATCAACGACACCCACCCCACGCTGGTGATCCCGGAGCTGATGCGTATTCTGGTGGACGACGCGGGCCTTGACTGGGACGAGGCGTGGCACATCGTCACCCATTGCGTGGCCTATACCAACCACACGGTGATGGCCGAGGCGCTGGAGGTCTGGCCGCAGCAGCTGTTCGAGACGCTGCTGCCCCGCATCTGGCAGATCCTGCAGGAGATCGCCCACCGTTGGCAGAGAAAGGTGGAGGAGTACTTCCACGACCCGGCCAAGACCGCCAAGCTGGCCATCATCTGGGACGGCCATGTGCGCATGGCCAATCTGTGCCTTGCCGGCTCCATGGCCGTCAACGGCGTGTCGGCGCTGCACTCTGAGATCCTGCGCAAGGACGTGTTCAAGGAAGCCTGCCAGATGATGCCGGACAAGTTCAAGAACGTCACCAACGGCATCGACCACCGCCGCTGGGTGCCCCAGATCAACCGGGGTCTCAACGACCTGATCTGCGACCTCACCGGTGACGGGTATCTCACCCGCCCGCAGGAGCTGAAGAAGCTGGAGGCCTACGCCGACGATGCCTCGGTGCTGCAGCGGCTGGAGGAGATCAAGCACCGGAACAAGCTGGCCTTCGCCGCCTACGCTAAGAAGCAGCAGGGCGTGGTGCTGAACCCCGACGCCATCTTCGACGTACAGGTGAAGCGGCTCCACGAGTACAAGCGCCAGCTGCTGAACGTGCTGCACATCATCTATCTCTATCAGCGTCTGCAGGACGATCCCAACATGGACATGCGGCCCCAGACGTTCCTGTTCGGCGCCAAGGCCGCGCCGGGCTACGCCGTGGCCAAGCGCATCATCCACCTCATCAACTCGCTGGCCGCCCAGATCGACCGCGACCCCATCTGCAGAGACAAGCTGCAGGTGGTGTTCCTGGAGAACTACCGCGTCTCGCTGGCGGAGATGCTGATGCCCGCCAGTGAGGTGAGCCAGCAGATCTCCACCGCCGGCAAGGAGGCCAGCGGCACCGGCAACATGAAATTCATGATGAACGGCGCCCTGACCGTGGGCACGCTGGACGGCGCCAACGTGGAGATGCACGAGGTGCTGGGCGACGAGAACATGTTCCTGTTCGGCCTGAAGGCCGACGAGGTGGCCCATCTGCGCCGCACCTACGATCCCCAGCTGCTGTACCAGCGCGACCCCGTGCTGCGGCGGGTGGTGGATCAGCTGAAGACCGGCTTCGGCGACGGCGTCACCTACGAGGACATCTGGCAGCGGCTGGTGATGGGCGGGGACGGCCCCGCCGACCAGTATATGGTGCTGGCGGACTTTGCCGCCTACTGCGACGCAGAGGAGCGGATGAGCCGCACCTACGGCGACCGGACGCAGTGGAACCGCATGAGCCTGCTGAACATCGCCCGCAGCGGCATCTTCGCCGCCGATCGGGCCATCGCCCAGTACGCCGACACCATCTGGCATGTGCCGTACAAGAAGTAAAACGCAGGAGAGGGGCTGCCGAAGCAGCCCCTCTCTTGACATATGTGCTATACTATCATAGGAATCATATGAAACGACGAGGATACGGATATGGAAGTGACACAGGGCGCACCGTTTGAGAGCTTTGGCCTGTCAGAGGCCACCATGCGCGCCGTCCGCAACAAGCACTACACCATCAGCACGCCGGTGCAGGCCGGCTGCATCCCGCCCATGCTGGCGGGAAAGGATGTCATCGCCAAGGCCCCTACCGGCACCGGCAAGACCATGGCCTTCGGCATCCCCATCATCGAGCGCATCGACCCGGAGAGCGAGGCGGTGCAGGCCGTTATTCTGGCCCCCACCCGGGAGCTGGCTATGCAGATCACCGACGAGATGCGGGACATCGCCGTGTGCCACGAGGGCGTGCGGCTGGTGTGCCTGTACGGCGGCCAGCCCATCGGCAAGCAGATCGACGCCCTGAAGCGGCGGCCCCAGATCGTGGTGGCCACGCCGGGGCGGCTCAGCGACCACATGAAGCGCCGCACCGTGACGCTGAAGGATGTCAGCACCGTGGTGCTGGACGAGGCCGACCGGATGCTGGACATGGGCTTCATCCACGATGTGACCCGTATTCTGGACAAGATCCCCAACCGCAAGAATCTGGGGATGTTCTCCGCCACCATCTCCCGGGAGGTCATGGACATCTCCTGGGTCTACCAGCGCGACCCGGAGGAGATCACGGTGCAGGCCACCAAGGAGAATAAGCCCGACATCCTCCAGTACCGGCTGGAGGTACCGTCCGACGGCAAGGTAAACGCTATCGTGCGTATCCTGAACTGTGAGAACTACGAGCGGGTCATTTGCTTCTGCAACACCAAGGGCAGCACCGAGCGGCTCACCAAGTTTTTGCAGATGCGGGGCGTGGACGCCCAGTGCATCCACGGCGACATCCCCCAGCGCAAGCGGGAGGAGGTCATGCAGCGCTTCCGGGACGGCAAGCTCCGGGTGTTCGTGGCAACGGATGTGGCCAGCCGCGGCATTGACGTGGACGATGTGGACGCCGTGTTCAACTTCGAGGTACCGGAGGAGAACGAGTACTACGTCCACCGCATCGGCCGGACGGGCCGCGCCAAGAAGCACGGCGTGGCGTACACGCTGCTCAGCGATTTTCCCAGCCGTATGCGGCTGGACGACATCGCCCGCAACACCCGCAGCCAGATCATCCCCGCATCGGTGGATGAGAATGGCCATGTGACCCCCACGGAGAAAAAGTGAAGCGAAAAGGAGTCCCGCGCCGTCGGCGCGGGACTCCTTTTTTACTTTACAGGGCGGACTTGATGGCGGCCAGCAGGTCACCGTAGCTTTCAAAGGCTGGCAGCTGGGGATATTCGGCCTTGATCTTTTCCGTGGTGCGGAACAGGAAGCCGGCCTTGCTGTGGAGGATCATCTCCAGATCGTTGTAGCTGTCGCCGCTGGCAATGGTGTCGTAGCCCATGGATTGCAGCGCCTTGACGGTGGTGAGCTTGGAGTGCGCGCACCGCATGACGTGGCGTGCGATGTACCCGTCCTCATCCACCTCCAGCGTGTTGCACAGCAGGGTGGGGTATCCCAGCTTCTTCATCAGGGGCATGCCGAACTGATCGAAGGTGTCGCTGAGGATCACCACCTGCGCCACGCTGCGCAGCTCATCCAGAAATTCCTTCGCACCGGGCAGGGGGTCGATCTTGGCGATGACGTCCTGGATCTGCCGCAGCTTCATGCCCTTTTTCCGCAGCAAGTCGATGCGCCAGCGCATCAGCTTGTCGTAGTCCGGCTCGTCCCGGGTGGTGCGGCGCAGCTCGGGGATGCCGCTCTCCTCGGCAAAGGCGATCCAGATCTCGGGGACGAGGACGCCCTCCATATCCAAACAGACAATGTTCATAAAAGCGGCTCCTTTCTCACTTCTTCAGCACTTCCGCCAGCACATAATCCAGCATGGCGTCCTTGTCGATGACATCCTTATGCAGCACGGGGCGGCCCTCCAGCCCGGACAGGTTGCCGGGGATGGGCACGCCGGAGAGCTGCGCCAGCTCGTCCATCATGCGGAACTCGCTGTCGCTGCCCGACCGGCCCAGCGCGGACAGCACGGCGGCGGGAAACTTGTAGGGCGAGGCGGTGGACAGCACCACCGTAGGCGCGCCGGTGCCGCGCAGCTCCGCGTCCAGCTGCTCCGCCACCGACCACGCCACAGCGGTGTGGGGGTCGCAGAGATAGTGCTGCTCCCGCCACAGGCGGCCGATGACATCAGCGGCGCCCTGATCGTCGCAGCAGCCGCAGGAGAAGTCCTGCCGCAGCTTGTCCAGCAGTTCGCCGGACAGCTGGTACGCGCCGTCCGCGTTGAGCTGCTGCATCAGTCCGGCCACATAGGCGCTGTCGCGGGACAGCAGGAACAGCAGCCGCTCCAGATTGCTGGACACCAGAATATCCATGGAGGGGGAGGTGGTCTTATAGAACGGGCGGCGGCGGTCGTAGCGGCCGGTGGAGATGAACTCCGTCAGCACATCGTTGGCGTTGCTGGCGCAGACCAGACGGCCCACGGGCAGGCCCATGGCCTTGGCGAAGTAGCCCGCCAGAATGTCGCCGAAGTTGCCGGTGGGCACCACGAAGTTCACCTTGTCGCCCGGCGCGATGCGGTCCGCCTTCACCAGGTCGCCGTAGGCCCGGAAGTAGTACACCACCTGCGGGGCCAGACGTCCGATGTTGATGGAATTGGCGGAGGACAGCATGGCGCCCTGGAGGTCGCGGCCCTTACAGGCGGCGAACACCTGCTTGACGCCGGTCTGTGCATCGTCGAAGTTGCCCCGGACGGCGCAGACCTTTACATTATCGCCGGTCTGGGTGGCCATCTGGGCCTGCTGGACGGCGGACACGCCGCCGTAGGGGTAGAACACAATGATGCGGGTGCCCTTTACATCATGGAAGCCCTCCAGCGCGGCCTTGCCGGTGTCGCCGGAGGTGGCGGTGAGGATGACCACATCGCCCTGCATGCCCTCGGCCTTAGCGGCGGCGCCGATGAGCCGCGGCAGCACCGACAGGGCCACGTCCTTGAAGGCGGAGGTGGGGCCGTGGTACAGCTCCAGCACATATTTGTCGCCCACGGGCACCAGCGGCGTCAGGTCGGCGGTGGGGAATTTACCGGCGTAGCTCTTGCGGACGATGTCCTCCATATCGGGGAAGTCCGGCAGCAGCGCGGAGAGGATCTTCGCGGCCATGGACAGGGTGTCCAGCCGCAGAGCGCCCTGCCAGTCGAAGTCCAGACCGGCCGGGTCGCAGATATACAGACCGCCGTCGGGGGCGATGCCCTCCAGCACCGCGCGGGTGGAGGGAGCGGTGAGGCGGATGTCGCGTGTGCTATGGTACAGCATAGGAAAAGTCCTCCAAAAATTTCTCTTGCATTTCTGATGACGCTATGATACACTGTCGCCAACAAAAAAGCAAGTGTTTTTATCTCATGGACAAATACGAAAATTTTGTCGCCGCGATAAAAGTGTTGCTGCAAAAAATCCAGAGGTAAGAGGCAAAAATATGTTGAAAGTATTGAAATTCGGCGGCTCGTCCATGGCGGACGCGAAACAGTTCGCCAAGGTGCGGGATATCGTGCGGGCGGACGACAGCCGCCGTGTGGTGGTGGTCAGCGCCGCCGGCAAGCGGGACAAAAACGACCACAAGATCACCGACCTGCTGTATCTGTGCCACGCACACCTGCAGTACGGCGTCAGCTGCGACGCCATCTATGAGATGATCCGCTCCCGTTATGTGGGGATCCGGGACGAGCTGGGGCTGCGGACACCGCTGGAGGCGGAGCTTGACGCCCTGCGGCAGAAGATGGACAAGGGCATCAGCGCCGACGAGCTGGTGTCCCGGGGCGAGTACTTCGCGGCGGAGCTGATGGCGGACTATCTGGGCTACGGCTTTCTGGACAGCTCCCTGTGGCTGAAGTTCCGGCTGGACGGCACGGTGGATCAGGAGGCCAGCTACGAGAATCTGCGCCGGGCCGCATCGGGCCGCCGTGTGGTGATCCCCGGCTTCTACGGGGCCATGCCCGACGGCAGCATCCACACGTTCTCCCGGGGCGGCAGCGACATCACCGGCGCGCTGGCGGCGGCGGCGCTGGACGCCGACGTGTACGAGAACTGGACGGACGTGTCCGGCTTCCTGATGGCCGATCCCAAGATCGTGAAGGACCCCAAGCCCATCGAGCGCATCACCTACGCCGAGCTGCGGGAGCTGAGCTACATCGGGGCGCAGGTGCTCCACGAGGGCACGGTGTCGCCGGTGCGGGAGAAGAACATCCCCCTGAACATCCGCAACACCAACCAGCCGGAGCACCCGGGCACCATGATCCGGGAGAGCTTCGACGAATCGGAGACGGAGCGCTCCTCCGGCAGCATGATCACCGGCATCGCCGGGAAGAAGGGCTTCTCCGTCATCACCCTCACCAAGAACGGCATGTCCTCCGAGCTGGGGGCGGTGCGCCGTATTCTGGAGGTGCTGGAGCGGTACAGCATCAACGTGGAGTACCTGCCCTCCGGCATCGACAGCGTGTCTCTGGTGGTGGAGACGGGCAAGTCCTCGCCCTATCTCTATCAGGCTATGGGCGATCTGGAAAAGGAGATACGGCCCGACAGCCTGCACCTTACCGACGGTATGGCCATCGTGGCGGCGGTAGGCCGGAAGATGGCGTTCCAGCCCGGCTCCTCCGGCAAGATCTTCGGCAAGCTGGGCGAGAACGGCATCAACATCCGCATGATCACCCAGGGTCCGGAGGAATTGAACATCATCGTGGGCGTGGACGGCCCCGATTTCGAGCGGGCCATCCGAGTGCTGTACGACAGCTTTGTGAAATAAGGAGAAATACATATGAAAAAGTATAAGGTCGCAATACTGGGCGCCACCGGCGCGGTGGGCCGTGAGATGATGAAGGTGCTGGCGGAGCGGGACTTCCCGGCGGAGGAGCTGCACCTGCTGGCGTCGGAGCGCTCCGTGGGGCAGGTGCTGCCGTGGAAGGGGCAGGACATCGCCGTGGAGCTGGCCTGCGACGAGGCCTTTGAGGGCATGGACATCGTGCTGGGCGCGGCGGAGAACGACATCGCCAAGCGCTTCGCACCGGCTATCGTCCGGTCGGGCGCCGTGTTCGTGGACAACTCCAGCGCCTTCCGCATGGATCCCGACGTGCCGCTGGTCATCCCGGAGATCAATCCGGAGGACGCCGGGAAGCACAAGGGCATCATCGCCAACCCCAACTGCACCACCATCGTGTCGCTGGTGGCCATCAACGCCCTGAATCAGGACAGCCCCATCGAGAGCATCGTCGCCTCCAGCTATCAGGCGGTGTCCGGCGCCGGCGCAGGCGGCCCGATCGAGCTGATGAACGAGGTGGAGGCGCTGGGTCTGGGGCAGAAGGTGGAGCCCAAGGTGTTCCAGTACCAGATCGCCTATAACGTCATCCCCCAGATCGGCGGCGAGGCCTTCGAGGGCTATACCTCCGAGGAGATGAAGATGCAGAACGAGGGGCGCAAGATCATGCACCTGCCGGCGCTGAAGGCCAGCTGCACCTGCGTCCGTGTGCCGGTGGTACGCAGCCACAGCGTGTCCATCGTGGTGCGGACGAAGGAGAAGATCTCCGTGGAGCGGGCGCGGCAGCTGATCGCGGCGGCGCCGGGGTGCCGTCTGGTGGACGATCTGGCCAACAAGCGCTATCCCATGCCGCTGGAGACCAGCGACCAGGATCTGGTGTTCGTGGGCCGCATCCGCGACGACCTGACCAGCGATAACGGCCTGAACATCTGGTGCTGCGGCGATCAGGTGCGCAAGGGCGCGGCCACCAACGCCGTGCAGATCGCCCAGCTGCTGGTGGAGTAAAGGAAATGAACAAAAAGTAAAGCCGCCCATAGGCGGCTTTACTTTTTGCCCGAAACCATATATAATAACAGAAACTATCCCCCACGGAGGAGTGGCTTATGAGAATCTGGAGACGGGCGGCGGCGCTGCTGCTGGCCCTTTGCATGACGGTGCTGCAGGCGGCCTGCGGCGAAGACCCCAACGACGAGAAGAAGCTGTCGGTGGTCATGACCGGTGCGGTGCATACCATGGATCCGGCCCAGGTGTCCACGGCGGCGGAGCGCACGGTGGTGCAGCATGTGTTTGAGAACCTGATGCGGCTGAACGCGGACGGCACGGTGTCCCACGCGCTGGCTCGCAGCTATACGCAGGAGACGGCGCTGGACGGCTCGGTGACGTACACGTTCCAGCTGCGCACTGACGCCAAATGGTCGGACGGCACCGCCGTCACGGCCCGCGATTTCGTGTACGCATGGCGGCGGCTGGTGGATCCGGAGACGGCCAGCCCCAATGCCGACGCCCTGTCCATGGTGGCGGGGTACGAGCGGGCGGTGCTGGGCGATACGGAGGCGCTGCAGGTGACGGCGCCGGATGACCACAGGCTGCAGGTGGTGCTCAGCGGCAGCTGCCCCTACTTCATCGGCAGCGTTTGCACGGCGACGGTCACCATGCCGGTGCAGGAGAAGGCGGTGACGGCCCACAGCAACTGGTCGAGCAGCAGCCTGTGGTTCGTGGGCAACGGGCCCTATGAGCGCACCGGCGACTGGGGCGACGCGGCGCGGCTGACGCTGCACACCCGTGCGGCCTACTACGATGTGAAGCGGCTGGGCCCTGACCGCATCGACCTGCTGCTGAAGGCGCGGGAGGAGGCGGACGCCAGCGCCGGTAAGGTGGACATCGTCATCGGTGCCGGCGGCGAGGACGCCGCGCTGGGCGGCGACCCCACAGTGGGTATCCTGCTGGTGAACCAGATGGCCACCAGCATGGGCCATCCGGAGCTGCGGCGGGCACTGAGTCTGGTCATCGACCGGGAGACGGCGGCTCAGACCGTGGGACAGGACTGCCGTGCGGCGGAGGGGCTGGTGCCCTACGGCATCCGCACCGGTGAGGGCGAGGAGTTCCGCACCGCCAACGGCGCGCTGATCGACAACGACCCCGCCTCCTACAATGAGCGGTGTCAGGGCGCGCAGGCCCTGCTGCGGCAGGCGGGCTACACCAATTCCACTACCCTCAGCGCGCTGGACACGGTGACGCTGCTGTACGGCAAGAGCATGGAGCAGGTGGCCCGGCAGCTGCAGGAGAGCTGGGCGTCGAAGCTGGGCGTCAGGGTGCAGCTGGAGAGCGTGGAAAGCTACGAGCTGACGGCGCGGCTGGCAAGCGGCGAGTTCGTGCTGGCGCTGATGGAGCTGACAGGCCATTACAACGACGCTTCGGCCTACCTTGACCCGTGGCGCAGCAGCGATATGCGCAACTACGGCATGCAGTACCTCAATGCCTACGATATCCTGATGCGCATCGCGGCCAACAGCAGCTCGCTGGACGCCCGGGACGCCTATCTGAAGGATGCGGAGCGGCTGCTGGTGGAGAACAGCAACATCATCCCGCTGTACAGCCGTGTGCAGCCCTATGTCATCCGGGACGAGGTGCGGGGCGCCGTGTCCGACGGCATGGGCGCGTGGTACTTCGGCGGCGTCAACCGCGTCTCGTAAGGGAAGATACAGCAAACGGCAAAAGGCCGCCGGGGTCCCCCCCGGCGGCCTTTTATATACGTTTTTATTTGCGGCGTGCGGAGTCCACCACAACGGCCTGCGCCCGGGCCAGCTTCAGGTCGTGGCGCAGGCGCATGGGCGGCAGCTGCTGGCGCAGCAGGTCGCGGGACAGCTGGTACTGGGCGGACAGTTCACCGTACTTCTGCTCCACGTCCTCCTCCGTCACGTCGATGCCCTCCAGCCGGGCGATCTCCGTCATGGCCAGCTCAAAGCGGGCGGCGGAGACGGCCTGCTCACGGGCGTGGGCGCGGAGATCCTCCATGGACGCGCCGCTGGCCTCCAGATACTGCTCCAGCTGTACGCCCTGGCTTTCCAGATGGCCGCGCAGCTCCTGGATCAGACCATCCAGCTGATTCTCCACCATGGCGTCGGGCAGCTGCACCTCCATGCCCTCCAGCACCTGCCGGATCAGGTCGTTGGCGAACTGCTCGGCGGCCTCCGTCTGCTTCTTCGCTACCGCCTGCTCCATCACGGCGCGGCGCAGCTGGGACAACTCCTCAAAGCCCTGCGCCCTGGCAAAGGCATCATCCAGCGTGGGCATGGCGCGGCGGGTGATCTCGTGTACCTTGATATGGAACGTGGCGTCCTTCCCGGCCAGCTCCGCCGTGTAGGCGGTGGGGAAGGTGACATGGATGTCCCGCTCCTCACCGGCGCGGGCGCCGGCCACCTGCTCCTCGAAGCCGGGAATGAAGTAGCCGCTGCCCAGCAGCAGGGGATAGCTCTCGCCCTTGCCGCCCTCAAAGGCCACGCCGTCCACGAAGCCCTCAAAGTCCAGCACCACCTCGTCGCCCATGGCGGCGCGGTCGGGGTGCTCGACGGTCATGTGAGCCCGGGCGTACTCCTCCAGCGCGGCCTGCGTGTCCTCCTCGGACAGCTCCGCCGCCGGATACACGGCGCTGAGCCCCTTGTACTGGCCCAGCTTCACCTCGGGGTACAGGTCGATGAGGGCGGTGAACGTGAAGCCGTCGGATCCGATGCTCTCCACCGTCAGGGTGGGCGTACCGGCGATGGCGATGTCCTCCCGGCCGATGGCCTCCACCAGTGCCTGAGGGTATGTCTCGTTCACGGCCTCCTGATAGAGAAAGTCGGGGCCGTAGGCGGCCTCGATCTTCTCGCGGGTGGGCTCGCCCTCCACGGGGCACAGGGACTTGATGCCGTTGTAGCAGTGCATCAGCGCGTCCTGCCATGTGCTGCGGTCTACGGTGACGGTCAGGCGCACCTGACGGTTTTCCGGGATGTCTTCACGCTTTTTGATCTCCATGGGGGAGCTCCTCCTTATTTCGGCACAAACTGCCAGCTTATTGTAATAAGTATACTATACCCGGGCATGGATGGCAAGCCTGTCAGGCACTTTCGGCGCGCTGACTGAGTTGTAAAATTATTGTGACATTTACAACAAAGGGGGTTGTTCTCCGCAGGCGGATTTGCTACAATACGGGATACGATTTTCATCTCATCGGAGGTAGCTATGCAGAGCATCAAAGCTTTTATCCACGACCACCCGCATATGTGGTGGGGACTGTTCCTGCCGGTCTATCTGGCGCTGTTCTTCACCATCGAGCACTTCATCACCGACAACTACTGGGCCACGCAGCTGCCCATCGACTATAAGATCCCGTTTCTGGAGGGCTTCGCCCCGTTCTACGCCAGCTGGAGCGTGCTGCTGTGCATACTGGGCATCTACCTCATCATCAAGGACGGCGAGGGCTTCCGCCGCTACATGTGGAGCATCATGGTGACGTTTCTGATCAGCACCCTCATTTGCGCCCTGATCCCCAACGGGCAGGATCTGCGGCCTGCCGTGATGCCCCGCGACAACATCTTCTGCGATCTGGTGGCCTACACCTATTCGCTGGACACCAACACCAACGTGTTCCCCAGCGTCCATGTGGTGGGCGTCATCGACGCATGGTTCGCCGTGTGGCACACCAGGGGACTGAAGAAGTGGACGTGGCGCTGGAGCACGGCGGTGTACGGCCTTATCGTCATCGCATCCACGCTGTTCATCAAGCAGCACGCGGTCATCGACGTGGTGGCCGGCTTCGTGGTGGGCTTTCTGGGCAACTATGTGGTCTATGGCATCATCGGACGGCGGCGCGACCGCCGGCTGTGCAGGGGGGCGTAAGGCATGGACATCGGTGCATCTCCGCTGTTCCGGGATATCAGCGAGGAATCCCTGCAGGCCATGTGTGCCTGCTTTGACATGCGGGAGTACACGTTTCGCCCCGGCGAGCTGGTCTACGATTTCTCCGAAGGGCGAAACATGGTGGGCGTCCTGACAAAGGGCGCCGCCGTCATCGAGCGCATTGACCATCAGGGCAGCCGCACCATTCTGGAGCGGCTGGAAGAGGGCGGCGTGTTCGGCGAGATGCTGATGTTCGAGAACGTGTCCGGCGACTACATCACCGTGGTGGCCGAGACGCCGTGCCATGTGTGGTTCATGGCGGCGGAGCAGGTGACGAAGCGGTGCGAGAAGGCCTGCACCCACCACACCCGCGTGGTGGAGAACATGTTCCGGCTGGCGGCGGAGAAGGCCACCTCCCTCTACGAGCGGGTGGAGGTACTGAGCCGCCGGAGCATCCGGGACAAGCTGCTGTGCTACTTTTCGCTGCTGGCGGCCAAAAGCGGCGGCGAGTTCCAGCTGCCCTTCTCCCTCAGCGCGCTGGCGGACTATATCTCCACCGACCGCAGCGCCATGATGCGGGAGCTGAAGAAGATGCGGGACGAGAGGCTGGTGGATATCACCGGCCGCCGCGTCCTGCTGCATCTGAACGCTTGATAGTTTTTTCACATTGCAGATTGACGGGTCTGCCCGTTGGTGCTACAATGGCAGGGAAAGCGGCTGTGCCGCGAATCTGATCCCTATGGCGGACACCGAACTTAAAAGAGAAGGAGCCGTGATGTATGTACCGCATCGTTAGAAAAGAAGCGCTGAAGCCCACCGTGATCCTGTATGAGATCGAAGCGCCCATGGTCGCCAAAAAGGCGGAGCCGGGCCAGTTCATCATCCTGCGCGTGGATGAGAAGGGTGAGCGTATCCCCATTACGATCCACGACTACGACCGGGAAAAGGGCACTGTGACCATCATCGTCCAGACCGTTGGCGCCACTACCGAGAAGCTGAGCCACAAGCAGCAGGGCGAGTGCCTGCATGACTTTGTCGGGCCTCTGGGCCGTCCCACCGAGACGGAGGGCAAGAAGAAGGTCTGCGTGGTCGGCGGCGGCGTGGGCTGCGCCATTGCC
>URHT01000005.1 GCA_900547745.1 uncultured Eubacteriales bacterium | reverse complement strand
CCCCCCCCCCCCGCCGCAAAGCCCCATATATTATAAAAGGAGGCCTGCCTTCCGGCAGGCCTCCTTTTATGTTCTGATGCACGCCCCTTATCCGACGTATGTTGCTATGGTCAGGTAGCAGGTGTCCAGTTCCCGATTCAGATCGCCCAGTTCGCTGTTGAAATCGCTGTATGTATAGCCGGCGCTGTTCAGCGCCAGATTGGTCAGCCGGATATAGGCATCGTAGTATGCCTTCAGCGCCTGATAGGCGTCCTCGTACCCCTCCGGTGCATCCTTAAGGCGGCTCATGCTCTCCGCCACGCTCTTCCGGTTGCTGTCAATAAACGCCCCCTTACTCTGAAAATCACTGTCTCCATACAGCTTGCCCAGTGCATCGTTGAAGTCCTCCAGAAACACGCCGTCCTCCATGGTATACGGGTCTGTACTTGCATCCCGCTCCTGATAGATACTGTTGTACCAGACGGAGGCTTGCACGGCTGCCACATCGTAAGCGTCCTCTGCATAGCCCTGTATCCGCTCCGCAACCTGCTTCAGCTCCTCCTGATAGGCGGCCGACTGTTGCTCCGCGTCCCGTTCCGCCGCCGCCTCTTTTCTCTGCTGGATACCCATTCCGATAAGGATGCCCACCACTACCAGCGCTGCGGCAATCACCGCTGTCAGCGCGATCCTCTTCGTTCCATGCGTCTGCCGCATCTCCCTCTCCTCCATGTTCCGTGCTCCTTTCCCGAGTATGGTATGGATATTGTACAACTTTTCCGAAATATACGCAAGCGCGTATACGCATTTGCGTATATTTTTCTACAATCATCTTACACGATGGGTGAGGTGATCGTATGACGGTAAAGGACGCGGTGGCTGTGCGGCTGCGGGACATCTGCGCCCGGCGCGGTATCCGGGCCAACGAACTGGCCAACATTTCCGGTGTCACGCCCTCCACGGTATACAGTCTGCTGGACACACGCCGCCGGGATGTCTCCGTTACTACGGTGAAAAAGCTGTGTGACGGGCTGGAGATAACGCTGGGCGAATTTTTTGCCGCGCCGGTTTTCGATGAGCTGGAGCAAGAGATACAGTAAAAGACAGAGGACACGCCAAAGCGTGTCCTCTGTCTTTAGCCTTTATTTTCCAGCTTCCGCAGCTGCTGCCGGAACTCCTCCGGCAGCGGACAGTGCAGCTCCACCGGCTGTCCGGTGCGGGGGTGGATGAACCGCAGCCCCACCGCGTGGAGGCACTGACCCGTCAGCCCCGGCACCGGCTTCCTCGCGCCGTACACCGTGTCCCCCAGAATGGGGTGGCCGATATAGGCCATGTGTACCCGGATCTGGTGGGTGCGCCCCGTCTCCAGCCGGCACCGCACATGCGTGACCCCCGGATACCGGGCGATGACCTCCCAGTGGGTCACGGCGGGCCCGCCGGCCACCACCGCCATCCTCTTCCGGTCGGAGGGGTGCCGTCCGATGGGCGCGTCCACGGTGCCGCTGTCCTCCTTCAGGTTGCCCACCACCAGACACTCATACGTCCGGGCCAGCGTGTGGCTGCTGAGTTGGGCGCTGAGCCCCAGATGGGCCGCGTCGTTCTTGGCGGCGATGATCAGCCCGCTGGTATCCCGGTCGATACGGTGTACGATGCCGGGCCGCTTCTCCCCGCCGATGCCGGACAGCGACGCGCCGCAGTGGTGCAGCAGCGCATTGACCAGCGTACCGTCCGGATGCCCCGGCGCGGGATGCACCACCAGCCCCGCCGGCTTGTTCACCACGATCACGTCCCCGTCCTCGTACACCACGTCCAGCGGGATGTCCTGCGGCTCCACCGCCGTCTCCCGCACCTCCGGCACCTCCACCGTCACCGTCTCGCCGCCGGTAAGGCGGCAGCTCTTGGCGGCGGGCTTGCCGTCCACGGATACCCGCCCCTCATCGATGTACCGCGCCGCCTGCGAGCGGGTCAGGCCGTTGGCGCGGGAGGCCACGAAGGCGTCCAGCCGCGCCCCGGCGTCCGCCGCCTCAGCAATCAGACGCAGCGTCATCCCTCGGCTCCTTTTTCTTGTCGTATTTCTCGTAAAACCACAGGTAGTACACAGCGCCCAGAATGACGCCCGCCACCACAAAGCAGTCCGCCAGATTGAAAATGGGGTAGCTGATGAACTGCAGGTCAAACATGTCCACCACATAGCCCCGGCACACCCGGTCGATGACGTTGCCGATGCCGCCGCCCAGGATCAGCACCCCCGCCGTCACCCCCAGCGGATGACGCACGATCTTCTTCACCAGCAGCCACGCCACCGCCAGCATCAGCACGATGGTCACGATGGCCAGCAACCCGGTCTTGCCGGAGAAGCTGCTCCACGCCGCGCCGGTGTTGTGCAGGCGGGTCAGCTGCACCACGCCGGGCAGCAGCGGCGCGGACTGCCCCACCTCCAGATGGGACACCACCCACCACTTTAAAAGCTGGTCGCCCGCCACGCAGGCCGCCAGCGCCACGATATACCACATAGGGCATCCTCCCTGTTTTGGATTCCCTCCCATCATATCCCATTTGCCCGCCGTTTGCAACTTTTATTCTGCGGCTTTCTTGTATTGCGTTCCGCTCTATGCTATAATACAGTATTCAAATATCGCCCCGTATCGACACCGGGGCAGGGAGGCCCGACTTGGACAGAAAACAGGTATTGATCCCGGAGGAGCAGACGCTCCGCCAGCGGGATTTTGAACGGAAAATACGAGAGCTGCACGCCCAGCGCGGAAAGAGCGTCCGCGCACTGGTGGACACCTTCGGCTGCCAGCAGAACGTGGCCGACAGCCAGCACATCATGGGCATGCTGGAGGCCATGGGCTGCACCTTCGTCACCGCGCCGGAGGACGCGGATATCGTGGTGCTGAACACCTGCGCCATCCGCGACCACGCGGAAAAGCGGGTCTACGGCACGCTGGGCGCGCTGACCCATACGAAAAAGGCCAACCCGGAGCAGCTCATCTGCCTGTGCGGCTGCATGGCCCAGCGCCCGGAGGTGGCGGAGAAGGTGCGCCAGTCCTACCGCCATGTGGATCTGGTGTTCGGCCCCCAGGCGCTGTGGAAGTTCCCGGAGCTTCTCTATCAGGTCTACACCCGCCGGGGCCGCGTGTTCTCCGTGGAGGAGGAGCACGGCGCCATTGCCGAGGGTATGCCGGTGGTGCGGGAGGGGCGCACCCGCGCATGGGTGTCCATCATGTACGGCTGCAACAACTTCTGCTCCTACTGCATCGTCCCCTATGTGCGGGGGCGGGAGCGCAGCCGCGAGCCGGCGCGCATCATTGAGGAGGTGCGCCAGCTGGCCGCCGAGGGGTATAAGGAGATCACGCTGCTGGGGCAGAACGTCAACTCCTACGGCAAGGATCTGGATACGCCGTGGGACTTTGCCGACCTTTTAAGCGAGCTGGACAAGCTTGAGGGCGACTATCTCCTCCGCTTCATGTCCTCCCAGCCCAAGGACGCCAGCTATAAGCTGTTCGATACCATGGCCCGCTGCAAGCATGTGGCCAGACAGCTGCACCTGCCGGTGCAGTCCGGCTGCGACCGGGTGCTGCGGGCCATGAACCGGCCCTACGATCGGGCCAAATATCTGGATCTCATCACCTACGCCCGGAAGGTCATGCCCGATCTGGTGCTGACCAGCGATGTGATCATCGGCTTTCCCGGTGAGACGGAGGCCGAGGCCATGGAGACGGTGGCGCTGGTGGAGCAGGTGCGCTTCGACGCCCTGTTTACGTTCATCTTCTCCCCTCGCCCCGGCACCCCCGCCGCGAAAATGGACGACCCCGTGCCCCGCAGCGAGAAGCAGAAGTGGTTCGACCGCCTCTGCGACGCCCAGAACAGGATCTCCGAGGAAATACACGCCGGGTATGTGGGCGACACCCTCCGCTGCCTCATCGACGGCGAGAGCGACGACAGCCGCTGGCCGCTGACGGCCCGCACCGCCGGCGGACGGCTGGTGCATCTGGTGGGCAGCCCCGATGCCGTAGGCGCCTACCGCGACGTGAGGATCACCGACAGCAACACATGGGCGCTGTTCGGCGAGCTGGTATAAATTTTCCCCCAAAGGAGGCTTCCCCATGGCAGAGCTGACCCCCATGATGCGCCAGTATATGGAGATCAAGGAGCAGAACCCCGACTCCATTCTGTTTTTCCGTCTGGGCGACTTCTACGAGATGTTCGGCCCCGACGCCCGCACGGCGTCCCGTGAGCTGGATCTGGCTCTGACCACACGGGACAAGGATAAGACCAAGTCCTTCGACGACAAGATCCCCATGTGCGGCATCCCCTACCACGCCTCCGACGCCTATATCGCCCGTCTCATCGCCAAGGGCTACAAGGTGGCCATCTGCGAGCAGACGGAGGATCCCGCCGCCGCCAAGGGGCTGGTGAAGCGGGATATCATCCGCGTCGTCACCCCCGGCACCGTCATTGACGAGTCCTGCCTCAGCGCCGAGCGCAGCAACTACCTGTGCGGCGTATATCTGGACGATACCGGCGCGGGCCTGTGCGCCTGCGACGTGTCCACCGGCAAGGCGCAGGCCACGGTGTTTACCGGCCCCGACCGGGTGCGGGCCCTGCTCAACGAGCTGGGACGCTTCTCCCCCGCCGAGGCGGTGATGAACGAGACGGCGTTCTTTGACGAGACGCTGCATCAGGCGCTGCGGGAGCGGTTTTCCTGCCACCTGGAAAAGCTGCCCGCCGCCCGGTTTACCCCGGAGGAGGCGGAGAAGAAGGTGCGCGCCCAGTTCGGGCAGGACGCGCTGGAGCGCCTGCCCCGGGACAACATGACGCCGCTGCTGGCGCTGGGCGGCCTGCTGGGCTATCTCTACGAGACGCAGAAGACCGATCTGGGCCACCTCGACCAGCTGACGTGGTACCGCACCGGCCAGTACATGGAGCTGGATCTGGCCGCCCGCCGCAATCTGGAGCTGACGGAGACGCTGCGGGGCAAGGAGAAGCGCGGCAGTCTGCTGTGGGTGCTGGACAAGACCAAGACCGCCATGGGCGCCCGCAACCTGCGGGCATGGCTCCAGCAGCCGCTGGTGGACGTGGCCGCCATCGACCGGCGGCTCAGCGCCGTGGCGGCGCTGGCGGAGCACACCGTAGCCCGGGAGGAGCTGATACTGGCCCTCAGCGGCATCGCGGATATGGAGCGGCTCATCGGCCGGGTGGTCTACGGCTCCGCCGGCGGGCGGGATCTGGTGTCCCTCCGCGCCTCCATGGAGCGGCTCCCCGCCGTGAAGGCCCAGCTGGCATCGTTTCCCACCGGAGCGCTGCACCAGCTGGATCAGCAGCTGGAGGATCTCAACGATCTGGCGGCCCTCATCGGGCAGACGCTGGTGGACGAGCCGCCGTTCTCCGTCCGGGAGGGCGAGATGATCCGGGACGGCTTCGACCCGGAGGTGGATCGCCTGCGCGGCATCCTCCACGGCGGCAAGAGCTTTCTGGCGCAGATGGAGGCGGAGGAAAAGGAAAAGACCGGCATCCGCACCCTGAAGATCGGCTACAACAAGGTATTCGGCTATTATATCGAGGTATCCAATTCCTTCAAGGATCAGGTGCCCGCCCACTATATCCGCAAGCAGACGCTGGTCAACGGCGAGCGCTACATCACCCAGGAGCTGAAGGATCTGGAGCACGACGTGCTCACCGCCAAGGACCGGGACGCCGCGCTGGAGTACGAGCTGTTCGCCGCCCTGCGCACCAGGCTGGCGGAGGCCGTCACCCGTGTGCAGCTGGCCGCGTCCCTTGTCGCCCAGCTGGATACGCTTTGCTCCTTTGCCGCCGTGGCGGTGAAGAACAACTACTGCCGCCCCAGCGTGGACGAGTCCGGCGTCATCGAGATACAGGCCGGCCGTCACCCGGTGGTGGAGAAGATGCGCCCTGACGCCCTGTTCGTCCCCAACGACACCTTGATGGGTGCCAAGGAGGAGCGGGTCAGCATCATCACCGGCCCCAATATGGCCGGTAAGTCCACCTACATGCGGCAGGTGGCGCTGATCGTCCTGATGGCGCAGGTGGGCAGCTTCGTTCCCGCCCGCAGCGCCCGCATCGGCGTGGTGGATCGCATCTTCACCCGCATCGGCGCCAGCGACGACCTGTCCGCCGGACAGTCCACCTTTATGGTGGAGATGACGGAGGTGTCCGACATCCTCCGCACCGCCACCAGGAACAGCCTGCTCATTCTGGACGAGATCGGCCGGGGCACCTCCACCTTTGATGGGATGTCCATCGCCCGGGCGGTGCTGGAGCACTGTGCCGAAAAACTGAAGGCCAAGACGCTGTTCGCCACCCACTACCACGAGCTGACGGCGCTGGAGCAGACGCTGCCCAACGTCCGCAACTATAATATCGCCGTCCGCGCCCGGGGCGAGGACATCATCTTCCTGCGCAAGATCGTCCCCGGCGGGGCCGACCGCAGCTACGGCATTGAGGTAGCCAAGCTGGCGGGGCTGCCCGACAGCGTGCTCAAGCGCGCCCGGGCCATTCTGGAGGAACTGGAGAGCCAGTCCGGCCGTCCCGTGCCCGCCGCCGCGCCGGACGATCAGCTGTCGCTGTCGGCCATGGCCGAGAGCGAGACGGCGGACATCATCCGCCGGACGCAGGTGGACTCCCTCAGTCCGCTGGAGGCGCTGAACCTGCTGTACGAGCTGAAGAAGCGGCTCGGCTGATCCGGGCGCGGATATCCTGCAATTACCCTGCAAATATCCTGAAGCCGGCCTGCAATTTTTTGAAGGTATTTTGAAATTATTTTACGCCGCCGCGAGACGGCGCCGTCCCCTGAAAGGAGGCCCACCCATGCCCCAGATACAACAGCTCCCGCCCCATCTGGCCGATCTGATCGCCGCCGGCGAGGTGGTGGAGCGTCCCGCCTCCGTGTGCAAGGAGCTTCTGGAAAACGCGCTGGACGCCGGCGCGTCCGCCATCTCGGCGGAGCTGGAGCGGGGCGGCCTGACCTATATCCGCATCACGGACAACGGCTGCGGCATCGCGCCGGAGCAGCTGCCCACCGCCTTCCTGCGCCACGCCACCAGCAAGCTGCGCCGCCCGGAGGATCTGGCCGCCATCGGTACGCTGGGCTTCCGGGGCGAGGCGCTGGCCGCCATCGCCGCCGTGTCGCGGGTGGACATCTTCTCCCGCCAGACCGGCGCGGACTGCGGCGCCATGCTCCATCTGGAGGGCGGCGTACCGGAAACCGTCACCGAGGCCGGATGCCCCGACGGCACCACCGTATGCGTCCGCGACCTGTTCTACAACACCCCCGCCCGGATGAAGTTCATGAAGAAGGACTCCGCCGAGGGCGCCGCCGCGTCCGGCGTGGTGACACAGCTGGCGTTGAGCCATCCCGACGTATCCTTCAAGCTGCTGCGGGACGGGCAGGAGATCCTCCACACCCCCGGCGACGGACAGCTGCTGTCCGCCATTTACGCCGCGCTGGGCCGTGACTTCGCCGCCGGTCTGATGCCCGTCAGCGGCAGCGGCGGCGCGGTGCGGGTGGAGGGCTTCGTCACAAAGCCTCTGGCCGGACACGGCACCCGGGGACGCCAGCTGTTCTTCGTCAACGGACGGCTGGTCAAGAGCCAGCTGCTGGCCGCCGCCGTGGAGGAGGCCTACCGCAACCGGCTGCTGAAGGGCAAGTTCCCCGGCTGCGTCCTGCATATCACGCTGCCGGTCAACGAGGTGGACGTGAACGTGCACCCCGCTAAAACCATCGTAAAATTTGTGTCCGATAAGACCGTGTTCGACGCGGTACACTACACCGTGAAGGACGCGCTGGATCGGGAGGGCCAGCCCGCCGCGGCGGAGAAAAAGCCCTTCTACCAGACCATGTCGGCCCGGGAATTCCGGGAGACGGCTCCCGCCCCGCAGGGCGTGAAGCTGCCCTTTGTCAGCGGCAGGCCCGTCGGCTCCGCCGGAGCCGACCATCCCACCGCCAACCGTTTTGCTCCCGCCGGACAGACGGTACAGCCGCCCCGCGAAACGGCGCAGCCCGCCGGAGGTGCGCCGCAGGGCGAGATATGGCAGGTACGGGACGCCGCGCCGGAGACCGGGAAGGCCTTCACCGTCCCCAGCGGACGGGAGGGGGTGGTGTACCGCATCACGCCGCCGGAGACAGACGTTCCCGCTGAAACGGCCACCGGCGCGGAGGACGCTGCCGCCGTGACAGAAAGCGCGGCGGATACGGCGCAGACCGTGCGCGGCGGCGAAAGCGCCGCGCCGGAGGACACCGGACATGTCCAGCAGGCGCTGGAGATGCCGGAGGAGGCCGGGCTGGGCGAAACGCCGTGGCGCATCGCCGGTGAGGTGCTGAAAACCTACATCATCTGCGAGGACGGGGAGCAGAATGTGTGGCTCATCGACAAGCACGCCGCCCACGAGCGCATCCGCTTCGACGCGCTGAAGGCTGACCCCGTGCCGCCCATGGCCCAGCAGCTGCTGACCCCCGCCGCCGTGACGCTGACCGCCGAGGAGTACGGCGCGGTGCTGGAGCAGCTGGACGTGCTGGCCGGCTACGGCTTTTTGTGCGAGGACTTCGGGGACGGCGCCGTGCTGGTGCGGGAGATCCCCGACTACATACGGGCGGAGGATGCCGCCGCCACGCTGGAGGAGCTGGCACGGAAGCTGCTTTTGCAGCGGGCCGACCCCGACGGTGCGCGGGACGAGCTGCTGCACACCATGGCCTGCAAGTCCGCCATCAAGGCGGGCATGACCACCGGCGACGCCGAGCTGGCGGCGCTGGTGCGGCAGGTGCAGTCCGGCGCTGTCCGGTACTGCCCCCACGGCAGGCCGGTGGCGGTGAAGCTGCGGAAATACGAAGTGGAGAAGATGTTCAAGCGGGCGTGACGCTCCCTTGAACCGCCGGAGGTGAAGCAAATGGCACAGCGGGTGGTCTGCGTGGTGGGCCCTACCGCGTCGGGCAAGACAAAAATGGGCGTGGCGCTGGCCAGGCGCTTCAACGGTGAGGTGGTGTCCGTGGACTCCATGCAGATCTACCGGGGCATGGAGATCGGCACCGCCGCCCCCACACCGGAGGAGATGGCGGGGGTGCCCCACCACATGATCGGCGTGGCCGACCCGGCGGAAAGCTGGTCGGTATCCCGCTTCACGCAGGAGGCCGACCGGTGTATACAGGACATCCTGCGCCGGGGGAAGCTGCCCGTGCTGGTGGGCGGCACCGGCTTGTATCTGGACGCGCTGGTGCGGGGCCAGACGTTTGCCGCCGGACAGCAGGGCGGCGCGGTACGGCTGGTATTGCAGCAGCGGCTGGCCCGGGAGGGCGCTGCGGCGCTGCTGGAGGAGCTGGCGGCGATCGACCCGGAGACGGCGGCACGGCTGCACCTGCGGGACGAAAAGCGCATTCTCCGGGCGCTGGAGGTCTACCGGGAGACGGGTGAGACTATCAGCGAGCATGACCGGAAAAGCCGGGAGATGCCTGACCGCTACGACGCCCTGTACATCGGACTAAGCTTCCGGGACCGGCAGGAGCTGCGTGACCGCATTGACCGGCGAGTGGACATTATGGTGGAACAGGGCCTTCTGGACGAGGTGCGGCAGCTGCTGACCGGCGGCCTGCCCCGTGACGCCACGGCCCTGCAGGCCATCGGCTTCAAGCAGTTTCTGGCGGTGGCCGATGGGACGGCCACCGAGGCGGAGGCCGTGGAGGAGGTCAAGCTCCGGTCGCGGCAGTACGCCAAGCGGCAGCTGACATGGCTGCGGCGAAATCCCCGCATCCACTGGATCCTGTGGGAAAAAGAGCCTGATTTTCCGTGGGCTCTCCAAAATGCGACAGAATTCCTTACTGCTGCCGGCGTATGCTGAGAGCGGCGGACGGAGGACAGGCGATCGTCCGCACAAAGATATCAAGGAGCAGACGATATGCAAAAGACAAACAACCTGCAGGAGATCTTTCTCACCCGCGCACGGAAGCAGAACATTCCCGTGACCATGTTTCTGGTCAACGGCTTCCAGCTGCGGGGCACCATCACCGGCTTTGACTGCTTCGTGGTCATTCTGGACTCCGAGGGCAGGCAGCAGGTCATCTACAAGCACGCTATTTCCACCATCGCGCCGCTGCGGCCGGTGGAGCTGCGGGAGGACGGGACGGAGGACGCCGTCTGACCTCCGGCAGGCACATACCAGAGATAAAAGGAAAGCACCATGAGAAAAACATCGCCCCTTATGAAAATACTGCCCATCGCCGTGCTGGCGGCGGTGCTGTTCTACTTCGCCGTGCAGCTGTACAACTATCTGTCCGACCCGGTAAGCACCACGCTGGTGACGGAGGGGCAGGCGGAGGACACCATTGCCCTCAACGGCTGGCTGCTGCGGGACGAGGAGGTGCTGCCCGCCCAGAGCGGCACCCTCAGCCGGGAGCGGCAGGAGGGCGACCGCGTAGGCGTGGGGCAGGTACTGGCCACGGTGTACGCCGACGACGGGGCCTTGCAGACCGTCAGCCAGATCGAGACGCTGGAGCTGCAGCTGCAGCAGCTGCAGTTCGCGCTGACCTCCTACCTCGACCCGGACGCGGCGCTGAAGCTGGACACGTCCATCACCGGCGACATCCTGACGCTGCGGCAGACCCTGACCGGCGGCGACTACACCGCCGCGGACAGCGACATCGCCCAGCTGAAGGCCGCCGTGCTCAAGCGCGACCATCCCTACACCTCTCAGGAGGAGATCGAGACGGAGATCAAGGCGGTGGAGGGCCAGATCAGCAGCCTGAAGGCCTCTCTGTCCGGGGCGTCCACCGTCACCGCCAAGGCGGCGGGGACGTACTCCGCCGTGTGTGACGGGTATGAGACGGTACTGACCACCGCGTTTCTGGAGGACGTGACGCCGGGAAAGCTGGCGCGGCTCCAGCCCGCCGGGACGGAGAGCAGCATGGGCAAGCTCATCTACGGCGACACATGGTACTATGTGGTGTCACTGCCGGAGGAGCAGGCCGCCCAGCTGAAGGCGCTGGGCACCGTGACGCTGCGGTTCGCCAAGGGGTTTGACCAGAACCTGCGGATGCAGGTGGCGAACGTGTCCGCCGCGGAGAACGGGCAGGCGGCGGTAACGCTGTCCTGCCGGAAATATCTGGCCCAGACCACGCTGCTGCGGCATCAGGCGGCGGATGTGATCCTGCGCACCTACGAGGGGCTGCGGGTGCCGTCCAACGCCCTGCGGGTCAGTGAGGAGGGCGTCACCGGCGTGTACTGTCTGGACGGCGTCACCGCCGCGTTCCGGCCGGTGACGGTACTGTATCAGGGCCAGGGCTACGCGCTGGTGCGGCCCGCCGACGGCGCGGCCGATACGCGAACGCTGCGGGCCGGGGACGAGGTCATCGCCTCCGCCGGGGCGCTGCACGACGGAAAGGTCATTCAATAACGGACAGGCGTCCGGGCAGAAACACAAGCGAGGAGGAGCTTCTCATGTCTATTGCGGAAAACATTGCGGCCATCCGCCGCCAGATCGACGAGGCAGCCCGTGAGACGGGGCGCACCGGGGCGGACATCACGCTGGTGGGCGCCAGTAAGATGAACGATGCGGCGGCCTGCCAGGAGGCCATCCGGGCCGGTATCGACGCGCTGGGCGAGAACCGGGTGCAGGAGATGACGGCCAAGCTGCCGGAGCATGCCTACGACGGCGCGCCGCTGCACTTTATCGGCCATCTGCAGCGCAACAAGGTCAGGCAGGTGGTGGGCAAGGCGGCGCTGATCCACTCCGTGGGCTCCGTGGAACTGCTGGAGGAGATCCAGCGCCAGGCGGAGAAGCTGGACATCGTGCAGGATATCCTGCTGGAGGTGAACATCGGCGGCGAGGAGGCCAAGAGTGGCTTCGCACCGGAGGCCATCGCCGATGCCGCCGCGCGGGCCGGAGAGTTGCGCCATGTGCGGCTGCGGGGACTGATGACCATTCCGCCCGCGGACGCCTCCCGGGAGGAAAATATGGCGTATCTGCAAAAAGTACACGCCCTGTATGTTGACATAAATCAAAAAATGTACGATAATAAATTAGATTGTCTTTCTATGGGCATGAGCGGCGATTTTGCCGACGCCATCCGTGCGGGCAGCAATATCGTCCGCGTGGGCACCGCCATTTTCGGCGCCAGAGACTATACAAAATAACGCGGGAGGTATTTTTCGATGGGCTTCATGGACGAGCTGAAAAAGATCATTCATCCCTATGACGATGAGGATTACGATTACGAGGAGGACTTCGAGGAGCCGGTGAAGGAGTCCCGCTCCCCCTTCGAGGAGCGCCGGGAGGATCGCCGCAGCGAGGAGCGGCGCAGCGAGGATCGCCACAACAAGGTGGTGAACATCCACGCCACCACCCAGCTGAAGGTGGTGCTGGTGAAGCCCGAGCGCTTCGAGAACGCCTCCGAGATCGCAGACCACCTGAAGGAGAAGCGGACGGTGGTGCTGAATCTGGAATCCACCAACAAGGATGTGGCCCGGCGGCTCATCGACTTCCTGTCCGGCGTGGCCTACGCCGGTGAGGGCAAGATCAAGAAGGTAGCGGCCAACACCTATATCATCACGCCGTACTCCGTGGATATCATGGGCGACCTCATTGATGAGCTGGAGAACAACGGCCTGTACCTGTAAGACAAGAGAAAGGGATCGGAGGGATCATCCATGTTTACACCACAGGAAGTTTCTGAAAAGGTATTCCCCAAGGCATCGTTCGGCGGCGGCGGTTACAGCATGGGCGCCGTTGACGAGTTTCTGGATGCGCTGACCGAGGACTACACCGCGCTGTTCAAGGAGAATGTGACGCTGAAGACCAAGCTGAAGGTGCTGGCGGAGAAGGTGGAGGAGTACCGCTCCACCGAGGACGCCATGCGGCAGACACTGCTGACGGCCCAGAAGATGGCCGCCAAGCTGGTGCAGGAGGCGCAGACCGAGAAGGAGCAGCTGCTGGCCGGGGCCAGAGCCGAGGCCGAGGCCGAGGTACGGCGTCTGGACGACGAGAAGAAGGCCGCCCAGCAGAAGCTGGTGATGGCACAGGAGAAGCTGGCGGACTTTATCCGCCGCTCCGACGAGCTGTGTCAGGCGCAGTCCGCGTTTCTGCAGACGCTGCCGGAGCTGGAGCTGGTACCGGCTGCGCCGGCAGAACCGGCGGCGGAGCCCGCTCCCCAGCCCGACAAGGCCGTGGAGGACATCGAGCAGGACATCCTGACCCAGTTCGATGCGGCGGTGACGGAGGAGCCGAAGCCGGGGACGCCGGCCATCGACGACGAGCCCACCGTACAGTTCCCGCCGGTGAACGGCAGCGCCGCGCCCGGCAGCGGATTTTCCTTCGATCTGGGCGATTTGAAGTTCGGCCGGAACTACAAGGGTAAGGAATAACAACGGACAACGAAAAAGGCGGCCTGCGGCCGCCTTTTTTCAGGAGAACGCCGCTGCCGGAGATACTGTGCGGCACGGAGAGAAGCAAGGAGGAGAGCCGATGACGGACAGACCCATTATCGCGCTGCTGTACGATTTCGACAAGACGCTGTGCACCACCGACATGGAGGACTACGCCTTTATCCCGGCGCTGGGTTACACCCCGGCGGAGTTCTGGGCCAAGGCCAACACCTTCGGGCGGGACAATCGGATGGACGGCCTGCTGGCCTATATGTACACCATGATCGAGGAGTGCCGCGCCCAGAGCAAACGGCTCGACCGGGAGTTTCTGGTGCGCTGCGGCCACAGCATGGAGCTGTTCCCCGGCGTGCGGGAGTGGTTCCGCCGCATCAACGACTTCGGGGAGACGCAGGGCGTCACCATCGAGCACTATGTCATCTCCTCCGGTCTGCGGGAGATCATCGAGGGCAGCGGCATCGCCCACGAGTTCCAGGAGATCTACGCCTGCGAGTTCTTCTACGACCGCGAGGGACTGGCCACATGGCCCAAGCTGGATGTCAACTTCACCAACAAGACCCAGTTCGTCTACCGCATCAACAAGGGCGTGCTGGATGTGTCCGACGACAAGACGCTGAACGACTCCATGCCCGACGATAGCAAGCGCATCCCCTTCACCAACATGATCTATGTGGGGGACGGCCTTTCCGACGTGCCGTGCATGAAGATGATGCGTGCCTACGGCGGGCAGGCCATCGCCGTGTATCAGGCCGGCAACCGCGCCGGTGTGGAGGATCTGCTGAGCAAGGGACGGGTGGACTTCATCTTTCCCGCCGACTACCGAGAGGGCACCGGGCTGGACAGCACTGTGAAGAACATCATCCGGAAAATGGCCATCAGCGACGCCCTCACCGCCGAGAATGCCCAGCAGCTGCAGGCCATCGGCCGGGGCGACCTACCGGAACAGGTGGGACTATTCGAGTAAGGCGATCGCAAAGGACAAGGTAAAAACGTCCGCGCACGGTGTGCGCGGACGTTTTTTATGGGCAGTCACTCGAACAGGTGGATGCCGTCCACCGTGCGGAGGTGGGCCCGGAGATCGGCCAGCAGCTGCTCCGAGGCATCGGAAAGGGGGCGGCCCTTGGGCGTCACCAGATAGAACGTGCGGTCGGCGGGGGCGTCGGTCAGGCGCAGGGAACGGATGGTGGGGAACTGGCGGACGGAATGGCCCGCCGCTGCGGCGGGACAGATGACCCAGCGCCGCCCGCAGGAGGGCAGCGTCTCCGCCAGCTGGGGAATATCGGTATACAGCAGCGGGCGGGCGTCCATGCCGTACCAGCAGTCGTGCCACTGGAGGATCTCCGGCTGGCCGGAGACGAGTATCTCATCCTCCACCCGGAGCATGGAGGGATGTACCGTGTCCGGCAGCGCCAGATCCATCGGCACCACCAGAAAGAAGGACTCCCGGAACAGGGGGCGGGCCTCGATCTGCAGGTCGTAGTGCAGGTCGCCGTCTACGATGGCCATGTCTGCGTCGCCCCGCGCCACGGCCGCCACCGTCTCATAGATGCGCATCGATTCCACCCACAGGGATACCGGCAGCCCCCGCTCCAGAAAGCGCTGATACACCGGCGGCAGGATATACTGATTGGCGGTGTAGACGGCGATGATGTGCAGAAACTCCCGCCGCTCCACGGAGGAAAAGGTCTGCGTCTCTTTCAATAGATTCTGCCACCGGCGGGCCAGCGGCAGAAAGCGCTGCCCGGCCTCCGTTAAGGTGATGTGGCGCTGCCCCTTGCCGCGCCGGAACAGCGCCGCACCCACCTCCGCCTCCAGCGCCTGTATTCGGGCCGTCAGGGTGGGCTGGGTAATGAACAGCGCTTCTGCCGCTGCCGTCATGGTGCCGTGATCCAGCACAGCGAAGAAAGTTTCAATATCCAGGGTGGTCATGCACGTCCTCCAATTATAGATTTAGTCTATATTATACACGTCAATAATCAATTTTACAAGCATAACTTTTGGTGCTATGATGACCTCACAATTAAGAAAGGAGTTGTTCCCTATGACAAAAACCAAATCTTCCACTGTTTCCCTGCTGGCTATCGCCGCGGTGGTCGTCACCGCCATTATCATCTATACTATGGCGTGCCTGCTGACGGGGAACATCACCCCGGTCGTCCGCGTGTGTGCCATGCTGCTTCCGGTGTGGTTCGTGGCGGAGCTGAACCTGCTGTGTACTTTGTTCTGACATCACACTTTCACTTTTCTCTCTACCATAGCAGGAAGCCGGACGCCCTTGGCGTCCGGCTTCCTGTTATTTATATGTTACTGCATGACCTGCCGGATGACGCGGATAAAACGGCCGCGGTCGTAGATCACCGGCACGGGGTAGGTGGGGTTGGCCTCCGCCGCCGCCCACGCCGCCATACGGGGCAGATCCGCCTCCCGGATGCAGGTGAAGCCGGTGGGGATACCCAAACGGGCATTCATGGCCAGAATGGCGTCGATAAAGGCGTTGGCTCTGGCCGCCTCGGTGTCGCCGGACAGTCCCACCAGCTCCGCCAGACGGGACAGCCGCCGGTGCGCCGCCGTGCCGTAGTCTCGGAGGATCACGGGCAGCAGCACCGCGTTGGCAAGACCGTGGCCCACGCCGTACAGGCCGCCCAGCGTGTGGGCGATGGCGTGGACGTTGCCCACGCTGGCACGGGTAAAGGCCGCGCCGGCCTGATAGGAGGCGGTGAGCAGCGCCTGCCGGGCGTCCACGTCCTCACCGTGGGCGCAGGCGCGCTCCAGCGTTTGGAAGATGGTGACAACGGCTTCCTCCGCCAGACGGTTCGTCTCGCGGGTGGGGTAAAAGCGGCTGAGGTAGGCCTCCACCGCGTGGGTCAGGGCATCCATGCCCGTTTCGGCGGTGGTCTGCGGCGGCAGGGACACGGTGAGCAGCGGATCCAGCACGGCGCAGCGGGGGATCAGGCACAGGTCGCTGACGGCGTACTTGTGGTGGTCAGGGCCGGTGACCACGGCGGCGATGGTGGTCTCCGAGCCGGTGCCGGCGGTGGTGGGTACGGCGATGAGGGGCGGGATGCGGCGGCGCACCTTCAGAAGCCCGGCCAGCTGGGGCAGGGTCTTACCGGGGCGGGCCACCAGCGCCGCCGCGGCCTTGGCGGTGTCCATGGGACTGCCGCCGCCCACGGCCACCAGACTGTCGCAGCCCTCACGGCGGTACAGCGCGGCGGCGGCCTCCACGGCGGACGCCGGCGGGTTCGGCCGGATATCGGAGAACAGGACATAGCTCTCCAGCTGCGCCAGCATCTGCCGGAAGGCGGGATCGGCGCACTGGCGGCGGCTGGCCGCCACCAGCGGGCGGCGGACGCCGTACTCCGTCAGCAGGGACGGGACGCGGGCAAGGCTGCCGGGGCCGACCACCGTCTCCGACCAGCGCCACGGCAGCAGCCGGGCGCCCGCACCGAAAACGCACTGGTAGGCACGATACCAGAGATGGAGCAGATTCAAGAAAAAGCCTCCCTTCGTTTTCTCTATTATGGGGGATAACGGCGCCTCTTGCAAGGAAAAAGGGGGCGGCACCGCCGCCCCCTCTGGAATTGTATCAAACGGTCACTCCGCTGTTTCAATCAGTCCGTAGCCGCCGTTGTTGCGGTGGTACACCACGCAGATGGCGTTGTCATCAATGCGGCGGAATACATAGAAGGAGTGATCCAGCAGGTTCATCTGCAGGATGGCCTCATCCGTGGTCATGGGCTTGACAGCAAAGCGCTTGGTGCGGATGATGTCGAAGTCGTTGTCCTCCACCACGTCGAACTCTGCGGGAACGGAGGAGACAAGGGCGTCGGCCCGCAGGTTCTTGGCCAACCGCGTCTTGTTCTTGCGGATGCGGCGGTCGATGAGGCTGACAGCCTCGTCAATAGCGCCGCGCATATCGCCGTCGGGATCCTCCGTCTGGGCGCGGAACAACGTGCCGTTGGTGCTGCGGATGGTCAGCTCCACCACGCAGCGGTTCTTCTTCTCCACGGCAAAGGTCACAAAGGCGTCTGCCTCCTCCGGAAAATACTTGTCCAGCTTGCTGATCTTCTTTTCCGCGTATTCCTTGATGGAGTCGTTGAGGGAGATTTTCTTGCAGGCGAATGTGAACTTCATAGTACTTGCTCCTTTCGTCAGTGCGGTAAACACAGAGCAGGGTCGGGGAGCCGTTTCCCTTTATCCTTGCCCGTATTATAGCAAATCGCAGTAGGTTTGAAAAGCGGTTTTGAGAGAATTTGTGAAAACTTCACAAAGTGTTTGCAATTTGGGCAGATTCGACAGGATGTCCGAAAAGTCGCGGAAATGCGGCAAAACCTCCTATTTACACGGGGACGGGCTTGCGTTACTATAATAGAGGAAGCTTTCCAATATCCCACCCGCTTGGGCCGCTCTGCTTGCAGGGCGGCTCCTTTTTTGTGAAAAAGAGAGACGGCAGGGCGCCGTCCCTCCTGTTTCAGGTATCCAGTTTCTCGGCAAGCGCCTTGTCCAGCCGCACCGCGCCGTAGAGATTTTTGGCCGAGCAGCCCGCGCGGCCGCCGCCGGCGCAGGCGCAGGCACAGGCACAGGCGCAGCTGCTGGCGCAGGCGCAGTGCCCGCCGCCGCCAAATCCGCCGCCGCCAAATCCGCCGCCGCGGCTGCCGCCGCCGAAGCCGCCACCGCCGCTGCGGGGCGGGCGGGGCCGCGTCTTGGTGCCCACGCTGCCGGGACGGGGCTTGCCGTCAGGCCCGGCGGGGTACCAGAGATGGTTGACGAACACATAGCGGGTGCCGAAGCCGCCGGCGTAGCCACCGCCCAGCTTCCGGAGGATCCGCACCACCACCCAAACGATGAAGATGGTGATGATCAGCGTCAGGAACAGGGCAGCCATGCCTGTGTCCTCGTCCTCGTCGTACCAGTCGTCGTATCCACTGTTGTCGGGTTGGCTGCCGATGCTGTTCTCCGGAGACAGGGCCGTGGGCCAGTCGGTGTAGCGCACCTTCACGTTCATCTTGTAGCCGTAGGACTGGTCGGAGGCGGTGATGGTCAGTCCATCCGCCACCGTCACACTGTCCGCGCCGGAAACTGTCCCCTCGCTGAAGTCGCCGGTCAGACCGGCGGGGTCGTGCCACGTCAGGGTCATGGCCCCCATCTTGGCCTCGTCGAACCAGCCGGGGGTGTAGTCGTAGGTCACGGTGTCGCCGTCCAGCCCATACATATACGCCTGCACCCACGAGTAGGAGAAAGTAAACGTCTCGTTTTTCTTGTAGGCGCGGTCCAGATAGACGTACATGTAGCTGTTGTCGAAGGACAGGCGCTCGATGTTGTCCGTCAGGGCCGTCTCCTCCCGGATGGAGCCGTTGGGCACGCCGATCTTCAGCTCCTGTCCGTAGGGCAGCTCCTCCAGCGCCGTCCACGTCAGGGAGACGGTGATGTTCAGGCTGCCGTCGTCGGTGTTGGGCTGGACGCTCACGCTGTAGTCGTTGATATAGTCGTAGTCCGCCCACGCGGTGACGGTACAGCACAGCGCCGTCAGCAGGGTCAGCAGCAGGATATGCAGTTTTTTCAGCATGTGGCCCCCTCCTCCCTGTTGCCGGTGCGCAGCTGACAGATATGCGCCATCTTCGCGCTCTCCACCCGGATGGCGGCGCAGCGCTGGCTGTTCCAGATGGCGCTCCAGTCGTCGGTGAGTATATTGCCCAGAGAGGCGCTGCTGAGCCAGCTCTGGCAGGGGATAACGCTGCCGTCCGGGGCGACGGCCATGTTGGAGAGGCAGGCCCCGCAGCTGGGGATCAGGTGCAGGCCCAAGGCGTAGAGCGTCTCCTCCGGCAGCCAGCCGGGGCTGGTGAAGTCCAGCTCCATGCCCAGCTCCTCCACCGCGGAGGCGGCGGCGCGCAGCACGTCCGTCAGCCCCTGCTCCGTCAGGCGGGTGGCGCGGCTCTCCGCCCCCTCGGCGCTGCCGGAGGGGATCAGGCCGGAGCAGGTAGCGTAGCGCACGCCCAGACCGGCGGCGAAGCGCAGGGTGGCGGCGTAGTCGGTGTTCAGGCTGCACAGCGGCGTGTTCACCGACACGATGAGCCCCGCCTCCACGGCGTTCCGGATGCCCTGCACCGTTTTTTCAAAGCCGTCCGTCCCCACCAGTGCGTTGTGAACGGCGGGGTCGGCGCTGTACAGCGTGACCTGCACGCTGTCAAGGCTGGCGTCGTACAGCTTGGCGCACAGCTCCGGGGTCAGCAGCTGGCCGTTGGTGTTCAGGCGGGTGACGAACCACTGGGCCGCGTCCACCAGCTCCGCCAGATCGGCCCGGAGGGTGGGCTCGCCGCCGGTGAACGTCACCTGCGGGATATTGGCGGCCTGCAGGCGGCGGAGGATATCCAGCCACTGCTGGGTGGTCAGCTCCGGCGCGTCGGCCAGCGACTGACCGGCGGCGTAGCAATGCAGGCACTTCTGGTTGCAGTGCCACGCGCCGTCACGGTGCATGGCGCTGACCATCAGATCCATGCGGTGGGGCGCGGTCATCTGGGAGGCATATTCACCCAGCGAGAGGACGCCCACCTCCGCCTCCGGCTCCCGTCCCTGGGCGATGGCCACCAGCGAGGTGAGCATCAGGGCCAGATCGTCGGCCAGATCGGTCTTTTTGGTAAAGGGATAGGTTTTATGGGTCGCGGCCACGGCGGCGTCCGCCATGGCACGCCAGTCGGACTCGCCGATCTCCAGACCGGCGAAGGGCTCCAGCCTGTCCATGAAGTTGGCCAGCAGAATGGCCCATGACAGATTCAGCGGCACCAGCTTGTCGCCGTTGAGCAGCAGCAGGAACGGCGCGGACGGCGCATCCTCCCGGGGCGGGATCATGTGGATGCGGACGGCGCCCCGGCCCTTGGGATCCAGCGTGATGTGCCGCACGCAGCGCAGGTGCTGCCGGCGGTAGCGCTGTTCCAGAAACGTAGGCATAGGCGTTCCTCCTTTCGTTGCCGCCAGTATAACATACGGGCGGGAAAATGGCAACAGAAACGCCCCGCCGCAAGGCGGGGCGCTGTATAGGCGTACCAATTCCGTATCAGTCGTTGACATCGTAGAAGATGCGCTCGCCCTCCTCGGCCAGTCCCAGCAGGTCGCGGGCCAGTCCCTTGATGAAGTCGGGGTCATCCTTCTTGCTCAGGTCGGAGCGCAGCGCCTCGTTCTCCTGCGTTTTTTCCTCCATCTGCTGGGTCAGCGCCGCTTCCTGCGCCCGGACATCCCTCAGGCGTCCGTAGACGTTGACGATCTCCATGCCCACCACCACGATGAGGACGGCCAGCACCAGCAGCAGTACGGTGTTGGATCTCTTTTTGCGGGTCTTTTTCTGTGCCATGGCTGTCCGCTCCCTTCCGCGGCCGCCGGGGCCGCTTGCTGTCTTTTATTGTAGCGCAGGTGCGGCGAAAAGAAAAGTGTTTTTTCAGGAAAGCGGCGGCTTTTTTCAGCCAGCGGGCCGCCAGCGCCGCCGGACGGCACAGCAGACGGCACAGCGCCACCGCCGCGTCCAGCCAAAAGTCCCACAGGGGCCGCAGCAGCGGCGGCAGCGTCAGGCTATACAGCAACGCACCCAGCGCCACGCCGGTGAGCATATACAGCCGCAGCTCCCCCTGCCCGATGCGCAGGGCGAACCACAGCAGCAGAAAACCCAGCACGGCGATATACAGGCCGTCCAGCAGGCCGGTGAGCTGCCGGTCGCGGCGGCGGCGGAGCCGCACGGTGCGTAGCAGGTCGTAGACCATGGCAGAGGCGGCCCCCAGCGCGGCGGCGGTGAGGTAGGCCGTGAGCTGCTGGGGCACATGGTTCTCCATGTCAGCCGAACAGGCGGGACAGGAACGAGCCCTGCCGCACCTCCGTGTCCTCGTAGTTCACGGCGTCGATGCGGCCGTCTACCTGCATCTCGCCGCCGTCCAGAGACAGCTTGCCGATGTGCAGCTCCTCCCCGGTGATAATGAGCGTGCCGGCGCTGGTGGTGGTGACGATGCAGTTCTCGTCGAACCGCACCACGTCCTCCACGCCGGAGACGCTCAGCTTCTCCCGCCCCTCCAGCTGGAGGCGGTGATAGGCGGCTGCGCCGCCGTCGGTCATGTCGTAAGGCATCAGAAAAGCGCTCCCTCCCACACAGTTTTCACTGTATCGTATGAGGGAACGCCCGGGTTTATGACAGTTTGTCCGGCTGGGGCGCGGTTTCGCGGTACATGGCCGCCGCCGCGTCCTTGCCTACGTTTTCCGCCACGCTGACCACCTCCACCGTCAGGGTCTTCTGGCCGAAGCGGATGGAGATGACGTCGCCCGCCTTTACATCGTAGGACGCGCGCTGCACCCGGCCGTTGACGGTAACGCGCTCGTTGTCGCAGGCCTCGTTGGCCACGGTGCGGCGCTTGATGAGCCGGGACACCTTCAGATATTTATCAAGACGCATAGCAGTTCTCCTTTGAAACGGTAAAAGGAGCCGGTGTGGCGTCACACCGGCTCCCGTGAAGGCATCATTACTCAGCAACGGCGTCCTTCAGAGCCTTGCCGGCCTTGAAGGCGGGCACCTTGGAGGCGGGGATCTCCACGGTCTCCTTGGTACGGGGATTCAGACCGGTGCGGGCGGCGCGCTTCTTCGTCTCGAAGGAGCCAAAGCCCACCAGCTGCACCTTCTCCTCGGCCTTCAGGGTCTCAGTGATGGTCAGCAGGGTCGCGTTGACGGCGGCCTCGGTGTCCTTCTTGGACAGGCCGGTCTTCTCTGCCACGGCGGCGATCAGTTCGGTTTTATTCATGATAGTTCCTCCCAAATTTTTTCATTTGTTGGCGCCGTCCCACCGGGCGGCATATCTCAAAACGATCGAGATCGCATTAAGAACATTTGGCTCCGTTCCAAAGGGCGGTCATCTCCTCCAGCGTCAGCTGGGAGACCTCCCTCCCCTGCGCCGCCGCGCCTTCCTCGACGGCGCGGAAGCGGCGGATGAATTTTTCGCAGGTGCCGTTGACCGCATCCTCCGGGTCGCAGCCGCAGAAGCGGCCCACCTTCACGGCGGCGAACAGCACGTCGCCCAGCTCGTCCGGCACATTGCCGCCATCCTCCACGGCGCGGCGCAGCTCGGACACTTCCTCCTCCAGCTTGGCCAGCGCGCCCTGCACGTCCGGCCACTCGAACCCGGCGGCAGACGCCTTCTTCTGCAGCTTTTCGGCGCGCCAAAGGCCCGGCAGGCTCCGGGCCACGCTGTCCATGCTGTCGGCCACGGTCTTCTGGCCCTTTTCCTGACGCTTCAGCTTGTCCCAGCTGACCAGCACCGACTCCGGCGAGTCCTCGCGCCCGTCCCCGAACACATGGGGGTGACGGAACAGCAGCTTCTTCACCACGCCGTCGCACACGTCGTCCATGGTGAAGCGGCCCGCGTCGGACTCGATGTCCGCGTGGAATACCACCTGCATCAGCACGTCCCCCAGCTCCTCCCGGAGAAGAACGGAGTCGTCGTTGTCAATAGCCTCGGCGGCCTCGTAGGCCTCCTCCAAAAGACCGCGGCGGATCGACCGGTGGGTCTGCACCTTGTCCCATGGGCAGCCGTCCTCCGAGCGGAGGAGGCGGATGATCTCCAGCAGATCCGCGTAATCATAGCGCGCTTTCCTAACAAAATTTATCATACTTGTGCTCCTATTGCAAGAGGTTTTCGAGTTGGTACACCGAAAAGTTCAGCGTAAATGCAGAAATCCGGCAATTTTATCACCCTTGGGCAGGCCAATGACATCGGCGCGGGTCACGGCGCCCAGCGCCAGCACCAGCACGCCGTAGACCACCGCCGCCGCCGCGATGGCGGGCAGCACGGCCCAGCGCACCGGCAGGACACGCGCCAGCAGCTCGTAGGACGAGCGGGCGGCCAGCGCCATCACCGCCGTGATCAGCAGAGGACGGCCGAACAGGCGGAAGTAGGAGGGCCGCTCCGGCACACAGCGGGCAATGGCGATGAGGTTCAGCACCACGATCAGCGCGTAGCAGTACAGGGTGCTGACCGGCGCGCCCCGGACATTGGTGGCGGGGTCGCCCACCATCAGGTAGTTGGTGACGATCTTCAGGATACCGCCGCACAGCAGCGTGACGACGGGGATGTACTCCTTGCTGTAGGCCTGCAGGACACCGTTGGTGGCCACCATCAGGCACACAAAGATGCAGGCAATGCCTAAAATGGTCAGGTGGTAGGCGGCGGCCTCGGCGGTGGCGGGCACCGCCGGGTACAGCAGGTGCAGGATGGGCCCGGCCAGCACCGCCAGTCCCGCCCCGGCGGGCAGAGCCACGAGGGTGGTGAGCTTCAGGGCGGCGGCGGTGCTGCGCCCTGCGGCGGCACGGTCGCCCCGGGCCAGTGCGGCGGCAATATCCGGCACCAGACTGACGGTGACGGGGTAGATGAAGGAGGGCGGCAGGGCGAACAGCGTCATGCCGAAGGTGTACTCGCCGTACAGGGCGGTGGCGGCGGATTCCGTATAGCCCAGCGTGTTCTGGAGGGTGGACATCACCAGTCCCTGATCCAGCAGGGTGATAAGGCTCATGCCCGCCGCGCCCAGTGTGATGGGGATGCCGGCGGTCAGCAGTTCACGAAGGATAATCCCCCGCGCGGGGGGCGCATCCGAGGCGACGATGCGCCGGCGGCGCAGGAGAAATACGGCCAGCACCGCCAGCGCCAGCAGCGATCCGGCGGTGACGCCGGCGATGGCTCCGGCGGCGCACAAGGACGAGTCCGCGCCCCGGTGCAGCAGCACAAGGCACAGGCCAAGTCCGATGACCAGCTTGCCGGCGGACTCCGTCATCTGGCTGACGGCGGTGGGGGTCATGTCCCCCAGCCCCTGGGTGTAGCCCCGGATGGCAGAGGTCAGGCAGACGAACAGCACCGCCGGGCCCAGCGCCCGGATGGCCGGAGCGGCCAGCGAGTCGTGGAGCAGGCCGCTGAGCCACTGGGGAAACAGGCACATGACGGCGCTGCACAAAAGGCCGATGACAGCCAGCAGCGCCAGCGCCGTCCGGAAAATGCAGCGCTGGGCGTTGAGACGGCCCTGCGCCGCCGCACGGGATACCAGACGGGACAGGGCCAGCGGCAGACCCGCCGTGGACAGCACCAGCAGCAGACTGTAAATGTTATAGGCGGCGTAGAAGTGGGCCATGCCCTCCTTGTCCAGCAGGTTGCCCAGCGGGATCTTGTAGAGGGCGCCCAGCACCTTGGTCACCGCCACGGCAAAGGCCAGCACGGCGGCGCCGCTGATGAAGTTGTGGCGACGCTGGGCCATGCCGCACCTCCCGCTTACTTCAGCATAGTCTCATGGAACCGGCGGAACGTCTCCAGATCCTGCCGGATCTTCTCCGGACGGGCGATGTATTCCGTGGGAAATTTGGGGTGAAAGACCCGCTCAATGCGGCCGTGTACCGGATCCACCATCTTTGTGGAGCCGCCGGCACCCAGCGACAGGATGCTGTGCAGCTCCTCCATGATGTAGATATTATACAGTCCCTCCGCACCGGATATGCACCAGCCTACGTTCTCGAAGCTGCCGGACATGTACTTCTGCCGGTAGAGGTAGTAGGGGGTGAACCCGGCGGCACGCAGGGCGTCGTTGGCGTAGTCCAGCATGGCGGATACGTCCTGCGCCGATGGGATGGGCAGACCCTCCAGCAGGATGCGGCTGCCCTTTTTCAGGCTGAGGGTGTGGACGGTGATGTTGTCCGCGCCGAAGGTCAGGCACTTGTCCAGCGTGCGGCGGAAGCCCTCCGGTGTGTCGGCGGGCAGTCCGGCGATGAGATCCATGTTCACATGGGGGAAGCCCATGGAGGCGGCCAGCGCCATGGTCGCCTCGATGTCCGCCGCCGTGTGCCTGCGGCCGATGGCCCGCAGCACCGTGTCCTCCATGGACTGGGGGTTGACGCTGATGCGGTCGGCACCGTGATCCAGCAGCACCTGCAGCTTCTCCCGGGTGATGGTGTCGGGGCGGCCTGCCTCGATGCAGTACTCCGCGCAGCCCGTCAGATCAAAGCTCTTGTTCAGATGGGTCAGCAGGTGATCCATCTGCTGCGCCGACAGAGTGGTGGGCGTACCGCCGCCCATATAGAAGGACTTGATGCGCAGACCCGTCTCCGACACCATGCGGGCGGCGTCGGTGATCTCCTGCTCCAGCGCCGCCAGATACGGCTCCATCAGGCCGAAGGACTTCTCCACCGAGGCGGAGACAAAGCTGCAGTAGGCGCAGCGGGTGGGGCAGAACGGGATACCCACATAGAGAGATATCTCGTTGGGCAGCAGCGCACCCTTGGCCGCCAGTCCCGCACGGGCCGTCTCAATGGCCAGACGGCGGCGCTCCGGCGAGACGAAGTAGGTGTCGCGCAGGACGCGATCTGTCTCACGCTCCGTTCTGCCCTGCTCCAGCATGGCACGGGCCAGCTTGCCGGGGCGGATGCCGGTGAGCGCCCCCCAGCTGGGGGTGACGCCGGTGATGTCCCGCGCCGCCTTGAAGAACGACAGCTTCAGGGCGCGCTGACGCAGACGCTCCCGCTCGTACTCATCGGGGGCGTCCGTAAGAGCAGCGCGGGAGACGCCCCGCGCCGTTTTGCCGTGATAGTGAAGGGTGGTGACGCCGGTGGCATAGCGGCTGCCCTCCGTCAGGGACACGAAGGCGCAGTCATCATCCCCGGGAGCGGGGGCCTCGTAGACGGGGCGCTCCTCCGGAAAGAAGGCCAGCAGGCTCTGCTCAATGGCGTAGCGGTCGTCGTGGCCACGGAATTGCAGCTTCATTGCTTCGCCCCTTGCCGCATGTAGGGGTTGACGCGGCGCTCGTAGTCCAGCGTCGTCTCCCGGTCGTGGCCGGGCAGCACCCGCAGGTTGCCCTCCAGCGACGCAAGGCGGCCCAGAGATGTGAGCATCTTCCGGTAGTCGCCGCCGGGGAAGTCGCACCGGCCGCAGGAGCAGCGGAACAGGGTGTCGCCGGCGAACAGGACGTTCTGCCCCTCTACCAGCAGGCAGACAGAACCCTCGGAGTGGCCCGGCGTCTCCAGCACGCGGATGGTCAGGCTGCCCAGCGGCAGGGTGTCTCCCTCCTTGTAAAAGCGCTGGTTCTCCGGCCCCACCTTGCGGAACAGCAGCTCGCCGCGCTCCGTGTCCGCGGCGTCCTTTTCGTGGATGTACACCGGCACGTCGGGGTACTTCTCCAACAGGGGGCGGACAGCGGAGGTGTGGTCAAAGTGGCCGTGGGTCAGCAGGATGTATTGCAGGGTGCAGCCGCTCTGCGCCACCATCTGCTCCACCCGCGGCGCATCGTCTCCGGGGTCGATGAGGGCGCAGACCTGTGCCGTTTCGTCGCACAGCAGATAGCAGTTGGTCATGATGGGCCCCACCTGAAGGGATGTGATGTGCATGGCGCGCTCCTTTCTCACAGCTGGTCGGTGTCCACCACCAGCGTCACCGGGCCGTCGTTCAGGCTCTCCACCTGCATGTAGGCGCCGAACTCGCCTGTCTCGGTGTGGAAGCCCTTGTCGCGGCACAGCTGGACGAACTTTTCGTACAGGGGGATGGCTATTTCCGGACGGGCGGCGGCCAGAAACTCCGGACGGCGGCCCTTTTTGCAGTTGCCGTACAGCGTGAACTGGGAGACGATGAGCAGCTCGCCCTTTACGTCCTCCAGACTGCGGTTCATCTTTTCGTTCTCATCCTCGAAAATGCGCAGACCTGTCAGCTTGTCCGCCAGCTTGACGGCCTGTGCCTCGGTGTCCTCATGGGTCACGCCCAGCAGGATGAGGAAGCCCTCCCCGATCCGGGCGTGTACCTTGCCGTCGATGGTGACGGATGCGTGCTTCACGCGGGTCAATACTGCTCTCATAGCGATGTCTCCTTTTTGGTTTTGCGGCGGGGCACACTGGCCCCGCCCGACGGGGGCGGGTTTAACCGGCGGGGCGTGTAACGCGCATGACGCCGGATATCTGCTCGATCCTGCGCATGACCGTCTGCAGCTGCTGGCTGTCAGCCACGTCCGTATCCAGCGTGATGAGGGCGAAGCCGTCCGGCGTGCTGCGGGCGTTCAGGGAGGAAACGTGGGTCTTGGTGCTGGAGAGCACCGTGGAGATGTCCACGATCAGGTTCAGGCGATCCTTGGCCACCACCTCCAGCGTGGTTCGGTAGCTCTCCCGGGTGTTGCCGCCCCAGGAAACCTTGATCCAGCGGCCCGTCTCCTCCGGCTTACGGCGGGCGGGGTCGGCGTTGGGACAGTCCGCCCGGTGGACGGAGATGCCGTAGCCCCGTGTAATGAAGCCCACGATCTCGTCGCCGGGCACGGGGGTGCAGCACTTGGAGAACTTCACCAGACAGTTGGTGAGCCCCTCCACCACGATGCCCTGCTCCCCCTTGGTACGCTGGGGCACGGCGGGACGGGTCTGCTGGGGCTGGCCGGCCAGCGGCACCTCCGCCTGACGCTCGGTCTGGTGCTGGTGGAGGATGCGCTGGATATCCTCCCGCAGGCGGCCCATGACCTTCAGGGCGGACACGCCGCCGTAGCCGATGGCAGCGTACATGTCGTCCAGACTGTTGTAGCACAGCTTTTTCAGGACGCCGGGGAGGTTCTCCTCGCTGGTCAGCTCCTTCAGGGTGACGCCGGTGCGCTTCAGCTCCGCCTCGAAGCTCTGGCGGCCGTTGACGATGTTCTCGTCACGCTTCTCACGCTTGAACCACTGGCGTATCTTGCTGCGGGCGTTGCTGGAGCGGGCGATCTTCACCCAGTCGCGGCTGGGGCCGTGGGCCGAACGGCTGGTCATGACCTCCACCACGTCGCCGTTGCGCAGGTGGTAGTCGAACTGGACAATGCGGCCGTTGACCTTGGCGCCGGTCATGTGGTTGCCCACGGCGGAGTGGATGGTATAGGCAAAGTCGATGGGCGTGGCCCCGGCGGGCAGGTTGATCACATCGCCGTTGGGCGTGAACACGAACACCTCGTCGGCGAACATGTCCACCTTCAGAGAGTGGATGAAGTCCTCGGCGTCGGCGTCCTCCTGATTCTCCAACAGGCGGCGCACCCACTCGTAGCCGCGCTCGTCGCCGGCGCCCTGCCCGTTCTGCTTGTACTTCCAGTGGGCGGCCACGCCGTATTCGGCGACCTCGTGCATCTCCTTGGTGCGGATCTGCACCTCGAAGGGGATGCCGCTCTCGCCCACCACCGTGGTGTGCAGGCTCTGGTACATGTTGGGCTTGGGGGTGCCGATATAGTCCTTGAAGCGGCCCAGAATGGGCTTGTACAGGTCGTGGATCAGGCCCAGCACGTTGTAGCAGTCCGCCACCGTGTCCACGATGACGCGGAAGGCGAACAGGTCGAACACGTCGTCCAGCGACTTGTTCTGGGTATACATCTTGCGGTAGATGGAGTAGGGGTGCTTCATGCGGGCCTGCACCGTGGCGTCCACCCCCGCCTCACGCAGACGGGTGGTGATCTGATCGTGGACGGCGGACATGAAGCCGTCGTACTCCGCCGCCTTCTCATCCAGCGCTTCGGTGATCTCCCGGTAGCCCACGGGATCCAGATATTTCAGGGAGAGATCCTCCAGCTCCCACTTCATCTTCTGCATGCCCAGACGGTGGGCGATGGGGGCGTAGATCTCCATGGTCTCAAAGGATTTCTGCTTCTGCTTCTCCGGCGTCTGATACTCCATGGTGCGCATGTTGTGGAGACGGTCGGATATCTTGATGAGGATGACCCGGATATCCTTGGCCATGGCTATCAGCATCTTGCGGAGGTTCTCCATCTGCTCCTCCTCCTTGGAGGTGTAATGGACGCGGGTCAGCTTGCTGACGCCCTCCACCAGATCGGCCACCGTGGGGGAGAACAGCTTGCTGATCTCCTCGTGGGTGGCGGAGGTGTCCTCAATGGTATCGTGAAGCAGGGCCGCCACGATGGACTCCGTGTCCAGATGCAGCTCCTCCGCCACGATCTGGGCCACGGCCAGCGGGTGGGTGATGAACGGCGAGCCGTCCTTCCGGTTCTGCCCGGCGTGGTGGGCGGCGGCGTACTCGTAGGCAGCGTGGATCTGATCAAAGCCGGCGGCGGGATTATAGCCTTTGACAGTCTCGATGAGATGGTCGTACATTTCCTGCGGCGTCACTGTCCAACGCCCCCTTTCTCAATATTCTCATGGAGCCACAGCAGGTGGGGCGACTGCCCCAGCACTACCTTCCGCCCCCGGTGCAGATGAAGGGTCACATCGTCCCCCTGACGCTCCAGCGTCAGAAGTCCCCGTTCGGCAAACACCGCCAGACACAGGGCCGCACGGGGGAACGGCTCCGCCTTGCCCAACTCCGCCGCCAGCGTGCGCAGCAGCGGGAGATAGCCGGTGGTGAGGCCGCCCTCCGGGACGGTGCGTTCCAGAAAGCGCCACGCGGCGGCGAACTGCTCCCGCGTGGGCAGCAGACGGCGGGCGTCCCGGGCGGATATGGGCTGACGCGCCGCACACTGTTCCGCCAGCGCCAGAGACTCCTGCTCCCGGCCGCTGGGCCGGAGGGACGGGCGTAGATCCACCATCTGCAGCTGCACCGTCCGGCTGCCCCGGAACTCGTTGACCTGCAAATAGAAGGCGGCGTCCACCCGGTCGCCGGGCCGGCAGCCGCAGTCCTCGGCCACGGTAGAGAAGAAAATGCCGTCGAACTGGGCGCTGCCCTTACCAAGGCGCAGCTTCAGGTGACGGTTCTGCCCCACGTTCTGGGTGCGCAGCAGCGTGGCCCCCAGCAGGCAGAACACCGGGCGGGCGTTGCCGCTGCCGTAGGGCTCCAGCGCGGACAGAGCCTCCAGCTCCTCCAGCGTCACGGCGGAGGGGTGGGTGATGGCCACGTCCACGTCCAGCACGGACACCGGGGCCGCGCCGCCCCGGAAGCTGCGGGCATAGTCGTTCATCCGCTCACGGAAGGCGGGGATATTGGCCTCCTCGATGGTGAAGCCCGCGGCCAGCTCGTGGCCGCCGAAGCCCAGCAGCAGATCCTTGCAGTTTTCCAGCGCGGCAAACAGGTTGAAGCCGCCCCAGCTGCGGCAGGAGCCCTTGCCGGTGTCCCCGTTGAGGTGGATCATGAAGCTGGGGCGGGAGTATTTCTCGGAAAGGCGGCTGGCCACGATGCCCACCACGCCCTGATGCCAGCGGCTGCTCTCCAGCACCAGCGCGCTGCGGTCGCGGTCGGGCAGGCGGGCGATCATCTCCTCCGCCTGGGAGTAGATGGTCTGCTCCACGTTCTGCCGCTCCCGGTTCAGGGCGCACAGCTCGCGGGCCATGCGCTCGGCCTCCGCCGGGTCGGTACACAGCAGCAGCTCCGCCGCCTTGTCGGCGGCGCCCATGCGGCCCGCCGCGTTGATGCGGGGCGCCAGCACGAAGCCGATCTGGACGGAGGTGATCTCACGGCCGGCAAGGCCGGCCTCCTTCAGAAGGGCGTGAAGCCCGATAAAGTCGGAGTGCTCGATGGCGGCAAGGCCCCGGGATACGATGGTGCGGTTCTCGCCGGACATCTGCATCACGTCGGCCACGGTGCCGATGGCGGCCAGCGTGCAGTAGCGGGAGAACAGGGCCTCCTCCCTGTCCGGGCCGCCCAGCGCCAGCGCCAGCTTCAGCGCCACGCCGCAGCCCGCCAGATGCTTGAAGGGATAGCCGCAGTCGGGCCGGTGGGGGTCTACCACCGCCACGGCGCGGGGCAGTGTTTCCTTGCACTCGTGGTGGTCGGTGACGACCACGTCCATGCCCAGAGAGTTGGCGAAGTCTACCTCCTCCACGCCGGTGATGCCGCAGTCCACGGTGATCAGCAGGCGGGTTCCCTTGCGGTACAGGCCCTCGATGGCGTCGACGCTCAGGCCGTAGCCGTCCTCGATGCGGCGAGGGATATAGTGCAGCACATCGGCGCCCCGGCTCTGGAGATAGTCCACCAGAATGCAGGTGGCAGTGATACCGTCCACGTCATAGTCGCCGAACACGGCGATCCTCTCGTGGTCGGCCAGCGCCCGCTGCACCCGCTCCACGGCCTTGTCCATGTCGGCCATGAGGAAGGGGCTGTAGGTCAGGCGCTGCTCATGCTCCAGAAAGGCGGCGGCCTCCTCCGCCGTGGCGATGCCCCGGGAGGCCAGCACCGCCGACACAAGACAGGGATAACCCGCCGCCGTCAGACGGGCCGCCGCCTCGGGGTGCGGCTCGGCAATGCGCCATTTCTGAAATTTCACGGTGGGCCACCTCCCTCCTGCCGGCGGCAGAAACTATGCCGCCAGTTTCATCGTTGTAAGAATACTTTATTATAACAAACGCGGAGGAAAAGGTAAAGGGTAAAATGCTGACGGTCGTGTACGGGTTGCATTTGTCGAAAAGATGGGGTACAATGAACACAATTCAGACAGAATCGAGGGTTTGCCCATGCGTCCTGACGGAACGAGAGTGAAGAACCTGCCGCCTATCGTGGCAGCTGTCCCCTATATCATGCCCAAGCGGTACGACGCGCAGAACAGCATCACCGAGAACATCGACGAGGAGGTCATCAAGGCCTACATCCGCGAGAAGCGGCGCGGCGGCGTCCGCATCAACCACATGGCCGTCATCATCGCCGCGTACTACAAGGCGGTGCAGACAAATCCCAAGCTGAACTACTTCGTGATGAACAGCCGCATCTACCAGCGCAACCACTTCTGCGTGTCCTTCGTGATCCTGAAGAAGCTGGCGGACGGCTCGCCGGACGAGACGACGCTGAAGATCTATCTGGATCCAAAGGATACAGTGTTCACCATCCAGCAGAAGATCAGCGATGTCATCGCCGCCAACAGCCAGACGGAGCAGAAGAACAGCACCGACAGGTTCGCGCGGATGATGTTCTCCGTACCCGGCCTGCCCAAGTTCGTGCTGTGGCTGGCCTATCATCTGGACAAGCACGGACTGCTGCCCCGGAAGATCATCGACCTCAGTCCGTTCCACACCAGCATGTTTATCACCAATCTGGCCTCCATCAAGACCAGCTACATCCACCACCACTGCTACGAATTCGGTACCACCAGCGTGTTCGTGTGCATGGGCAAGCCGGTGCCCAACTACATGAGCGGCGATCTGAGCAAAAAGATGATGCCGCTGGGCATCGTCATGGACGAGCGTATCTGCACCGGCTACGAGTACGCGGCGTTCTGCAACGACTTCCGCAAGTACCAAGTACATCCGGCGGCCGGAGCTGCTGGAGACGCCCTTTGACGGCAGCGATGCGCCGGGGGCAGCGGCTGCGGAGGAGCGGGAGACGGCGGCGGTGTGACCGGGAAACCGCTCGGGAATCGTAAATACATATAAAAACACAGGGACGGCGCTGACGCGCCGTCCCTGTGTGCGGGTATAAGGGGGAGATATGTGAGGAAGTGAATATCTCAGAAGAGCAGAGCCCAGCCCAGGAAGCCGAGGCAGGCCACCACGCCGGTGAACAGCAGAACCACCACCAGATAGCCCATGATGTCGCGGGCGGACAGCTTGGCGATACCCAGCGCAGGCAGCGCCCAGAACGGCTGGATCATATTCGTCCACTGGTCACCCCAGGCGATAGCCATGGCGGTACGACCAGCCTCGATACCCATTTCCGCGCCGGCAGGCATCATAATGGGCCCCTGCACGGCCCACTGGCCGCCGCCGGAGGGGACGAAGAAGTTGACGATACCGGCTGCCAGGAAGGACAGCATGGGGAACGTCACGCTGTTGGAGATGCTCACGAAGAACTCGGAGATAACGCCCGCCAGAGACACGCCCTGGTCGTTGGCAGCCACCATCATGCCCATGATACCGGCATAGAACGGGAACTGCAGCAGGATACCGGCGGCGCCGGCAGCAGCCTCGCCGATGGCGTCCACATAGCGGCGCAGGTCGCCGTGGAGCAGCAGGCCCAGAAACAGGAAGATCATGTTCACGATGTTCAGACCCAGCGTGAAGCCGTTCTGCACGAAGTAGTACACGATGTAGATAAAGCCGAAGATCACGGTGATGACCCACAGGATCTTGGAGTGCTCCAGCTTCTCGGCGGGGGTATCCAGCGGATACTCCTTCTCCGCCTCGTCCACCAGCAGCGCGGGGTTGACGGTGACGGTATGCTCCTTGTGGGGGTGCATGGCATAGTTGACAAAGGGCATCAGCACCAGAATGACGCCGCACATGATGAGGTTCATGGGGTGGAACACCGTGGCGGTGATGGGTGCCTGATAGGTCACCTCACCGAAGGCCTTGCCGGCCACCAGATCCAGAGGGATGGAGCCGGACAGACCGGCGTGCCAGATCACGAAGCCGGAGTAGGCGGAGGCGATCAGCAGGGGATAGTCCACGGAGGGCACGCGGCGCACGACCTCCTTGGCCAGCAGCGCACCGATGACCAGACCGAAGCCCCAGTTCAGCCAGCAGCAGAGGGTGGACACGAAGGTGGTGACCAGAATCGCCTGCTTTTCGTTGTGGCACAGACCCGCCACCGCGCGCAGCGCCTTCTTGCAGGGCTTGGCAGAGGCCATGGCGGAGCCGAAGACCAGCACCAGCGCCATCTGCATGGAGAAGGCCAGCAGATTCCAGAAGCCGCCCTTCTGATCGCCCCACTTGGCGATGATCTCGATGGGGCCCATGCCCGTGGCGCACATGGCGCCCACAAATACCACAAGCGTCAGGATGATGGCGAACAGGAATGCATCCGGCAGCCACCGGTTGACTACGCGCACACAGCCGTTGGTAAATTTTTTGAACACAGCGACACTCTCCTTACAACACAGTTTTTATTTGAGTACAGATGAGGGCCTGGCCGTTCCTGCCAGAACGGCCGGTGTCCGGATAGCAATAGTCTACTACGTTAAGAATTTAACTGCAAGCCGAAAAACGTTTATTGTTAAATATTTAATGAAGTCCCCGTGTGTAAGAAGCGCAGGTTATGCCAAAATTTGTTGAAGATGTACAAAAATTTTCAGGGAGACAACCGTAAGGTTGTCTCCCTGTCCTTCTGTTGGGAACATTACAGTCCTGTATTGTCCGTGTTGTCAAAGGGGTCGTTGGGGTGGAAGGTGTGATCCTCCCCCTCCGGGCCGCGGGGTGTCCAGCCGATGCCCTTGGCGGCCTTGATCTGCTGGAAATAGCCCACGTTGGTCTGGAGAATGTAGGGCTGCACCCAGATGCTGAGGATGCCCAGCGTCAGACCGCACAGCAGCATCCAGCCCAGAAAGCTGAGATCCAGCACGAACAGCTGCCACTTGAAGCCGGCGGTCTGGGCCTTGCTCATGTTGAGGGCCTCCATCACGCCCATATCCGGGTTCTCGCACAGGTTGTAGTAGGCGAAGCGGTAGCGGTAGGCGGCGATGATGCCGGGAACGATGAACAGCAGGCTCCACAGGAAGATGAAGATATACTGGACGATGTACAGCAGGATCACCTTTCCGGCGAAGGAGAACCCATCGAACAGCGTCAGGTACGGCATCTCCCGGCCCCGGCGAATGCCCAGATGGTACAGGATGTAGCCGATCTCCAGCAGCACGCCCAGCAGCGCCGCCAGAATGGTGATGAACGTCACCAGCAGGGCCGGGAAGGCGCGGTGCAGCACAAGGAACGACAGATCCACGCCGGTGGCATAATAAATATTGTATACCGTCTCCTCATTCAAGGAGACATAGTCAGACATGCCGGCGAGCAGCCACGAGAGGGCCAGAAACAGCAGAGTGAACAGGTACGCGGAGACGCTGGCATTTTTAACGATGTCCTTCGCCTCGCTCTTTATGGAAACGCGGTCAAGCAGCATGACGCCGCCCTCCTTTCTGCACGGGGCTCATACGCATTTCCCGCCCGGTGCGGTAATATTCTAACACAGTGCCGGCGGAAACACAAGTGCCCTCCGGAGCGGAGCGGAAACGGCAGAAAACGGCAAAACCGGGCTTTTCCGGCAGCGGCGGCCGTCAAGCCGGCGACAAAAACGGCAAAAAACCGCAGGAATTGCCGCCGTGGGGCTGGACAAGAGAAAAGTTTTGTTGTAATATCTGATATAGTATGCGGTGGCATAGTGCCACCCGGTAGTAAGATGAGGTGAAGACAATGGCACAAGCTTTCTTTGGCGGCGTTCATCCCAATGACATGAAGGCCGCGACCAATGAAAAGGCCATCGAACAGCTGGCAGCCCCGGCTGAGGTGGTCATTCCCATGTCTATGCACATCGGTGCGCCTTGCAAGCCTATCGTTTCGGTGGGCGACAAGGTAAAAATTGGACAGAGGATCGGCGAACCCGGCGGATTCGTTTCCGCACCCATCCACGCCAGCATCTCCGGCACGGTCAAGGCCGTGGAGCCCCGCCCCTTCAACATGGGCGGCAAGATGATGTCCGTGGTCATCGAAAACGACTTCCAGAACGAAGTGTCCGAGGAAGTCAAGCCCGTGGCGGACCCCGACAGCCTGACGCCTGAGCAGCTGGTGGAGATCGTCAAAAACGCCGGCATCGTCGGCCAGGGCGGCGCAACGTTCCCCACCCATGTGAAGATCAGCTCCGGTCTGGGCAAGGTGGACTATGTGATCATCAACGCCGCAGAGTGCGAGCCGTACATCACCGGCGACCACCGCACCTGTCTGGAGCGTCCCGAGCAGGTCATCAAGGGTGCGACCCTGCTGGCCAAGTGCTTCGGCGTGGACAAGGTGTACATCGGCATCGAGGCCAACAAGCAGAACGCGGCCGACGTGCTGAACAAGACCATCGCCGAGCTGAATGCCCCCGTGGTGGTAGAGGTCCTGCACACCCGCTATCCCCAGGGCGCTGAGAAGCAGCTGGTACAGGCCGTGTCCGGCCGTCAGGTCCCCAGCGGCAAGCTGCCCGCCGACGCAGGCTGCTGCATCTTCAACCTGAACACCACCTGCGCCATCTACCGCGCGGTGTACACCGGCATGCCCGTGGTGAACAAGATCGTCACCGTGTCCGGCTCCGGCGTCATCGAGCCCAAGAACATCGAGTGTCCCATCGGCACCCCCATCTCCAAGCTGTTCGACGCCTGCGGCGGCCTGAAGGATGAGACGTACAAGCTCATCATGGGCGGCCCGATGATGGGTCTGGCCCAGTACGACGTGGACGTTACCGTGGGCAAGGGCACCGGCGCCATGCTGGCCTTCGCCGACAAGGAGGAGCAGTACGTCGAGGATCCCCAGTGCATCCGCTGCGGTAAGTGCGTGGGCGTCTGCCCCATCCGTTTGGAGCCGGTGTTCATGTACAAGTACCTGATGAAGGGCGACGTGGATACCTGGCAGAACGTGCTGCACGGCATGGACTGCATCGAGTGCGGCGCCTGCACCTATACCTGTCCCGCCCGCCTGCCCCTGACCCATGCGTTCCGTCTGGGCAAGCAGGAGGTCAACAACGCAAGAATGGCCGCCAAGGCCAAGGCGGAGGCCGAGGCAAAGGCCGCTGCCGAAAAGAAGGAGGCGTAAACCATGACTGATTACAAGAATCTCAAGCTGATCGCGTCCTCCTCCCCCCACATCCGCTCCAACGAGGATACCCGCTCCATTATGCTGGACGTGATCATCGCGCTGCTGCCGGCTCTGGCGTGGAGCGTCTACTGCTTCGGCTGGAAGGCGCTGCTCCTTACCGCCGTGTCCGTGGTGTCCTGCGTGTTCTGGGAGTGGGCCTACCGCAAGCTCATGAAGAAATCCAGCATGATCGGCGACCTGTCCGCAGTTGTCACCGGTATCCTGCTGAGCTTCGTGTGCCCCGTTGACCTGCCCTGGTGGACCGTCATCATCGGCGCATTCTTCTCCATCGTTGTGGTCAAGCAGCTCTACGGCGGCATCGGCTGCAACTTCCTGAACCCCGCGCTGGCGGGCCGTGCGTTCCTGCTGGCCAGCTATGCCACCGCCATGACCACCTGGGCCATCCCCCAGATCCGTCCTGACGTCACCTCCGCCGCTACTCCCTTGCAGATCATGAAGGAGGGTACCGTGGAGGCGTTCACCACCCTGACCAGCAACTACTCTGTCAGCGATATGTTCCTGGGTAAGATCGGCGGCTCTCTGGGTGAGGTCTCCTCCCTGTGCCTGCTGGTGGGCGGCGTGTTCCTGCTGATCCGCAAGGTCATCTCCTGGCACACCCCCGTGGCCTACATCGGCACCGTGGCTATCCTGACCCTGATCGCGGCGCCTGCCGGTATCAGCGGCGTGGACTACATGCTGTACAACGTGTTTGGCGGCGGTCTGATGCTGGGCGCCATCTTCATGGCCACCGACTACGCCACCTCCCCCGTCACCAAGCCCGGCCAGCTGATCTTCGGCGTCGGCTGCGGTCTGCTGACCTGCTTCATCCGCCGTTTCGGTTCCTATCCCGAGGGCGTTTGCTATTCCATCCTGATCATGAACTGCACCACCTGGCTGCTGGATAAATATATCCGTCCCACCATCTACGGTGCTGTGAAGAAAGAAAAGAAGGAGGCGGCTAAGTAATGAAGATCTCCGGTAAGTTTATTCTGAAGGTCGCCGGTACCCTGACCGTTATCTCCCTGATCGTTGCCGCCCTGCTGGGTCTGGTCAACAACGTCACCGCCGACAAGATCGCGGCCATTGACGCGGAAAACACCCGCATCGCCATGAGCGCCGTTGTCCCCGAGGGCAGCGAGTTCACCGACAAGCTGGACATCACCGAGGCCATGGCCGAGGCCGCTTCCGCGCAGGGCGGTAAGCTCACCGAGCTGTACGGCGTCACCAACGGCGGCGCGGATGCCGGCTATGTGATGAAGATCTCCGCCTCCGGCTCCCAGGGCACCATCGTGATGATGGTGGGCGTGGACGCCGCCAAGGCCATCACCGGCATCTCCGTGGTCAGCCACGCCGAGACGTCCGGCATCGGCACCAAGGTGGTGGGCAATGAGCCCAACGCCGCCGGTGTGCCCGTTCTGGATCAGTTCATCGGTATGAGCGGCGCAGGCTCTCTGGTGGTGGGCAAGAACATCACCGCCGTCTCCGGCGCCACCGTCTCCACCAAGGGCATCAACATGGGCGCCAACGCCGCTCTGGCTGTTGCCGAAGTGCTGGGCTAAGAAAGGAGGAGCTGCATTATGAATTTCGGTAAGCAACTGAAAGAGGGTCTGATCACCCAAAACCCCGTGCTGGTGCAGGTGCTGGGTATGTGCTCCACCATGGCCATCACCACGTCGTTCTTCAACGGCCTGGGCATGGGCGTCAGCGTGCTGATCATCCTGACCCTGTCCAACATCTTTATCTCCCTGCTGCGCAAGATCATCCCCAATGAAGTGCGTATCGCCTGCTACATCGTGGTCATCGCCGGCTTCGTGACCTGCGTCGACCTGCTGCTGAAGGCGTTCGTCCCCGCTCTGTCCAACTCTCTGGGCGTGTTCATCCCCCTGATCGTCGTGAACTGCATCATTCTGGGCCGCGCCGAGGGCTTTGCCTCCAAGAACGGCGTGGGCGCCTCCGCTGTGGACGGCATCTGCCAGGGCATCGGCTACACGCTGGTGCTGATCGTGATGTGCGTGTTCCGTGAATTCTTCGGCTCCGGCAAGTTCGGCGGCGGTCTGCTGGGCGGCGGTGCGCTGGGCAGCGCACCCGGCATCACCATCTTCCCCGAGGAGTTCGGCATCAAGGTCCTGACTCTGCCCGTGGGCGGCTTCCTGACCCTGGGCTGCCTCATCGCACTGATGCAGTGGGCTCTGGCCAAGAGTGCTAAGAAAAAGGAGGCCAAGTAAGTCATGACTGTAACTACACTGCTCGCCATCTCTCTTGGCGCAATTCTGACCAATAACTTTATCTTCGCGCAGTTCCTGGGCATCTGCCCCTTCCTGGGCGTGTCCAAGAAGATCGACACCGCCGTGGGCATGGGCGCCGCCGTGACCTTCGTCATGGGTCTGGCCTCCGCCGTCTGCTTCGGCGTCAACAAGATCCTCATCGCCTTTGATCTGGGCTTCATGCAGACGGTGGCCTACATTCTGGTCATCGCCGCGCTGGTGCAGTTCGTGGAAATGTTCCTGAAGAAGAACATCCCCACTCTGTACACCGCGCTGGGCGTGTACCTGCCCCTGATCACCACCAACTGCGCCGTGCTGGGCGTTGCTCTGCTGAACACCCAGAATGAGTACAACTTCATTGAGTCCGTGGTCTTCGGTATCACCGGCGGTCTGGGCTTCCTGCTGGCCATCTTCCTGTTTGCCGCTATCCGCGAGCAGCTGGAGGTCTCCAGCGAGAACCCCAAGGCCTTCGATGGCTTCCCCATCGCGCTGGTCACCGCCGGCCTGATCGCTCTGGCGTTCATGGGCTTCAGCGGCCTGAAGGTCTGGTAAGGAGGTAGAAGAATATGACTACTTTGATTTGGGCGATCGTCGTACTGGGCGCTCTCGCTATCATCTTCGGTCTGATCCTTGCGATCGCGGCCAAGGTGTTCGAGGTCGAGGTCGACCCCCGCCTGCCTGAGATCCAGGCATGTCTGGCCGGCGCCAACTGCGGCGGCTGCGGTTATCCCGGCTGCGGCGGCTGCGCCGAGGCCATTCTGGCCGGTAAGGCTCCCGTCACCGCCTGCGCTCCCGCCGGCCCCGAGAACGCCGCCAAGATCGCGGCCATCATGGGCTTGGAGGCTCCCTCCGGCGACAAGATGGTGGCCCATGTGCTGTGCAACGGCGGCTGCAACGCCAAGGAGAACTTCGAGTATCGCGGCGTGAAGGACTGTCTGGCCGCTACCAAGGTCTGCGGCGGCGACGCCAAGGCCTGCCGTTACGGCTGCTTCGGCTTCGGCTCCTGCGCGGAGGCCTGTAAGTTCGACGCCATCCACGTCATCAACGGCGTGGCTGTGGTGGACAAGGAAAAGTGCACCAACTGCGGCGCCTGCCGCGCTGCCTGCCCGCACCACCTGATCGTGGAGGTGCCCTACAAGCAGAAGGTGTTCGTCAACTGCTCCAACAAGGACAAGGGCCCCACTGTCACCAAGGTGTGCGCCTCCAGCTGCATCGCCTGCGGTATGTGCGAGCGTACCTGTAAGTTCGACGCCATCCACGTTGTGGACAATGTGGCCGTCATCGACTACAGCAAGTGCAAGAACTGCACCATGTGCGCCAAGGCCTGCCCGCGCAACGCCATCGAGCCTATCCCCACTCCCGAGGAGAAGGAGAAGTTCAAGGCCGCGCAGAAGGCTGCCGCCGAGAAGAAGGCCGCTGCCGCCAAGGCCGCCGCTGAAGCTGCCGAGGCTCCCAAGGCCGAGTAACCAATCTACAAAACAGGAGACACGCCGCTGGGGCGTGTCTCTTGTTTTTTCCCCGCCTCCCGTGCTATACTGGAGGAAATCACTGCAAGGAGGCACCACCTATGTCCGATACCATCGCCGCCATCGCCACGCCCCAGCTGCCCAGCGCCATCGGCATCCTCCGCCTGTCCGGGCCGGGTACGCTGACTGCGCTGGAGCGCGTGTTCCGCGCCGGAAACGGCCGCCCTGCCGGGGAGCAGGCGCCACGCCGTATGGTGTACGGCGACCTGCTGGATGAGAGCGGCAGCATCATTGACCATGTGCTGTGCGTCCGGTTCCCCGGGCCGAACAGCTATACCGGCGAGGACTGCGCCGAGCTGCACTGTCATGGCTCGCCGGTGGTACTGAACGCGGGGCTGGCGTCGCTGTTTGCCGCCGGATGTCGGCAGGCCAAGGGCGGCGAGTTCACCCGGCGGGCCTTCCTCAACGGGCGGATGGATCTCATCCAGGCGGAGTCCGTGGCTGACCTTATCGACGCGGAAACGGCGGAGGCGGCAAAAAATGCGGCGTGCCAGCTGGACGGCGCCCTGAGCCGTGCCATCGGCCGCATCTACAATGCTCTGATGGACATGGCAGCGCGGTTTTACGCCGTGGTGGACTACCCCGACGAGGACATCGAGGACGTGCAGCGTGAGCAGATGCTGGACACGCTGCGCACCTCTCAGCAGGAGCTGGAGACGCTGCTGGCCACCTTCTCCCGGGGACAGCTCTTAAAGCTGGGCGTACCCACTGTCATTCTGGGACGGCCCAACGCGGGGAAATCCTCCCTGCTCAACGCTCTGCTGGGGTATGACCGGGCCATCGTCACCGACATCGCCGGCACCACCCGGGACACCGTGGAGGAAAAGGTGCTGGTGGGCGGCGTACTGCTGCGTCTGACGGACACCGCCGGTATCCGCGACAGCGGCGACCGCATCGAGGCCATAGGCGTGGAGCGCAGCCGTCAGGCGGCGCAGCGGGCATCGCTGGCGCTGCTGGTGCTGGACGGCTCGCAGGAGCTGACGGAGGAGGACGAGCAGGCCATTGCCGCGGCACAGAACGTGCCCAACCTGCTGGTGCTGGTGAACAAGAGCGACCTGCCCCGGCGGCTGGACGTGGGGCGGCTGGCCGACCGGTTCGACAACGTACTGAGCATCTCCGCCCAGACCGGGGCGGGGCTGGACACGCTGGCGGACGCGGTGGCGGCGCTGTATCCAGCCGGAGAGACCCCCGCCGGGGAGCTGCTGACCAACGCCAGACAGGCGGACGCCGTGTCCCGGGCGCTCAGCGCCGTGACGGAGGCCCGCAGCGCCCTGCGCATCGGCATAACGCCGGACGTGGTGCTGACGGACTGTGAGGCGGCGCTGGAGGCGCTGGGCGAGCTGAACGGCAAACGCATCCGGGAGGATCTGGTGGACACCATCTTCTCCCGGTTCTGCGTGGGAAAATGACTGCGGCTTTTGTGAACCATGCGGAACTTTTCCGTTTTTTCCCTTTTCATACGGAGATTTTCGTGATATGATGGGGTATCGTGACAAAACGGATACACCATCCGATCAAAGGAGGCTTTTGCTATGCGTGACTATATCATCATGACCGACAGCTGCTGCGATCTGACCGACCACATGGCCCGGGAGCTGGAGCTGAACGTGGTGCCCCTGACCGTACATATGGACGGCCACGACTACGCCAACATGCTGGACGGCAGCCAGATCAGCTTCGAGGATTTCTACAGGAACATCCGCAGCGGCGTGCTGGGCACCACCTCCGCCGCCAACGTGGGTCAGTTCGAGGACGCCATGCGCGCCGTGCTGGCGCAGGACAAGGACATCGTGTGCATCAACTTCTCCAGCGCCTTGTCCGCCACCTATCAGAATGCCTGTATCGCCGCCAAAACCATGGCCGACGAGTTCCCCGACAGCCGGGTATATGTGGTGGACTCCCTGTCCGCTTCGCTGGGGCAGGGCCTGCTGCTCTATCTGGCCGTGCAGAAGAAGCGGGAGGGTCTGTCCGCCCCGGAGCTGGTGCAGTGGGTGGAGGACAACAAGCTGCACGTCGACCACTGGTTCACCGTGGACGATCTGAACTATCTGAAGATGGGCGGCCGTGTGTCCGCCACCACCGCCTTCCTGGGCACGATGCTGTCCATCAAGCCGGTGATGCACACCTCCGACGAGGGCAAGCTGGTGCCCGTCAGCAAGGCCCGAGGCCGCAAGGCCAGCCTGCAGGCCCTTATCGACAAGGTGGCGGAGCTGGGCATCGAGCCCAGCGAGCAGGTGATGTTCATCTGCCACGCCGACTGCGAGGTGGAGGCCCGCGCTGTGGCCGAGGAGCTGAAGGCCCGCTACGGTGTGAAGGAGGTCTACATCAACTACATCGGCCCGGTGATCGGCAGCCATACCGGTCCCAACACCATGGGTCTGTTCTTCGTGGGCACCAAGCGCTGACACATCACACTTTCGGAGGGAACGCACATGGAATGGCTGGAGCTGAAGATCGACACCTCACCGTCCGGTCTGGACGCGGTGACGGAGCTGCTGGAGCAGCAGGGCGTCACCGGCGTCATCATCGATGATGAGAACGATTTCAAGGACTTTCTGGAGCACAACCGGCAGTACTGGGACTATGTGGACGAGGAGCTGCTGCGGGAAAAGGCGGGCGTCAGCCGCGTCACCTTCTATCTGGAGCGGAATGAGGCGGCGCTGGACGTCATCGCACGGGTGCGCATCGCCATGTCCGACCTGAAAAAGGCCCGTCCGGACTGCGGGCCGCTGCTGCTGACCATCGACAACGTGGCCGACGCCGACTGGGAGAACAACTGGAAGAAGTTCTACAAGCCCATGGAGATCGGGGAGCGGCTGCTGGTAGTGCCCCAGTGGGAGAAGGCCCGCGATAACGGCCGGGTGAAGCTGGTGCTGAATCCGGGACTGACCTTCGGCACCGGCAGTCACGCCACCAGCCGTCTGTGCTTACAGGCGCTGGACAAGTACATCCGGGGCGGCGAGAAGATCCTGGATCTGGGCTGCGGCAGCGGCATCCTGTCCATTGCCGCGCTGGTGCTGGGGGCCGGGGAGGCCTTCGCCTGCGACATCGATGAGAAGTGCGTAGACGTGGCCTACGAGAACGCCGCCCTCAACGGCGTGGGGAAAGACCGCTACACCGTGCGGTGGGGCGACGTGCTGACAGACAAGGCTCTGCAGGCGGAGTTCGGCGGCGGCTACGACATGGTGGTGGCCAACATTGTGGCGGATGTCATCATGGGGCTTTCCGGCAAGGTGCGGCCCTTCCTGAAGGAGGGAGGCCTGTTCCTGTGCTCCGGCATCATCGACGACCGGGCGGAGGAGGTCTTTACCAGGCTGCGCGCCGATGGCTGGACAGTCATTGAGCAGCACGACTCCGAGGGCTGGTACAGCTTCCTGTGCCGGTGAAAAACGTATAAAAACAGCGTCAGGCTTACGCCTGACGCTGTTTTTTCATCGGTATTCCCGAAGGATGCCGCTGTCCACGAACTTGGGGCGCACCTCCACGCGCACCGTGTCGCCCACGGCGCAGGGCAGCTCCGTCACGTCTGCCTCCAGCTGGGCGGCGGCCACCACACCCCGCACAGGACAGCTGCGGCCGTTGATCTGCACGGTAAGGCCGTCGGTGTGCAGCAGGCTCCGTCCCGCGTGGAGCACCCGGCGCAGCCTGTCCCGCAGGCGCAGGGCGTTGGGTTCCTCCGTCACGCCGATGCCGCTGGTATAGCCCACCGGCAGCAGCGCCAGCCGCGTCTCCCGCCGGGTGCGGTAGGCGCCGGTATAGCCCACCGGCCAGCCGGCGGGCAGGGTCTTCAGCTCTGCCACCCGCGTCTCCAGCCAGCCGACCTTCTCCAGTCCCAGCGTATCCGGTACGGAGAGCCGTCCCAGCAGCGCCGAGCCGAGACGTACCGCGTCCAGATGCATCTCCGGATACCGCAGGAAGGCGGTAGAGGCGCAGACGTGACGCAGGCCGGGGTCAATACCGGCGGTGCGCAGAATGCGGACGCCGGCGGTGAAGCGGCGGTACTGCCGGGCGGTGCGGCGGCGATTGGCGGCATCGGCAAAGTGGGTGAACACGCCCTCCACCCGCAGAGCGGGCAGGAACCGCAGCAGGGCGGCGGCCTCCCGGACATCGCCGGGCAGAAAGCCGCAGCGGCCCATGCCGGTGTCCAGCTTGATATGGACGCGGGCGGTGACGCCCTGCTGCGCCGCCACGGCGGACACCGTATGGGCCGCGTCAAAGGAGCCGACGGTGAGGATGACATTCCGGGCCAGCAGCGCGGATACCTCCTCCGGCAGGGCGGTGGAGGAGAGCATCAGCACGTCCGCCGTGATGCCCGCGTCCCGCAGGGCGGCGGCCTCCGCCGCAGAGGACACAGCCAGCATGTCCACGCCCTGCGCCGTCAGCCATTGGGCGTAGGGCGCCAGTCCCAGCCCGTAGCCGCCGCCCTTCACCACGGCGATAATGCGGGCGGACGTATAATGCCGCAGCTTCTCCAGATTACGGGTCAGCGCCCCGGTGTCGATCACCAGCTTGCACATGGTTGATCCTCCTCTCCGTGTCTGTATGTCGATTATACCCGCTTTGCGCCGGGGCGCAACCGGCGGGGCGGCGATTTAAGGGGTTCGGCGGAAACACTTAAAGAAATCGCAAGAAATCCGGTGAAAAGAGGGCGCGGCCAAGCGAACCGCGCCCTCTCTGTTTATCCGTTGTCCGCCGGCAGATAGCCGGGGGCCACCAGAATGATCTTGTTGCCCACGTCGTAGTGGCTGTCGGCCTCCACACGGCTGGACAGCAGGCTGCCGTCGCCGTCATAGATGTTCCGCCATGTGCGGACGTGGTAGCCGGTATGGCCGTACTGGTCGATGACCTCCTCGCCCGGCGCCACGTCCGGGGACTCCTGATAGACCGTCTGGTAATCGTAGCTGGCCAGCACCGCGTTGGTCATGACCACATAGTGGTCGTCCACCTTGGTACCCAGAATGGTGCAGGTCAGCTCGTTGGTATCGTCGTTGTAGGACGTGACGATCTTGATGGGGTAATCCCGGCTGTTGCGGAAAGCAAAATCCGGCCCGCCCCAGCTCACCGTGGCATCGCAGCCGATGGGCATGTAGCCGGGGTTAAACATGTGGCAGTAGCGCAGGACGATCTCCAGATCGCTGAGCAGCACCGCGTAGTACAGCGTGGAGGACACCTGGCAGATGCCGCCGCCGATACCGGTGGTGGTGCGCCCTGCCTCGTAGACGCCGGCCTCCTGATAGCCCCGGGCCGCCGTGCGCTGCCCCACCGTGGCGTTATACCAGAACTCCTCGCCGGGGTTGTAGATCTTGCCGTTGATGGCGGCGGAGGCCAGCTTGATATTCTGGTGCCGTCCCCACGGCCCGGCGCATTTGGTGGTGTAGGTGCCCAGCACATCCCGGAACATGCAGTCCTTCAGCTCCTCGGTGGACACGTTGGGGAACTCCACCTGTGCGTCCGCCAGGAACTCCGCGCCCGGCGCGGCGGCATCCATCTGAGCCTGCACCGCCGCCACGTCAAAGGCAACGCCGACGCGGGACTCCGTAGGCTCGCCCGTCTCCTTGTTGCAGACGGCCTCCGCCTTCTCCCCCGCCAGCTGGTCGTGGAGCGTCCGGATGTCCACGGTCTGGGCCTTCTTCTCCTCGTAGGTACACGCCACCGGCGTCAGCGCGCCGCTTTGCAGCATGGCGGTCAGGTCGCTCTCCAGCTTCCCGGCGTCCAGCATGCGGCCGTCGGCGGGCTTGGTGATATACAGGCCCTCGCCCTTTTCCAGACGGTAGCCGCCGTCCACCACCGTGCAGTTCAGGCTGGCGGCCAGCTCGTTACAGGCGGCGTCCAGCGCGGCGGCATCCACCGTCAGCTGCGGCACGGCGGAGGTCTGCCCGAACCAGCTGTGTATGTACGACCAGCCGCCCCGCAGCCACGCCAGCGCACCGCCGCCCCAGCTCTCGTACCGCTGGGAGGCCCCGGCGGCGATGGACGCCGCCTGCGGCGTCACCGTAACGCCCAGCGTGTCCAGCGGCACGGCGCCGATGCGCTCGCCCTTCTCCGTCAGGGAGACGGCGGTGTCATGCAGCAGCTGCGGGCTCTTTTCCTCCCACAGCGTCTCGATCTGTTGGGCGGTGAGCTTGGATACGTCCAGCCCCAGCACATCCGTGTGGGGGAACGCAGTGCTGCCGTACACGGTCTGCGTCACCACGCAGGCGGCCAGATAGGCCACCGCCAGCACGCCCAGCAAAATACCTGCGATCAGCGCCGCCCTTCTGCCTCCGGACATGGGAGTCTTTTCCGGAACGGCGTTCTCCGCACCGCCCCCGTTTACAGTCACAGAGGACATAGTATTGGTATCTTCCATGGAATGTCCCATCCTTTTTCCGGTCTTTACAGGGCACACACCCTGCGTCTGCCTATGATACCACAGACCGGCCGGAAATGGGTTACGATTCCGTAACAACAGCCGCTGGGCGGCGCTTGGGGATGTGGATGGTCAGCAGGATCTCCTCCTCCGTGTCCCTGCGGCCCACCTCCGCGCCCACGCCCGCCGACTGCATCAGCCGGACGCCCCGCTCCACGCTGTTGAGGAACAGCCGCACATCCTTGATGATATAGGTGGGACGCCGCTGGGGCGGCGCCGTCCGGTTCTCCGCCGTCAGCGCGTCCACATACTGCTCCGCCTGCGCCACGTTCAGCCCCCGCTGCCCCATGTGCCGCGCCGCCGCCAGCTGCTGCTCCGGATCGGTGAGCCGCAGCAGCGTCCGGGCGTGGCGCTCCGTCAGGCCGTACTGCCGCAGGCAGTCAATGACCGGCGGGGCCAAACGCAGCAGCCGCAGCTTATTGGCAATGGCGGGCTGGGACTTGCCCAGCTTGTCCGCCGCCTGCTGCTGGGACAGGCCGTAGCGCCCGATGAGCCGGGCGATGGCCGCCGCCTCCTCCATGTAGTCCAGATCCCGACGCTGGAGGTTCTCAATGAGGGCCAGCAGCGCCGCGTCCTCCTCTCCCACCTCCGCCACAAGGCAGGGCACCTCCCGCAAGCCCGCGATGCGGGCGGCGCGGAGGCGGCGCTCCCCCGCCACCAGCTCGTAAAAGCCGCCCCGGTCCCGCACCGTCAGGGGCTGCAGGATGCCGTAGGCCCGGATGCTGTCCGCCAGCTCCCGCAGCGCCGTCTCATCGAAGCTGCGCCGGGGCTGCTGCGGGTTGGGCCGCACCGTGTTGATGGGTATGTAGCGGACGCGGCTGGACAGGAACTCGTCCTTCTGGGTCTTTTTCATGGTTTTCCCCCCTCCTTTGGCACCATTGTACGGCGCCGGCGGTGCGAAAAGGGGCAGAAAGTGTCGGGAAATTTAAAAAAGACGCCAAGCAGGCGTCTTTTTTACGCAATATTTACAGGTTTTACTGCCGCTCTCGCTTCAGGCGGCGGATATCCTCCCCGAAAAAGGGCAGGATCTCGTAGTCCCCCTCCAGCCGGGACAGCACCGACCGGCCGTAGCGGCTGCCGATCTCCTCCGGGGCCAGATTGGTGCTGATGATGGTGGCGCGCTTCTCCATCAGCCGCCCGTTGACGATCTGGTACAGGGCGCTCTGGACAAAGGCGGTGGTCATCTCCGTGCCCAGATCGTCCAGGATCAGCAGGTCGCACTTCATGCAGCGGTCGGCGTCCTCGCTGCCGCCGTCGTCCCGGCGGAACTTGGCGTCCTCGAACCGGCTGAACACGCTGGCAGCGGTGTCGTACACCACGGAAAAGCCGTTCTCGCTGACCACCCGGGCGATGCAGGCGGAGAGGAACGTCTTGCCCAGCCCCGTGCCGCCGGACAGCAGCAGATTGCCGCCGCCCCGGTCGAACTGATAGGCGTAGTCCCGGCAGACGTCAAAATTGCGCTCCATATTCTCACGGGGCGACACACCGAAGGCAGGCTGCACCGTGCTGTCGTACCAGTCAAAGCTGAACGTCTCGAAGCTGTCCTCCCCCAGAGGCAGCAGGCGGGACAGCTCCGCCAGCTGCTCACGGGCGTAGTACGCCCGCAGGCACGGGCACACGCCGCCCTGCACATAGCCGGTGTCACCGCACTGGGTGCAGGCCGGCTTCTCCTCCAACCAGTCCGCCGGATAGCCCAGCGACGCCAGCAGCTGCACCCGCTCCCGCTGGAGCTGGAGATTCTCGTCCCGCAGCACCCGGATCGCGGGCAGCGGGTCAGTGCCCCGGGCCAGCGCGGAGGAGATGATGCGGCTCATGGTGCCCCGCAGCTCCGTGTCGATCTCCGCCAGCCGGGGAGCGCGGGCGTAGGCCGTGCGCCGCCGCTGCTCCAGCTGGGCCCCGCGGCGCTGCTTGTCCTCGTCAAAGCGGGCCAGCGCCCGCTGCATGATCCTGCCGTCGTATGCCATATCGTCACCTCTTGATATACCGGCGCATCCACGCATTCTGCTGGCCGCCGGTGTCGCCGCTCTCCTGCGGCGGCGTGGGGGACGGCTTGCGCGCCTCGCCCCGCTCCACCTGCTGGGGCGTGTGCCATCCGCTGTCATGCCAGCGGCGCAGGATGCCGTTGAGATAGCGCCAGTTCATGTCCTTCTTGTAAAACACCGTCCGCTCGTAGGCCATGGCCACCGTCTCCGGCGGGAAGCCCATGTCCATCCAGTCTGCGATGTAGCGGCTCTCCGCCTCCACCGGCGGTCGGTCAGGCAGGTGCAGCGCCTGCATGTACGCCCCCATCTTCTGGCGGCGGCGGCTCCACGTCCGCAGGTAGGCGGCGGCGCTGACCTGATCGAAAAGCCCCATCTGCGCCCAGTGGTAGCCCTCCTTCTCCACCTGCCGCATGGTGGGACGGCGCCCCTCGCCCCACTGGGCCTTGGCGCGCTCCACACAGTGGCACAGCAGCAGATAGATCACGTCCGCCGGCAGGCCCAGATCGTCGTACAGCCCCGCCAGTATCTGCAGGTCGGCGGTGCGCAGCTTTTTACCCAGCTGCTGCTCCGCCTGTGGGATCAGCAGGCGGAAGCCCTCGTTGTCCGTCAGCAGGGCCGAAATGTCCTCCGTGGAGTAGACGGCTCTTTCCTCCGCCGGCTCGGGGCGGGGCTGCTGGGGACGGGGCAGGAGCCCCAGCTCCTGCAGCACGCCCTCCGCCGCGTCCATGCGCAGGCGGCTCATGGTGGGCAGCACGCGCTCCAGCTCCTCCGGCGTGACGCCCCGGCCGAACCGCTGCAGCGCCAGATACAGCAGGGCCGCGTCGCCGTCGCCCCGCTTGAGCAGGCTCTCCGCCGCGGCGGCGGGCAGCGTGATATTCTCTTGTCCGCCCCGGAGGATATAACCGCTCATGGACAGGGCCTCCTTTTTCGTCAGTGTCCCTATTTTACATGAAAAGTGGAGCGGCGTAAAGCGGGGGCGGTCACATTTTTACAAATTTCCGCTTTTCGCCAAAATAGGCTTTCCACGCCGGGAAATTGTGCTATAATGGATGCTGTATAAGCATCTCTATTTTTACGGATATACAGAGGAGGTTGACTATGGCGAATCGGGTAACGATGACCATCTGCGGCACGGAGTATACGCTGGTGGCGGAGGAGGACGCGGCCTACATGGAGAAGGTGGGCGCCATGGTGGACGGCGAGATGCGCCAGCTGATGGACGCCGCCCACATGAGCCGGGACAACGCCGCCGTGCTGGCCGCCGTGAATCTGGCGGACGAGCTGTGCAAGGCGCAGGAGAACGCCGACAATCTGCGCCGTCAGCTGAAGACCTATCTGGACGAGGCCGGCCGCGCCAAGAACGAGGCCGCCGAGCTGCGGCGCAAGCTGCAGTCCCAGCAGAACCGCAAGGGATGATGGAGCTTCTCTCCCCCGCCGGCGGCTTTGACTCCCTTGTTGCCGCCGTCCAGACCGGCGCGGACGCGGTATATATGGGCTTTGGCGCGTTCAATGCGCGGCGCAGCGCCAAAAACTTTACCGACGAGGAGTTTGCGTCGGCGGTGGCCTATTGCCATTTACGGGGCGTCAGGGTCTTTCTGACGCTGAACACCCTGCTGACCGACCGGGAGCTGGCGCAGGCCGCAGACGCCCTGAAAAAAGCCTGCGCCATGGGTGTGGATGCCATACTGGTGCAGGACTGGGGACTTCTGACGCTGGCACGGGAGATCGTGCCGGACGTGCCTCTCCACGCCAGCACCCAGATGAGCCTGTTCACGCTGGGCGGCGCCAACGAGGCCGCCGCACTGGGCATGGAACGGGTGGTGCTGGCACGGGAGCTGAGCCGGGATGAGGTGCGGGAGATCTGCGCCGGATGTCCTGCTGAGATCGAAATATTCGTCCACGGTGCGCTGTGCATGTGCTACTCCGGCCAGTGCGAGATGAGCGCCGTGGTAGGCGAGCGCAGCGGCAACCGGGGCGCCTGCGCCCAGCCCTGCCGCCTGCCCTACGGTGTGGACGGCCCCTGCCGGGGCGGGCATCCCCTGAGCCTGAAGGATGCCAACCTGTCCGCGTACCTGGCGGAGATGGACGAGATAGGCGTGGATTGTCTCAAGCTGGAGGGCCGCATGAAGCGGCCGGAATATGTGGCGGTGGTCACCGGCATCTACCGGCGGCTCATGGACGAAAAGCGCCGCCCCACGGCGGAGGAAAGCCGCCGGCTGGAGCAGGCGTTCTCCCGCAGCGGCTTCACCGACGGGTACTGGCTGGACAAAAAAGGCCCCCAGATGTTCGGTATCCGTCCGGAGAACGCGCCGGAGCCGAAGGAGCTGTTCACCGAGGTGCGGGAGCAGTACGAAAACGGGCGGGAGAACCGGAGGATACCGGTGTCTCTGGCCATCCGGGTGCAGGCGGGCAAGCCGGTGTCGCTGGCAGTGGGCTGCCAGAGCAACAACGGTCTGATGAACGTATGGGCGCAGGGCCCGGTGCCGGAGACGGCCCGCAGCCGCGCCCTGACCGCCGAGGAGCTGCGGGAGCGGCTGAGTAAGACCGGCGGCACCGTGTTCACGGTGGAGCAGTTCCGCGCGGAGCTGGACGACGGCCTGATGCTGCCGGCCAGCGTCATCAACGGCCTGCGGCGGGACGCGCTGGAGGAACTGAAACAGCGGCTGGAGCAGGACTGGTTCCTGCGTCGGATGAGTCCCTGGCAGAAGGAGGAACTGCGGCAGGGCCGCGACCCCCACGTCCGGCGGGTGCTGGAGGCGGCGGCGCTGCCCGAAGCCCCGGAGCCCCCCGCGGACATGGGCTTCACCTGCTCCGTGCTGAAAGCGGAGCAGGTCACGGCAGCGCTGCTGGCGGAGAAGCCCGCCGTCGTATACGTCCCCATCGAGGAGCTGGAGCGGCTGGACGCCGGTCTGGACTGGGGTGGAACGGAGCTGTGCGCCGTGCTGCCCCGCGTGTTCCGGACGGCGGACGAGACGCCGCTGCGGCAGCTGCTGGAGCGGCACCCGGAGGCGTCCTCCGTCAGCATAGGCAATCTGGGCCACCTGCCTATCGTGCGGGGGCTGGGCCGGACGCTGCGGGGCGACTGCGGACTGAACATTTTCAACTCCCGCGCCCTGCTGTTCTGGCGGGAGCAGGGGCTGGACTCCGCCGCCGTGTCCTTTGAGCTGCGGTGGCAGCAGATCCGCGATCTGAAGAAGCACCTGCCCTGCGAGGCCATCGTCTACGGCCGTCTGCCGCTAATGGTGACGGAAAACTGCGTCACCCGCTGCGGCACGGGCTGTACCCACGGGGCGGGCAGCGTCCTCACCGACCGCACCGGCGCGCAGTTCCCCGTGACCTGCATCTACGGCTGCCGGTGCGAGATACAGAACAGCCGGACGCTGTTTCTGGCCGACAAGCCGGAGATGCGGCGCTGCGGCCTGACCTACGGCCGGCTGCGGTTCACCACGGAGACGCCGGAGCAGTGCGCCGTCGTGCTGCGAAGATACCAAGGCGGCGGCGATTGGTCGCCGGACGACCTGACGCGGGGGCTGTTTTACCGGGGCGTTGAATAAACGTTGCGTATAACCGCCGCCATATTATACGGATAGTTTTTATTTTTTGCAGAAAAAGGTGTTTCTATGGAGTTGAAGATCAAGGCCCTGTCCCCCAAAATCGGGACGGACATCCCCCTGCCCCGCTTTGCCACGGCGGGGGCGGCGTGCATGGATCTGTGCGCCTGCATCGACCAGCCGGTGACGCTGGCCGCCGGGGAGCGGCAGCTCATCCCCACCGGCATCGCCATCGCCCTGCCCTCGGCAGACTATGTGGCGCTGGTGTTCGCCCGCAGCGGGCTGGGCATCAGGCAGGGCGTGTGCCTCGCCAACGGCGTGGGCGTCATCGACAGCGACTATCGCGGTGAGATCGGCGTGGGTCTGGTGAATCTGGGCGGCAGCCCTTACACCGTCCGGCCCGGCGACCGCATCGCCCAGCTGATGGTGACGCCGGTGGTGCAGCCCACCGTCGTGCCGGTGACGGAGCTGGATGAGACGGAGCGGGGCGACGGCGGCTTCGGCTCCACGGGGCGGTGAGCGGTATGGCAAGGATCGTACTGGCCTCCGGCTCTCCCCGGCGGCAGGAGCTTTTGCAGCGGATAGGCATCCGCGATTTCACCGTCCGCGTGCCTCATGTGGAGGAGTGGTTCCCCGACGGCCTGACGCCGCAGGAGATCGTGTGCTACATCTCCCGGGAGAAGTCTCAGGCGGTGCCGTCGGAGGCGGATGAGATCGTCATCACCGCCGACACCATGGTGTTTCTGGACGACAAAAAGCTGGGCAAGCCCGCCGACGAGACGGAGGCGCTGGCCATGCTGACGGCGCTGCAGGGGCGTCACCACACCGTATGCACCGGCGTGACGGTGCGGCAGGGCGAAAAGCTGCTGACCCGCGCCCAGTCCACGGATGTCTATTTCCGCCCCGCGTCGGAAACGGAGCTGCGGGCCTACATCGCCGGAGGCGAGCCGATGGACAAGGCGGGCGCCTACGGCGTACAGGGCCAGGGCGCGCTGCTGGTGGAGCGCATCGACGGCGACTTTTTCAACGTGATGGGCCTGCCGGTGCTGCTGCTGAGCCGTATGCTGGCGGATTTCGGCATCACGCTGCTGGGCTGAGAGGAAACAACGGATGAAACGATTTTTTACGAAAACCGGTATCTGGCTGCTGGCCGGGGCCGCCCTCATTGCCGTGGTGCTGTGCATTATCTCGGCTCTGGGCTCCGGCACCAGTCTGCTGCACAACGCGCTGGGCGTCATCGCGTCGCCCTTCCGGGCGGCGGGCTCGGCGGTGGTGGAGTGGGTCGGCGGCATTGGCGACCATTTCGCCAGCATCGAGGAGCTGCAGGCGGAGAACGAGGCGCTGCGGCAGGAGAACGCCCAGCTGCGGCAGGAGCTGCGCACGGCGCAGCCCGCCGCCGAGGAGAACCAGCGCCTGCGGGAGCTGCTGGATCTCCGGGCGCAGCGGTCTGATCTGGTGTTTGAGGCGGCTCGCATCACCCAGCGGGACGTGTCCAACTGGTCGAGCACACTGGTGCTGAACCGGGGCAGCCGCCACGGTGTGGCGGAGAGCGACTGCGCCGTGGACTGCTACGGCAATCTGGTGGGCGTGGTGACGGAGGTGGGTCTGAACTGGTGCCGTCTCACCACCATACTGGACACCGGATCCCAGCTGGGCGCCATGGTGTTCCGCACGGAGGAGACGGCCATCGCCGCCGGCGACCTGTCCCTGATGACGGAGGGTAAGCTGAAGCTCAGCTATCTGCCGGATTCCTCCACTCTAATTAAGGGCGATCTGGTGGTGACCTCCGGGCTGGGGGGCTACTACCCCTCCGGGCTGCCCATCGGCTCCGTGGAGGAGGTGCGCACCGACGACGGCGGTCTGGCCCGTTACGCGGTGCTGACGCCCCGGTGTGATCCGGACGCCCTCACCGACCTGTATATCATTACGGATTTCGACGTGGTGGAGTGACCGCGGGAAAGGAACTGCTATGACGCGACGCACCATGGTGCGAAAGTGGATATTGTACGGACTGTGCGCGCTGGCCCTGCTGGCGGTGCAGGACATGGTGCTGGTGTACATCCGTGTCGGCGGCGTACACCCATTCCTGCTGCCGGCGCTGGCGCTGATCCCCGTGACGCTGGAGCGCAGCGGGCAGTCCCTGCTGTACGCCCTGTTTTTCGGGTTGGCCTGCGACCTGCTGATGCCCACGGGCGTGTTCGTATGCTTCTACTGTCTGGTGTTTTTCGGCAGCGCGTTTCTGGCGCGGCTGCTGTCCGGGCAGGTCATCGTGGCGGGGCTGTTCTGCTCGCTGGCCGTGTCCGCCGCGGGGCTGCTGCTGTGCGGCCTTCTGCGGATCCTGCTGCTGACGTACCAGCAGGGCATCTCCACCGGCCCGGCACTGATGCTGCTGGGCAAGGAGCTGCTGCTGTCGCTGGCGGCAACGCCGCTGGTACACTTCCCCTTTTCCCGGATCTGCCGCCTGACCCGGGGCGAGTGACAAGGAGACATTTTCCATGATGAAGAACCCCCATCCCGCCAAGCGGCGGGTCATGATCCTGCTGGGCGTTTTCGGCGCGTTCCTGCTGCTGTTCGGCGCGGTGCTGTACGACGCCCAGATCCTCCACGGCAGCGAGAACCGCGCCCGCTCCATCTCCAGCAACGCCACCAGCGAGGTGGTACCCGCCTCCCGCGGCATCATCACCGACCGCAACGGCAAGGTGCTGGTGTCCAACCGGCTGGCCTACACACTGGTGTTCGATCGCAGCGGCTTTACCGACGACGCTTCGCTGAACGACGCCATCCTGCGGCTCATCCGCCTGTGTCAGGAGACGGGCACCGCGTGGAACGACACGCTGCCCATTGCACAGACCGGCAGCTTCCTCCGCTACACCAACGACCGGTCAGAGAGCTTTACCCAATATCTGGAGAAGAACAAGCTGACCGCCACCGCCGCCGGACGGCAGCTGATCGCGGAGATGCGGGCGCTGTACCATGTCGACGAGAGCCTGTCGGAGAAGGATGCGCGGCTGGTCATCGGCGTGCGGTACGAGCTGCACAGCCGCGACAGCTATACGTTTGCCGAGGACGTTTCCTCGGAGGTGCTGAGCCTCATCACCGACGGGCGGTACGAGGGCGTCAGCATCCGCACCGCCTCCGCACGGGTGTACAACACCACGCTGGCGGCTCACATTCTGGGCACCATCGGGCCCATCTGGCAGGAGGAGTGGAGCAGCAACGAAAAGACCGGCTATGTGGGCTACGCCGACAAGGGGTACTCCATGAACGACCTTGTGGGCAAGGACGGCGTGGAGAAGGCCTTCGAGGAGTACCTGCGGGGCACGGACGGCCGGCGGCTCATCACCACCGACGAGGACGGCAAGCTCACCGGCGAGCTGTACACACGGGAGCCGCAGCCCGGCGGCACCGTGGCGCTGACGCTGGACATCGACCTGCAGGCCGATGTGGAGCGGGCGCTGGCCCAGACGATTACCGGCATGATCGACGAGGACAGCAACGAGCGCGGCGGCGCGGCCGCTGTGGTCAGCGTGGGCAGCGGCGAGGTGCTGGCGCTGGCCAGCTACCCCACCTACGATCTGTCCACGTTCAATGAGGACTACGAGGATCTGGTGGCCGACGAGCGGCTACCCATGTTCAACCGGGCCACGCAGGGCACCTACGCCCCCGGCTCCACCTTCAAGATGTGTACCGCCGTGGCGGCGCTGGAGAGCGGCATCATCACGCCGTCCTCCATCATTCAGGATCGCGGTATCTACACCTATTACCGCGACCCACAGCCCATGTGCTGGGTCTACCGGCAGGGCGGCTCCACCCACGGGCGCATCAACGTGACGCAGGCCATCACCGTATCCTGCAACTACTTCTTCTATGAGGTGGGGCGGCTCACCGGTATCCGCACGCTGGACAGCTACGCCTCCCAGTTCGGTCTGGGGCAGTCCACCGGCATTGAGATCGGCGACTCCAGCGGCGTGCTGGCCTCCCCGGAGTGGGCGGACAGCCACAACCGGGAGTGGACGGACGGCCAGACCATTACCGCCGCCATCGGACAGTCCTACAACCTGTTCACCCCCCTGCAGCTGGCCAACTACATCGCCACGCTGGTGGGCGGCGGCGAGCACTATCAGGCCCATCTGCTGAAAAACGTCAAGGAGTACGATAACTCCCGGCTGCTGTACGTCTACGACGATGAGCCGCTGAACACGGTCGAAATGTCCGGCTCCACGGTAGAGGCCGTGACAAAGGGCATGCACGAGCTGACCGTCTCCGGCGGTGTGGCCTTCGCCTTCCAGGACTGCGTGGTTTCCGCCGGCGCCAAGACCGGCTCGGCGCAGGTGGGCACCGATATCGCCAACGGCGTGTTCGTGGCCTACGCCCCCTATGAGGATCCGGAGATCGCCGTGGCCATCGTCATCGAAAAGGGCGGCAGCGGCGCGGCGCTGGCCACCGCCGCCGTGGAGATCATCAACTCCTGGTTCAGCCACACGGACGATGGCGCCGCCATCGGCGAGAACACCCTTTTGAAGTGAGAGGAACCCTATCTATGATCCCTGTTTTTGATCCGCAGGACAGCTCCTGCAAAACACCCTTCGGCGCGGCCAAGTGCGGCGCACCGGTAACCTTTACCCTGCGGGACGAGACGTACTACGCCTGCGAGCTGCTGGTACACCGGGAGTTCGCCGGTGCGGACGAGGCCGTGCCCCTGCCCCCGGCGGAGGGCGGCTTCTCCGGCGTCTACACCGCGCCGGACGCGCCGGAGCTGTGCTGGTACGGCTTCCGGTTCACCCGGGGCGACGGCAGCACCGTCTGTCTGGGAAAAAACGGCTGGTGCGCGCAGGACGCGCTGGCCTGCTGGCAGCTGACGGTGTACGAGGACTCCCCCACCCCCGCTTGGTTCGGTGAAGGCGTGACATACCAGATTTTTCCAGACCGTTTCCGCCGCACCTCCGTGCCGGATGTCACCGGCATGGTGGGGCGGCGCTGGGTACACGATGACTGGGGCGACCAGCCGGTGTTCCTGCCAGACGAAAACGGACAGATCACCAACCGCGACTTTTTCGGCGGCTCGCTGGCGGGCATCACCGAAAAGCTGGACTATCTCAAGAGCTTGTCGGTCAGCACGCTGTATCTCAACCCCATTTTTGAGTCCGACAGCAACCACCGCTACAACACGGCGGATTACCGGGCTGTTGACCCCCTGCTGGGCACGGAGGCGGATTTCCGTACCCTGTGCCGGGAGGCCCACGCCCGGGGCATCCGCGTCATTCTGGACGGCGTGTTCAACCACACCGGCTCCAACAGCCGCTACTTCAACGCCGATGGCTTCTACCCGGAGCTGGGCGCGGCCCAGAGCACCGACTCCCCCTACTTCAGCTGGTACAGCTTCCATCCGTGGCCCACGGACTACGATGCGTGGTGGGGCGTACATACGCTGCCGGCGGTCAACGAGGAGCAGCCGGACTACCGGCGGTTCATCATTTCCGACAAGGATTCCGTGGTGCGGCGCTGGCTGCGGCTGGGAGCCGACGGCTGGCGTCTGGACGTGGCCGACGAGCTGCCAGACGATTTCATCGCCGCCATCCGCACCGCCATAGAGCAGGAAAAAGCCGATGCCTACCTGTTGGGCGAGGTGTGGGAGGACGGCAGCAACAAGATCGCCTACTCCCGCCGCCGCCGCTATCTGCTGGGCCGGGAGACGCACGGTCTGATGAACTACCCCTTCCGGACGGCGCTGCTGGCATGGCTGGGCGGCGGGGATGCCGCCGCGTTTCGCGACACCATGGAGACCATCCGAGAAAACTACCCCCCTGCCGCGTTCTACGGAGCCATGAACTTTCTGGGCACCCACGACACCGCCCGCATCCTGACGCTGCTGGGCACGGCACAGACGCCGGAGGATAAGCCCGCCCGGGCGGCGTACCGTCTCTCTCCCGACGAGCTGACGCGAGGCCGGAGAAAACTGCGGCTGGCCGGGATGCTTCTATATACCTTCCCGGGCTCCCCTACTCTCTATTACGGCGACGAGGCCGGGATGCAGGGCTTCGAAGACCCTCTGAATCGCGGCACATACCCTTGGGGGCAGGAGGATGAGGCGCTGCTGGCGTTCTTCCGGCAGCTGGGACAGCTGCGCTCACAGCGCCCTTCCCTGCGGCGGGGCGATATCCGCTACCTGTACGCGCAGGGCGGTGGACTGGTCATAGAGCGCCGCTGCGGCGATGAGCGCACGGTAACGGTGATGAACGCCGGCACGCAGGTATTGACGCTGGCGCTGGACTGGGACGGCCCGCTGTGCCGCGACGGCGTCACCGGTCAGCAGTTTCTGGTGCAGAAGGGGCAGGTGCAGCTGACTCTGCCGCCGCTGGACGGTGTAATTTTGCTGTCATAGTGTTTTTCCTGTGGATGTTTCACGTGAAACATCCACAGGAAATTTTATTTTTTCGACGTTTCACGTGAAACATCTTTCGCAAATTGCAAATTTTCTATTGAAACTGACCACTCTTGTGGTATACTAAGAAAGATACAGAATCAGACAGAAAGAGGAGTTTGCCGTGTCAAAGATCATTGCCATCGTCAATCAGAAGGGCGGCGTGGGAAAGACCACTACCTGTGTCAATCTGGCCGCCGCCGTCAAGGCCAAAGGCAAGCGGGTGCTGCTGTGCGATTTCGACCCGCAGGCCAACGCCACCAGCGGCATGGGCGTGGACAAGTCCGTGTCCAACGGCGTGTACGACGTGCTCATCAACGGTACGGAGACGGCGAAGGCCATCGTCTCCACCCCCTATGGCGACGTGCTCCCCAGCAGCAAGGCGCTGGCTGGCGCCGGCGTGGAGATGATCGAGCTGGAAAACCGGCAGTTCCTGCTGAAGGCCGCGCTGCGGCAGGTGGCGGAGCAGTACGACTACATCTTTATCGACTGCCCCCCCTCGCTGGAGCTGCTGACACTGAACGCACTGTGCGCCGCCAACAGCCTGCTGGTGCCGGTGCAGGGCGAGTATTACGCGCTGGAGGGGCTCAGCGACCTGATGAACACGGTGCGCATCGTGCGCCGCAGCATGAACCCCTCGTTGGACATCGAGGGCGTGCTGCTGACTATGTTCGATGGCCGCACCAACCTGTCCATTCAGGTGGCGCAGGAGGTCAAGCGATTCTTCGGCGCCAAGGTGTACAGCACCGTGATCCCTCGGAACGTCCGGCTCAGCGAGGCCCCCAGCCACGGGCGGCCCATCACCGCCTACGACCGGAATTGCCGGGGCGCGGATGCCTACATCGCGCTGGCAGACGAGTTTTTGAGGCGAAACGCCTGAAAGGAGACGCACTATGGCAGGAACATCCAAGGGTTTAGGCAAGGGCCTCGGCGCTCTGATGGGCGACGACATGATGGAGTTGAACGATGAAAAGAGCAGTCTGATGCTGCCCATCAGCCAGGTGGAATCCTGTGCCGCGCAGCCCCGCAAGCTGTTCGACCCCGACGCGCTGGCCGATTTGGCTGATTCCATTCGTCAGCACGGCATCATCCAGCCGCTGACGGTGCGGAAGCTGCAATCCGGGTACTATCAGATCATCGCCGGTGAGCGGCGCTGGCGTGCCGCCCGTATGGCCGGACTGACGCAGGTGCCCGCCGTGGTCATCGAAGCTGACGACCGCAAGGCCATGGAGCTGGCCATGATTGAGAACCTCCAGCGGGAGGATCTGAATCCCATCGAGGAGGCCGAGGGCTACAAGGTTCTGATGGAGCAGTACGGCATGACGCAGGAGGAGACAGCCAAGCGGGTGGGCAAGTCCCGCCCCGCCGTGGCCAACGCCATGCGGCTGCTGAACCTGTGCGAGCCGGTGCGGGCCATGGTGGAGGACGGACGCCTGTCCGGCGGCCACGCCAGAGCGCTGCTCCCCCTCCCCGCCAAGCAGCAGGAGACAGCCGCCGCCGCCGTGCTGAAAAATGATCTATCCGTGCGGCAGACGGAGCTGCTGACCAAGAAGCTGCTGGCAGAGGCGCCGGAAAAGCCGGCAAAAGACCCGCTGACCGTCAACTACGCCGAGGAAGCCGCCAAGGAGCTGGGGGAACGTCTGGGCCGGGTCTGCCGCATCGTCACCGGCCGCAAAAAGGGCCGCATCGAGCTGGAATACTACGGCACGGACGATCTCAACGATCTGCTGGACGCGCTCCACACTATCAGAAAGAAATAACGCTGTTTCACGTGAAACATTCAGAAGAACGAGGTAAAAACAATGCTGGATATCAAATTTGTCCGGGAAAACCCGGAGGCTGTTAAAGAAAACATCCGCAAGAAGTTTCAGAACGCCAAGCTGCCTCTGGTAGATGAGGCCATTGCGCTGGACGCCGAGCGCCGTCAGGCCATTGCCGACGGTGAGGCGCTGAAGGCCGAGCGCAACAAGCTGTCCAAGGCCAACGGCCCCCTGTTCGGCAAGCTGAAAAAATGCACCGACGAGACCGAAAGATCCGCCATTCAGATGGAGATCGACGCCAACAACGCCGCCGTCAAGGCCGATGCCGAACGCATGGCCCAGCTGGAGGCCAAGAAGGAGCAGGCCGAGGCGGCCCTGAACAAGATCATGCTGGTAATTCCCCAAATGATCGACCCCTCCGTGCCCATCGGCCCGGACGACAGCTGCAACGTGGAGGTGCAGCGCTTCGGCGAGCCCAAGACCCCGGACTTTGACATCCCCTACCACACCGACATCATGGAGCGCTTCAACGGTATCGACATGGACGCCGCGGCCCGCGTGTCCGGCAGCGGCTTCTACTACCTGCTGGGCGATATCGCCCGTCTCCACGAGGCCGTGCTGGCCTACGCCCGGGACTTCATGATCGGCAAGGGCTTTACCTACTGCATCCCCCCGTTTATGATCCACGGCAACGTGGTGGAGGGCGTCATGAGTCAGACGGACATGGACGCTATGATGTACAAGCTCGAGGGCGAGGATCTCTACCTCATCGGCACCAGCGAGCACTCCATGATCGGCAAATTCATCGACCAGATCATCCCGGAGGACAAGCTGCCCCAGACCCTGACCTCCTACTCACCCTGCTTCCGCAAGGAAAAGGGCGCCCACGGCATCGAGGAGCGCGGCGTCTACCGCATCCATCAGTTCGAGAAGCAGGAGATGATCGTGGTCTGCAAGCCGGAGGATTCCAAAAAATGGTACGAGCAGATGTGGCAGTACAGCGTGGAGCTGTTCCGCTCACTGGATATCCCCGTGCGGCAGCTGGAGTGCTGCTCCGGCGATCTGGCCGACCTGAAGTGCAAGTCCTGCGACATCGAGGCATGGTCGCCCCGTCAGCAGAAGTATTTCGAGGTCTGCTCCTGCTCCAATCTGGGCGACGCGCAGGCCCGCCGCCTGAAGATCCGCTACAAGGACGCCGGCGGCAAAATGCAGCTGTGCCACACGCTGAACAACACCGTGGTGGCGCCGCCCCGCATGCTCATCGCCTTCCTGGAGAACAATTTGCAGGCGGACGGCTCCGTGCTGGTACCGGAGGCCCTGCGCCCCTACATGGGCGGCAAGGAACGTCTGGTGCCGCTGCACTGAGCAGAGCCTTGATAGCGTATCGTAGTATTTTATAGAGTTTATACGGTTCGTATAGGAGAATTTGATCCATGAAGAAATTTTTCAACGAATTTAAGACCTTTGCCATGCGCGGCAACGTGCTGGACATGGCCATCGGTGTTGTGATCGGCGCCGCCTTCGGCAAGATCACCACCTCTGTCGTCAACGACATCATCATGCCCCTGATCGGGCTCATCACCGGCGGCATCGACCTGACCCAGTGGAACATCCTGCTCAACAGCGCCGCCGTGGAGGCCGGGGCCGACCCCGTCACGCTGGGCATCGGCAATCTGCTGGCTGTGATCCTGGATTTCATTATTGTGGCCTTCGCCATGTTCCTGCTGGTCAAGGGTATAAATAAGCTGCACTCTCTGGGCAAAAAGGACGAGGAGCCCGCGCCGGAGGAGCCTGACGCCCCCACTGCGGAGGAGCTGCTCACCGAGATCCGCGACCTGCTGAAAGAGCAGCAGAAATGAGAGATATCCTGACGCGGGGACTGGCACAGCTGGGCCTGCCCGCAGACGCCGTGCCCCAGCTGGAGGCCTACGCCGCGCTGCTGCTGGAGAAAAACAAGGTCATGAACCTGACAGCCATCACGGCGCCGCAGGAGGTGGCCACCCTGCACCTGCTGGACTGCGCCGCGCTGCTGACCATGGCAGACCTGCGGGGCAAGCGGGTCATCGACGTGGGCACCGGCGCCGGGTTCCCCGGCATGGTGCTGCGGATCCTGGAGCCGGACTTCGACCTGACGCTGCTGGACAGTCTTGGCAAGCGCGTCGACTTCCTCCGGGAGGTGTGCGCCTCCCTATCGCTGGCGCGGACGGACTGTGTTCACGCCCGTGCCGAGGAATACGCCGCCGGCCACCGACAGCAGTACGACATCGCCGCCTCCCGTGCCGTGGCCAACCTGAACCTGCTGTGCGAGCTGACGCTGCCGCTGGTAAAGGTGGGCGGGCAGTTCCTGGCCATGAAATCCGTCTCCTCTGATGAGGAGATCGACGGTGCGCGGGGCGCCGCGGGCCAACTGGGCGGCCGCATCGCCGCCATCCGGGACTACACCGTGCCGCAGACGCAGGTGCGCCACCGGCTGGTGGTCATCGAAAAGGTCAAGGACACCCCAGCCGTCTACCCCCGCAGCTTTGCCCGTATGAAAAAAGCGCCGTTGAAATAGCGGCATCACCCGGAAAGGAGGGTCACATGGGAAAGATCATCGCCGTCGTCTCCGGCAAGGGCGGCACCGGCAAGACATCCTTCACCGCCAATACCGGACTGGCGCTGGCCTCCCTTGGCCAGCATGTCCTTTGCATGGACTGCGACATCACCCTGCGGAATCTGGATCTGGCGCTGGGCCTCAGCGACCGTGCGCTGATGGACTTCTCCGATGTGCTGGCGGCGCGCTGCACGCTGGAGCAGGCCGCTGTGACCCATGAGCAGTACCCCACGCTGGATCTGCTGACCGCGCCCATGGCCGACAAGCCGCTGGCGCTGACGGTACGGCAGCTGGCGGCGCTGGCCCGCGAGATACGGGAACGGTATGACTGGTGCCTGATGGACGCCCCCGCCGGACTGGGGCAGGGCTTCAAGATGGCCGCCTGTATGGCTGATCAGGTCATCGTTGTCACCACCACCGACATCTCCGCCATGCGGGACGCCCAGCGCACCGCCATGGAGCTGTCCGCCTTTCCGGCCAACGCCGTGCATCTGGTGGTGGGCCGCGTCTCCCGCAAGACCCTGCGGGCGCTGCATACCACCATCGACGACGCCATCGACACCGCCGGACTGCCCCTGCTGGGCGTCATTCCGGAGGACGAGGATGTCCCCTACTGCCTGAACCGGGGGCTGGTGCTGCGCGATCGCAACTACTATGCCGCCCGGGCCTACGAAAACATTGCCAAACGCATCATGGGCCGCAAAGTGCCCCTGATGAAGATATAACGGAGAAAGGAGCGCCCCTTATGAATATCGCTTTGATGGCGCATGACAACAAGAAAGAGCTGATGGTGCAGTTCTGCACCGCCTACTGCGGCATACTGGCCAAGCACACCCTCTGCGCCACCGCCCGCACCGGCCAGCAGATCGCCGAGGCCACCGGTCTGACCATCCACCGGTTCCTCTCCTTTGCCCACGGCGGCGGCCAGCAGATCGCGGCCCGCATCGCCTACAACGAGATCGACATGGTGCTGTGCTTCGGCGACCCCAACCAGAAGACCGCCGACGAGGATGTGACCTACATCTCCCGCCTGTGCGACCAGAACAACATCCCCTTTGCCAGCAATCTGGCCACCGCCGAAATGCTGGTGCTGGGTCTGGATCAGGGCTATCTGGACTGGCGCGACATCGTAAACCCCAAGAGCAAGCCCTTCACCGCGTAAAGCGCCTTGACAACGGGCGGATAATCGCATAGAATAAGGGACAACCGCGTTGAATCTGCAGGAGTAACCCGCACAACGCCGCCAGCAGAGAGGTGCGCCGCCGGCTGAAAGCGCACCGCGGCAGAACGGGCCAAGACAGCAGACGAGCGGGGATGGAAACATCCACGGCGTGCTCCCCGTAACAGGAGCAGAAAGGGCCGCATGGCGGCTGAAATTGGGTGGCACCACGAAGTGTTTCTACGCTCTCGTCCCAACACAGGGGACGGGAGCGTTTTTTCATCGCTTTCCCGCTCCGTGGCGCCGAAAAGGAGAAACTATGCAGAAAGTGATCGATTTCATCAACACCCACACCTACGACGTCTTCATTCCCCTGACGGCGCTGGCGCTGCTGCGTCTTGGCATGTGCCGGGCGCAGCTGAAAAAGACCGCCGCCATCCGGGAGAAGAAGGGCATTTACCACGCCGTGGAGGAGAACTACGCCGAGATGGGCGCATGGCTGGGCATCCTGCCCTTCTGCGTGCTGGCGGTGGCCCTCCCCCGCATCTGGTACGTCTGGATCGTGCTGGCGGTCATCGGCGGCGTCATCATGGGCCGCGCCGGAAAAAAGAAGGGCGTGGAGCTGGACAACATCTACCGCGAGGTGGCGTGGGAGCTGAAGCACGAGGCGGAGGCCGAGGCCGCGCGGGAAGCCGCGTCCCACACGCTGGAGCATGGCGCGGACGCCGCCATTACAGACGGCAGCACAGAGGAAACGGAAAACACAGAGGATAAAGGAGAGACGGAAAATGAGTAAGATGACACCCCGCACCCTCTCGGGCTTTATGGAGCTGCTGCCTCAGCCCCAGCAGCAGATGGAGCGAATGATGGATATCCTCCGGCACACATACAGCCTGTACGGCTTCACGCCGCTGGACACGCCGGTGATCGAGGCCAGCGAGGTGCTGCTGGCCAAGGGCGGCGGCGAGACGGAGAAGCAGATCTACCGCTTTCAGAAGGGTGACGCCGATCTGGCGCTGCGCTTCGACCTGACCGTACCGCTGGCCAAGTATGTGGCCCTGCACTACAACGACCTGTCCTTCCCCTTCCGCCGCTACCAGATCGGCAAGGTCTATCGGGGCGAGCGCGCCCAGCGGGGCCGCTTCCGGGAATTCTATCAGGCAGACATTGACATCATCGGCGACGGGAAGCTGGATATCACCAACGAGGCGGAGATCCCCGCCATCATCTACCAGACCTTTACCTCGCTGGGCCTGAAGCGGTTCCAGATCCGCGTCAACAACCGGAAGATCCTCAACGGCTTTTACGCCATGCTGGGCCTGACGGCGCGGTCCGGCGACATCATGCGCACCGTGGACAAGCTGGACAAGATCGGCGCGGAGAAGGTGCGGACACTGCTGACGGACGAGGTGGGCGTGTCCGCCGAAAGCGCCGATGAGATCCTGAAGTTCATCGCCATCACCGGCGGCAACGAGCAGGTGCTGGCCGCGCTGGAATCCTACCGGGGCCGCAACGAGGTGTTCGACGAGGGTCTTGACCAGCTGAACACCGTGGTAAAATACCTGTCCGCCTTCGGTGTTCCGGCGGAGAACTTCGCCGTAGACCTGACCATCGCCCGTGGACTGGATTACTACACCGGCACGGTGTATGAGACAACGCTGCTGGATCACCCGGAGATCGGCTCCGTCTGCTCCGGCGGCCGGTACGACAATCTGGCGGAGTACTACACCGACAAGCAGCTGCCCGGCGTGGGCATCTCCATCGGCCTGACCCGTCTTTTCTATGTACTGGGCGAGCAGGGCATGCTGAACCCCGGCCTCCCCACCGCCCCCGCCGACGTGCTGATCCTGCCCATGACCGCCGAGCTGGCCCCCGCCGTAACGCTGGCCACCCGCCTGCGCGCCGCCGGTGTCCGCACCCAGCTCTACACCGAGCAGAAGAAGTTCAAGGCCAAGATGAGCTACGCCGACAAGCTGGGTGTACCCTATGTGGTGTTTCTGGGCGACGACGAGATCGCCGGGAACGTGGTGGCCTGCAAGGACATGGCCTCCGGCCAGCAGACCACCCTGCCCTTTGACGAGACGCTGGGCCTCATCCGTCGCGGCCTCGACGCCCGGAATGCAGGCACGGTCATCGTGGAGAAATAACCCACGCCAACGCGCCAAATCCGAAAACCATTCGTAATATTTGCTTTTTATTATACAAAACATTATCACAATAGGAGGACAAAACAATGATGCAGATGCGCACACATACCTGCAACGAGCTGCGGCTGGAGCATGTGGGCCAGTCCGTGAAGCTGGTGGGCTGGATGGAGAACGTCCGCGCCGTGGGTCAGAACTTCGCCTTCGTGGTGCTCCGCGACTTCTACGGCACCACCCAGATCGTGGTGGAGACGGAGGATATGATGGCCGTCATCCGCGACCTGAACAAGGAGTCCACCATCAGCGTGGAGGGCGTGGTGCGGGAGCGCGCCAGCAAGAACCCCAAGCAGGCCACCGGTGACATCGAGGTGGTGCCCAGCAAAATCGAAGTGCTGGGCCGCTGCCGCTACAACTCCCTGCCCTTTGAGATCAACCGCAGCCGCGAGGCCGATGAGCTGCAGCGCCTGAAGTACCGCTATCTGGATCTCCGCAATCCCGCCGTGAAGCAGAACATCATCCTGCGCTGCCAGGTGGTGGCCGCCCTCCGCGCCGCCATGACCGACCACGGCTTTCTGGAGATCACCACCCCGATCCTGACCGCCTCCTCCCCCGAGGGCGCCCGGGACTATCTGGTGCCCGCCCGCAAGCACCCCGGCAAGTTCTACGCGCTGCCCCAGGCCCCCCAGCAGTTCAAGCAGCTGCTGATGACCTCCGGCTTCGACCGCTACTTCCAGATCGCCCCCTGCTTCCGGGATGAGGACGCCCGGGGCGACCGCTCCCCCGGCGAGTTCTACCAGCTGGATATGGAGATGGCCTTCGCCACCCAGGACGACGTTTTCGCCGTGCTGGAGGATGTGCTGCCCCCCATCTTCGCCAAGTATGGCACCTACAATGTGGCCTCTGCCGCGCCGTTCCGCCGTATCGCCTACAACGACGCTATGGAGACCTACGGCTCCGATAAGCCCGATCTGCGTATCGACCTGACCCTCACCGACATCTCCGGTGAGGTGAAGGGCTGCGGCTTCGAGCAGATCGACGGAAAGGTGGTCAAGGCCATCGCCGTCAGCGACTGCACCCTGACCCGCAAGGCCATTGACCAGCTTTGCACCGACGTGGAGGTGCAGTCCGGCAGCAAGCCCTACTGGTTCAAGGTGGACGAGAACGGCCAGCTGGCCGGCGGCATCGCCAAGTTCTTGGGCGGCTGCCATGAGGCGCTCGCCGCCAAGCTGGGCCTGAAGCCCAATATGCTGGTGGGCGTGGCCGCCGGTGACAAGGGCGCGGCCATCAAGACCGCCGGCGTCCTGCGCAATAAGCTGGGCGCCGCCTGCGAGGGCCACATGGACAAGGAGCGCTACGAGTTCTGCTGGATCGTGGACTTCCCCATGTACGAGATCGGCGATGAGTCCGGCGAGCTGGAATTCTGCCACAACCCGTTCTCCATGCCCAGCGGCGGGCTGGAGGTACTGCTGAAGGCCGAGCGGGGCGAGATCGACCCCCTGACCATCACCGCCGACCAGTACGATCTGGTGTGCAACGGCGTGGAGCTGTCCAGCGGCGCCGTCCGGAACCACGACCCCGAGATCATGATCAAGGCCTTCGAGCTGGTGCGTCTAGGTGAGGAGGACGTGAAGAAGAAGTTCCCCGCCATGTACAACGCCTTCTGCTACGGTGCGCCTCCCCATGCCGGCATCGCCCCGGGCGTCGACCGCATGGTGATGCTGCTGGCCGGTGAAAGCTCCATCCGCGAGATCATCCCCTTCCCCATGAACAAGAACGCGCAGGATGTGATGATGGGCGCGCCCTCCACCGTGGAGCAGAAGCAGCTGGATGAGCTGCACATCGCCATCGTGGGCGACGTGGAAAAGGATGACTGATGGACACCGTCAAGCTCTACTACGAAAATGCCTATACGCAGGACTTCACCGCCGTGGTGGCGTCCTGCGAGACCGTGAAAAACGGCTTTTCCGTCACCCTTGACCGCACCGCCTTCTACCCCGAGGGCGGCGGCCAGCCTGCCGACCACGGCACGCTGGGCAATGCCCGCGTGCTGGATGTACACGAGCAAGACGGCATCGTCACGCACCTGTGCGACCGGGCGTTGCCCGTAGGCGCGGAGGTGGGCGGCCATATCGACTGGGCGCGGCGGTTCGACCACATGCAGCAGCACTCCGGTGAGCATATCATCTCCGGCATGCTGTGCAGCGCCTTCCACTGTGACAATGTGGGCTTCCACATGGGCGCGGACGTGGTCACCATTGACTACAACGCCCCCATCACATGGGAACAGGCGCTGGAGGTGGAGCGGCAGGCCAACGCTTATATCTGGGCCGACCACCCCATCCACATCTGGTACCCCTCCCCGGAGGAGCTGGCCGCTCTGCCCTATCGCAGCAAAAAGGAGCTGACCGGCCCGGTGCGGATCACGGAGTTCCCCGGTGCGGATCGGTGCGCCTGCTGCGGCACCCATGTGGCCCGCAGCGGTCAGGTGGGGCTGGTAAAGCTGCTGAGCTGCCAGAGGCTCCGGGACGGCGTGCGGCTGGAGCTGCTGTGCGGTCAACGGGCGCTGGACTGTCTGTCTGGCGGCTGGGAGCAGGCCCGCCAGATCGGTCAGGCACTGTCCGTCAAGCCCCAAAATGCCTTCGCCGCCGTGGAACGCTTGCAGGGGGAGCTGCTCTCTCTCAAGGAGAAGGCCGTCCGGCTGGAAGAAGCTGCCTTTTCCCACACGGCGGCGCAGTACCGGAACGCCGGCAGCGTCCTGCACATCACGGAGAAGCTGGACGGCGACGGTGTGCGCCGCCTGTGCGACGCCATCGCCAGAGCGGCGGGCGGGCGCTGCGCCGTGTTTGCCGGCAGCGACGGCGGCTATCAGTACGCCGTCATTGAGAGCGGCGGCGACCTGCGTCAGCTTATCAAGGACATGAATGCCGCCCTCCACGGCCGCGGCGGCGGGCGCGACGGCTTCGCCCAGGGCAGCGCCGCCTGCACGGCGGAGGAGATACGCGCCTTCTTCGCGGGCCGGTAAATGCTTCGCCGCACGAAACATTTTTTCCGGTTTTTCACAAAATTTCACCCCCGGATGTGTGCGCTCCGTACATATTCGGGGGTTCCCTTTTCCCTCCGGACATGCTACAATAAAGAACTGAAAGTATATGTCATAAAGAGGGCTCCGCTATGCAGAACGAAAACAAGCTGGGCACCATGCCCATTTCCAAGCTGATCTGGAATATGTCCCTGCCCATCATCGCCTCCATGCTGGTGCAGGCGCTGTACAACATCGTGGACAGTGTGTTCGTCAGCCGCGTCAGTGAGCAGGCGCTGACCGCCGTATCACTGGCCTTCCCCGCCCAGAATCTGATGATCGGTCTGGCCACCGGCACCGCCGTGGGCGTCAACGCCCTGATGGGCCGTGCGCTGGGCGCGGGTATGCGGGAGCGGGCCGACCGGGTGGCCAACAACGGCATCTTTCTGGCCGTGGTGGGCTTCGTCATCTCCGCCTTGCTGGGTCTGACCTGCTCCAACCTGTTCTTCCGCTCCCAGACGCAGGTGGAGAGCATCATCGCCATGGGCAACGACTACCTGCGCATCGTCACCATCGGCTCGCTGGGCATGTTCTGCCAGATCATGTATGAGCGGCTGCTGCAGGGCACAGGCCGTTCCCTGCTGAGCATGTATACCCAGGGACTGGGCGCCATCGTCAACATCATCCTCGATCCGGTATTCATCTTCGTACTGGACATGGGCGTGGCGGGCGCTGCCGTGGCCACCATCATCGGCCAGTTCTGCGGCTGCGCGCTGGCCATCTATTTCAACCACAAGAAGAACACCGACATTACCCTCTCTCTCCGGGGCTTCCGCCCCGACTGGCGGCTCATCGGCGAGATCTACGCCATCGGCCTGCCCAGCGTCATCATGATCGCCATCGGCTCCGTCATGACGTTTCTGATGAACAAGATCCTCATCACCTACCATTCCGCCCACGAAACGGCGGCCACCGCCTTCGGCGTTTACTTCAAGCTGAATTCCTTTGTTTTCATGCCCATTTTCGGCATGAACAACGGCGTTATTCCCATCGTGGCCTTCAACTACGGCGCGCAGAACCGCCGGCGCATGGTGGAGACTATCAAACGCAGCACGCTGTACGCCTCCTGTATTATGGTGTTCGGTATGGCGCTGTTCCTGCTGATCCCCGGGCCGCTGCTGAAAATTTTCGACGCCACCGACACCATGCTGACGGTGGGCGTCCCCGCCCTGCGTATCATCTCCTTGAGCTTCTGCATGGCCGGCGCCTGCATCGCGCTGGGCAGCTCGTTCCAGGCGCTGGGCAAGTCCATCTACTCCATGATCACGTCCATCATCCGCCAGCTGGTGTTTCTGGTTCCCATCGCCTATGTGCTGGCGCGGTACGGCGCGTCCATCGGCAATGACGATCTGGTCTGGTGGTGTTACCCCATCGCGGAGATCGCCTCGCTGTCTCTGACGCTGGGCTTCTTCCGCCATGTGTACAGGACGATGATCGCCGGGATCCCGGAGGGCAGAGAATAAATTCAGCAGCGCGTAAGTAAAACAGAAAGTAAAAAGAGAGCCGCAAAGGCTCTCTTTTTTGTTATATGTTCCGCACGCACCCCGCAGGGCGGGGCCCATGTGCGGCCCGCTGGGCCGCGGCATCCACATGTCTTTCATCCTCTCTCGTAGGGCGGTGTGCCCTCACATCGCCCTGCAAAAGCAGCGCATCCTCCAGCGACAGAAAAAGCCCCGCCGTGACGGCGAGGCTTTTTCTGTGTGTTTTGTGTGTTAGGAGAGAGAGAAAATCACATAAGGAAGGGAAGTTCCTTTGGATGATGCTATATTACCCGGCAAAATTGGCCGAATCATGAATCGCCCATGAACTTTTTGTGAATTTCCCCGTTTCTTACTGAAATTTTTTGCTCTCCGCCACGGCCATCTGGTCACAGCGGTTGTTCTTCTCGTTCTCCGCGTGGCCCTTGACCCAGTGATAGCGCATCTCGTGCCGGTCGGTGAGTTCCAGCAGGCGCTCCCACAGGTCGGGGTTCAGCGCCGGTTTCTTGTCGGATTTTATCCAGCCCCGCTTCTGCCAACCCTTGGCCCAGCCCTTGGACAGCCCGTCGATGACGTACTTGGAATCTGAGTACAGCTCCACCACGCATGGCTCCTTCAGCAGGGCCAGCGCCTTGATAACGGCGGTTAGCTCCATGCGGTTGTTGGTGGTATCGGCCGCGCCGCCGGACAGCTCCTTTTCCGTGTCCCTATAGCGGAGGATAGCCCCCCAGCCGCCGGGTCCGGGATTGCCGCTGCAAGCGCCGTCTGTGTATATTTCAACTGTTTTCATCCGTTTCTCGTTCCTCGCTGTCTCTCCTGTTTTATAGGTCTTGCTTCTCCCACGCCGGCGGACACCTCCTGTCTCCGACGTCCCCATTTCTTTCAGCGGCTCTCTGAGCCGCGCCGGGGCGCGGAACGCGCCCGCCTTATTCCACCCCCAGAACGGTCAGCACACCGCCCTCCACGCGAAAGCGGACGTTCCGCCCGCCGTAGGTCATGCCGTAGATCCGCTGGGGGTCGTCCTGATACCGTGGCCGGGGATCGTTGGCCAGCACGGACAGCAGCCCCTCCCGCTGCTCCGGCGGCAGCGCCTCCAGCAGCTCCACCGGGCACGACACGGCCAGCCGTTCCCCCGCCAGACCGGCGGTAAAGCCGCCGGCGGCATCGGGATGGCTGTCTGTATACGCAAGATACGGCTTAATATCGAAGATGGGCGTTCCGCTGACCAGATCGGCGCCCCGGACGTGAAGCACAGGCCCCTCCGGTGTGTCCCACTCGATGCGCGTCAGCGACACGGAGGACAGCCCCAGCCCGTTAGGCCGGAAGGGCGACCGGGTGGCAAACACGCCCATGCGGGCGTTGCCCCCCAGACGGGGCGGCCGAACAGTAGGCGACCAGTCCTGCCGCAGCGCTCGGTCAAACTGCCAGATCAGCCAGATGTGGGAAAAATCCTCCAGCCCCCGCAGGGCCTCCGGCTGGCGGTAGGGCGGTTCAAAGACGATGCGGCCGGGGCAGTCGGCCACGCCGCTCTGCCGTGGGACGCCAAATTTCTCCGCAAAGGGCGTTTCAATGCGGGCGATGGGTGTGATGTCCGCCATGGTCAGCGCTCCCGCCGCCCCGTGTCGGTGAGGTGGGCCTTGATATCCCTGGGCAGACGCAGCAGACGCACGATCTCCCCGGCCACGATGACCGCCATGCCCGCCACGATGATATAGATATTTCTCATGGTGCTGGCGGTGAAGAACATCACCAGCAGCACCAGCAGCAGCACCATATTGATGCGGCTGTTGACCTCCTCGATCTGCTGGAGGGCCTCGTCCTTCTCGTAGATGACCTTGTTGTAGACGAACAGGGTCTTGGCCGCCGCGTTGTGGTACAGCGTCTTGGTGAAATACTGCCAGCGGGTCAGAGGCACCATGGCCTCCCGGGGCGCACTGCTCATACCGTCTCCTCCGGCATGTCCGCCTTCTCCTCATGGTCGGCCAGCGCCATGGAAATGACGCGGTCGCCCTCCTCCTTGAAGCGCATGACGATGACGCCCTGTGTGGCGCGTCCCGCCACGCGGATGCTCTCCACCGGCGTGCGGATGAGGATGCCCGCCGCCGTCACCAGCAGCAGATCCTCCGTGCCGTCCACCACCTTGATGCCCACGATAGGCCCGGTCTTTTCCGTGACCATGTAGTTGCGGATGCCAAGACCGCCTCGGTTGGTGATACGGTACTCCTCCACCGGTGTGCGTTTGCCGAAGCCGCGCTCCGTGATGGACAGCACCGTCCGATCCCCGTCGGCGCGGGCGGCGCCCACCACATAGTCGCCGTTCCGAAGCCGGATGCCCCGGACGCCCACGGCGGTACGTCCCATGGCGCGCACGTCCGTCTCGTCGAAGCACACCGCCTGTCCGTCGTGGGTGGCGATGAGCATACGGTCATGCCCCCGCGTCTCCACCACGGAGATGAGCTCGTCGCCCTCGTCCAGCGTCAGGGCGCGGATGCCGTTATTCCGCAGGTTCTTCAGGGCGCTGACCTCCAGCCGCTTCACGGTGCCGCTGCGGGTGGTCATGAACAGGTACAGCTCCTCCTCGGTCTGCTCCCGGAAGTGGAGCATGGCCTGCACCCTCTCCCCCGTCTCCACCTGAAGAATGTTGACGATGTTGACGCCCTTGGCGGCCTTGCCGCTCTCCGGGATCTGATAGCCCTTCTTGCGGTAGACCTTACCGGTATCGGTAAAGAACAGGATATAGTCGTGGGTGGAGGCGGTGAACACATCCACCACGGTATCCTCCTCACGGGTGGTGATGCCCTTCTTGCCCATACCGCCCTTGCTCTGGGCGGCGTACTCGCTGACCGGCGTGCGCTTGATGTAGCCGTTTTCCGTCAGGGTAAAGACGCACTGCTCCTCCTCGATGAGATCCTCGATATCCAGCTCGTCCTCCACATCCTGGATCTCGGTCTTGCGGTCATCGCCGAACTTGTCGGCAATGGCGGTCAGCTCCTCCTTGAGGATGGACTTCACCAGTCCCTCGTCGCTGAGGATACGCAGGAAGTAGGCGATCTTCTCCTCCAGCTCCTTGTACTCGGTCTGGAGCTTCTCCCGGTCGAGGCCCTGCAGGGCCTTGAGGCGCATATCCAGAATGGCCTGCGCCTGCACGTCGTCCAGCCCAAAGCGGGTCATCAGGTTTTCCTTGGCGTTGTCGTAGCTGCTGCGGATGATCCGGATGACCTCGTCGATGTTGTCCTGCGCGATGAGCAGACCCTCCAGCAGGTGGGCGCGCTCCTGGGCCTTCTTCAGGTCAAACCGCGTCCGGCGAACAATGATCTCCTCCTGAAACTTTAAATACTCGTCGATAATGTGCCGCAGGGAGAGGATCTTCGGCTGGCGCTGGTTTTCCACCAGTGCCAGCATATTGATGGCAAATGTGGTCTGTAATTGGGTCTGGGCGAACAGGCGGTTCAATACCACCTGCGGATTGGCGTCGCGCTTCAGCTCGATGACCATCCGCATGCCGTTGCGGTCGGACTCATCCCGGATGTCGGAGATGCCCTCGATACGCTTGTCCTCCACCTGATCGGCGATGGCCTTGATGAGCATCCGCTTGTTTACCTGATAGGGCAGCTCCGTGAAAATGATACGGGTACGTCCATTGCCGAACTCCTCGAACTCGTGGCGGGCGCGGACCATCAGCCGGCCCCGGCCGGTGGCGTAGGCGGCGCGGATGCCGCTGCGCCCCATGATGATACCCCTTGTGGGGAAGTCCGGGCCCTTGACGTACTCCATCAGATCGCCGAGGGTGGCGTCCGGATCGTCCAGCACGCGGATGCAGGCGCCAATGACCTCCCGCAGGTTGTGGGGCGGGATGTTGGTGGCCATGCCCACGGCGATGCCGCTGGAGCCGTTGACCAATAGGTTAGGAAACCGGCAGGGCAGCACGCGGGGCTCCTTGCGGCTCTCGTCGAAGTTGGGATCCCAATCCACCGTGTCCTTTTCGATGTCGCGCAGCATCTCATTGGAGATCTTGCTCAGCCGTGCCTCGGTATAACGGTAGGCGGCAGGGGGGTCGCCATCCACGGAGCCGAAGTTGCCGTGGCCGTCCACCAGCGTATAGCGCATGGAGAAGTCCTGCGCCAGACGCACCAGCGCGTCGTACACGGAGGCGTCGCCGTGGGGGTGGTACCGGCCCAGCACATCGCCCACGCAGGTGGCGGATTTCTTAAAAGGCTTGTCAGAGGTCAGATTGTCCTCGTACATGGCGTAGAGGATACGCCGATGCACGGGCTTCAGACCGTCCCGCACGTCTGGCAGGGCGCGGCCCACGATGACAGACATGGCGTATTCGATATAGGATTTTTCCATCTCCGGCACCAGCGGGGACTCCACGATGTGCTGGTCGGGGAAGCAGATCTCCGCAGGGTCGTATTGGGGCTTCTTGCTCATATATTCCAGCCCTCCTTAATAGTCCAGATTCACGGCGTACTGTGCTTTGCGCTCGATAAATTCCTTGCGCGGCTCCACCTTCTCACCCATGAGGACGGTAAAGGTGGCGTCGGCCTTCACGGCGTCATCCAGCGTGATGCGCCGCAGGGTGCGGGTGGTGGGATCCATGGTCGTCTCCCACAGCTCGTGGGCATCCATCTCGCCAAGGCCCTTGAACCGGCTGATGTTGATGACTACGTTGGGGTTGCCGCCCCGCATCTCGGCAGAGATACGATCACGCTCCTCGTCGGAATATGCCACACGGGCGGTCTTGCCCCGTGTCAGCTTATAAAGCGGCGGCACGGCGGAGTAGACGTAGCCCTCCTCGATGAGGGGCCGCATATACCGGAAAAAGAAGGTCAGCAGCAGGGTGCGGATATGGGCGCCGTCCACATCGGCATCTGCCATGATGATGATCTTGTGGTAGCGCAGCTTGTTCTCATCGAACTCCTCGCCGATACCGGCGCCCAGCGCGATGATGACAGGCTGGAGCTTGTCGTTGCCGTAGACCTTGTCCACCCGTGCCTTTTCCACGTTGAGCATCTTTCCCCATAGAGGCAGAATAGCTTGAAAACGGCTGTCCCGTCCCGCCGTGGCGGAGCCGCCTGCGGAGTCGCCCTCCACAATGTACAGCTCCGTCAGCTCGGGGTTGTTCTCGTTGCAGTCCCGCAGCTTGTCCGGCATGGCCGCGCCGCCCAGCACCGTCTTGCGGCGGATGGACTCACGGGCCTTGCGGGCCGCCTCCCGGGCGCGGTTGGCGGTCATGGCCTTATCCAGAATGGTGCGGGCCACCACGGGGTGCTCCTCCAGATACACCGCCAGCTGGTCGTTGACGATGCCGTCCACCAGCGTGCGGATGTGGGCGTTGCCCAGCTTGGCCTTGGTCTGTCCCTCGAACTGGGCCTCCGTCAGCTTCACGGAGATCACGGCGGTGATGCCCTCCCGGACGTCCTCGCCGGACACCTTGTCGCCCTCCTTGATCAGGCCGTATTTCAGGCCATAGGCGTTGAGCACACGGGTCAGGGCCGCCTTGAAGCCCGTCTCGTGCATACCGCCCTCCGGTGTGTGGATGTCGTTGGCGAAGGATACCAGCGTCTCGTTGTAGCCGTCGTTGTACTGCATGGCGATCTCCGCCGTGCTGTCGCCCTTGGCGCCGGAGAGATAGATGACCTCCTCGTGGAGCGGGGTCTTGTTGCGGTTGATAAACGTGACGAACTCCCGAATGCCGCCCTCATAGCACATGGTCTCGGACTGCTCCATACCGGGCCGCGCATCGGTAATGGTGATGCGCAGGCCGGCGTTGAGGAATGCCTGCTCCCGCATACGGGTGTGCAGCGTCTCATATTCGTAATCCAGCGTATCGAACATCTCCGGGTCGGGCTTAAAGGTGACGGTGGTGCCGGTATGGTCCGTCTCACCTACGACCTTCATCTCCTGCGTAATATGTCCCCGGGAGAATCGCATCTCGTAGATCCTGCCGTCCTTGTGTACCTGCACGGTCAGCCACTCGCTAAGGGCGTTGACCACGCTGGCGCCCACGCCGTGCAGGCCGCCGGACACCTTATAGCCGCCGCCGCCGAACTTACCGCCGGCGTGGAGCACGGTAAACACCACCTCCAGCGCGGGACGGCCCGTCTGGGCCTGAATGTCCACGGGGATACCGCGGCCGTTATCCGCCACGGTGATGGTATTGCCCTCGTTGATGGTCACGGTGATATCGGTGCAGTAGCCGGCCAACGCCTCGTCGATGGAGTTGTCCACGATCTCGTATACCAGATGGTGCAGGCCGCTGGCACTGGTGGAGCCGATATACATGCCCGGCCGCTTGCGCACGGCCTCCAGCCCCTCCAATACCTGTATTTCCGCCGCGTTGTACTCATTGGCCACGACGGTCTTTTCCATATCTGCCATATATTATTCTCCTTTCCCCTCAGCGCGTTTGAGCAGCGTCTGGGAATTCAGCTGGGATATATAGATGATCTGCCGGTGGTAGGGGTGGTCGCACACCACAAAGGACTTGGGAATGTCCTCACAGGCGGTCTGCACCACGCCCTCTTCCTCCGCGGCATTCAGAAACTCCCTTGTTTTTTTGGACGTGGACGTGTTGTCCAGATCAAAGATGCCGATGATGCGCTTTTCCTCCAGCATCACGTTCTGCCCGATGTGCAGGTACGCCATCACAGCACCTCCCCGTCCCGTATATGGAACACGCGGCCCCGCAGCATGGTGTCCAGCCGGTCGTTCTCACAGCAGGTGATGAACACCTGTCCGCCCCGTATCCGGTTGAGCACATACTCCTGCCGCCGGGGGTCAAGCTCGCTGAGCACGTCGTCCAGCAGCATCAACGGGTACTCCCCCACCGCGTTTTTGTGTATCTCCCGCTCCGCCAGCTTCAGACTCAGCGCCGCCGTCCTTACCTGCCCCTGCGAGCCGTATTGCCGGGCGCTTCGCCCGTTGATAAGCACCTCCACATCGTCCTTGTGTGGCCCGGACAGGCACAATCTACTGGCCCGCTCCGCCGCCAGATGCGTCTCCTGATGGCGCCGCAGCGCCTGATAGATGTCCTCCTGCGGCGCGAAGGCGTCCTCCACGGTCTTGACGGTCTGGTAGCACAGCGTCAGCTCCTCCCGCTGGCCGGAGCACTCAAAATGGGCCTGCCGGGCATACTCCGCCAGCGCCGCGCAGAACCGCGCCCGATAGCCGATGAGCACCGCGCCCACGCGGCACAGCCGCTGGTTGAACTCCGGCAGCAGCTCCAGCAGCTGGGGCTTCTCCTCACTGTCCCGCAGGATGCGGGTCTTGTGCTCGTACAGCCGCCCGTACTCCGCCAGCGCCTCGGCGTACCGGGGCCGCAGCTGGCACAGGGACAGATCCATGAACCGCCGCCGCTCCGCTGCGCCTGCCCGTATGAGAAACAGATCCTCCGGGCAGAAGAACACGGTGTGCAGCACATCGGACAGCGCCGCGCTGGTCTTGGCCGGCACGCCGTTCACCGTCATCTTTCGCCGCCTGCCCCGGAAAAGCTGTATGTCCGTGGTGAACACCCGTTCCCGTGACAGCAGCTGCGCCGTGACGGACGCCTCCTGCCGGTCAAAGCCGATAAGCTCCCGGTCGCCGTGGGCGCGGGGGCTTTTGCCGCAGGACAGGTACACCATGGCCTCCAGCAGATTGGTCTTGCCCTGTGCGTTCTCTCCGTAAATGACGTTGCAGCTTCCGTCGAAGTCCAGCGTCTGCCGCCGGTAGTTACGCCAGCCGTCCAGCGTCAGCTTATCGATCCGCATAGATGACCGCGTAGTGCCGTCCGTCGAAGCACACGTCGTCGCCGGGACGTATCTTCCTGCCCCGCATGGTGCAGACCTCGCCGTTTACCGTGACGCCGCCCTCCTGGATGACGACCTTGGCCTCGCCGCCGGTCTGTACCGCCGCCGCGAACTTCAGCAGATCCTGCAGCTTGATATATTCCGTTGTGATCTCGATGTTTTCCATATCTGTATTATATCCTTACACTACTTTGTATAAAAGGAGCGCTTTTGTGTGCTGCCGGCGGCCGGCGGATGCCGGCTTACTTTTTGTGCGTCAAGGACGCCGGACGCAGGCAGACCGCAAAATATGCCTTCTTATTGTGCTTTCAACCTGACGGGCAGCACCATATAAAGGAACTCGTCCCCGCCCTCCACCGGCGTGATGATGCAGGGTGAAATGCCGGTGTTCAGCTGCAGATGCACCTTGTCAGCCGGGGCGTAGCGCAGCGCGTCCATGAGATAGCGGTTGTTGAAGCCGATCTCCAGCTGCTGGCCATCGCCGCTGATGGGGCAGATGTCCTTGGCCTCGCCGTTGCCGGTGCGGGCGGAGAGATAGACGCGGTCAACGTCGAACAGGCAGCGCACCGGGCTTTTCAGCTTCTCGCTGATGACCACGGACACGCGGTCGAGGCTCTCCAGCAGCGCCTTCGTCTCCACCTCCACGCAGATGGGGTTGTTCTTGGGGATGGCGTTGCGGTAATCCAGAAATTCGCCCTCCAGACGGCGGCAGATCAGCTGGGTATTCTCCACCTCGAACAGCAGGTGGCGCTTGCCCTGCACCACCGTCAGCAGCGCGTCGGTGTCGGCGCAGATCTTCTCCACCTCGTTCAGCGCCGCGCCGGGAGCCACAAAGCGGAACGCGCCGCCGTCGATACGCTCCAGCGGTTCGCGGCGCAGCGCCAGACGGAAGCCGTCCACCGCCACCATGGTCAGCCCGTTATCCCCGATCTCGAACAGCGCGCCGGTATGGATGGGCCGGGACTCGTTGGTGGACACGGCAAAGCTGGTCTGATTGATCATGGCCTTGATGGTTTTTTGCTGGATGGAGACGGAGAACTCGTCGTCCACGGTGGGCAGCTCGGGATAATCGTCGGCGGACAGGCCGGGCAGCTCAAAGCTGGCGTCGCCGCAGACCAGCTTCACCACATACTTCTCGTCGGCGGAGAACACCACGATATCGTCGGGCAGACGGCGGATCATCTCGCCGAACAGCCGGGCGTTCAGGACGATGCGTCCCTCCTGATGGATCTCGGCGGATACGGCGGTGCGGATACCGGTCTGCATATTATAGCCGGACAGGGTCAGCTGGGTGTCGCCCTCCAGCAGCACACCCTCCAGCGCAGGGATGGAACTTTTGGCGGCCACGGCGCGGGACACGGTACTGACGGCCTGCTGCAGCAGTGTCTTTTCACAGGAAAATTTCAGCATCTCGATCTCGTTCCTTTCTTGTAATTGGCAGGCATATTTCTCAAAAACAAATCATAAACTAATCATTTTTTAGTAACAGGAGTCGTAGGAACACCGTTTTGTGGAAAACCGCGCTTTTTCCTGTATTTCCAAGGGTTTTCTTTCCACACCCTCTCTGGAAACACAGAGCAGTTTTTCCACTGTTTTTCTCTTTTTCCGTTTATCCACAGGTTTTCCCCGTGGATTTCACAGCGTTCGTGGAAAACCTCACCGCTTGTTGTTGATGTTGGTGGTGATTTCCTTGACCCGCTCGGCGAAGGCCGGGTCGGTCTGCATCTGCTGCTCCACCTTCTGCAGCGAATGGAGGATGGTGGTATGGTCGCGGTTGCTGAACTCCTTGCCAATGTCGTTCATGGGCAGGGCGTTCATCCGCCGGATCAGGTAGATGGCCACCTGACGGGCCGCCACGATGTCGCGGCCCCGGCTCTGGCCCCGGATAGTATCCTCGTCCAGATGGTAGTACTTGGCCACATAGCTGATGATGATCTTAGGCGAGGGCACATATTCGTTGCTCTTGAGCAGCATATCCCGGACGGCGCGGCCCACGGCCTCCTCGTCCACCTGATCCCCCAGCAGATCGCGGTAGGCCAGTATTTTGTTGAGGGTGCCCTCCAGCTGCCGCACGTTGGAGGTGACGTTCTCCGCGATGTAGTCCGAAACCTCATTGGGCAGCTTGACGCCCAGCGCAGCGGCTTTGTTCTGGATGATGGCCAGCCGCGTCTCAAAGTCCGGCGGCGCCACGTCCACCATCAGACCCCACTCGAACCGGGTGCGCAGACGATCCTCCAGCTGCGTCATCTCCCTGGGCGGCCGGTCGGAGGTCAGCACGATCTGCTTGCCGGACTCGTACAGGGTGTTGAAGGTGTGGAAGAATTCCTCCTGCGTCTGGATCTTGCCGGCGATGAACTGGATATCGTCCACCAGCAGCACCGTGGCCTCCCGGTATTTCTCCCGGAACTCGGCGTTGCGGTTCTCCCGGATGGAGCTGACCAGCTCATTGGTGAAGTCGTCGCCCTTAATGTAGACGATGCGGGCCTCCGGCCGGCGCTTCTTCACCAGATGGGCGATGGCGTACAGCAGATGGGTCTTGCCCAGACCGGAATCGCCGTAGATGAACAGGGGGTTGTAGCTCTCCGCCGGCTTCTCCGCCACGGATTTGGCGGCGGCGTAGGCCAGCTTGTTCTGGGGCCCTACCACATACGTCTCAAACGTAAAGGCGTCGGAGTCGAACAGGTCGCCGGGCTGGTCGGGGGCCACGCCGTGGTAGGCGGCCAGCTGCTCGTCGTTGAGGATCTTCACCTCCATGTCCGTGGAGAAGATGTCCTTCAGCGCCGCCTTGATCTGGGGCAGGAAGCGGGCCTCCACGGTGTTCTTCTTAAAGGCGTTGCTGCAGTGCAGCACCAGCGCCGAATCCTCCATGGTCACCACGGATATCTCGTCGAACCATGTCTTGATGGTGGTGTCGGACAGTTCCCCGCTGAGCCGGGCGAGGATGCTGTCCCACAGGTCTGACAGTGATTTCAAAGGAAGCTCTCCTTTCTTCTATCCTGTGTGTTTCGTCTCATGCGCGCAGAGCGCAAAATATCCCGCTACATTATACCAGAACAGGCGGAGGATGTCCACATATTCTAAATATAAAGTTCTGCTGAAAAGACGGCTTTTACCGATTCCCTCCCCCACCATGGGAATTTTATGTTGACAGGGCGGATTCCGTTATGTATAATGTATTCCGCGCCGTTTTTCGGCGTCTGATGTGTCGACTGCGGCAGGGAACTCACGTCCTCTGCTGTCGAGTAAGAGCGGCGGAGCCGTTCCGCCGCCGGATATTTTTCTAAATGGAGGTGTCATGCAATGTTCCGTACCTATCAGCCCAAGAAGCGCCAGCGCTCCAAGGAGCACGGCTTCCGCAAGAGAATGGCCACCCGCAACGGCCGCAAGGTGCTGGCTCGCCGTCGTGCCAAGGGCCGCGCTCGCCTGACCCATTGAGGTCGCGGAAAGTGCATCGCACAGTGAGATAAAGCCTTGAGGGACGGTGGTTCGCCTGCCGTCCCTATTGGTGTTTCTCCGGAAAACGCGGTGCGTCCGCCAAGGATACCGGAAAAAGAGGGAACGTATGGATCCGCGCGTAACGGTAAAAGAAAACGGCGATTTCCGCCGCATCTATCGCAAGGGCCGCTCCGCCGTCTCCGGCGGCGTGGTGGTCTACTGCATGAAAAACCGGCAGGGCATGAGCCGGCTGGGCGTCACCGTGTCCACCAAGCTGGGCCACGCGGTGGTGCGCAACCGTGTCCGCCGCCGCCTGCGGGAGCTGTACCGCCTCCACAGGCAGGAGATGCTCCCGGGGTACGACGTCATCGCCGTGGCCCGGATGCGGGCCGTGGATATGCCCTACGCCAAGCTGGAAAAGCAGTATCTGCGCTGCCTTGCCCAGCTGGGCCTTCTGCGGGAGGACGTATGAAAAAGCTCCTGCTGCGGCTCATCCGGTTTTACCGCCGGGCCATTTCCCCCCTGTTTCCCCCTACCTGCCGCTTTGTGCCCACCTGCTCTCAATACGCGCTGGAAGCCATTGAGAAGTACGGGGCGGCCAAGGGCGGCTGGCTGGCGCTGAAGCGCTTTCTGCGGTGTCACCCCTTCCACAAGGGCGGCTGGTACGATCCGGTGCCCTGAAAACCCCTGAAAGCCTCGTTCTATTTTACAACGAAGGAGATCACCCATGTTTGCACAACTCGGATACTACATCTGCGTACCGTTCGCGTGGCTGACCCGCCTGTTCTATACATGGACGGGCTCCTACGGCGTGGCGCTGATCCTGTTCACCCTGCTGGTGAAGCTGGTGCTGCTGCCCTTCCAGCTCAAGAGCAAGAAGAGCATGCTGCGCATGAACCGCATGCAGGGCAAGATCAAGGATATCCAGACGCGGTATGCCAACAACAAGGAGAAGCAGCAGCAGGAGATGGCCGACCTCTATGCCCGCGAGGGCGTAAACCCCATGTCCGGCTGCCTGTGGTCCTTTATCCCGTTCCCCATCCTCATCGCCCTGTACTACATCATCCGTACCCCCCTGCGCTACTTCATGAGCCTGTCCCAGACCGTGATTACCGAGATCACCGAGCTGGCGGCGTCTCTGGGATACACCGCCGCGGCGGAGGGACAGGCCGCTGCCTATGAGCAGATCTATCTGGCCAAGTTCATCCACGAGCACTGGGCGGATTTCGACGGCAAATTCCCCGGTCTCGTCGACCTGAACTACAACTTCCTGGGCATGGATCTGTCCGCCGTGGGCAAGGATCTGTTCAGCCAGTTCCCCTCCGGCGGCTGGCCCGTCATCGGCATCCTCATCCTGCCGCTGATCTCCGCCGGCCTGCAGTTCCTGATGACCATGATCTCCATGAAGAGCAACGGGAACACCCAGATGAACGGCTCCAGCAAGGCCATGATGTACATGATGCCCCTGATGACGGTGTGGATGGGCTACATCCTCCCCGCCGCCCTGTGCGTGTACTGGATCTGCAACGCAGGCTTCTCCTGCCTGCAGGAGCTGCTCCTCAACAAGCACTTCAACAAGATCCTTGACCGCGAGGAAACGGACAAGGAGCGCGAAAAGCGGGAGAAGCGCTATGCCAAGATGCAGGCGGCCCGCGAGAATTACAACCAGCAGCTAGCATCCGGCAAGGGCGACAGAAGGCCCCAGCCCCAGCAGAAGAAGAAAAAGTCCTCCGACGGCGAGCATCGCGGCAGCACCACCGAGGCCGGCCGCGTGGGCCAGCGCCCCTATGCGCGGGGCCGCGCCTACAGCGAGGAGCATTACAACGACAACTGATAAGGAGTTTTGTCTATGAGTTATATCGACGTAACGGGCAAGACTGAGGAGGAGGCCATCCGCAAGGGACTTGAGCAGCTGGGCATGGATCGTGACGACGTGTCCGTGGAGATCCTGGAGCGCGCCAAGAGCGGCTTTCTGGGCATCGGCAGTGCTCCCGCCCGCGTCCGCCTGACCTACGGCCCGGAGGAGGCCCCTGTGGCCGAGCCCGCCCCCGTTGTCAAGCCCGTTGTTCAGAAGCCCGCGGAAAAGAAGGCGGAGGAGAAGAAGCCCGAAAGGCCCGCCGCTCCCAAATCTGCGGACAGGCCCCCGCGCAGCGAGAACGCCCCCCGCGGCGACCGCCCGCCCCGTCCCCAGCGGACGGATAAGCCCCCGCGCACCGAGCGCGCCCCCCGTCCCGAGAAGAAGGACATCCCCCCCATCGACCTGCCCCTGTGCGAGGACGAGAACGCCCAGCGCATCGTGACCTTTGTCTCCGGCCTGCTGGAGCACATGGACAGCGCCGCGCAGGTGAAGGTCTACGAGGTGGAGAAGGGCCGCTACAAGGTGATCCTGGAGGGCGAGAAGCTGGGTCAGCTCATTGGCCGCCGCGGCGAGACGCTGGACGCCATCCAGCAGCTGACCAACTACGCCGTCAACACCGGCAGCGACAAGCGCATCCGCATCCAGATGGACGCGGAGAACTACCGCGCCAAGCGGGAGCAGAGTCTGGAGAGCCTTGCCGCCAAGGTGGCCGCCAAGGTGGCCAAATACCGCCGCAGCGTGACGCTGGAGCCCATGAACGCCTACGAGCGCCATGTGATCCACGCCGCCCTGCAGGATGTCAAGGGCGTCACCACCTACTCCGTCGGGACGGAGCCCAACCGCCGCGTGGTGGTGGCCTACGACCGCGAGGGCAAGTGACCCGAAACCGAAAGCCTGAACCGGCAGTCCCTTCGGACTGCCGGTTTTCCTTTGCCCGCCGGGATTTCCGCTTTTCAAACGGCCTCGTTTGTGGTACACTGTCTCACAGTAAACACCGGAGAGGAGGGGTCGGCGCCGTGTTCAGCCGCGCCTATGTGGAGATCACCAACGTGTGCAATATGGCCTGCGCCTTCTGCCCCGGCACCGCCCGGGAAAAGGGCTTTATGACTCCGGAGACGTTTGCCCTGCTGGCGGGCAAGCTGCGCCGCCATACGGACTTCCTCTACCTCCACGTCATGGGGGAGCCGCTGCTGCACCCGCAGCTGGCGGAGATCCTCCGCATCTGCGGGGACTTGGCATTCCGTGTCTGTCTCACCACTAACGGCACCCTGCTGGCGGACAGGCTGCCTCTGCTGCGGGGCTGTCCCGCGCTGCACAAGGTCAGCGTCTCCCTCCACTCCTTCGAGGGCAACGGCCGCCGCGACGGGCTTGAGGACTACATCACGCAGGCGGCGGACAGCTGCCTTGCGCTGGCGGAGGGCGGGGTGATCTGCGCCCTGCGTCTGTGGAACCGGGGCGGCGCGGAGACAGAGAATTTCCGCATCCTGCAAGTACTGGGCCGCATCCTGCAAAAAGATATTGTAGGCTTGAAGGCCGATAACCGGGGCAACCGGCGTCTGGCGGAGCATCTCTATTTAGAGCCGGGGGAGCGGTTCGACTGGCCCCACCCGGCGGGCGGGACGCAGGACACCCAGTTCTGCTACGGTCTGCGCCGGCAGATCGCCGTGCTGTGCGACGGCACGGTGGTACCCTGCTGTCTGGACAGCGAGGGCCGTCTGGCGTTGGGAAACCTGCTGACGCAGGAGCTGGACGACATACTGGCCGCGCCCCGCGCACAGGCCATCCGCCGGGGCTTCGACGCCCGGCGGCCCGCCGAGGAGCTGTGCCGCCGCTGCGGCTACGCCGCACGATTCAACAGGTGAGAAATGGAACTGACCAACTTACAAAAGCTGCCCGCGCCGCTGCTGGCGTGGTACGATGAGAACCGCCGGGTGCTGCCGTGGCGGGAGCGGGTATCTCCCTACCGCACATGGGTGTCGGAGATCATGCTGCAGCAGACCCGCGTACAGGCGGTACTTCCCTACTTTCAGCGGTTCATGGAGGCCGCGCCGGACGTGGCCGCTCTGGCGGCGCTGCCGGAGGAGCGGCTGCTGCGGCTCTGGCAGGGGCTGGGCTATTACAGCCGCGCCCGGAATCTGAAAAGGGCCGCCCAGACTGTGATGGAGGACTGCGGCGGCGTGTTTCCCGACAGCTATGAGGGCCTGCGAAAGCTGGCGGGTATCGGCGACTACACGGCGGGGGCCATTTTGTCCATCGCCTTCGGACAGGCTGTGCCCGCCGTGGACGGCAACGTGCTGCGGGTGGCGGCGCGGCTCACCGGCGACGGCGGCAATGTGCTGGAGCCAAAGGTGCGGGCTGCGTACCGGCAGGCCATGGCGGACATCATGCCCTACGACCGGCCCGGAGACTTCAACCAGGCCCTGATGGATCTGGGAGCGGCGGTGTGCCTGCCGGGGGGAAAACCCCTGTGCGGCCAGTGCCCCGCCGCCGGGTTCTGCACGGCCCGGCAGCAGGGCACGCAGCGCCTTCTGCCGGTGCGGGAGAAGAAAAAGGAGAAGCGGGAGGTACACCTCACCGTGTTCGTCATGGAGCGGGAGGACGGCGCCGCCGCCCTGCGGCAGCGCCCGGACACCGGCCTGCTGGCGGGACTGTGGGAGTACCCCCATGCGGAGGGCACACTGGACGAGGCGGCCGCCGCCGCACAGCTGGCGGCGTGGGGCGTAACGGCGCTGCAATGGCGGCGCACCCTCCATGCAAAGCATGCGTTCACCCATCTGTGCTGGCAGATGACCGGCTACCTGCTGACGGTGGCCGGTGCGGGACAGCCGGACTGGCTGTGGGCCGGCGCGGCGGCGCGGCGGCAGCGGGCCATCCCCTCCGCGTTTCAGGCATTTACGGCGGCGCTGGAGGACGCGCCGCAGGAGAGTAACGAGAGAAAAGGAGACTGACACAATGGCACAGCTTTACTTCAAATACGGCGCCATGGGCTCCAGCAAGACGGCCAACGCCCTGATGGCCCGCTTCAACTACGAGGAGCGGGGACAGGAGACGCTGCTGGTGAAGCCCCGGCTGGATACCCGGGACGGCGACCACATGGTGTACTCCCGCATCGGCCTGAACCACCCCTGCATTTACTTCGATGAGATGCGGGCCATGGAAGACAGCGTGCTGCAGCGCTTCGCCTGCATCATCATCGACGAGGCCCAGTTCCTCACAAAGGACGAGGTCTACTATCTGGTGCATCTGGTGGACGACTGCGGCATCCCCGTCATCTGCTACGGCCTGCGGGCGGACTTCCGGGGCGAGCTGTTCGAGGGCAGCTATCACCTGCTGGTGCTGGCGGACAAGCTGGAGGAGGTCAAGACCATCTGCTGGTGCGGCAAGAAGGCGGCGTTCAACGCCCGCTTCGACGCAGCCGGTCATGTGGTGAAGGAGGGCGCGCAGGTGGTGCTGGGCGCCAACGACAAGTATATCGGCCTGTGCCGCCGCCACTGGATGGCCGGTGATCTGGGCCCGGATTTCGACATCCACGCCCTATGATCTGCCGTCTCTGTCCCCGGGACTGCGGCGCGGAGCGCACCGCCGCCGGGGGAAGCGGCTTCTGTGCCATGCCCGCGGGCATCCGCGTGGCCCGCGCCGCCCTCCACCACTGGGAGGAGCCGCCCATCTCCGGCACTAACGGCTCCGGCGCCGTGTTTTTCGCCGGCTGCACCCTGCGCTGCTGCTACTGCCAGAACCACGCCATCTCGGCGGAGGGCTTCGGCAGGGATGTAACGCCCCAGCGGCTCCGGGCCATTTTTGAGGAGCTGATCGCCCAGGGGGCCCACAACATCGATCTCATCACCGCCACCCATTTCCTGCCCTGGATCCTGCCGGCGCTGGAGCCAAAGCTCCCCGTGCCGCTGGTATACAACTGCGGCGGTTACGAGCGGGTGGAGACGCTGCGCCGTCTGGAGGGGCTGGCGGACATCTGGCTCCCCGACCTGAAGTACGCCGACGGCGCACCGGCGGCGGCGCTGTCCGCCGCGCCGGACTACTTCCCCGTGGCCGCCGGTGCCATCCGGGAGATGTTCCGCCAGACCGGGCCGTATGTCATGGAGGACGGTCTGCTGCGCCGCGGCGTGGTTATCCGCCATCTGGTGCTGCCGGGGTATCCGGACAACACCCGCCGCGTCATCGACTGGGTGGCGGAGACGTTCCGCCCCGGCGACGTGCTGTTCTCCCTCATGAGCCAGTACACCCCCCAGCCCGGCGCGCAGGGGCGGCTGGCCCGCCGCGTCACCCGCGCCGAGTACCGCGCCGCCGTGGACTATATGCGCAACTGCGGCATCACGGACGGGTTCACGCAGGAGCGGACGGCGGCACGGGAGGAGTATACGCCGCCCTTTGACCTGACCGGCGTGTGAACGGCGTATCTTCCGCCTGTACGTCGCTGCGGCTCCCCGCCATACAGGCAAGTATGGCATCGTCACCGCGTCTCGTCGGGACGAAAGAGCCATCCGTTTACAGGGTGCAGGAGAGGATATCCCGCCCCGGAACGGGCCTTTTGGGCTGTTTGGGTCGTATGGTACATTTGGGAGAGGAAAGTGCCATAGTTTCAGAAAAATAGGCCATTTTTTCGTATAAATAGACGTACTTGGAACAACTTTGGTGTTGCTATTTGCGCCGCCGTGTGGTATGCTTACAGCAGAACAAAAAAGGCCGTCCCGGACGGCGGAAAACCAATTTGAGCATTGCAGGAGGTAACCACATGAGCTATCCCACCACCGGCCAGGAGGTCTATGTCAGCCTGAATCTGTCCAACACCATGCTCACCGGCATCGGCAAGGGCACCATCACCCGGGAGGAAGTCTCCGCTTCCTACCTCAAGCGCCTGTTCGCCGAGCACGGCGTCATCGTCTCCGCCAAGCCGGAGCAGCGCCGTATTCTGGAGATCGTCAACGAGCGGTACGATCTGGAGCTGAACATCCCCGAGTCCCTGAAACTGTTCCAACTCAGCGAGGAGCACCGCCGTCTGGTGGTGGTGGAGGTGACGGGTCTGCGCCGCAAGAACGGCTCCCTGCTGCCGGAGTACTCCGAGGAGGAGTTCAACGAGGCCACCTTCGCCTTTGTGAAGTACTATGTGCAGGGCACCCACTACGATACGCTGGTGGAGGAGAACAAGAAGCTGAAGTTCGAGCTGGAGCAGGAGCTGGAGTGGCGCAACCGCGTGGACAACTGAGCCTGACACATACAAAAGAGGGAGACGCATCGCGTCTCCCTCTTTTATGCGGCCCGCAGCAGCCACAGCACCAGACCGTATACCGCGCTGGCGGCGGTGCCGAACACGATGACCGGCCCGGCCACGGTGAACATCTTCACGGCGGTGCCGGTGATAAGTCCCTCTGCTTGTGTCAAGATAGGGACGAGGGAAATTTTTGCCCTATTTTACTGGG
>URHT01000004.1 GCA_900547745.1 uncultured Eubacteriales bacterium | reverse complement strand
GTATGGGCGCATTTCTGCCCGTCAAAACCGTGCTTGCCCTTGTCAACTGATGGTATCATTATGCCATAGTGTGGGAGGAATTGCAACAGGCAGCGCGGCGGCGATGACCGGGAAACGGGCGCGGTGCAGGCTGGCAGAAAAAATCTTGCAAAACCGGGGGCTTTCGACTATGATAGAGGGCAAAGGAGTGATGCGGATGAAACGGCGGACACAATATGTAAAGTGGGGGCTGACGGCGTTTCTCACCGTCTGCGCCGTGCTGGTGTTTTACGACACGTTCTATATGGGCGGCACGCTCCAGCACTTTGTGAACAAGCTGTTCTCCGTGCTGGCACCGGTGCTGTACGGCTGCGCCATCGCCTACCTGCTGACACCGGTGATGAACTGGATCGAGAGGGCGCTCCACGCCGGGTGGCAGAAGGCGTTTCCCGGAAAGCACGTCAAAAACGCGGCGGGCGTCCTGCGGTTTGCCAGCATCCTGCTGGCAGAGGCGGTGGCCATCCTGCTGGTGTATCTGCTGATGAGTGTGCTGATCCCCCAGCTGGTGGACAGCGTGACCATGCTCATCAACAACGCGGAGGCATATTACTATAAGGTGTACAACTGGGCCGACGGCCTGCTGGACAGCGAGAATGAGATCGCCGTCTGGGTGGCGGACTTTGTGACCAAGTATTACAGCGATGGCGTGACCCTGCTGAAGGATCACATCCTGCCGTGGGCACAGGGGGCGCTGGGCACCCTGACCGGCGGTATCTGGAACGGTATCTGGAGCGTGGTCAGCTTCGCTACCGACCTGATCGTGGGCATCATCGTGTCCATCTATCTGATGACCATGAAGGAGAAAAGTCTGGCCCGCTGCTGCAAGGTGGTATACGCGGTGCTGGACGAGAAGAAGGCCAATGCCGTCATCCACGGTGCGCGGCAGGTCGACCGCATTTTCTCCGGCTTTGTCCGGGGGAAGCTGCTGGACTCTCTCATCATCGGCGCACTGTGCTTCATCGGGTGCTCCATCCTGAAGATGCCCTATACCCCGCTGGTCAGCGTGGTGGTGGGCGTGACCAACGTCATCCCGTTTTTCGGGCCGTTTCTGGGGGCTATCCCCTCGGCCTTTCTTATTCTGCTGGTCAGTCCCAAGCAGTGCCTGTTCTTTGTGATCTTCATCGTGGTGCTCCAGCAGTTTGACGGCAACATTCTGGGGCCGAAGATCCTGGGCGATGCCACCGGCATCTCCAGCTTCTGGGTCATCGTGGCTATTTTGGTGGGCGGCGGCTTCGGCGGTGTGCTGGGTATGTTCCTGGGCGTACCCATCTTCGCCTGTGTGCAGGAGCTGGTGAAGTATCTGCTGAACCGGCGGCTGCGCCATCGCGATATGCCCACGGAGGCCTACGCCTATGTGGAGCGCGCCCGGACGGCGGGACCGGACAATACGCCGGAAGCGACGGCATCGGAGGAGCACCATGACTGAAGAACTCAAGAAGATACTGCTGGACTTCGGCAACAACAAGGAGCCGTTTCTCACCCACAACCATCTGTACACGGCTGATCTGTCCGATGGCACCGCCACGGTGGTGCTGCCCATGTGCGAGGTCAGCCTGAACCGCTGGGGCGGCGCCCACGGCGGCATCCTGTTCGCCCTGTGCGACGTGGCCATGGGCATGGCCATCATGACGCTGCGGCAGGAGATGGTGGTGACGGTGAACGCCCACATCGACTATCTGTCCGGCGCGGCGGCGGGCAGCACCCTGACCGCTGTGGGGCGGGTGGACAGGCTGGGCGGCAAGCTGGCCTTCTGCTCGGCGGAGGTCACGGACGAGACGGGAAAGGCCGTGGTGCAGGCCAGCTGCGTCATGAGCTTTACGGGCCGCCCCCTGCCGCTGTGAGGGGGTATCTCTCCCGGCGCCGTCCGCTGCTTCGGTGGCTGGCGGCGCTGGCGCTGTTTTTCGCCGCCTACTTCGCGCTGCGCGCCAATGGGGCCGCCATGAACCGGCTGTGCGGGGACGTGATCTTCCCGGTGATGCGGCGGGTGTCGCGGCTGTGCGACTTTTACGACGGCTCCGTGGGCGAGGTGCTGATCCTGACGGGTATCTGGGCGGCGGTGATCTGGCTGGCCTGCACGGCGCGGCGGCTCGTGTCGGGCCCGCGCCGGGGGGCGGTGCTGGCGGACTTCCTGCTGACCGCCGGGTGCGCCGCCCTGACGGTGTACGCGGGGTTCTGCCTGCTGTGGGGCGCGGCCTACAGCACCGACAGCTTTCAGGATAAGAGCGGCATCACCGCCCGGCCTGTGCCGGCGGCGGCGCTGGAGCGGGTGACTGTGTACTTCGCGGAGGAGCTGTCCGCAGCGGCGGACGGTGTGCCGCGGGACGAAAACGGCGTGTGCCGGCTGGACAGAAAGGCCGTGCTGGACGGGGCGGGCAGCGCCTACGACGGGCTTTACGACGAGTTCCCGTTCCTGCGGATGGAGACGGGGGGCGTCAAGCCCTTCGGGTGCTCCTCCGTCCTCAGCGTGCTGCGGTTCACCGGGTTCTACTTCCCCTTTACCGGCGAGGCCAACGTGAACATGGACAGCCCGTCGGCGTATCTGCCTGCCACGGTATGCCACGAGATGGCCCACCAGCGGGGTATCATCTCCGAGCAGGAGTGCAACTTCGTGGGCATCCTGGCGGCCACCCGCAGCAGCGACCCGGCCTACCGCTACGCGGGGTGGCTGGAGGGCTATGTGCATCTGTCCAACGCGCTGTACAGCGCCGATCCGGAGCGGTGCCTTGCCATCCGGGAGACGCTGCCGGAGACGGTGCGGGCCGACCTGTGGGCGGACAGCGCCTACTGGGCGCGGTTCCGGGGGCCGGTGTCGCAGGCGTCGGAGGCGGTGTACGACGTGTTCCTCAAGACCAATGGGGACGCCAACGGCGTCCGCAGCTACGGCATGGTGACAGACCTGCTGGTGACGTATTTTGACGCATAAAAAGTGCCCTGAAGCTGTGCTTCAGGGCACTTTTCTGCACGTCTTACAGGCCAAGACCGGGGATGTTCAGACCGCCGGTCAGGGCGTTCATGGAGGTGCTCATGGCGTCCTCCGCCTGACGCAGGGCCTCGTTGACGGCGGAGATCACCAGATCCTGCAGCATCTCCACGTCCTCGGGATCCACCACGTCGGGCTTGATGGTCAGGGCGGTCAGCTCCTTCTTGCCGCTGACTACCGCCGTCACCGCGCCGCCGCCCACGGAGGCGGTAAAGGAGCTGTTCTCCACTTCCTCCTGGGCCTTGTTCATCTCCTGCTGCATCTTCAGCAGCTTCTGCTGCATCTGGGCCTGCTGCTGCATCATGCCGGCTCCGCCGGAAAAGCCCTTGCGGGCGCTGTATCCCTTTGCCATGTTCGTTCTCCTTTATGTCGTTGGTTTTATTTGATCTGGAAGCTGTCCAGCTGCTGGCCGTTGTGCAGCAGCTCGTCCATTTTATCGGGGCCGGGGGCCGGTGCGGGGGATGGAGCCACCCACGGGGGCGTATCGGCGGCGGACGCCGGTTCCGGCGGTTCCTCCGGCAGCGGGGGCTCCTCCGGCGCGGGTGCGGGCTGGGGCGGCTGCGGCGCCGGTTTTGGCACAGGCGCAGGCGGCGCGGGGCGTTTGGCCGCCGGGGCCTGTCCCACCTCCAGCACCACGCGGATGGCGCGGCCCTGATCGGCGGAGGTGACCTCACGCAGGACGGCGGTGACCGCCGGCTTGTCCAGCTGCTTCAGGGTGAAGTCGTCCCGGCACAGCACGGTGAGACAGTCGCCGTCCACCACGCCGGACACCATGTTCAGCATGACCCGGACGTTTACCGGCAGGCGGCCCTTGTACTGCTCCAGCAGGCGCTGCCACACGGCGGTATCGCCGCTGCCGGCGGGCGCGGTGGTGCTGTGGGGCCGGGGCGCGGGACGGGGTGACGGCCGGGGCGCGGGACGGTCGGGGGACTCCTCCGGAAGGCCGTAGTCCCGGACGGCCTGCTCCGGCAGGGGCGGTTCCTCCGGCAGAGGCGGCTCCTCTGGCAGAGGGGGTTCTTCGTGAGCCGGCGGGGACGGGGGCGTCTCCCGCCGGGGGGCGGGACCCGGACGCGATGGTACGCCGCCCTGCTGCACGGCCTGCTCCAGCCGGGCCAGCCGCCGGTCAAAGGCGGTGAGGTCGCCGGACAGGCTCTCGTCGCACAGCTTCAGCAGGCACAGCTCCGCCGCCGTGCGGGGACGGATGCTGTCCGCCAGCGCGGCGCAGCAGCCCTGCAGCGTATCGGCCATGTACAGAAACCGGCTCATGGGCAAATCGCGGCCCAGATCGGTCAGGGTCCTGCGGTCGTAGACGCCTGACAGCAGAGCGGCGCCGCCCTCCGGCGCAGCCTTCATCACCGTCATGTCCCGTGCTAAGTCGCTGAGCTCGCCCAGCAGGGCGGCCACGTCCTTGCCGCCGCGATAGAGACGGTCAAACAGCGCCAGCGCGTCGGCTGCGTTCCGGGCCAGCAGGCAGCGCATCAGCTGCAGCGTCTGGGTGCTGCCGGCCAGACCCAGCGTGTCCAGCACGGTGCGGCTGTCGATGTTGCCCTCCACGGCGCGGCACTGATCCAGCAGGCTCAGGGCATCACGGAGAGCGCCGTTGGCCATGCGGGCCAGGATCTCCGCGCCGTCCGCCGTCAGGGCGATGTCCTCCGCCGCCGCGATCTTCAGCAGCTGCTGCTCCATGTCCCGGGGCAGGATGCGCTTGAAGGAGAACCGCTGGCAGCGGGAGAGAATGGTGGCGGGCACCTTATGCAGCTCCGTGGTGGCCAGAATGAACAGCAAATGCTCCGGCGGCTCCTCCATGATCTTCAGCAGAGCGTTGAAGGCGTCCCGGGAGAGCATGTGCACCTCGTCGATGATGTACACCCGCTTTTTCAGCACGGAGGGGGGGTAGACCGCCTCCTCCCGCAGGGTGCGGGCGTCGTTGACGCTGCCGTTGGAGGCGGCGTCCAGCTCCGTCACATCCAGCAGCGTGCCGGCGTCGATGCCCCGGCAGCTGTCGCACTGGCAGCAGGGCGCGCCGTCCACGGGGCGCTCACAGTTGACGGCCTTGGCGAGGATGCGGGCGCAGGTGGTCTTGCCGGTACCCCGGGTGCCGGTGAAAAGATAGGCGTGGCCCACGCGGCCCTCCGCCACCTGACGCTGGAGGGTATCGGTGATGTGGGACTGACCCACCACCTCCGAAAAGGTACGGGGGCGGTATTTGCGGTACAGGGCCTGATACATGGGCACACCTCCTGACAAAACAAAATGGAATGTCCTCCGCCCATAGCCGCGAAGCCGGCTTCCCCGCGGCACATGGATGATCCCTCTTAATGCTGCTCGGTTCCCCGCCTGACATGATTCGTGGGTATCCATTGCGCGAGACCGGCCCCGCAGCTATCGGCGGAGGACGAGTTCACCCAAGTATTTTACTACAAAACCGGACGCTTGGCAACAGTTTTTTGTCGAGGGGCTACCCCAGCAGCGTCCAGACGCCGTGGATGGCCATGCACAGCGCCGCGCCCATGGCGGTGGGCAGCGCCGCCGCCAGCGCCGTCCAACGGGCGCTGCCCGTCTCCCGGAGGATGGTAAGGCAGGTGGTGCCGCAGGGGAAGTGCAGCAGGCACAGCACCAGCATGCACACCGCCGTCTGGGTCGTCCAGCCGTTGGCGGTGAGTACGGCGGACAGCTCCGCCAGACTGCCGTAGGCCGTCAGCGTACCGGTTTGCAGGTAGCCCATCAGCAGCACCGGCAGTACGATCTCGTTGGCGGGAAAGCCCAGCAGGAAAGCCAGCAGCACCATGCCGTCCAGCCCCATGAGCCGTCCGGGGCCGTTCAGCGCGGCGGCCAGCGCCGTCAGCAGGGTGACGCCGCCCACGGATACGCTGCCCAGTATCCAGATGAGCAGTCCGGCGGGGGCGGCCACCGTCACCGCACGCCCCAGCACAAACAGCGTCCGATCCAGCAGGGAGCGCACCAGCACCTGCCCCACACGGGGCATCCGGTAGGGCGGCAGCTCCAGCGAGAAGGTGGACAGCTGGCCCCGCAGCACCGTGGCCGTCAGCAGGCGGGAGGACAGCAGCGTCATGGCCACGGCAAACAGGATGCACGCCAGAAACAGAGCTGTGGCCAGCAGGGAGCGTCCAAGGCCCAGCGTACCGCCCAGAAAAAACAGGCTGATGAGGGCGATAAGGGTGGGAAACCGGCCGTTGCAGGGGACGAAGGCGTTGGTGAGGATAGCCACCAGCCGCTCCCGGGGACTGTCGATGATGCGGCAGCCGGTGACGCCGCAGGCGTTGCAGCCGAAGCCCATGCACATGGTGAGGCTCTGCCGTCCGCTGCCGCCGGAGGCCCGGAAGAAGCGATCCATCAGAAAGGCTGCGCGGGGCAGGAGGCCCGCATCCTCCAGCAGGGTGAACAGCGGGAAGAAGATGGCCATGGGCGGCAGCATCACCGCCACCACCCACGCCGCCGTGCGGTATACGCCGTCCACCAGCGCGCCCTGCACCCACCACGGCGCGCCGGAGAGCAGCGTCCGCAGCGGCTCCTGCAGCGCCATGAGCCACCGGCTCAGCAGGGCGGAGGGGGCGTTGGCGCCCCAGATGGTCAGCCAGAACACCGCGCCCAGCAGCAGGAGCATTACCGGGATGCCGGTGGCGGGGCCGGTAAGCAGACGATCCAGCCGCCGGTCGCGGGCGTGGATATCCTCCGGACGGGAGGAAAGGCAGGCGTCGGCGATCTCTGCCGCACGGCGGGCTACGGCGGCGCTGCTGTCGCTGTCCGGCGGCGTCCATGCGTCCTCCGTGACGGGGCGGCGGGCCATGTTCAGCACCGCTGTGCGCAGGGCGTCCAGTCCCTGCCCGCTGCGGGCTGCCGCCGTTACCACCGGCACGCCGAGGCCGCGGGAGAGAGCGTCCGTGTCCACGGCGACGCCCTTTTTCCGGGCCTCGTCCATCAGGTTCAGGCACAGCACCAGCCGGGGCGTGCGGCAGCGGAGCTGCACCGCCAACAGCAGGTTGCGCCGCAGGCAGGTGGCGTCCGCCACCACCACCGTCACGTCGGCGCTGCCGCCGCAGATGAAGTCCCGGGCCAGCTGCTCCTCCGGCGAGTCCGCCCGCAGGGAATACGTCCCCGGCAGGTCGATGAGCCGGAAGGACGCGCCCTGCCAGCTGTATGTACCCTCCGCCACCGCCACCGTCTTGCCGGGCCAGTTCCCGGTGTGCTGGTGCATGCCCGTCAGGGCGTTGAATACCGTGGACTTCCCCACGTTGGGGTTGCCCGCCAGTGCCGCTGTGTACTGCTCCATGGCCGTCTCCTCCTTTTTGCAGGCTGCTTCCGGCCATCCTATGCGGCGGCGGGGCGGCGGGTGCAAAAAGAAACCGCGCACCGAGAGGTGCGCGGCTGCGTTTGCCGGTTTCCGGCAAACGCAGAAAAGCACAACCGCCTTCCGGCGATCGTGCTTTTGGGCGCTGCGGCGGGGATCGGACGTGCAGGACACCCCTGATGGGTTTCCTGCACATATCCTTCCTTTCCGAAGAGCGGAGAAGCTGCGGCGCACGAGGGAAACACGCATCATGCGCAAAAAGAAACCGCGCACCGAGAGGTGCGCGGTTTCTTTTTGGTAAAGGAGAGAGAATAACAATGTCACTTACATGCTTTCTGATGCTATCATAGCACGGCCGCTCCGAAAGTCAACGGGTTTGTGAGAGGATTCACAAATTGTTTACAAGCCCCCTGCAAAAGCGCCCTTGACATTCCGCGGACATCGTGCTAATATTTAGCGCACTAATAATTCGCGTGCGAAATAAAAGGAAGGAGACCCATTGTGAAACCGTGTATCACAGAGCGGCCGGAGCATTTCGGCCCGCTGTTCGGCTACTGCGACCATCAGGTGCAGAAGCTGATGGTGCGCAAGCTGCGGCAGTATGACGTATCGCCCATGCAGTGCCGGACGCTGACCTACCTCCACGAGGCGGAGGGCGAGGTCAACCAGAAGCAGCTGGAGCGGCACCTGATGGTGAAGCCCAGCACGGTCAACGGTATCGTTGACCGGCTGGAGGAAAAGGGCATGCTGCGGCGCACCGCCAGTCCCACCGACGGGCGCTGCCGCATTCTGGCGCTGACGCCCCAGGGCATGCAGTTTTATGATAAGTTCACCGCCATCGTGCAGGAGGTCAACGCCTGTCTGGAGAAGGGCTTCTCCCCGGAGGAGGTGCGGACGCTGACATCGCTGCTGCTGCGGGTGGCGAAAAATCTCACGGAGGAGGGTGACGTATGCTGAAAAAGCTTGCCCCGTATACGCGGGGCTACCGGCTGTACGTCATGCTGGGCGTGCTGTTCTCGGCGGGCGAGGCCGTGCTGGAGCTGGAGCTGCCGCAGGCCATGAGCGAGATCGTGGACGTGGGCATCGCCGGCGGCGACAGGAGCTACATTCTGCTGACGGGCCTGAAGATGTTCCTGATGGCCATGGCGGCGCTGGGCTGCGGCGTGGGCGCGGCGGTGCTGGCCGCCAAGGCGGCCATGGGCTTCGGCGCCAATCTGCGGCAGGCGGAGTATGAGCAGGTGCAGCGGTTCTCCTTTGCCAATATCGAGCACTTTTCCACCGCCAGCCTCATCACGCGGCTGACCAACGACGTGTCGTCGGTGCAGATGACGCTGTTCATGGGCATGCGCATGTGCGTCCGGGCGCCGGTGATGCTGGTGACGGCGCTGGTGAAGGCCATGGAGATCAGTCTGGATCTGAGCCAGGTGTTTCTGGTGGCGGTGCCGCTGCTGATCATCGCGGTGGTCATCGTCATCCGCTATGTGGGGCCGTTCTTCACGGCGCTGCAGAACGCCACGGACGACCTGAATCTGGTGGTGCAGGAGAATCTGAATGCCGTCCGCGTGGTAAAATCCTTCGTCCGGGAGGATGAGGAGGAGAAGAAGTTCCGCGTCCGCAGCGACCGGCTGCGGGACACGGCGGAGAGGGCCTTCGGCTTCGTGGTGATGTTCATGCCCATCATGATCATGATCATGGGCGGCACCATCGTTTCCCTGATGTGGCTGGGCGGCCATGACGTGGCGGAGGGCACCCTGCTCTCCGGCGACCTGATGGCGTTTTTCACCTACGCCAGCGAGATCCTGATGTCGCTGATGATGGTATCCATGGTGCTGATGTTCCTGACCCGGGCCATCGCCTGCGGCAAGCGCATCGTGAAGGTGCTGGACGAGCAGCCCCAGATCACCGACGCGCAGGCCGATCCGACGCTGACCGTGGAAAATGGCGACATCCGGTTTGAGCATGTGTATTTCAAGTATCATCCCACAGCGGAGGACTGGAATCTGACGGACATCGACCTGCACATCGAAAGCGGCATGACCGTGGGTATCCTCGGCGGCACCGGCAGCGCCAAGACCACGCTGGTGAGCATGATCCCCCGGCTGTACGAGGTGGACAAAGGCGCCGTCTGCGTGGGCGGCCACAACGTAAAGGACTATACCATGGAGGCGCTGCGGAGCGGCTGCGCTATGGTGCTGCAAAAGAACACGCTGTTCTCCGGCACTATCCGGGAGAATCTGCGCTGGGGCAGAGCGGATGCCACCGACGCCGAGATCGAGGAGGCCTGCCGCATGGCCTGCGCCGACGAGTTCATCCGGCGGATGCCCGACGGCTACGACACCTATATCGAGCAGGGCGGCACCAACGTGTCCGGCGGGCAGAAGCAGCGCCTGTGCATCGCCCGGGCCATTCTGCGCCGTCCCAAGGTGCTGATCCTGGACGACTCCACCAGCGCGGTGGATACCGCCACGGACGCCAGGATCCGCGGCGCGCTGAAGACGGCGCTGCCCGGCACCACCAAGCTTATCATCGCCCAGCGCATCACCTCCGTGATGGATGCGGATATGATCCTGGTGCTGGACGACGGTCATGTGGTGGGGCAGGGCACCCACGCGCAGCTGATGGAGAGCTGCGAGATCTACCGCGAGGTCTATGAATCCCAGCAGGAAGGGGTGAGCATCGATGGCTGACACGAGACAAACGAACCGACCCCGGGGCGGGCACGGTCACGGCCCCGGCAGCCATGGCTTCCAGCGGCCCAAGGACATAAAGGGCACGTTCCGGAAGCTGATGGGCTATGTAGGCCGGTACAAGGGCTCGCTGGTGCTGGTGGCGGTATGCCTTGTGGTCAGCTCCGGCGCCAGCGTGGCCACCAGCTATATGCTCAAGCCGCTGCTGAACAGCTATATCATCCCCGGCGATTTTCCGGGACTTTTTAAGATGCTGCTGCTGATGGGCGGGCTGTTCGCCCTCAGCTCCCTGTGCTCCTATGCCTATGCCCGTATCATGGTCCATGTGGCGCAGCACACGGTGGCCGCGCTGCGGCAGGATCTGTTCGACCGGCTGCAGGAGCTGCCCGTCAGCTACTATGACCGGCACCAGTCCGGCGACCTGATGAGCCGGTTCACCAACGATATCGACACCATTTCGGAAATGCTGAACAGCAGCTTCGCCAGCATCATCTCCAATGTGCTGACCTTTGTGGGCACGGTGGTGATGATGATCGTGCTGAATCCGTGGCTGACACTGATCACCTTCCTGTTCCTTGGCCTGATGGCCGTGGTCGTCAAGACGATCGGCGGCCGCAGCCGCACCAATTTCCAGCGGCAGCAGGCGGCGCTGGGCGCCATGAACGGCTATATCGAGGAGATGATCGAGGGACAGAAGGTCATCAAGGTCTTTAACCACGAGGACGAGGCCATCGCACGCTTCACCGGGCTCAACGGCAGCTACCGGGACGCGGCCACTGCGGCCCAAGCCTACGCCGGTATGATGATGCCCGCCATGGGCAACCTCAGCAAGATCAACTACGCCGTCACCTGCTGCGTCGGCGGCCTGCTGGCCATCGGCGGCGTGTTCGATGTGGGCTCGCTGGGCGCGTACCTGCTGTACGTCAAGCAGGTCAGCCAGCCCGTGGGGCAGATCAGCCAGCAGATCAATACACTGCTTGCGGCTGCTGCCGGCGCCGAGCGCATTTTTGCCGTCATGGAGGAGCAGCCGGAGGCGGACGATGGCAAGACCGTCATCGTCCGGGTGGAAAAAAACGGGGATACTCTGACAGAGACGGCGGAGCGCACCGGCCACTGGGCGTGGAAAAAGCCGGATGGCACACTGGTGGAGCTGCGGGGCGACGTGCGGTTCGACCATGTGACCTTCTCCTACGACGGGGAAAAGACCGTGCTGAGCGACGTGTCCCTGTTTGCCAAGCCCGGCCAGAAGATCGCCTTCGTCGGCTCCACCGGCGCGGGCAAGACCACCATCACCAACCTCATCAACCGCTTTTACGATGTGCAGCAGGGCACCATCACCTATGACGGCATCGACGTGAAGGACATCGCCAAGGATTCCCTCCGCCGCTCGCTGGGCATCGTATTGCAGGACACCCACCTGTTCACCGGCACCGTGGCGGACAATATCCGCTACGGCAAGCTGGACGCCACGGACGAGGAGGTGCGCGCCGCTGCCAAGCTGGCCAACGCCGACGCCTTCATCCGCCACCTGCCCCAGGGCTACGATACCGTTATCACCGGGGACGGAGGCAGCCTCAGTCAGGGTGAGCGGCAGCTGCTGGCCATTGCACGGGCCGCTGTGTCCGACCCGCCGGTGCTGATTCTGGACGAGGCCACCAGCTCCATCGACACCCGCACCGAGACGCTGATCGAGCGGGGCATGGACTCCCTGATGGAGGGCCGTACGGTGTTCGTCATCGCCCATCGCCTGTCCACCGTCCGTAACAGCCAGGCCATTCTGGTGCTGGAGCAGGGCCGCATCATTGAGCGCGGCGACCACGCCGAGCTGCTGGCCCAGCACAGCAAGTACTACCAGCTCTATACCGGTCAGGCGGAGCTGAGCTGAATCGTTTTCCCAAAATCGAACATACTAAGGAGGAGCTACCCATGACCGAACAGACGCTTTGCCAAAAAGCCATTGCCATGCTGGACATGGCCTACGTCCCCTACTCCCACTTTCCCGTGGGCGCGGCCCTGCTGTGCAAGGACGGCACGGTATTCACCGGCTGCAATGTGGAGAATGCCGCCTACGGCGCCACCATCTGCGCCGAGCGCACCGCCATCTTCAAGGCCGTCAGCGAGGGGCACCGGGACTTCGAGACGCTGGTCATCGCCGGGCGCAGCGACGACTACTGCGTCCCCTGCGGAACCTGCCGTCAGGTGATGATGGAGTTCGCGCCCGAGCTTACCGTCATCTGCCTGAACAAAAACGGCGAGAGCAAAAAGTTTGCCCTGAAGGAGCTGCTGCCTTACGGGTTCGACCAGTCCTGGTTATAAGGGCCGGCGGTTATTTTCCGCCAACTCGTCGTTGCGGGCGCTTGCAATAAACCCATTATTCCTGCGCTTCCGCGCCTCGATTTGACGGAAAATCCCGCGCCGGCGGCGTTTGGCAGGAGTTTCCAAGGAACAAAATACAGCGCGGCTGCGTCCTATCCACAGCCGCGCTTTTTCCCCTGCGCGGGACATTCAAAATTTTGGAGGACATTTCCATGAAAAAGATCGTATCCCTTGTGCTGGCAGCCCTGCTGGTGCTGAGTCTGGCCGCCTGCGGCAGCAAGGACAATGCCAGTGACGGCAACCCCGTATGGCCCACCAGCGCCCTGAACATACTGGAGACGGTATGGAACACCTACGGCGAGGACGAGAAGTTTGCCGTTGCCGGCGGCGATTTCTCCGAGGCCAACGCCCGTGAGGACGCTCCCGGCGTCTTCGACCTGAAGGACCGTGCGCTGGCGGACAGCGAGCTGGGCCTGCCGGAAACCGCTGAGGTGGACGAGGCCGCGTCCCTTGTCCACATGATGAACGCCAACACCTTCACCGCCGCTGCCTACCACGCCACCGGCGACACCGCCGAGCTGGCACAGCAGCTGCGGGACAACATCATGCAGCGCCAGTGGATGTGCGGCTTCCCCGACAAGCTGGTCGTGGCCGAGGTGGGCGACGAGTATGTGGTCACCGTCTTCGGTGCGGATGAGCTGGTGGACACCTTCATGACCCACCTGAACGGCATCTACGGCGTCAGCGCCGTCCACACCGCTTACGACGAGGCCATTCTGTGACACGGAGGCTGGTGCAGCGGGGCGCGTTCCTGCTGATGGCGGCGGCGCTGGTGCTGGGGATATCCCGTATCCCCGCGCCTGCGCCGGAGCCGGAGACGCCTGCGCCGGAGGATGTGGTGTACGTCTACAACGGCTACGCCGCCAAGACGGATGCGGCCTTTGACGCCGCGTCGCTGGATCGCGCCGCCTATCGCTTCCGGCACCTGTACGACCTGTACTTCGCCGGACGCACCGTCTATCTGGCGGTGGTACCGGATAAGGCGCAGTTCACCGTGCCGCCGGAGGGCTACGCCCCCGGCGGCGCGGCGGAGACGACGGACTATCTATGCGGCGCGCTGGACTTTTTGACGCCGGTGGATATTGCCGCCGGTCTGACGCTGGCGGACTACTACCGCACCGATCCCCACTGGCGGCAGGAGCGGCTGCGTCCCACGGCGGACACCCTGCTGACCGCCATGGGCGCGCCGGTACCCGCCACGCGAGACGAGACGCTGTGCGCGCTGGAGGGGGATTTCCACGGCAGCTACTGGGGAAAGACCGTGGCGCCGCTGGAGCCGGACACGCTGTCCTATCTGACCTCCCCGGCGCTGGAGAGCTGCACCGTCCATAACTACGAGACGGACACCGACGGCGGCGTGTACGACTTCGCCGCCGCGCAGGACGCGCCCTACGACCTGTTTCTGTCCGGCAGCCGCTCCCTGCTGCGCATCGACAACCCCAACGCCCTGTCCGGCAGGACGCTGGTGGTGTTCCGGGACTCCTTCGGCAGCAGCATCATCCCGCTGCTGTCGGAGAGCTACCGCACGGTGTACGCCGTGGACATCCGATATCTGGCCTCCGACCGGCTGGGGCGCGTCGTGGACTTTCCCGATGACGCAGACGTGCTGCTTTTATACAGCGCCACCGTTCTGCACAACAGCATCACCCTGAAGTGACCGGCGGCATAGACTGGTATGGACACCTTATGAGGAGGCCGTGCCGCATGACGCAAACACTGGCGCAGCTGTCGCCCGGAGAGAGCGGCCGCGTGGCCGCGCTGGACTTTCCGTCCAAGAAAGCCCGCCGCATGGAGGATCTGGGATTTCTCCCCGGCCAGCGGGTCACCGCGCTGCACACTGCACCCTTCGGCGGGATCACCGCCTATCAGGTGCTGGACACCGTGATCGCTCTGCGGGACACCGACGCCCGCCGCATCACATTACAGTAAAAAGATGACGCTCCGCACAGGCGGAGCGTCATCTTTTTACTGTTGCTGCCGGGCGATGTCAGAAGGACACCATCTCATTGGCGGGCTTGGTGGTGGCGGCCACGCTGCTGACATACAGCACGGGGCCTTCGCCCTGATAGGCATCGCACTTCTCCTTCTTCACGGTGGCGTGGATCTTCACCCACTCCTTGTCCCGGAAGTTCTCCAGTCCCTCGCCCCGGCAGACCAGCGCCAGAAACTGCATATCCTTGTCACAGCAGACCATGGCGAAGCGGCCCGGGCAGTGGACGCCCTTGAACTTCTTGGAGTGGCACATGATGGCCTTGAAGGACACCTCCACCCCCTCGTAGCGGCCGGGGTTGTCCATCATGTCCACATACCAGATGCCGTAGTCGTCGTCGGGCACCTCCAGCTTGCCGCCGGACAGGTCGAAGGGGGACATCTCCGGCGTCACATACTCCTCGCTGGTGCCGTCGGTGTTCTCCAGATAGATGTCGGCGCGGCGGTTCACCATTCGCAGATTGCGGCTGCGCAGCTGGGTGCGGAGCTGCTCGTTGCAGCGGTTGAAGATCAGCAGGTCGGCGTTGGAGATCTTCTCCATCATCAGCTGGCCCATGTTGCGGACGTAGGGCTCAAAGGTGTTGGCGTCCACAAGGCACATGATCTGATAGAGGATCCAGTTGGCGGGCAGGCCCTCCCGGTACAGCGGCTCGATGGCCCACATGCCGTTGTACTCGATGATGACCTGCTTGGGGCGGTACTGCTTTTCCAGCTTCTTGAAAAGCTCCGGCGTCAGCTGCTCCGGCTCGTCAATGGTGTAGGTGAACACGTTGCCCAGCACCTTGGGATCGTAGGCCGTCTCGCCCTCCTCACAGCACAGCAGCAGCGTCCGATCCTCGGCGGCGAAGCCGTCCTGCAGGATGCCGTTGATGAAGCTGGTCTTGCCGGAATCCAGAAAACCGGCGATGAGATAAACAGGAATATCCATACGGTGTACCTCGTGTCTTACAGGCCGAACAGCGCGGCCAGCTTGTCCTCCTTCAGCTGGGAGCCGATGACGCACAGGCGGCCGGTGTAGTCGGCGGCACCGAAGCGCACCTGATGCTCCTCCGGCACGAAGTCGAAGTGCAGCCACTTGCCGTCCTCGCTGTGGACGATGCCCTTGGCCCGGAGAATGGCGCCGTAGTCGCCGCTGTCCAGCGCGGTGAGGATACGATCCAGCCCGGCCTCGGTGAAGGCCTTCACCGTCTCCACGCCCCAGCTGGTGAACACCTCGTCGGCGTGATGATGGTGATGGTGGCAGCCGCAATGGGGATCGTCGCACGCCTCACCGTCGTGGTGATGGTGCTCGTGCTCATCGTGGTCGTGATGATGCTCGTGCTCCTCGTCGTGGTCGTGGTGGTGGCAGCAGTGCTCGTGGTCGTGGTCATCGTCATCATGGTCATGATGATGGTGCTCTGCCTCGTCTGCCTCGTGCTCCGCCCACATCCGGGCCAGCAGCTCGTCAGCCAGCGACACCTTTTCAATGGCGCTGAGGATGGTCCTGCCGTCCAGCTCGTCCCACGGCGTGGTGAGGATGGCGGCGTTGGGATTTTTCTCCCGCAGCAGGGCCACGGCAGCCTCCAGCTTCTCCTGATTCAGCTTCTGGGTGCGGGAGAGGATGATGGTGCCGGCAGACTCGATCTGGTTGTTGTAGAACTCGCCGAAGTTCTTCATGTAGACCTTCACCTTGGTAGCGTCGGCCACGGTGACGAAGCTGTTGAGCCGCATGTCCGGCACGTCCTTGACGGTGTTCTCCACCGCCACGATCACATCGCTGAGCTTGCCCACGCCGGAGGGCTCGATGAGGATGCGGTCGGGGGCGAACTGCTGATGTACGTCCTTCAGGGCCTTGTTGAAGTCGCCCACCAGCGAGCAGCAGATGCAGCCGGAGGACATCTCACTGATCTGGACGCCGGACTCCTTCAGGAAGCCGCCGTCAATGCTGATCTCACCGAACTCGTTTTCGATGAGCACCAGCTTCTCGCCCTGAAACGCCTCGGCCAGCAGCTTCTTGATGAGCGTGGTCTTGCCCGCGCCCAGGAAACCCGATACGATGTCGATCTTTGTCATAGTAAAACCTTCTTTTCTCTGCCACCTGCGGCGGCACATATTTTTTCTCTCATATCATAGCCTATTTTTCCGAAAATGCAAGTAGGCACGAGGAAAAACCTGTCCCGCCGCAGGCGTTTTGACAGCAGAAGGGCGCAGGGAGGTGCTTTTTCCCTGCGCCCCGCGCCGTTACCAGCTGGTGTTCTCCCCGTCGTTGAGGAAGCCGTCGCTGTCGTGGACATAGCCGTTCTCCAGCATCTGACGGAAGGTGGCAGTGCTCTCCGCGCCCCGCCGCAGGGCGCTGCGGCCCATACGGGCGTTGTCCCGCGTGTTCTCCTGTGAGCCGGCGGCGCCGCCTACGCTGGCGCCGGGCTGGGCGGGCGTGTCGGTGCCGTTCTGCCAGCTGCCGCCGGCGCCGTCGTCCCGTTGGGCGTTCTGGCTCTGGTTGGTGCCGGGCCTGTCCTGATCGGCGGTACCCGGGTTGTTCCGGTTTTCCTCGCCGCAGGCCGTCAGTGCCGCAGCCAGCACCATCACCGCCAGCATCGTAAAAATCTGCTTCATGTTGAAGTGACCTCCTTTTGCTCATTGTGCGCGTTGCGCCGCAGTTAGTATCCGCCCGCTGCGGCGTTTGTAGACCCGTGGAATACTGGCGGAGCTTGCATTTTCTGGCTTTTCTCCCGGTTTCGCAAAAAACTGTTGACAAAGGGCATCAGCATGTGGTATAGTAACTCGTGCCTGTCGAGGACGACATGGCGGCGTAGCTCAGTTGGCTAGAGCATGCGGTTCATACCCGCAGTGTCACCGGTTCAAATCCAGTCGCCGCTACCAGACCGGAGAGATGCGCAGGCATCTCTCCGGTATCCCTCGACTTACAAACACGGCCCGTTGGTCAAGTGGTTAAGACACGGCCCTTTCACGGCTGTAACATGGGTTCGAGTCCCGTACGGGTCACCACTTCGGCAATCCGTTTCGGGCTGCCGAATATGGAGGCTTAGCTCAGCTGGTTAGAGCGCCTGCTTCACACGCAGGAGGTCACTGGTTCGAGTCCAGCAGTCTCCACCAAAAAGTTCCTGATTTCGTAAGAAATCAGGAACTTTTTCTGTTTATGATCTCAAAAGTGACGCGGTATTTTGGCGTTTTTCGCATGACCAAAACCGTGACCCAAAAGCCGAGAGGTCAGGAAAGCACCGGAGAGGGGCGGATGGCATCATCCGTCCCTCTCCGACTATTTTTGTGGGCTACATGGTCTGGCTGATGACGCTGCCGATGGTGTCGGCGGCGGAACGCTTCATCCCCTCCGTGGCGTGGGTGTAGGTGCTGAGGGTAAAGCCCGCGTCATAGTGTCCCAGTGCGCCGGACAGCGTCTTGACGTCCACGCCGTACTTGAGGGACAGCGTGGCGAAGGTGTGTCTGAGGTCGTGAAACCTGATGTGCTCCGCGCCGATGGCCTTCAGAATCTTCTCATGGGTGTGGCGGAAGGAATCCGGGTCGAACATGGTGCCGGTCTTGGGTGATACGAACAGGTAGGGACTGCGTGGGTGCTTTGCTGTGCTCCTCTACCAGCAGCTCCACCGCCCGCTGCGGGATGGCCAGTTTGCGGATGGAGTTGGGCGTTTTGGGCTGGCTGACCACCAGCTCACCGTTGATACGGTTTACCTGCTTGCTGACGGAGATGGTCATGTTCTCCACGTCCAAGTCCGTCCACAGCAGGGCGAGGAGCTCGCCCCGGCGCAGGCCGGTGGTCAGCTCCAGATAGAAAGCCGCCAGCAGCCCGCGCCGTTCTGCTTCGGCCAGATACGGGCCGATCTTGTCCTCCGGCAGTAGGGAAACCCTCGCTGTGAACCAATTCATACACTCCAGCGCGGGAGATGCCCAGCACCGCCGCCACCTGCACGACGTTCAGCATCAGGAGCAGCTCGTCGTAATTCTTATAGGTACATTCGTTCATTCGCTCCTCCTTACATCATGGTCATGTCGAAACCGTGATACTGCCCATACTCTTCTTCGTAATCTTCCTGTTCCTGACGGCGGGACTGATACCACTCCACCAGCTCCTGCAGCAAGAGGCTGCTGTAATACAGCTCACGGGCAAGGTCACTGACCTCGCTGTCCTCGTCCTCACACAGGGCGCAGATGGCAGCCACCGTACCCGCCATGCCGCAGACGGCATCCTCCAGCGTGGGTGTCGGCTCGCGGTGGTCACAGGCGATCTGCCGGCAGGCTTGCAGGTAATCCGCACCGCCCAGTCGGAAGTACAGCTCCATATTCTCGCGCTTCAGCGTCTGGTCGAACAGCTTGCTGTCCCGGCAGCGGATGTTCTCCGGGGTGGTGTAGGTGATGTATTTCTGATGCGGCTCCCATTTCACATCGTAGCCGTAGGCATTCATATACGCAACGAACTCCTGCTGCGTGCGGCTCTGCTCCATAGCCTCTTTGATATGATCCGTCAGCCGCCTCTTCCACGCCGGGATGCGGAACGGGTCGGCCTTGGACTCCGTAACGGACAGGCCATGCTCCCGACAGAGTTGGCTGCAGTAATCCTTGACCTGCTGCATCTCCCTTGCGGACTGATGGAATTTCATGCCCGTCTCGAAATTGACGGAGTTCATGATGATGTGGTTATGGATGTGAGCGGTGTTCATGTGGGTGACCACAATGCACTGGTAGCCCACAAAATGCTCCGCCAGCTTCACGCCAAGCTCGTGCGCCGTTGTGAAGTCCAGCGGGTCGTCCGGCGCGAACGCCTGCACGATGTGGTAGTAACCGCGGCCCTCCGTTTTGCGGAACTGCTTTTTCACCGCTTCGAATTCCGGCACTGCCGTCCGCGCTACACAGTTGACGCCGCTGATAAGCTGCTCCACCGTCTTTTCCCGGTTGGTGACATAGTCGACGATGCCCCTCAGCCCACGCGAGACAGCAATGAATTTAACGTTTGCCATGTGTTTTCATACACCTCCATGAGCGGCTCCATGTTGACCAGCTCGACATGACCCTGCCGCGCCATGACGACCAGCTGATTCAGGTTATTGCCCTGCCGCCGCAGCTCGCGGATGAGGTCATCCACGCCGTCGATGACCGTCACATCCTTGTCCATGGCCGCGTCCCGCACATACTGGCTGAGAGACTTGTGCGCCTTCTCCGCCTGAAGCGAGATGTATTTCTTCTGCCACCCCGCCACGCGGACGCGGATAAATTCTTCTTTTTTCATACGTTGCTCCTCCATGAAAAGGGGTGTGGGCTTAGCCCGCATTTGGCGTTTGGGGGAGCGGTTTCGGCCAGGGGCCGAAAACTGTACCACAAACGCGAAACTTGCCATCGCGCTGAAGGCGCGATGCTTCGCCTCCTCAGCTGTCCAGCGTCCGGTAACGCTCGCTCCGGCCTGCAAGGCCACACAGCGGCTCATAGGGGCGAACACGGCGGCTCTGCGGCTTGCGCCGACAGTTTCCGCTGTACCCGATGTCGTTCGGCGGCGGCTTCGGCGCGGTATAGCTGATGCTGGGTATACCATTCCACCGCTTCGCGGATGGGACGAATGTGGTAACGCAGGTTGCCGTTTTTCTTCAGGCCGTTCCGCATGATGACCGACGTCGGCTCTACGGTGATGAGCCCTTTTTCTACCAGTCCAGCCACATAGCGTTTGACGGAGCTCTTGCTTTTGCCAATGGCTTTACCGATGGTTGCCGTCGCGCTGCGGTGCATCTCCGACGACTTGGAGAACCTTGACCGTGAGAGTGTGACCGGCGCCGTGGTCAGGCTGGGTGGGCTGGCGGATACACACAGCTTCTTTCGCGTGCTGTATACCAAGTGGTTCTATCTTCGTTCCGTAGGTTTTAAGAACGCCACGGCTGCGGTATCAGAGGCATTGAACGAGCTGCGGATGCTGCCGGAGGAGCTGTCGCTGTACCAAAAGCAGATCCAGCGTTTCTTCGAGTTGATACTGGATATAGACAAGGCTGGGCGTGAACCCAGCCAGCAAATCATGCGATACTATCATTTCGACCAGCCTGACCGTCCCAGTGACGCAACGCTGTTTCCGTTTCGCCTGCTGACCACGCGCTTTGAGCCGGTGGATGGTGACGCTTGCGCGCCGGTGCTGTACGCGAACACCGTGGCGGATATGATCAGCTTTTCTTTGCAGACTTGCGTGGAGCGCAGCATCACCGTGCGTCGCTGCAAAAACTGCGGACGGTACTTCGCCCAGACAGGCCGCGTCAGCGCGGAGTACTGCGGCTGCACACCGCTCGACGGTCAGTCCAGTTGCCGCGCGATGGGCGCATTCCAGCAGTGGACGCTGAAGCAGGCGGGCGACCCGGTATTCAAGGTCTACCGCCGGGAGTATAAGCGCCGTTTCGCGTGGATCAAGGCAGGGCGCATCAGCGACAGTGAGTTTTATGCGTGGAGCGAGCAGGCCAGAGAGCAGAAAAAGAAATGTGATGAGGGCGTCATCACCGAGGACGAGTTCCAGCGATGGCTGAAGGAGTCGTAATCAAGCAGAGGGCAGGCCAATGGCCTGCCCTCTGCTTGTCACATTCAGCCGTACAGCACGGCGATAATAGATAATATATTTAGTTTGTCCGCCGTTTGTGAGCGGTAGAATCGTGCAACACAGGCATCTTTTACTCGAGCGTTCATTGTCCTTGGAAAATGCCAGATTTGGTTGATTTGGACAAATCCGCCAAATCGGTTTGACTTATATTATGTGATATGATACGATTCAAATGTAAGCAGGTCCCCAAAAATCACGGAGGCTTTCCCGCGAAGCGGGAGGCAGACAAATGGAGGAGGTCGATAAAATGTCGCACAGGCTTAGAACTTGTGGAGCAGCAGCCGTCCTGCTTTTGCTTTTGACGCTGCTTTCTTCCTGCGGACAGTCCGCCGTTCAGGACGAGACGGCAACTGACTATAATCAGTATATTCCTTCTCATGGAGTCACTGCTTATACGAAAGACCTGTATATTTTCTTTGACTCCGGCCGACTGTTTTATGTAGGTCGCTCCCAGCCATCCCAACTGTTCCCTCTTTGCTTTCAAGCGGATTGTGACCACAAGAACAGTTCCTGCACTGCCTGGCTCAATACGCCTTCAAGGTCGATCTATGCTGCCGGAGATAACCTGTACTACATAGATGCAGACAAGGATGCGAATCCCGCGTTATATCGTATGGATCTTAGTGGAGGCGGCCGCGAGCTGGTCAAAAGTCTGAACATACTAAACGAGGAAAGCTGGCCTGGGATCTCCTCGCTCGGGTACTCCTTTCGCGTGTATGGCTCGTATTTGGCCATAGAGCTAAATCTCTTAAATGAGGATTCCTGGCAGCATAAGATCTATCTCACCGGAATCGACGGCAAAGATGAAGGGATCTTTCTTTTTGGCGAGGAGGACGACAGCGACAAGTCGTATATCGCCATTGAGTTTCGAGAGAATTGGCTGTTTGTAACGGAGAAAAGTGCTGCAGACGGAACCAACACATTATGGGGCTACAATTTTTCAACGCAGGAGGCGGTCCCTCTGGTGGAGGATTGGGATATCAGCAACTGCTTCACCGTGCAGGACGGGATCCTTTATTGGGCAGCAACAGGCGATGGAGTCTATTCAATGGATATGGAGAAAAAGTCTGTGACAAAGCATCGCAGCTTTGATCCTGGTTCGGAATATGGCGCCGCGGCATACGATGATCAGTATCTCTATTTGACAAACGCCATTCGGTATATGGACTCCCAAGGCACGGTCCCTGCGGAAGAGCGAGGTGTAAAGGTATACGATCTTCAGGGAAATTTGCAGCAATTTATCCCCGTACCTCAGGAGTCCGGAAACGCGCTGCTTCTGCTGTTTACTCCAGACTATGTCTTTTTCTGTGATGACCGTAACGGCTCCTACTGCCCGACCCTGTATTTGGAAAAGGCTGCTGTTTCATCTGGCACGGCCCAAATACTGCCCGTAGGCTGATCACTATGGCAGAGTGGGTACGGATTTTCTCTAACCGCATTTGGCTGGGTGCCGCAGTACTGCTCCTATTGTGCAATCTGGGCCTTTACGCAAGAGAACAGTCCTCTCAAGCGGGCGGCTCGGTACACGCTTATCGCGAGTATACGAACCAGTGGATGCAGACACTTTCCGAGGTTTCACCAGAAGATGGTCTTGCCCTATTGGAACAGGAAAATCAGACTTTGCAGGGATGGAACGCCGCAAGACTGTTGGCCCAGATGGAAGCTGGGCAGGGGCAAGTGGATGATGAGCTGCTGTCCCGCTATCGAACGCAGTATGACAACTTTGATGCGATGTTCCAAGCTGTACGGGACGGGACTGCCCCTGCGCAGGACATTGCCGCTCAGAAGGCGGTGACCCGCTGGATGGATCGCTTAACTTATCAGATGAATTATGATGAGTTCCTAAGCTCCATATCATCGCAGGCGGATATCATTCGCCGTAACCCGCTGTTTTCTGATCCTCACACATTTGTATACCGCAACGCAGACAAGACGGAGACGGATTATCTCTCAACACGGGATGCAGCGCTCAAGCTACAGCCGGGGGATGTGGTGACGTCGATCATGAAGAACCGAACCTCGGTGATATTCAGTCTGTGCTTGATGGTGGTGTCCATTACACTGATTTTGGAGCCCAAGCGATTGGGGCTGGAAACACTGGAGCGAAGCTGCATCAACGGACGCTGCGCTGTGACCGGATGGCGGATCGGGGCTATCGCCATGTCCGCTGCGATAGCCGCATTCCTGATGCAAGGCGGGATGCTGCTTCTTGGAACACTGCTCTATCGCCAGCCGTTGTTTTTAGACGCTCCGGCGCAGTCCATTCTTTTTTTCCAGCGTTGGGCCGCACCGGCTACGGTCGGAGGCGTCTTGCTCTGGTATTTCCTGTTCAGCGCAGCAGGGCTGTGTGCTGTAGGGCTTCTGCTATGGCTGGCACTATCCAAGCTGCCCTCACTTCCATTAGGCTTGACCGTGTACGGCGCTGTTCTGCTGCTTGAGTTTTACTGGCTCAAGCAGTATGATGTGAACGACGCACTGTACCCATTGTCCGGCTTCAATATTTTTCGCCTGCTTCTTCCGGCGGAAGCGGCAGGACGATATCTGAATTATGATCTGCTGGGGTTCCCCGTGAGGGAGCGGACACTATTGCTCGCTGTTTCGGCGGTGTTGATCTTCGCCTGCGCGGCTGCGGCATTGATCTCCGCCCATTTCTCACGCGGAACGCGGCAGAACGGCGCAGTGTTCAAAGTCCTTCCGAGACGAGGACGGAGCAAAAGGGCATATCTGTCTCGTCACCCCAAGTCAGTGTTGGTGTACGAGTGGCAAAAGCTCCTGCTGTATTGTGGCGGGGTACTGTTTTTGGGGGTATGCGGCGTACTCCTTATGTCGCAGACACCACCTCCCGCAGCAAGCAATATGCAGCAAGTCCAGTTAGCTCAGTATATCAGCACTTACGCCGGCCCTGTGGACGAGGCTGTACTGGTACAGATCCGGTCTGTCAGACAGGAGGAAAAGCAGATCTATGCTGAATCGCTGGAGGATGACAGCAAGGCAGCCTTTTGGGAATACTATGCCGCGCGTTGCTGGGCGCTGGATGAACTGTGTGCACGGTATGAGGAGCTGCTGGATATGCAGGCAGCGGGGCACGATGATCTGCAGCTATTGGACGACCAGCCCTTTGAGCGGATCTATGGCGGATCTGGCACTGACTTTCGGCTGGTGTCGGCTTGCGTCTCCTTGCTGGCGCTGTGTTTGACGATCCCCGGCGTTTTCTGGCTCGAGAGAAATCACGGGATGGAGCTGCTGTTACACAGCACCGCAGCGGGGCGAACCAGACTCTGGCGGTGGAAAGCCGTGCTTGCACTATGCGTGTCCATCGGTATTTGGCTTATTTGGAGTGGATACGAACTCTTTCAGTTTCGAAGTCTCGGTGGTTCGTGGGACGCCTGCCCTGCCAACGCCGACAGTTTGTTCTACTGGGACAGCCATCTGGGCAGCACGCCGCTGCTTGTATACCTGATCGGGTTTTATGCGTTCCGTTTGGTAGGGCTTTTATCTGCTGCCAGTGTGACGCTCTGGATATCCTCCAGACTGCCCGCCATGCTTCCAGCGGCTGGGATAAGCGCTCTCGTCCTGCTGGTGCCCGTTCTGTTAACGCAGTTGGGCGCACCCTCACTTGAATATGTATCTTGGGCAGCAAAACTTGCTGGGGATGGCTTGGCAGTGCGCTGGGCAGATGTACTTTGCTTCGGAGTGTGGACTGTTCTGGGGATAACTGCACTGGTGGCCTCGCGGCATCAGTGGCTGAGGTATCGAGGATGAAATTAACAATCAAAGGATTGACAAAAAGCTATGGGAGCATCCGGGCACTATCCCAGTTCAGCTATGAGTTCGGTCCGGGTATCTATGGTATTCTGGGTGCAAATGGGGCCGGAAAGAGTACCTTGTTTGAACTGTTGACCGACACTCTGCGGCGCGACTGCGGTGAAATCCTGTGGAATGGTGTTGACATCCTAAAGTTGGGTGGGCGATACCGAGCCAAGGTAGGCTATATGCCGCAGGCCCAAGGCTATTACCCGCAGATGACAGCCAGAGAATTCCTCTATTACATGGGCAGACTGAAAAACATTCCCCGCAAAGAGTTGGTTCAGGGGACAGAGCGGCTGCTGACGGAGGTGGGGCTGTCCGCCGCCGCAGATCGGAAGCTTGGTCAGTTTTCCGGCGGTATGCGTCAGCGGGCATTGCTGGCACAGGCTATGCTTGGAGATCCACCGCTCCTGATTTTGGATGAGCCTACATCGGGAGTAGATCCGCAGGAACGTATCCGGATCCGCGGGCTAATCGCCCGGGCTACCCAGAATCATATTGTCTTGCTGGCAACCCATGTTGTCAGTGATGTGGAGTGTATTGCGAATCAGGTGCTGCTGATGAACAGCGGAACGCTGTTGAAATCGGGCACACCAGAGGAATTGATCGCTTCCATTGAAACAAAAGTGGCCCAACGGTTCTGCACACCGGAGGAAATTGAGTTGTATCAGCATCAGCATAGCGTGAGCCTGCTGTTCCAACGACAAGGCGGGCAGCTGCTGCGCCTGGTAGGCGATGACCTCCCGGCAGAGTTTGAACCGGCAGCTGGTATTGGTCTGGAAGAGGTTTACCTCTACTACTGTGCAGGCAACAAGGCAATCAATACTTAAATTGGAAAGCCCTGCCGAAGCCTTTACAGGAAGTGTAAAGGTACTCTTTGATTACAGCGTGGTCATTTTTGAGCCGCCATACGGCCTGACCCAAACCGTGACCCAAACGCGGAAACGACCGGGGAGTACGGAGTGGAGACAGCGGACGTCCCCCTGAGACGAAAGTACGCAAAGGGGGCGGAAAGCGCTGGACAGCAACGCTTTTCGCCCCTCATCGTATCTTCACACGCAGGAGGTCACTGGTTCGAGTCCAGCAGTCTCCACCAAAAAGTTCCTGATTTCGTAAGAAATCAGGAACTTTTTCTGTTTATGATCTCAAAAGTGACGCGGTATTTTGGCGTTTTTCGCATGACCAAAACCGTGACCCAAAAGCCGAGAGGTCAGGAAAGCACCGGAGAGGGACGGATGGAGTTGGGCGTCTTGGGCTGGCTGACCACCAGTACGCCGTTGATGCGGTTCACCTGTTTGCTGACAGAGATGGTCATGTTCTCCACATCCAAGTCTGTCCACAGCAGGGCGAGGAGCTCGCCCCGCCGCAGGCCGGTGGTCAGTTCCAGATAGAAGGCCGCCAGCAGCCCGCGCCGTTCTGCTTCGGCCAGATACGGGCCGATCTTGTCCTCCGGCAGTAGGGAAACCCTCGCTGTGAACCAATTCATACACTCCAGCGCGGGAGATGCCCAGCACCGCCGCCACCTGCACGACGTTCAGCATCAGGAGCAGCTCGTCGTAATTCTTATAGGTACATTCGTTCATTCGCTCCTCCTTACATCATGGTCATATCGAAACCGTGATATGATCAGCTTTTCTTTGCAGACTTGCGTGGAGCGCAGCATCACCGTGCGTCGCTGCAAAAACTGCGGGCGGTACTTCGCCCAGACAGGCCGCGTCAGCGCGGAGTACTGCGACCGTCCTCCGCTGGATGGTCAGTCGAGCTGCCGGTCGATGGGAGCTTTCCAACAGTGGACGCTGAAGCAGGCGGACGACCCTGTGTTCAAGATCTACCGCCGGGAGTACAAGCGACGCTTCGCGTGGATCAAGGCCGGGCGTATCAGCGACAGCGAGTTTTATGCGTGGAGCGAGCAGGCCAGAGAGCAGAAAAAGAAATGCGACGAGGGAGCTATCACCGCGGAGGAATTTGGACGGTGGCTGAAGGAGTCGTAGACAAGTAGAGGGCTGACCGAAGAAAGAGGCCAGCGAAACCGGAAAACTGCCGCGAGTCGAGTTTATCGAGTGGTTAAAGAAAGAAGATGTGTGACCGATAGTCACACATCTTCCTGTGTTGCAAAAAGCAAGCAATGAGCGCACATTTAGGAAATGGCAAAACTCGTTTTCTTAATATGGCGAATCATAATAAAAGTCTAAGAGCCCACAAGCAAAGATGATACACCATGGAGGCGGCGTATCTGGTGTATAGCAGCTACATAGCCGCGTTGGGCGAAAAGCTGCGCAGGGCGCGGCAGGGGATGTTCCCCTGTCAGGCCTTGCGCAGCTTCTCCTTTTTACTCTTTCAATCCACGGGAATACCCGACCCGCACAGTATGGCAAAATCCACAAATTTAGTTGGCGCACCCATTTTTTTGCTATGCATATTTACAACATCTCTTGCGTGTGGTATGGTTAAAGCATCAACATATGCGCGTTAAAAAATATACGACGGGATGTGATCGCCATGTTTCCTGCCCATATCCGCGAAACCGGAGAGCGGCAAACCGTCCGGGAGCATTGCCGGAACACGGCGGTGCTGGCCGCAAGCGCACTGCGGCCACTGGGTCTGGAGAAAAGCGCCTATTTGGCCGGTCTGCTCCACGACGCCGGAAAAAACAAACAGGAGTATGCACAATACCTTTCGGAGGCTGTCAGCGGCGGGAACGCCGTCCGTGGCAGTGTCAACCATACCTTCGCCGGCGTGCGCCTTCTGCTGGATCGTTGGCACGGCGGCTGCGGTACGTTCTCCTATTCTGATGTGACCGCAGAGCTGCTGGCCTTTGCCGTCGGCTCACACCACGGCCTGTTTGACTGCGTCGACCCCCAGCAGCACAGCGGTTTTTTTCATCGCCAGACCAAGGAGGGGATCTTTTACGATGAATCCCGACAGGGCTTTTTGGCGGAGGTTGCTGACGAGGAGGAGCTGGAGCATCTGTTCCGCGACGCCGTCCGGGAAATGACCCCCATGCTGGATCGGCTGGCGGCTCTATCCACCCAAGCGGACGACAATGAGGCGGATCGGGAGACCGCATTTTATATCGGTCTTCTGGCTCGGATGCTCCTGTCCGCCGTGATCGAGGGGGATCGCACGGACACCGCCGCTTTTATGGATGGGATAGAACCGCCCGTGTTCCCAGAGGATATGCGGCCAATCTGGACAGAACGGCTGGCGTTTATGGAGAAGAAGCTGGCGGCATTCCCGCGAAAAACGCCCATTGATCTGGCGCGCCACACCATCTCCGACACCTGTGCCGCCGGTGCCGCCCGGCCAGGAGGTGTCTACCGCCTGAATGTTCCCACCGGCGGCGGAAAAACGCTGGCCAGTCTCCGCTTCGCATTGACCCACGCGGCAAAGTGGAACTGCTCTCGAATTATCTTCACCGCACCGCTGCTGTCGATCCTGGATCAAAATGCCCAGGTCATCCGCGATTACATAGGGGACGACGCTTTGATACTGGAGCATCACTCCAACCTTGCCGAGCCGAAGGAGACGCCGGAGCGCTTACAGGCGCTGGAGCTGCTCACCGCCTCCTGGTCGGCGCCGATCATTATCACCACGCTGGTGCAGCTCCTGAATACCTGCTTCAGCGGAAGGACCAGCGCCATCCGCAGATTTCACGCGCTGTGCGGCAGCGTCATTGTGATCGACGAGGTGCAGACCGTTCCCGGCAAAATGCTGACGCTGTTCAATTTGGCGGTCAACTTCCTGTCCGAGGGCTGCGGCGCCACTATTGTTCTGTGCTCCGCCACCCAGCCCTGTCTGGAGGCAGCCGACCACCCGCTGCACCGCCAGCCCGTCGATCTGGTTCCGCAGCAAAAGGCACTGTGGGATGTCTTTAAGCGCACCGACATCCAAAATGCCGGATGCGCCAAGCTGGAGGAGCTCTCGCAGATCGTCACGGAGGTACTGTCGTCGTGCGACAGTTTGCTGGTGGTGTGCAACACAAAAAAGGAGGCGGCGTTCCTGTTCGAGTCGCTGCAAGCCGAGAATTGCCGGTGCTTCCATCTGTCCGCCGCCATGTGCATGCAGCACCGCAGGGAGACTCTGCAAGCCTTACAGTCCGCGCTGGACAAGCCCTCCGCCGACAGGCAAAGGGTCGTCTGCGTCTCCACGCAGGTGATCGAGGCCGGTGTGGACATCTCCTTCCAGCGGGTGATCCGCTTCTCCGCCGGAATGGACAGTGTCGTGCAGGCGGCAGGGCGGTGCAACCGGCACGCCGAGCAAAAGAAGCCCGCCCCCGTCCGCCTCATCCGGTGTACCGACGAGCGGCTGCGTGGTCTGGACGACATCGTGCGCGGACAGAACGCCACCACCGCGCTGCTGACCGCCTTTTCCAAAACGCCGGAGGCTTTCCGGCACGATCTGTCCTCCGAGGAGGCCATCCGGTTCTACTATCGCCGGCTATACGCAGAGATGGAGCCCGGCTTCCAGGACGACCAAACCCAGGCGCACGGCTCCCTCTATCATCTGCTGGCGGACAACCCCCGGTATGCAGACGCCAACTGCGCGCAGGCGGAGCGTTACTTTCTGCGGCAGGCGTTCCGTCTGGCAGGCGGCCTTTTTCAGGTGTTCGACGAGGACACCAGCGCCCTGCTCGTACCCTACGGAAAAGGGCGCGAGCTGCAAAACACGTTGCGAAACGCCGCTCAGGTCTACGGGCAGAAGGATTGGGCGGTCATTCGCGGCTGCATTGACGAGGCAAAGGGCTACTGCGTCAGCGTCTACCGCTATCAGCTGGAGCGGCTTAAAAGCCTCGGCGCCGTGACCTCACTGTTCGACGGCGGCATACTGCTGTTGTCCGATGGCTTTTATAACGAACATACCGGTTTTTCCCTGGAGACCGGTACCCGTGATTTTCAGGAGGTGTAGCGCTTGAAAACAGAACATCCCAACATCGTAGAATTTGAGGTATACGGTGATTACGCCCTCTTCTCCGACCCTCTCATGCGTCTGGGCGGTGAAAAGTGCAGCTATCAGGTACCCACCTATGAGGCACTGAAGGGCATTTTATCCTCTGTATACTGGAAGCCCACCTTCATCTGGCGGATCCTGGACGTGCGGGTCATGAACCCCATCCAGACCGAGGTGAAGGGCATCCGCCCCATCAAATACGGCGACGGCAAGAACGATCTGGCCTATTACACTTATTTGAAGAACTGCCGCTATCAGGTGCGGGCCTGCTTCGACTGGAACGACAACCGTCCGGAGCTGTGCGGCGACCGAAATGAGAACAAACACCACTGCATTGCCCGCCGAATGATCGAAAAGGGCGGGCGGCGTGATATTTTTCTGGGTACCCGGGAATGTCAGGGCTATGTAGAGCCCTGCGTATTCGGAAACGGCGCAGGCGCCTACGACGATCTGCCGGAGCTGGGCTTCGGGCTGATGTACCACGGCATCACCTACCCGGACGAGGCCTACTCGGAGGAGACCCGCAGACGGATGACTGCCCGGTTTTGGTACCCGGTCATGAAAAACGGCGTCATTCACTTTCTCCCGCCGGAGGATTGTCCGGGGCAGAAGCCTCTGCGGGAGATGCCTATGAAGAGCTTTTCCACCGACGAGGGCAATTTTATCGGTCTGCGGGAATTTGGGGAGGTGGAGTAAATGGGACTGATGCAGCAAGCCTATGACACCTACTGTGCCATGGAGTCGCAATACGCCGGTATCTACGGCAAGGCGAAGGAGCCGCTGGTTCCTGTTTCGCACCAAATCGTAAACGCAGAGCTGGAGCTCACTCTGGACGCGGACGGTCATCTGCTGGACGCCCGCTCCGTCGAGACGGAGCAGGCCGCCACGATCATCCCTGTGACGGAGAGCTCCTCGGGAAGAACGGGCGACACCACCTGCGCGCACCCCCTGTGCGATCAGATACGATTTCTCTCTGCGCTGTATCCCGCCAAATACGAAAGCTACCTGACACAACTGCACCGCTGGGAGGATTCCCCCTATGGCCACCCCAAGCTCTCCGCCATCGCCCGCTATGTGGAGAGGGGGACAATCGTTGAAGACCTGGCGCAGCGGGGTGTGATCTCCCTGAATGAAAAGGGGCTACCCACCAAGGAAAAACAGGTGGTCCGCTGGCGCGTAGAGACAGGTGTGGAAAATGAAACGCCTGCCTGCTGGCAGGATCGGAGCCTCTTCCAAGCCTTCATCGACTACTATGCATCCACAAGATCTGAGAAGCCCGCGTTTTGCATGGTCTCCGGAGTGCTTGCCCCGCCGACCCGCCAGCATCCGAAAAAAATCATCAACCTGTATGCCAATGCCAAGCTGATCTCCGCCAACGACACCAGCGGCTTTACCTATCGGGGCCGCTTCACAGACGATTCGCAGGCCGCAACTATGAGCTACGAGGCATCACAGAAGATCCACAGCGCGCTGCACTGGTTGGCGGCGACCCAAGGCGTCTTCATCGGCGGGCGCACCTTCCTGTGCTGGAATCCGCAGGGCATTGAGATACCCAAACCGCAGGCCGCCTTCCTGCGGCGGGGCGCCGCCAAGCAGATAAAATACTCCGACTATCGAAAGGCGTTGTCGGAAACGCTCCGGGGCTGGCAGGAGACGATCCCGCGGGACGCCGGCGCCGTAGTGGCCGCCTTTGACGCCGCCACATCCGGACGTCTTTCCCTCACCTATTACAGCGAGCTTCCGGTCTCTGATTTTCTGGAGCGCCTGCACAACTGGGATGCACTTTGCTGCTGGGAGCATTCCTCCTTCGGCATACAGTCGCCCTCGCTTTCGCAGATCGCGGACTGCGCCTTCGGCACGGTGCGCGTCTCCGACAAGCAGACAAAGCTGGAAACGGACGAGCGCGTCATGCGCCAGCAGGTACAGCGGCTGCTCTCCTGCCGGGTGGACCGGGGCAAAATGCCGGCGGATATCGCCCGCGCTGCGGCGGCCAAGGCGTCCAACCTGCAGATCATGGACGCCGCCCTGCGGGAAACGGTATTGTTCACCGCCTGCGCGGTGCTTCGGAAATACAAATATGATTGGTACAAGGAGGAATGGGGCATGGCACTGGAACCGCAGAAGAAGGACATCAGCTATCAGTATGGACGGCTTCTGGCCGTGTTTGAAAAACTTGAGCGAGACACCTATGAGCCCAATGAACAGCGAGAGCCCAACGCGATCCGGATGCAGTCCGTGTTCGCAAAGCGTCCACTCTACGCCAGCCGGATCATCTGGGAGCAGTTGAAAAAGGCGTACTACCCCAAACTCAAGCCCGGCGCCAGAACAAAATACGACCGCATCATCGAGCAGATCATCCAGGAAATTTCCTCCTTCCCGCAGGCGGAACAGGAGGAGGCCCTGAAGGACACCTATCTCTTCGGGTACTATCTGCAGCGCAGTGCGCTGTACACATCCGGCAAGACCGAAAACAGTCAGGAGGAAGAATAAATGAGCAGCTTGCAAAACAAGATCGATTTTGTGGCACTGGTCTCCGTGACCCACGCCAACAGCAACGGCGACCCTCTGAACGGCAATCGCCCCCGCACCGACCTGAACGGCTTTGGTGAGATCTCCGACGTGTGCATCAAGCGCAAGATCCGCAACCGGATGCAGGATCTGGGCAAGCCCATCTTCGTTCAGTCGGAGGATCGGTGCAGCGACGGCTGCGGCAGCCTCAGCGAGCGGGCCTCCGCCGCTATGAAGGGCATCAAGGATCGGGAGGAATATGCCCGGCACGCCTGTGAGACATGGCTGGACGTGCGTACCTTCGGGCAGGTCTTCGCCTTCAAGGATGCCAAGGGCTTCTCCTGCGGTGTGCGCGGCCCCGTCTCTATCCATCAGGCGTCCAGCCTGTCCCCCGTGGAGATCGAGTCCCTCCAGATCACCAAGAGCGTGAATGGTGAGAAGAAGGAAAAGGGTGAGAACCGCGCCTCCGACACCATGGGTATGAAGCACTTTGTCCGCTTCGGCCTGTACGAGATCAAGGGCTCCATCAATGTCCAGCTGGCGGAAAAGACCGGCTTCTCCGAGGAGGACGCCGACACGGTCAAGGAATGTCTGCGCACCCTCTTTGTGAACGATGCCTCCTCCGCACGGCCCGACGGCTCCATGGAGGTGGTGAAGCTGTTCTGGTGGCGCCACAGCTGCAAGGATGGGCAGTACTCCTCCGCAAAGGTCCACCGCTCCGTCAAGGTCGCGCTGCGGGACGCGGGTACCATCCCCACCTCCGCAGACGACTATGTGATTTCGCTGGAGGCGCTGCCGGGTCTGGAGCCGGAGGTGATCGATGGCGTATAATGAGGAGGACTTCCTACAGCTCTCCGGCTTACAGCATTTCCGGTTTTGCAGGCGGCGGTGGGCGCTGATCCACATCGAGCACCAGTGGGCAGAAAACTACCGCACCATTGACGGCGCGATCCTCCACGAAAACGCCCACGACACGGACCTTCAGGAGCGGCGGGGCGACCGCTTTATTACGCGGGGCGTCAGCGTCTATTCCGCGGAGCTGGGTGTATCCGGACAGTGCGACGTACTGGAATACCACCGGGGCTCCGTCGGGATCCCCCTCTCCGGGAAAGAGGGACTGTGGCAGCCGTACCCGGTGGAGTACAAGCGGGGCCGCCCCCGCGAGGACACTGGCGACACCCTGCAGCTATGCGCGCAGGCCATGTGCCTGGAGTCCATGCTCTGCTGCGACATCCCTGAGGGCGCACTCTATTACGGGGAGATCCGCCGGCGAGAGAGGGTTTCCTTCACCCCGGAGCTGCGCGCAGGGGTGCGGGAGCTGCTGGCGGAAATGCACGAGCTGTACCGGCGGGGCTATACCCCCAAGGTCAAGCCCACCAAATCCTGCAATGCCTGCTCCTTGAAGGAGCTGTGCCTGCCCAAGCTGATGAAAAGCAGAGCCGTCTCCGCGTATCTCCGGGCGGCCATGGAGGAATCACCATGAAGCAGCTTCTCAACACGCTATTTGTCACCTCCGAGGACATTTACCTCTCGCTGGAGGGGGAAAATGTGCTGGCAAACCGAGACAAGACCGTCGTCGCCCGCTACCCGCTGCACACGCTGCAAGCCATCGTCAGCTTCTCCTACGCCGGTGCCTCCCCTGCGCTGATGGGCAAATGTGCGGAGGCCGGGATCGGTCTGGCCTTCGGCTCCCCGCACGGACGTTTCCTTGCCCGCACCTGCGGCGAGAGCAGCGGCAACGTACTGCTCCGTCGTGAGCAGTACCGTATCGCTGACGACCCCTCTCGCAGCTGTGAGATAGCCCGCACCATGATCTTCGGCAAGCTGAGCAACGGTGCCGCCAGCATCCAGCGCACCCTGCGGGATCACGCGCCCCGCGTGGCGGACTGCGGATTGGAAAAAGCCGCTGCCAACCTCCGGGCTATGCTGCCACAGGTGCTGGCTGCCGCTGACTTGGACTCCCTGCGGGGAATAGAGGGCGCTGCTGCCACCGCGTATTTCGACGTCCTCGATCATATGCTCCTGAGCCGGAAGGAGGCATTCTTCTTCCACGGACGAAGCCGTCGGCCGCCGCTGGATCGGGTAAACGCCATGCTGTCCTTCGCCTACAGTCTGCTGGCACACGACTGTGCCAGCGCCTTGGAAAGCGTCGGATTGGACAGCTATGCAGGCTTCCTCCACCGCGACCGGCCGGGACGGCAGTCGTTGGCGCTGGATCTGATGGAGGAGCTGCGACCCTGCATGGCAGACCGCTTCGTGCTGACCCTCGTGAACAATCGAATGCTGCGCCCGGAGGACTTTCAGATGCAGGACAGTGGCGCGGTGCTGCTGTCCGATGACGGCCGCCGGAAATTCCTGAAGACCTGGCAGGAGCGGAAGCAGGACACGCTGACCCACCCCTATCTGGGGGAAAAGCTGAGTTGGGGTATGATCCCCTATGCGCAGGCGCTACTGCTGGCTCGCTGCCTCCGCGGCGACTTGGACGGCTATCCGCCGTTTTTATGGAAGTGATGCTATGCTGGTGCTGATCACATACGATGTAAACACCGAGGACGCCGCCGGACGCAAGCGCCTGCGGCAGATCGCTAAAAAGTGCGTGGACTATGGACAGCGGGTGCAAAATTCCGTATTTGAGTGTCTGCTGGACGCAGGGCAGTGCCGCCGCCTGCAGGCGCAGCTCCTGTCCATCATGGATCCTGAGAAAGACAGTCTGCGCTTTTACTATCTGGGGAAGCAATATGAGAAAAAAGTGGAGCATTTCGGTACGAAGAGCACCTATCTGCCGGAGGATCCTCTGATCCTCTGACACACGCCGCCCGGCGCGGCGGTGGTACGGCGCACGGGTATCCGGGACGCGCCTTCCCGCCCCCCGCGAAGTCCAAGTGACCAGAGATTGCCGGGAGGTTCGCAAGGCTTTTCCTGAAAAAACGCCGGTCTTTCTCCGGGTTTCTCAGGCAACCACCCCGTATTTTTCCCAAAAAACGCAAAAGTTCTACTTGTTTGTCAAAGATCCGCAGGTAAAACTGTGCATCTTTGCTGTCGCCCCCCTCGCGGGGGGCGTGGATTGAAATACTTTGTCCAAGACGCTTTATTGATTTTTGGGCTGTCGCCCCCCTCGCGGGGGGCGTGGATTGAAATTAATATTATTGTGATAGGTAATAAATTATGAACATGTCGCCCCCCTCGCGGGGGGCGTGGATTGAAATCCCGATCCTGCTGCGGGTGTTTAGGCAAGTTAATGTCGCCCCCCTCGCGGGGGGCGTGGATTGAAATTTGCAATCGCAAACGTGCCCATGCTGTTATCCAAAGTCGCCCCCCTCGCGGGGGGCGTGGATTGAAATTCTTGGTAGCTGGTCTACAACGTAACGCATATTAGTCGCCCCCCTCGCGGGGGGCGTGGATTGAAATATAGTAAGAACGTGTGTTTTCAGCGTCCCGGCGCAGTCGCCCCCCTCGCGGGGGGCGTGGATTGAAATCAAATATGCTTTTTGCTTGCGTTTTGACGGTTTCGTCGCCCCCCTCGCGGGGGGCGTGGATTGAAATTTTAATTGTTATTGGTTAAAGCCCCGGCGGTAGTCAGTCGCCCCCCTCGCGGGGGGCGTGGATTGAAATCCATGGCCGTGACGGTGCCTACCGGCGCGTGGGCGTCGCCCCCCTCGCGGGGGGCGTGGATTGAAATTTGCATATTCCGCCGTGATTCCTAATGTGTAGGGTCGCCCCCCTCGCGGGGGGCGTGGATTGAAATGCCGGTACTGGCATTGTAAGTATCGCTGACGTAGTGTCGCCCCCCCTCGCGGGGGGCGTGGATTGAAATATAACGACCTCCGAAGTATATCCTGAAAAAGTATAAGCCCGCATTTATGGAGCTTGCAAAATGATCAAGTTTTCGAAAGATAAGGTGTTGCTGCTCCACAAGCTCATCGCCCAGGAAACAGGCGGCAGTATCGGTGTCCGGGATGAAGCCCTGTTGAATTCCGGATTGAGCGTATAAAGGGAGACTAAGTCTACTTTCGGTATTCCTGCAGCAAAAAGCTGCGGATACGCTGCGCAGCAAGGCACAGCGGAGATTTTCGGCAGGACATATAGACAGGAGGTGTGACCACCGGTGGTCACACCTCCTGTCTATATGGGTATGCGGGCGTTTGGCAGGACGGGGAAGTACCCGCCTTGAGGGGGGGAATAACGCCGCGACTATTTTTTCAGCGTGGCCAGACGGCGGCACGCCTCCTTAACGGTGTCCTCCTCGAAGGCGTAGCACATTCTGAACCAGCCGGGTCTGTCACAGCCGAACAGCTGACCGGGGGACACGTTGATCATCAGGTCGTTGTAGATCTTCTGCCACAGCACATGCTCCTCGGCAAACTCCTGCTTGTCCATGTAGGCGGAGAAGTCGGCCATGATGAAGATGCCGGCCTGTGCCTTCATGGTGGGCACGCCGATGTCCGCAAGGCCCTTGGTCATGATCTCGTAGGCGGTCTTGAGCCGTTGGCGGGACAGATCCATAACGCCCTCCAGCTCCGGGGACTGCAGCAGCGCCCTTAGCAGGGACTGGGTATGGGAGGAGACACAGGAGTAGTAGGTGATGGAGCCGAAGCCCTGAATGATGGCGGGGTTGAAGGAGAAGCACATGCCGGTACGGAAGCCGGACAGCACGAAGTCCTTGGCAAAGCTGCTGGTGACATGAACGCGGTGCCGGTAGCCGGCGGGCACCAGCTTCAGGGTGCTGACATAGTGGGCTTCGGAATCGAACACCGTCTGGGCGTAGATCTCGTCGGAGATGATCTCCAGATCGTGGGCCATGGCGAAGTCGATGACGTGGCGGACGGCGTCCTCCTTATAAACGATGCCGATGGGGTTGTTGGGGGAGGAGAACAGCACGGCACGGACGCGCCTGCCCTCCGCCGTCACCCTTTCATAGGCGGCCTCGAAGGCGTTTCTGTCCAGCGTCTCGTCGCAGGGCACGCCCACGGCGATGACGCCGGCGCGCTCGTTGATGTCGTCCACGAAGCTGGAGTAGTAGGGCGCGGGGATGAGGAACACATCGCCCGGCTTGGCCTGCAGCACGGGCTCCATCTTCTTGTAGATCCACAGGGGCCCGAGGGCGTTGAAGGAAGTCCGCGTTCTCGATTTCCTCGATCTTGCCCTGATCCAGCTTGTGGGCGAACAGGCGGCCGGGATTGGCCGCCATCAGCTCCTCGGCCTTGCCGGCGGAGCGGCGATAGGTGATGTGGACTTCGTAGCCCTGCTCCAGCAGCAGCACCGGAGAGATATAGCCGATGATCTGCACCAGCTTGTTCAGGCCCAGCAGCACCGTGGCCAGCGAGGCGATGATCATGATGGCCCGGCCGATATTGCCGTTGACGCCGTAATACTCCGAGAACGTGGAGCCGGCGGAGGAGGAGCGCAAAAAAGTACAAATTATCGGGGGATTTTCATAGAAGCCCCCATCCCCCGCAGGCTACAATAGTGCCATGAAACGATACGATGCGCAGTACCGCGTATCGGGAAAGGCGGATATGATATGACTTCTTTTCAGCGTGTAGCGGCCGCCCTGAGCCATCAGGAGGCCGATCATGTACCGGTGTACCCCATTCTGTGCGGCATCAACCGGAAGCTGGTGGACGCCACCTATGAAAAATGGGCCACCGACGCGGAGACGTGCGCGGCAGGCTTTCTGAAAACGGCGGAGCTGTTCGATCTGGACTGCCTGGTGACGCTTATCGACCTGTCCATTGAGTGCGACGCCTGGGGGCAGAAGCTGATCTTTCCGGAGAACGAGGCGGCTCATCCGGATTACAGCGATCCGGTGATCCGGGAGATCGAGGACTACGACAAGATCAAAAAGGTGGACTACCGCACCAGCAGGCGGATGATGATGCACATCGACGTATGCCGCCGTCTGGTGGAGGCCAAGAAGGGCCGGATGCCCATTGTGGCCTTTGTGTTCGGCCCGCTGGGTACGCTGTCCATGCTGCGCAACCAGCAGGATCTGTACATGGATCTGTACGACGATCCCGACGCCGTCAAGGCCGCCACATGGCAGGTAGCGGAGACGCTGGCGGACTATGTGGGCGCGCTGTGCGACACAGGCGTGGACGCCATCATGTGGGACACGCTGTTCGCCAGCGGCTCCATCATGAGCAAGGACATGTGGCGGGACATGGAGGCCGAGCCCATGCGGATGCTGGCGGAGACGGTGCGGCAGCACGGCTGCATGAACATGATCCACAACTGCGGCCAGCGCATCTATTTCGACGCCCAGATCGAGGCAGTCGACCCGGTGGCCATCTCGTTCCTGTATCCGCCGGACGACTGCGCGGACTACGCCGCGTGCAAGGCCAAGTACGGAGACAGGGTGGCGCTCATCGGCGCGGTGACGCCGGCCAATGCCGTCATCGGCACCGACGAGGAGTGGGATGAGCAGTGCCGCAGCCAGATCGACGCCATGGCCGCCGGCGGCGGCTTCCTACTGGCCACAGGATGCGAGTACCCCGCCAACGCCACCTTCGACCGGGCGCAGCGGATGATCGACATCGCCAAGACCTACGGCGCGTACCGGAAATGACGAAGCTGGATGTGGTAACGGGGTTCCTGGGCGCGGGAAAGACCACGTTTCTGCAGACATACCACCGCTGGCTGACGGGTAAGGGCGTCACCAGCTGCATCATCGAGAACGAGTTCGGCGCCGCCGGTGTGGACGGCGCCGTCCTCCGCAGCAGCGGCGCGGCGGTACGGGATATCTCCGGCGGCTGCGTGTGCTGCACGCTGAAGGTGACGCTGCGGGAGCTGCTGTGGGAGCTGGCCGGGCAGGTGGAGCGCGTCATTCTGGAGCCCTCCGGCCTGTTCTGCGGCGACGACCTGCTGGACATTCTCCGCAGTCCCGGCTGCCCGGTGGAGCCGGGGATGTGGTGCGGCATCATCGACCCGGCCATGCTGCCGCTGATGAACGGCGAGGATCGGGCGGTGCTGGACAGCGAGATCGTCCACGCCGGGAGCCTGCTGCTCAGCAAGACCCAGTACATCTCCGCGCTGGAGCGCCGCCGGGCGGCGGAGGAGGTGCGGCGGATGCTGGAGCCGGCGCCGCTGCTGTATACCGCGCCGTGGACGGAGCTGGAGCCGGATCTCTGGTTCCCGGCGCTGCAGCGGGCGGGCACCGTGATACGGCCCCATACGCGGCGGCGGTTCGACCACACCAATATGTTCCAAAGCACCAGCTTCGCGGCGCGGCGCGTGCCGTCGGAGGCGGCGCTGCGCCGCAGCCTGCAGGCGCTGCTGCGGGGCGAGGCGGGGCAGATCCTGCGCATTAAGGGCACCGTCCAGATGGAGGGCGCGCTGTGGCAGGTGAACGGCACGCCGGACGCCCTGTCGGTGCAGCCGGCGGCGGACGGGCCGGAGGGCCTGAACATTATCGGGCGCGGCCTTGACCGGCGGCGGATACGGCAGCTCCTGCCATGAAAAACAGCCGCCCGCAGGCGGCTGTTCAGGAGCGCTGGGACAGGTCGTCCCGGTACTTTTTGGGCGAGACGCCCTGATACTTCTTGAACACGCGGGAGAAGTAGCTCTGGTCGCCGAAGCAGCACTCGTTGGCAATGTCGATCAGCGGCATGGCGGTGGCGGTCAGCAGCTTCTTGCTGTGGTTGACGCGGGCCTGATTGATGTAGTCCGTGATGCTCATGCCCGTCTCCTGCTTGAAGATACTGCTGAGGTAGGACTTGCTGAGATAGACCTCCCCGGCGATCTCCTCCAGCGTGATGCGGCGCAGGCAGTTGCTGCGGATATAGTCCATGGTCTTGAACACGATGTCGGAGTGGCGGATGTCCGCATAGTCGAAGGAGACGGCGATGAACTGCTCAATGACCGCCGAGAGCCAACGGCTCAGCTGGTCGACGGAGTCGCAGTGGTCAATCTCCTGCATGTAGGCGGCGCTGTAGCGGAAAATGTCGCCCACGTCTGCACCGGAGGAGATGACGGAGCGGGAGATAATGACGATCAGCTCCAGCGTCCGGGCCTTGATGTCGGAGATGTTCCCGGCGTGGTAGAAGAAAATGTGGCCCAGCAGCCGGTTCAGCAGATCCTGCGAGCCGGCGCGATCCTGCTTTCTGATAAGCTCGCACAGCTGGTTCTCCGCGGACAGGATGTAGTCGTAATGCTCCTTTTCGTCCATGTACTTGCTGCGCATGTCGTAGATGGCGTTGAGGAACTGCTGCTGGTCGTAGCTGCGCTTCTGCTCGAAGCTGCTGTGGTGCAGGCTGCTGGCGGAGGCCGACAGCAGCAGCGCCAGCTGGCGCACCTGCAGCGTGGTCATGCGGGGAAGCTGCTCAATGGCGCTGCGTGAGTATGGATATTCGGTGTAACATGTGATATCCTGAATATCACCCATGACGATGGGCCCGGCGATCATGCCGCCGCCCAGACTGCCGGAGCCGTCCAGAATGGCGGCGGCCACGAACACCATGGCCTTGGGACAGTAGTAGATGAAATGTCCGTCCCAGCGATAGGCCTCGCTGAGGCCATACAGGTGGGTGTTGAACTCGTTCTTCTGCTGGTAGGGACACTCCCGGCAGAAGCGGGCGGCACAGGCCTCGTCATAGAACTGCTCCGGCGAATCCGGGTAGATGGGGCTGACGCTGACGCCGGTCAGGGAGGACAGGGCGCGGCACAGCGCCGCATTTTCTTCTTTCATGGCAAACCTCACAAAAACAGGAAAGAAAGCTTGCTATATTACAGCGTTTTTAATCATATCAACCCTGCCCGGGAATGTCAAGGGCGGCAGGGTGCGAAGGAGGACGACCGTATGCAGCCACATATCCATCTGAACGAGGGTCTGGGCATCCGCTGCGCCATCCTGCCGGGTGATCCGGCGCGGGTGGAGCGGATCGCCGCATATCTGGACGACGTGTGTGACCACGGCAGCCACCGGGAGTACCGCAGCATCAGCGGAACGTGGCGGGGCGTGCCGGTGCTGGCCATGTCCACGGGCATGGGCGGGCCCTCCACGGCCATCGCCGTGGAGGAGCTGCGCCGCATCGGCGTGGAGAGCCTGCTCCGCATCGGCTCCTGCGGCGCTTTGCAGAGCGGCATCGCCGTGGGAGAGCTGCTTCTGGTGCAGGCCGCCGTCCGCGACGAGGGTACCTCCCGGGCCTATGTGCCGGAGGGATACCCGGCGGTGTCCGACGCGGCGCTGCTGGCGCTGTGCGCCCGAAGCGCACGGCGGCGGGGACTGAAGGCCCATATCGGACTGGTGCGCAGCCACGACAGCTTTTACATCGACGGGCAGGAGGACGTGAACCGTCTCTGGAGCGGCCGGGGCGTGCTGGGCTCCGACATGGAGACGGCGGCTCTGCTGGCCGTGGCCCGTCTGCGGGGCCTGCGGGCCATGAGCATCCTGAACACCGTGGTGCCGTGGGGCGGCGATACACTGGGAGGCATCGGCGCGTACAGCGGCGGCGCGGAGGCGGCGGCGCGGGGCGAGGCAGCCTCCATACAGGTGGCGCTGGACGCCTGCGCCGCCATAGAGAGAGGGGAGGACTGGCTGGCATGATACGGATCACCAACGGCGAACGGACGGCAGAGCTGACATGGGACGGCGTACGGGTATCCGTGTCCCGGCTGCTGGAGCAGGCGGGGCTGCATCCCGACCGTCCCTGCGGCGGGCAGGGGCGCTGCGGCAAGTGCCGGGTGCTGGCCCACGGCGCTCTGTCCCCCGCCGCGCCGGAGGAGCGAAGGCACCTGACGGCGGCGGAGCTGGACGCCGGGATGCGTCTGGCCTGCATGGCGCAGGTCTGCGGCCCCGACGCAGACATTGAGCTGCCGCAGGAGGGCCGTATGCTGGTGGAGACAGGTCTGCCGCTGCAGCGGCTGGAATGGGCGCCGTGGGCCGCGGGGCTGGGGCTCAGCGTGGACATCGGCACTACCACCGTGGCCGCCTATCTGTGGGATCTGGACGGCCGGAGACAGCTGGGCGTGATGTCCTGCAAAAATCCGCAGGAGCGGCTGGGCGCCGACGTGGTGTCCCGGCTGGATGCATCGCTGGCGGGGCGCGGCGGCGAGCTGCGCCGGTGCATGACGGCGTGTCTCGCGGAGCTGGCGGAGGGGCTGTGCCGGCAGGTGGGACGGCCCGTAACGGACATCGGCGGCGCGGTCATCACCGGCAACACCGCCATGCTGTACCTGCTGCGGGAGCTGGACGTACATGACATCGCCCTTGCGCCGTTTCAGGCGCGGCACCGCTTCGGGGAATACCTCCCGGCGGCGGCGCTGGGGCTGCACTGGGCCCCGGACTGCCGGGTATACCTGCCGCCCTGCATCTCCGCCTATGTGGGCGCGGACATCACCTGCGGACTGCTGGCCTGCGGCGCTTTGCAGGCAGAGGGCCCCGCTCTGCTGGCGGATGTGGGCACCAACGGCGAGATGGCGCTGCTGTCCGGCGGCGCCATCCACTGCTGCGCCACGGCGGCGGGCCCCGCCTTTGAGGGCGTGGGCATCTCCTGCGGCAGCGGCGCGGTACCGGGAGCCATCGACGCGGTGACAGCGGAGGACGGCGCGCTGCACGTCCACGTCATCGGCGGCGGCGAGGCGCGCAGCCTGTGCGGCTCCGGCCTTCTGGACGCGGTAGCTGCCCTGCGGCGGCTGGAGCTGGTGGAGGACAGCGGCTTCATGGAGGAGGACAGCCTGCCCCTGTCCGGGAGCGCGGCCCTGCTGCGCCGGGATATCCGGGCGTTCCAGCTGGCCAAGAGCGCCATCTGCGCCGGAGTGGACACGCTGCTGTACACGGCGGGCGTCCGAGCGTCGGAGGTCAAGACCGTGTGGTTGGCCGGCGGCTTCGGCTGCAAGCTGTCGCCGGAGAGCGCCGGCGCGGTGGGTATGCTGCCGTTGGCGCTGGTGCCGTCCGTCCGGCCCGTGGGCAACGCGGCGGCAGCCGGTGCGGCCCTGCTGCTGTGCAGCCGCCGGTTTGAGACGGAGGCGGCGGACATCACGGCGGCGGCACGGGTGGTGGAGCTGGCCGCCGACCCGGTATTTCAGGAGCGATTTATAGAGGACATGCTGCTGGCGGAGGTGACGGAATGACGGAGCTGCTGACACTGGCCCGCGACGCGGGCTTTGAGGAGACGACGCCGCTGCAGGCGGCGCAGCTGGTGTTCCGGCCGGAGGTGCGGGACATGTGCCGCGCCGACCGGTGCAGCAGCTACGGGAAAAGCTGGTGCTGCCCGCCGGCCTGTCCCTCGCTGGAGGAGATGACCCGGCGGATGTGGGACTACGGCCAGGGTGTGCTGGTGGAGACAGTGGGCACCATGGCCGACGATTTCGACTACGAGGCCATGATGGAGGCGGAGGCGCGGCACAAGGAGCGGTTCCGGCAGCTGACGCAGGCGCTGTACCACCGGTACGGGCGGGAAAACGTGCTGTCCATGGGGGCGGGCACCTGCCGCCGCTGCGCCAGATGCACCTATCCCGACGCGCCCTGCCGCTTCCCGGAGGAGCAGGTGGTGTCCATGGAGGCCTACGGCCTGCTGGTCAGTCAGGTATGTCAGGACTGCGGCGCAGTCTACTACCACGGGCCCCGCACCATGACGTATGTAAGCTGTATTTTCCTGCGCCGGGGCGCAGAGGGCGAAAATAAGTGAGGTATTGCGATGAACGATAAGAAGCTCGTCCTGCTGGACGGCGCCGTGGGCACCGGCCTGTGGGCAAAGACAGAAAACAAGGTGGCGGTGTGGCGGTACAATCTTGAAGATCCCCGGATCGTGCAGGAGCTGCATCAGGAGTATCTGGACGCCAGGGCGCAGATCATACTGGCCAACACCTTCGGCGCCAACCGCATGGCGCTGCGGGGCACGGACTACACGGTGGAGGAGATCGTCTCCGCCGGTGTGCGGCTGGCTCGGGAGGCGCTGGCCGGGCGGGCGGAAACGGCGCTGTCCATCGGGCCGCTGCCGGTGCTGCTGGAGCCCTACGGCGATCTCAGCGAGGAGGAGGCCTACGAGCTGTTCGATCAGCAGATCTCCGCCGGCGCGGCGGAAAAGCCGGATCACATCTTCCTGCAGACCTTCATGGATCTGCGGATGCTGCAGATCGCGGCGCGGGCCGCCGTGCGCCACGGCATCCCCGTCTCCGCCATGATGACGTTCACGGAGGTGGGTAAGACCATGATGGGCAACTCCGTGCAGGACTTCGTGGAGGGCATGCGGGAGTTCCCGCTGACGGCCGTCGGGCTTAACTGCTCGCTGGGCCCGGAGCGGGCGGTACCCGTTATCGCCGCGTTCCGGCAGTACACCGATCTGCCGCTGATGTTCAAGCCCAACGCCGGGAAGCCCGTTTCCCAGGGAGACGGCACCACCGTGGAGTACACGGCGGACATCTTCGTGGAGGACAGCCTGCCCGCGCTGGACGCGGATGTGACCTACATCGGCGGCTGCTGCGGCAGCGATGCGTCCTACATCCGGGCGCTGCGCGGACGTCTGCGCCGGCTGGGGTACGGCGTGTGACGCGGCCCGGCGGAGACGGAATCGAAAAATCAGACGAATAGTCCAAAAAAGAAACAAGACAGGCATGTGTGCCATGTGGGATAATAAGTCATGACAATGGGATGCATACAACACACCGGGATAGACTTATCAGAAAGGTTGAGGGATAGCACATGAGCAGGATCCAGGAGATCGACCAGTTGATCCAACAGGGACGGGGCAAAAAGGTCTGCGAGACGATACAGGCGGCCATGGACGAAGGTATTTCCGCCGCTGATATTCTGCGGGAGGGCATGCTGCCCGCCATGAGCGCCATCGGCGAGAAGTTCAAGAACAACGAGGTGTTCGTGCCGGAGGTGCTGGTGGCCGCCCGCGCCATGAACATGGGCATGGCCCTGCTGAAGCCCTACATGGCGGACTGCGGTATCGAGCCGGCGGGCACCGCCGTCATCGGCACCGTCCGGGGCGATATGCACGACATCGGCAAGAATCTGGTGAAGATGATGATCGAGGGCAAGGGCCTGCGGGTGGTGGATCTGGGCGTGGACGTGTCGCCGGAGAAGTTCCTGGAGGCGGCGGAGGAGAACCATGCCGACATCATCTGCTGCTCCGCTCTGCTGACCACCACCATGGGCGAGATCAAGAACATCCTCGCCTATCTGGAGGCACGGAACGTCCGAGGCAAGTACAAGGTAATGATCGGCGGCGCGCCTGTCTCCCAGTCCTACTGCGACGCCATCGGCGCGGACTACTATACGCCGGACGCCGCCTCCGCGGCGGACGTGGCGTACCAGATCTGCCGGCAGGCATAAGGACGTGTATTCGACGGGATGACGGCATCCCGCGGATATAAAACAGAAAAGATGAGAGAAACGAGGAGGAAAACATGAAGAAGATTTTTGCGATGCTGCTGGCATTGGTCATGATGCTGGCGCTGGCGGCCTGCGGCAGCCAGAACACCGGCAATGACACGCCCGACGGCGGCGATGAGCCTGCCGGCACCCTGGCCGTGAAGGTCGGTCTGCTGCTGGAGGGCTCTCTGGGCGACGAGTCCATCAACGATCAGGCCTACGAGGGTCTGAAGAAGGTGGCCGAGGACTTCGGCGTGGAGACGAAGTATGTGGAGTGCACCGACTCCTCCAAGTACAACGACTATCTGGAGGGTCTGGTGGCCGGCGGCTACAACGTCATCTGCTGCGACTCCTTCAACATGGAGGAGGCCCTGCGCGCCTTCGCGCCCCAGTATCCCGATGTCCACTTCATGATCCTGGACACCGAGGTCAGCGACATTGACAACGTGGCGTCCTTCACCTACGCCACCCACGAGTGCTCCTTCCTGGCGGGCATCGCCGCAGCCATGAAGAGCGAGAGCGACGTGATCGGCTTTATCGGCGGCATGCAGATCCCCACCATTGAGAAGTTCCAGGTGGGCTTTGAGGAGGGCGTCCACTATGTGAAGCCCGATGCCAAGGTCATCGTGAAGTACATCGGCAACGATTCCTCCGCGTGGAACGATCCCGCCACCGCCAAGACCCTGACGCTGGACTGCATCGCCAACGGCGCTGACGTCTGCTATCACGCGGCCGGCGCCAGCGGCATGGGTATGGTGGAGGCCTGTGTGGAGAACAACATCTGGGCCATCGGCGTCAACATCGACCAGACCCATCTGGCTCCCAAGAACATGCTGACCAGCGCCCTGACCAAGGGCGACCGTGCCGTGTACCTGTTCGCCGAGAGCTGCATCAACGGCACGCCCATGAGCGGCATGACCGTCCTGAACTGCGCCAATGACGGCGTGGGCGTTGTGGCCAGCGAGTTCATGACCGACGACATCATGACCGCCGTGAACGACGCGGCCGCCAAGATCGTCAGCGGCGAGCTGAAGGTCACCAACGTAATGAGCTATTGATCCGCCGCCCTTCGCGGAAGGGCGTTCCGGGACATCAGGGCCTGCACCGCTGTACAGATCGACCATCTCAGCGGTGCAGGCCCTTGCATGAAAGGACAAGGGATATGCAGGGAATCACCATGAGCGGGATCACCAAGGACTTCCTTGGCAAGCTCGCACTGCAGGATGTGGACATCACCTTCAAAAAGGGCACGGTACACGCCATCGTGGGCGAGAACGGTGCGGGAAAGTCCACTCTGATGAATATTCTCAGCGGCGCGCTGGAGCCCACCGCGGGCGAGATCCGTCTGGACGGCCGGCCAGTACAGCTGCGCAGCCCGCAGGACGCCCGCGCCTGCGGTATCGGCATGGTGTATCAGCATTTCATGCTGGTGCCCACGCTGAAGGTCTGGCAGAACGCCATTATGGGCGCCGAGCCAACCCGCCGGGGCTGCACCATCGACAAGGCGGCGGCGCTGGCCCACATTGAGGAGACGTGCCGCACATACGGCATCCAGCTGAACCCGGAGCAGACCGTGGGCAGCATGACAGTGGGCGAGCAGCAGCGCATCGAGATCCTGAAGGTGCTGATGCGTGACGCGGAGTATGTCATTCTGGACGAGCCCACCGCCGTCCTGACGCCGCAGGAGACGCAGCAGCTCTGCGAAAACATCCGGACATTGAAAAAAATGGGCAAGACCATCATCTTCATCAGCCACAAGCTGGAGGAGGTCATGGACATTGCCGACGAGATATCGGTGCTGCGGCTGGGACGGCTCATCGGCACCATGCCGGCATCGGAGGCCTCGCCGGAGCAGCTGGTGCAGATGATGGTGGGACGCGAGGTGTCCCTCAGCGGCTATCCGGCGGCGGCGGAAAAGGGCGCGGAGATCCTGCGGGTGGAGCACCTGTGTACGGAGCGCACCCAGTTCTCCGCCGGACTGCAGGATATCAGCTTCTCCCTGCACGCCGGGGAGGTGCTGGGCATCGCCGGTGTGGACGGAAACGGCCAGACCGAGCTGGTGGACGCCATTCTGGGTATGCTGCGGGTCAGCGGCGGCAAGGTGGAAAAATCCGGGAAGGATCTGACCAACAGACCCGCGCCCCGGATCCGCAGCGACGGCGTGGCGCTGATCCCACCAGACCGGCAGAAGCAGGGGCTGGTGCTGAACAGCAGCATCCTGATGAACGGCGTGCTGGGCTGCGAGCAGGACAAGCGGTTCTGTAAGCGGGGCATCATCCGCAAGGGGCAGCTGATGGGCGTGATGCCCTCCGTCCTGCAGGACTACGACGTGCGGATGCCGTCCATCAACGCCAACGCGGCGGAGCTGTCCGGCGGCAACCAGCAGAAGGTGATCCTGGCCCGTGAGTTCGGTATCCGCAAGGCCGATCTGGTCATTGCGGTGAACCCCACCCGGGGACTGGATGTGGGCGCCATCGAGTTCGTCTATAAGCGTATTGAGGAGCAGAAGCAGGCGGGCAAGGCCGTGCTGCTGATCTCCACCGAGCTGACGGAGATCATGCGGCTGAGCGACCGCATCGCCGTGTTCTACAAGGGCCGGTGCATGGACATCCTGCCCCGGGAGACGGCGGAGATCAACCGCATCGGCAGCCTGATGATGGGCATTACAGAGGGAGGTGAACACGCATGAGCGCCGTCTCTGATATCCTGAACCGCAAGGGGAGCAAAGCGCTGACCCAGATCTTAATTTTTCTGGTGAGCTTCGTGCTGGCGCTGCTGGTGGGCGGCGTGCTGCTGCTCCTGCAGGGACACGACAACGTGTTCTCCGTGTACTACTACCTGCTGATCCAGCCGTTCACCACATGGAACGGCTTTGTGAAGGTGCTGACCCAGACGACGCCGCTGATCTTCGCGGGACTGTCCGTGGCCATCGCCTTCAAGTGCGACGTGTTCAACATCGGCGTGGAGGGCCAGCTGTACGCAGGCGCGCTGACGGCAGCCTATCTGGGCTACAGCCTGCAGGGCCTGCCCACGGTGCTGCACATCCTCATCTGCGCGGCAGGCGCCGCGCTGGTGGGCGGTCTGCTGGCGCTGCTGGCAGGCTGGCTGAAGGTTCGCTTCCATGTACATGAGGTCATCTCCACCATTATGATGAACCACATCATCAGCAATCTGGTGACGCTGGTGGTGGTGGACTACTTCCGCAACGACGGACCCACGGCCCGCACCCCCAATATTCAGGAGTCGGCGCGGCTGACGCAGCTGGCGCCGCCCAGTCAGCTGAACACCGGCATCCTTCTGGCGGTACTGCTGTGCGCGGTGCTGTATGTGGTGTTCCAGAAAACGCCCTTCGGCTGGCAGCTCAACGCCGCCGGCAAGAACCTGACCACCACCCGCTACTGCGGCGTCAACGCCACGCGGCTTATTCTGGCGGCCATGCTGGTATCCGGCGGGCTGGCCGGCCTGCTGGGCGCGGAGCGTGTGCTGGGCGGCTTCGGCTACATGCAGGTCAACTTCTCCCCCGGCTACGGGTACGACGGCATCACCATCGCCGTCATCGCCAACAACAACCCCTTCGGCTGCCTGCTGATGTCCCTGCTGATGGGCCTGCTGCGGGCAGGCGGCACCCAGCTGAACATCATGTCCGACGTGCCCTCCGAGTGGGTGGACATGCTGTCGGCGTTCATCTTCATCTTCGTGGTGGCGGCCAACGCCGTGATGCGCAGGCTGCCAGAGCTCCGCGCCAGGCGGCGGAGCCGTGAAAGGAGGGCCGGCTGATGATCTCTCTGCCATCCGTAATCTGCAATATGTTCGCCTCCGCCACGCCCATTGCGCTGGCCGGTGTGGGCGGTATGTTCGGCGAGCGCAGCGGCATCACCAACATCGGTCTGGACGGCACCATGCTGTTTGCCGCCTTCACCGCCGTAACGGCCTGCTACTACACCGGCTCCCCGTGGATCGCCCTGCTGGCGGGCATTCTGTCCGGCGTGCTGGTATCGTTCCTGCATGCGTACTTCTGCATCAGCCTCAAGGTGGATCAGACCATCATCGGCCTGGCGGTGAACATTCTGGCCGCCAGCGTGACGGTGTACGCCTCCAGCAGTATTTTCGGCAACAAGGGCTTCACCCCCTCCGTTACCAAGCTGCCCAACATCAGCATCCCCGGTCTGCGCGACCTGCCGGTGGTGGGCGCGTTCTTTGACAGCGCCTCGCTGGTGACGCTGCTGGTGCTGCCGGTGGTGCTGCTGGCCCACTACCTGCTGTACAAGACCCCCTTCGGCATGCGCACCATCGCGGTGGGCCAGAATCCGCAGGCGGCCTTCGTGGCGGGCGTCAACGTCAAGAAGACCCAGTACATCGCCGTGATGCTGGGCGGCCTGACCTGCGGCATGGCTGGCGCGTACCTGTCCATCTCCTACCTGAGCATGTTCGTGCGGGATATGGTCAGCGGACGCGGCTTCATCGCCATTGCCGCCATCCTGTTCGGACGGTACAGCCCCTTTGGCATCTTCGCGGCGGCGCTGTTCTTCGGTCTGGCGGACGCCATGCAGATCGCGCTGCAGGGCATCGTGACCATTCCCAACGAGGTGATCCAGTGCGCGCCGTATCTGCTGACCATTCTGGCCGTCACCGTCAACGAGGCCCGCACCATGCGGCGCAGCGGCATCAAGTAAGAAAGGAAGGAACCCCCTATGAGGACAATGACACCCGGCGAGCGCTTTATGCGCTGCCTGAACTTTGAGTCGGTAGACCGCATCCCCGTCATGGACTTCGGCTACTGGCGCGAGACTATCGACGCATGGCACAAGCAGGGCCTGCCCGCAGAGGTGGACTCCACCGAGGAGGTGGAGCGCTATTTCGGCTGCGACCGCGGCTTTGAAACGAATCTGGTGAACTATTGGGGCGACAACGGCCCGGTGGGCATCGAGTGGCGCGCATGGCCCCGCTGGACGAAGGAGGTCATCTCCGAGACGGAGGATACCATCACCTACGGCGGCGAGGTGGGCATCATCACCGAGAACAAGCACTCCGAGAGCATCCCGTTCCAGTCCCGTTACCCCGTGGAGACTATGGAGGACTTCGAGCGCATCGTGGTGCCCCGCCTCAACGGCAAGGACAAGACCCGCGTGACGCCCAGCTTCGCCCCCATGCTCCAGCGGGCCCACGACGAAAAGCAGGCGGTGGGCGCGTGGATCGACGGCTTCTTCGCATGGCCCCGGGAGCTGCTGGGGCCGGAGAACCTGCTGATCTCCTACTACGACGATCCCGACCTGATCCACGCCATCCAGCGCAACCACACGGACTTCGTGAAGGACTGGGTGGACATGGTCTGGGAGGTCACGCCGCTGGACTATGTGTGCTTCTTCGAGGACATGGCCTATAACCACGGCTGCTTCATCTCCCCCAAGACCTTCGACGAGTTCCTGATGCCCTACTACCACGAGCTGGTGGCCTATCTGCGGGCCAAGGGCGTGAAGAAGGTGCTGGTGGACTCCGACGGAAACTCCGTCCAGCTGACGGACAAGCTGGTGGAGGCCGGTGCGGACGGCCACTACCCGCTGGAGATCAACTCCGGCGCCTTCCCGGAGGAGATCCGCAAGCGCCATCCCAAGCTGGCGCTGATCGGCGGCATCAATAAGCTGGCGCTGGCGCAGGATCGCGCCGCCATCGACAAGGAGCTGTCCAAGCTGCCTCCCCTGCTGGAGCAGGGCGGCTACATCCCCTCGCTGGATCACCGCGTGCAGCCCGATGTCCCCATGGTCAACTACCACTACTACATTGAGAAAAAGCGGGAAATCATGGAGAAATACTGCTACTGATCTTTCCCTCCCTGCCCCGCACTTCCCCCGCGGGGCAGGCTCCCCGCCCCCTCCCTCACTTCGGCGGGCAGACCGGCCCGCCGACTGGGGGCGGGCATCTTTATGCTGCGGAATCTGAAAAGCCCGGAGACCTGTTTCCAAGCGGCGTTTCGGAGCTGGCATCTGCATCTGCCATTTGCTTTTTCTGCAATCATTGTAGCAGGAAAACAGCGGAAATCGAATGTGCGGGCAGCAAAAAAGCGCCGTCTCGGAATCACTTCCAAGACGGCGCTTTTCTGTTGTGGATCAGAGCAAACATTGCCGCCGCAGGCTCCGTTATGTTCATGCTGCGGCTCGGCGAAATTCCGGAGGAGTGGACACACAAAAGGCCCGTGGCCGACCTTGCCTCCGCTATGAGCCTGCGGGTGGACACGTCTGGCGGCAGGTAAACGGCGCCGAGGTGCTGACGAGGATCACCGACGTGAAGCCGGGCGACCGTATCGTGATCCGCGCCGCCCGGACGTTGATTTGACCTTGCAATCCCGGCGGACAGAAGATATACTGATACCGTACTTTTTTCGGGACTTTCTGCGTCTTTTTCAAAGGAGAACGCCATGAGGAACAAGCGTGTATGGAGCCTGCTGCTGGCGCTGACGCTGGCGGCCGGCCTGCTGACCGGCTGCGGGGCCGCGCCGGAGACAGCGGAACAGGACGACCGGCCGGCGCTGGTGGTGGGGGTGGATCCGTTTCCCCCCTATGCCTATATCGGAGCCGCCGGCGCGCCCGTCGGTATTGACATAGAGCTGGCCACAGAGGCCTTCGGACGCATGGGCTACCGGGCGGAGTTCCGGTTCATCGACTGGAGCGCCAAGGCGGAGCTGCTGGAAAACGGTGAGATCGACTGCCTCTGGTGCTGCTTCAGCATGGACGGCCGGGCGGAGGAATACCGCTGGGCAGGGCCGTACATGACCAGCCGTCAGGTGGTGGCGGTGATGCCCGACAGCGATATCGCCGCCCTGTCGGATCTGGAAGGCCTGACAATGGCGGTACACGCCACTACCAAGCCGGAGGAGCTGTTCCTCCATCCGGACGAGTACGGGCTGCCCCGGCTGCGGCAGCTGATCTCTCTGCAAAACCGGGAACTGATGTATCCCTTTCTCAGCAAGGGGTATGCAGATGCCATTGCCTCGCATGAAACCTCCGTGCTGCAATACATAGCGGATTACGATATGGAGCTGCGGATCCTGGACGAGCCGCTGCTGACAGTGGGGCTGGGCGTGGCCTTTGACCTCCGCGATGAGCGGGGGCTGGACGAACAGCTGAACGCCGTGCTGGCGGATATGCGCCGTGACGGCACGGAGGAGCGGATCGTCGGCGGCTACCTGCCCAACGCCGCGTCGTATCTGGAGGTGGACGGCCAATGAGCGGTGAAGTGAAGATGAAACGGCGGGATCGCACCGTGTTCCGCGCCGCGGCGCTGGCGGCCTTCCTGCTGATCATGAGCACGGTGATCCTGCTGTCCGTCCGCGCGGATCTGGATTACGGCAGGAACCGCCTGTCCAGGGTGGTGGAGTACGTGGCCAAGCGCTGCGATGCCTACAGCCTGTCCTCCACGGCATCGGAGACGCGCAGTCTGATGCGCGTCATGGAGGCGGCCAAGCAGGCCGCCCGCGACATCCGCTTTCTGGCCGACCCGGTGGACGAAGACCTGCTGCGGGGCCTGTCCGTAGATCATCACCTCAGCGGCATCCTTCTGCTGGACAGGGACGGGCATATCACCGCCTCCTACATGGCCGGGGCGGATGTGACGGCGCTGCTGATGCCTGAGCTGGAAAAGGACGCGCTGCTGAGCGCCGCCGACTTCCCGCAGAAGGTCTACGCCGCCCGCATCCACTGCCCGGACAGCTCCTATATCGACATGGCGGCCTACGGGCGGCTGGATGCCGCCGGGACGGTGGTGGTGTACTACACCACGCCCACAGCCTATGCCAAAAGCTACGGACTGGCATTCCCCGATCTGCGGGAGATCTATCTGCTGGAGCAGGACGGCACCATCGTGGTCACGGACGATACAACGGTAGTCGCGGCCAACGATGACAGTCTCATCGGCCGGCGGGCGGAGGATATCTTCCTGCTGCGGGAGCTCGGCGCACGGGGCCGCACCGGCGAGATGCTGACCGTGCCCGGCCATGACGGCATCTCACTCCACAGGAGCCTCGGCATGATGGAGCAGGGCAGGACGTACTACGTGTACGCCTTCCTGCCGGAACGCGCTGTTTTCCGCGATACCGCACGCAATGCAGCGGTGGCGCTGGCCTCCTATGTGGTGCTCCTGCTGCTGGCGCTGCTGCTGCAGCGCCGGACGGCGCAGGATTATCAGGAGCGGCAGCTGCACCGGGAGCTGGAGTATCTGGCCCGGCTGGAGGAGTCCGCGCGCCGGGCCGAGAGCGCCAACCGGGCCAAGACGGAGTTCCTGCAGCGGATGAGCCACGATATCCGGACGCCTATCAATGCCATTCAGGGCATGGTGGAGATTGGCGAGTACTACAAGGACGACCTGGACAGACAGGCCGACTGCCGTCAGAAGATCCGCGAATCCTCCCGCCTGCTGATGGAGCTGGTCAACGAGGTGCTGGACATGGGTAAGCTGGAATCCGGCGAGATCGTGCTGGAGGAGCGGCCCTTCGACCTTGTGGCTCTGCTGGATTCCGTTGCGATGCTGCTGGAGCAGTCCGCCGCGGCCCGGAGCATCCGGGTGGACAGACGGCCCCGGGAGGTGCGGCACACCGCGCTGGTGGGCAGTCCCGTCCACCTGAAGCGGCTGCTGATGAACATTTACAGCAATGCCGTGAGGTACAACAGGGACAACGGCTCCATCACCGCCCTGTGCCGCGAGCTGCGGACGGAGGGAGATACCGCATGGTTTGAGTTTATTTGCGCCGACACGGGCATCGGCATGAGCGAGTCGTTCCAGAAGCATCTGTTCGAGCCGTTTGCGCAGGAGCACAGCACCGCCCGTTCCACCTATGGCGGCACGGGGCTGGGTATGCCCATTGCCAAGGCGCTGGTGGACAGGATGGGCGGCAGCATCACGTTTACCAGCAAAGTGGGCGAGGGCACCACGTTCCGCATCACCCTGCCCTTCCGCATGGATGAAAGCGCCGCTCTGCCCCGGCAGGAGACGGCGCCGGACATGGCCGGCGCGCTGCGGGGCATGCGGGTGCTACTGGCGGAGGACAACGATCTGAACATGGAGATCGCCGAATTCATGCTGCAAAGCGCCGGGGCGGAGGTGACGGAGGCCCGTGACGGCCGGGAGGCGGTGGAGCTGTTCCGCGCCTTGCCCACCGGGTACTTCGACGCCGTGCTCATGGACGTGATGATGCCCGTGCTGGACGGCTATCAGGCCACCGGGATCATCCGGGCTTCGGAGCGGCCCGACGCGGGGGTGCCCGTCATCGCCATGACGGCCAACGCCTTTGTGGAGGACAGGCAGCGCGCCCGGGAGGCCGGTATGACGGAGCATCTGCCAAAGCCGCTGGATCAGGCGGTGCTGGTGCAGACGCTGCAAAGGTGGAAAAAAGAATGACCGGTACGGAAAACGGACGGAGGTGTGCGCATGTATGATGTGGTGGCGATAGGGGAGCTGCTGGTGGATTTTGCCTGCCGGAGCACCGATGACGACGGCTATCCGGTGCTGGCGGCGCATCCCGGCGGCGCGCCCGCCAATTTCCTCGCGGTGCTGGCCCGCTATGGGCTGAAAACGGCCCTGCTGGCCAAGGTGGGCAATGACGCCTTTGGCCGTCTCCTGCGCCGGACGATGGAGCGGGAGGGCATCGACACCGCCGGCGTCGTGGTGGATGACGCCGCGTTTACCACGCTGGCCTTCGTCACGCTGGACGAAAACGGGGAGCGGGATTTCTCCTTTGCCCGCAAGCCCGGCGCGGACATGCTCCTGCGCTATGACGAGCTTGATCTGTCGCTGATCGACCGGACGCGGGTGTTCCATTTCGGATCGGTGAGCATGACCGATGAGCCGTCCCGGGACGCCACCCGCCGTGCGGCGGCATACGCACGGAGCCGGGGCGGGCTGCTGACCTACGACCCCAACCTCCGCATCCCGCTGTGGAAGGATCTGGCGCAGGCCCGGCAGGAGATGCTCTGGGGGCTTTCCATGGCGGACGTGGTGAAGCTCAGCGATGAGGAGGCGGCGTTCCTGTGGGAGCTGCCGCCGCGGGAGAGCGCGGAAAAGCTGCTGCGGGACTACCCCGCCGCGCTGGTGTTCGTCACCTGCGGCGCCGATGGCTGCTATTACGCCGGGCGGCAGGGAGCGGGCCATGTGCCCTGCCCGCCGGTACACCCGGTGGACACCACCGGCGCGGGCGACATCTTCATGGGCAGCGCCGTGGCGCAGCTGCTGCGCACCGGCAGGCGGCCCGAGGAGCTGGACGCGGCGCAGCTGCGGCACATCGCGGCGGCTGCCTGCACCGAGGCCAGCCTGTCCACGGAGCGCCCCGGCGGCATCAGCAGCATCCCCCGCCGCCCGCAGCCGTGACCGGCAGAAAAGGCGCTTTCTCCGCCCCGCGCTGTGACCAATAAAAAACGGGAGTCCCCGCGTACGGTGGGGACTCCCGTTTTGTGTCCTGCTATATGCGCTCACCACGCGCCCTCGTAGGCCAGCGTCACGGCGCTGCACCGTGCCCCGGCGGCCATGCAGCCGGGGATGTCCAGACCCTCCAGCCAGCCGTGGAGGAATCCGGCGATGAAGCTGTCGCCCGCGCCCATGGTGTCCGCCACATGCCCCGGCCGCGCAGCGCGGCCAACAGAGCCGTGCCGCGTCCGTCCGTCCCTACCGCACCCACATAGGAGACGTCGCCGCCCAGGCGGCGGGTGTAAACGGCCACGTTGACGGGGTTGCCGCCACGGGGGCCGAGCCGGGGGGTATTTTCTGCCGCTCACTCTCCCGTTGTGGGCAGCGTTACGGTGAACGTGGAGCCGTTGCCGGGGCGGGAGAATACCGCCACCTGCCCGCCGCACAGGCTCACCACCCGCCGCACGATGGACAGGCCCAGCCCGTTTCCCCGGTCATCCGGATACGGCGCGGCGCGGTAGAACTTGTCGAAAATATGCCGCTGCGTCTCCTCGTCCATGCCGATGCCCGTGTCGGAGACGGACACGGTGACCGCCCCCTCACCCTGCCGCAGCACCACGGTGATCTGCCCGCCGGCGGGGGTAAACCGGATGGCGTTGGACAGGAGGTTCGACCAGATGTGCTCCACCAGCTCCTCATTGCCGCAGTAGTCCACCCGATCCAGATCGCCCTCCACCGTCAGACCCTTCTTCAGCCAGTCCCGCTCCTGCTGGCGGACGCACCGGCGCAGCTGCTCGTCCAGACTGTACAGGGTCTTGCCGGACACGATCTCTGTGTTTTCGTACTGGGCCAGCTCCAGAATGTGGGTGCTCATGGCCGCCAGCCGCTGGGACTGCTGCACCACGGTGTCCGTATAGGCCCGCCGCTGCTCCGGCGTCAGATCGTCGCTCTGCAGCAGCTTGGCAAAGCCCCGTATGGAGATGAGCGGCGTCTTGAACTCATGGGAAAAGGTGTTCACGAAGTCCATCCGCAGCAGCGCCACGCAGGACAGCTCCTCCGCCATCTTGTTGAAGCTGCGGATGTACTCCGCCACCTCGCCCCGTGCGCCCCGCATCTCCACCCGCACGGCGTAATCCCCCGCCGCCACCGACTGCGTGGCCTGCATCAACCGGGACAGCGGCGCCAGATACCCCCGGAAGATGAATACCGCCAGCAGCACGCCTAAGACCGCACTGATGGTCAGGATCAGGATAGGCCACAGCAGGGTGTACCCTGTGTCCTCCAGATGCACCAGCCGCTGCACCAGCGAGGCAATGCCCAGCGCCAGCGCCATGTATACCACCACCAGCCCCAGCACCAGCAGGAACATGGTGCCCAGCAGCCGGACAGGCGGCTTTTCCTCTTTCTCCCTAATTCTGCGCATGCTCGTCCTCCCGGGGCATCCCCATGTAGCCGAAGCCCCGTATCGTCCGCAGCTCAAAGTCCGGGTTGTCCCGGAACTTCTCCCGCAGCCGGGAGATGTAGACCTCCACGGTGTGCTCGTCCACGTCGCTGTCCAGATCCCATATATCGTCGATAAGCTGCCGCTTGGTGAAAAGCGTCCGGGGGTAGGACAGCAGCTTGTACAGCAGCAAAAACTCCTTGGCGGTCAGCTGCCATGTGCCCTGCGGGGTAACGACCTGCAGGGAGCCGCGATCCAGCACCGTGGCGCCCACCGTCAGGTGTCGGTCGGCCCGGCTGCAGTACCGCCGCAGCAGCGCCTCGATGCGCCAGAGCATCTCCTCCTCGTCCACGGGCTTCACCATATAGTCGTCCGTTCCCGCCCGGAAGCCCCGGCGCTTGTCCTCCTGTGTTACCCGTGCCGTCACCATCAGCACCGGCAGGTCGCAGTTCCCCTCCCGCAGCGTCTGGGTGAAGGTGATGCCGTCCATCCGGGGCATGGTGATGTCCACCACCGCCAGATCGCACTGGTAGTGCTCCATCACCTCCAGCGCCTCCACGCCGTCCCGGGCGGGGCAGGGCTCATACCCGGCCCGCCGCAGCACCTCGCACATCAGAAACCGGGCGCTGTCGCTGTCCTCAGCCACCAGAATACGGAACATGGCCGTCCCTCCTTGCGTTTTATCTGGATTTTATCACATGCGCTGCCAAAAATCGAGGATTTTTTGAGCCTGCGTTGAGGTTCCTCCGGTATACTGCCCCTGACATAGGAAAATAGGAGGAATATCCCATGCCCAGACCTGTCTGCATCACCTACGACAGCACCTGCGACCTGACGCCCCGGCTGCTGGAGCGCTTCCATATCCGCACCGTGCCCCTGACCATCCAGAGCGGGGAGCGGATCTTTCTCGACGACGGGGGCTATACCTCGGCGGAGCTGTACGCCGACTACCGCCGGAACGGTACGCTGCCCAAGACCACGGCGGTCAGCCCGGAGGAATTCAAGGCGTTCTTCTCCCCGCTGCTGGCGGAGGGGTACGACATCGTCCACATCGACATCAGCTCCGAACTGTCCTGCACCTGTCAGAACGCCGTTCTGGCGGCGCAGGAGCTGGCGGAGCAGGGGCGGATCCATGTGGTGGACAGCCGCCAGCTCTCCACCGGCGGCGGCCTGCTGGCGCTGCAGGGAGCCGTGCTGCGGGACAGCGGCATGGCGGCGGCGGATATCGCGGAGGAGCTGCGCCGTCTGGCGCCCCACAGCGACACCAGCTTCGTGCTGGACACGCTGGAGTACATGTGGAAGGGCGGCCGCTGCAGCGGCGTGGCGGCGTTGGGGGCCAATATGCTGAAGCTGAAGCCCTGCCTGGAGATGCGGGAGGGCAAGCTGGCGGTGTGCAAAAAATACCGGGGCTCCATGGATAAGGTATACCGTCAGTACATCACCGAGCGGCTGACCGGCAAGACGGTGATGCCCGACCATGCCTTTATCACCCACTCCGGCGAGGTGCCGGAGGACACCCTGCGCCAGCTGACGGAGCTGGTGCGGCAGCTGGCACCCTTCAAGGAGGTGTTCGTCACCCAGGCGGGCTGCACCGTGTCCTCCCACTGCGGCCCCGGCACGCTGGGCGTGCTGTTCCTGCGGCAGCCGGCGCGGTGACGGCCCGCGCTGCAAAAGAAAAATGAAAGACCTCCTCAGGCCGTCCGGCCCGGGGCGGTCTTTCTTTTTTCGCAGTCTGCATTGCCGCCCCCTCAGTTCCGCGAGCACTTCTCCGCGTCGATGGCCAGCACCACCATCAGCGCGTACAGGGCGTTTTCCTCATCCGCCACGTCGATGACGTAGGTGTCCGTCCAGTGGAACAGCTCCTTGGACACCGAGGCCACCTGCTGTCCAGCTGCGTCCACGATGGTGTAGTCCCACTCCATGAAGCTGCCCTCCACCCTCCAGCCGTTGAAGTCCAGCGTGAACGACGGCCGCAGGAACGTGAACTCCTTGCGAATGGTACCCACGCACTGCTCTCCGACATACAGGTCGAATTTGGGCAGGAAGGTGAACACCTGCTGCTGCACCGTGGCGATGTGCTGCCCCATGGGGTCGAGGATGTGCAGACAGTGTCCCCACGACAGCTTGCCCTCCACCGTGAAGGCCACCGCGCCGTTTTCGTCCATGTGGTAGATGTCGTAGCTGTCGAACCACGAAAACATCCGCTGTTTGAAATAGAGCTTCATGCCCATGCACCTCGCTTTCTGCCCCTATTGTACCAGCCGCTGCGGAAATGCGCAAGCGTCCGCGGGAGGTCGGCTATTTTTATTCGCCGCCACCAGCAAAAAACTCCGCCGGTGCAGTCGCACCGGCGGAACTTTTATCAATATCAGCAAAGTGACACGGGCTGTCCACCCTCTGCGGTATACTCGACAGCAGAAACGACAAGGAGGGCAAACTCATGGATCAATGCGAGGAAATGCGGGCGCAGTTCGACCGCTTCTGCGATGGGCAGCTGGCGGACTCCGGCACGACACAGATACAGGCCATCAGCAGCTTGCAGATGAAGAACATCCGCAAGTATTTTGTGCCGGGAATATACAGCTTCGATATCGTCGGCTTTCTGGATACCACGCTTCTCAAGACCGGCAGGGAGGGGTATCTGTTCACCGTGGACGGCGTGTACTACAAGGAGTTTCTGGAAAAGCCGGGACACTTCCTCTACAACGACGTGGCAAAGACCGAGATCATCCTGCCGAAGCCCAAGGACAACGAAAGCACACTGGAGATCAGGTTCCAAAATGGCCGCTGGGTGCGTCTGGTTGGTTACTCGCTGTACAAGACCGGCGCACAGGAGCTGCTGGACGCCCTGTGCGAGATCGCGGCGCGATACCCCGACGAAGACGACGAAGACGAGGATGAGGAGTAAGCTACACCCCCTCGTGCTATTTTATGGAAATTGTATATATTCTGCGACATAACGGTGGATAATTTTGTAAACCTGCTGACACGGCGCAGATGTTGTGGTATACTGTGGTCGAATAAAAACGTTACTCGTCGAAGGTCAGGAATTTGTACGGAGGCACATCCAGTGCGGCGGCAATGTCAAACAGCGTGTCCAGCGACACCGCCTTGTTGATGTTGGGCGCTTCCACATGGCCGATGAAGGCCGGACTCAGCTCCAGCCGCTCCGCCAGCTGCTCCTGTGTCAGCCCCCGCAGCTTGCGGTAGTAGGCGATCTTCAGCCCGATCTGACGGTATTTGTCCGCATAGATAGTCTTCATGCACATCATCTCCCACTACTATGGTAACGAAAAGGGACAATAATTGACATGAGCCAACGGACATAGTATTATATTTGTTAGATATAAATATGTGTTTGACGGTGCATGAGAAACGGAGGAAATATGGAACAGCGATCCGAGCTGAAATCGGCGCGTCTGTTGGAGATATACACCCGCTTGGAGCAGGGGCGTACCCTGAAAAAAGCGGATCTGGCGCAGGAATTTCACGTCACGCAGCGGAGCATTCAGCGTGACGTGGAGGACTTGCGCTGTTTTCTCGCCGAGCGCCACTTGGAGCGGGAGGTCATCTACGACGGCAAGCAGCGGGGCTACCGCATGGTGTCCGGCAACCCGCGGGGACTGACCAACAGCGAGATTTTAGCGGTGTGCAAGATTTTGCTGGAGAGCCGCTCCCTGCCCGCCAAGGACATGGGCGGCATACTGGACAAGCTCATCGACTGTGCCGTGCCGCAAGAGAGCCAGAAGGCCGTGCGGGAGCTGGTGGCCAACGAAAAGCTGCACTACATTCCGCCCCACCACGGCCAGAGTGTGCTGGGTAGTCTGTGGGAGCTGGGAGAGGCCATCCGCAGCCAGCAGGTCATCGAGATCGGGTACGAGCGCATGAAGGAGCCGAAGCTGGTGCAGCGCCGGGTGCAGCCGGTGGGCATCATGTTCTCCGAGTATTACTTTTATCTGACGGCGTTTTTGGAGGACAAGTCCGACTTCGACAACCCCGACGACCTGTTCCCGACCATCTACCGCATCGACCGCATCCGGTCGGTGAAGGTGCTGAACGAGCACTTCCGCGTGCCGTATGCCAAGCGGTTCGAGGAGGGCGAGTTCCGCAAGCGCGTCCAGTTTATGTACGGCGGGCGGCTGGAGCACATCCGCTTCCGCTATACCGGCCCGTCGCTGGAGGCGGTGCTGGACAGGCTCCCCACGGCGCAGGTACTCTCCCAGGACGCCGGCGGCTGGCTCATCTCCGCCGAGGTCTTCGGGAAGGGAATAGAGATGTGGCTGAGAAGCCAGGGGGATTGGGTGGAGCGGCTCCCGTGAGGGATACCCATTTTCATTAGAACGAAAGAGCGGAGCTGCAAAGCAGCTCCGCTCTTTCGCTTTCACCTCTCCCTCTCGAACAGCATCCTCCCCACGCAATCCCCCTTGCGCGGCAGGTAGCGGATGTGCTTCATGCTCTCGATGTAGTGCGCCGGGACGCGCAGCTGCTTGCGCAGGTAGTTTTCGATCAGCTTCGGCATCCCCTGCGCGGCGTACTTCCCCTTGCGCACGTCCTCCGAGATTGCCCACGGCAGACCGTTTTCCCGCCGCTGCTTGGGCGGCGTGTGCTGCCGCAGCAGGTCGTACACGTCCTCCCGGAACGTGAGGACATCCTCAAACGCCATGCGCCCCCGCTCCACGGCGTCCCGCTCCGCCCCCGTCCATGCGTCGGTGGCCAGCCGCAGTCCCATGCCCTTGATACGCCGGTGCGCCGTGTGCAGCGGCGGCACATCGGCGGGCAGCGGGTCGAGCCGGTCGGTGGGGTACAGAACGCGCACCTCGAACACGCCCTGTACGCCCTCCGGCAGCGTGAGCCGCAGCCCCATGACCTCCGCGTCACTGTACGGCTCGGTAACGGTTTGGCAGTCCCGCTGTGCCCAGTAGTCCCGCAGCCACGCGCATACCGGCGCGAACTGCTCCTGCGGCACTTGCAGGGGCACAACGCTTTCGCCGATCAGCGACCGGCTTCGCAGGTTATGACCGTCCGCCGCCATCGGCGCACCGCATTCGGGGCAGGCAAGGTTGGGCAAATCCCATCCGTCATCCGCATGGGCATCAAAGATCAGGTGGTGACAGCTGAGGCAGCGGTAGTGGGGCGGCAGCGGGTTCACCGGCGTCGCACCCAGCAGGTGCGCCAGCAGCGAGTCGTTGGTGCCGCCCAGCACCAGCACGTTTTCCCCGCCGAACGCCCGCCGCAGCGCCGCCGTGCAGTACCACATGGGCAGCAGCGGCCCGCCCCGCGTCAGCCGCTGCTCCTCCAGCAGCCGCCCGTAGATGGGGAACGCCCCCGCGCCGTAATGCTCCTCCGTCAGCCGTAGCAGAAAATCCTTCGTCATTGTACGCCCTCCTTGTCCGTTGTGGTAAAAACCAGTATAGCAGACCGGGTGGACAGGGAGTGTCTCTCTGACAAATCAATTTTGAAATGCGCTTACCATTTCTTTCAGCTTCTTCTCCACGTCCACCACATAGTCCAGACAGGAAAGAGCGCTCTGCTGGGAAACAAGCTCCTTGTGGACGCTGGGATTTCTGTATTGATTCTTGACCGTGTTCACATAGTCCACATACTTCCATAGGACATTTCGTATCTGCTGATCGTCCATCAGATCAGCGCCGACACCCGGTGAAAACAGCCGTTCCCGCGCATAAGAGGTCAGAACAGCCATATAGCGCTTGTACGGCTCAAACTCACCCTTCTCGCGATCATACCTCGGCTTCAAAATGTGCTGCACACTACCCAGCGTGAAGCCGCCGCGTTGTTTGCTTTGCTTCTCGGCCTCCGGCGTGAGGCTAAGCGCCTCTACAAACTGAGCGTCACGCCGTTTTTCGGGTGTCTGTTCAAAAATGTACTGCTGAAAGCGCTTATAAAAGTATTTTTCACATTCGACCTCCATGGCTTTGGAGGCCAGCGTACATACGCCAGAAAAGTCGATGTCGTTTCCGCATTCCTTCTGTGCCAACAGCTGATACGACATCTTCGCAGAGAACAGCTCCCGCTGTGTTCTGGGGTCGAGCCTGTCCCAGATTGGATCAAAGAGCTGCTTCAGCTCGCCGCGTATGGCTCCGGCCTCCGGCAGTCTTTCGCTTCCATACTGCTTTTCCAGCACCTTGGCGCTGATGCTGCTTGTTAGAGCGTAGAGCCGCTCGGCAAGCGGGGAGTCCTCATCTCCCTCCGGCAGGCTGTCCAGTATACCGCTGGCCAGCTCACGGCAGGGCTGCAGCTGTGCCGACAGCTCGGCGATCTGGTTGGAGAGGTCGGTTTGTTTGTCAGCTATTGCGTCCATTTTGTCCACCAACTCTTTATGGTTGGCGGCCATTTGGGTGAGGATATCTCTATTACTATCCGACATATCCTGCCTGCGGGTGCGGCCTGTCGCATAGTTGTAGGCATCAACAAATGCCGCACGGCGCTCCGGGGATGACGGCAGATGATCTGTGCCGTGAGCATTGATCTCTTTCGCAACGCTTTCGTAGGCTTCGCAAAGCTTGGGATTTTGCTGACGATTCTTGCCGGCCTGGAATGCCTGAAACGTGGCGGCAGCCATCCCGATGGGACCTCCGAAAGCAAAGCCCATAAGCAGGGATTTTGTCATGTCCGCAGGGCCTGCGCCGGCCACACTTATCCCCGTGCCCTTTGTCAGACCCGCAGTGCCGACGCTCGCCATTCCTGAGGCGCCGACCTGCGCCATTCTTGCGGTATCGACCTTTGCCGCGTTTTTGGCAAACGCCGCGAAAGCGTCCGGGTCGTTCGGATGCGCCTCATAGTATGCCTTCAGCTCCTCCGCTCTTTGCAGCTGTGCCCGAAGCTGCACCTCCAGCTCTTTCAGCTGCTCTGCGCTCAGCTTTTTTTCTTTCTCCGCCATTGTCCCGAAACCACCTTTCTCCCGTGCTGGCCTGTATGGCTCTCTGAAGAAAGTATACCGTAGGGCGGCGGGATAGTCAATGACGGCGCGGTACGACGTTATTCCGAAGAAGAAGTAAGCCCGGCGTTTGCCGGGCTTACTTCTTCTTCCGCGCCGCGATGCGGCCCTCGCCGCCGACGGAGCGGTTCAGCGGCGGGTCGTGCCGGGCGATCTTCGCCTGCTCGTGCTGCCGCCGCGTCCGGGAGGAGGAGCGCCCGTCGGCGGTCTTCCACTCCAGCGTGCCGCCCCGCGTCTCCTCCTGCGCCAGCTTGCCGTGGCGCAGATGCTCCCCCATCCGGCGGCGCAGGTCGTTTGTCTCGCCCACATAGGCGATGCTTCCCGCCGCGTCGCGGATGCGGTACTCCCCCGGCGCCGACGGCGGCGGACTGCCCTTGCCGGTGAAGGGGTCGTACTTGCTGGGACGCCCCGGCTTGTAGATGGACATACTCACCGCCCTCCCTTCTTCCGCCCGCAGCGGAACACGGCGTTGTCGGCGCGGGCCTGCTCCGCCTTGGCGGCGTTTTTGGCGGCCTCCCCGTAGCAGAAGCGCGCCTGCGTGTAGTGGTAGCCGCCCTCGCCGTTCTTGGCCTGCGCCCAGTGGGTGTTGCCGTCCCGGCGGAAGCGCTCCGCCCGCGCGGTGTACATCTCCTCCGGGTTCTTGTAGAAGCCCATGTAAATCCCTCTCTTTCCGGCCTTGATGGCCTGTCCAAGTTGTTGGTTTCGTTCATAATTGGCCGCAGGCGTGTACCTGCGGCAGGGGCGTCAGTCCGCGCGGCTCTGGCTGGCGAACTCCTTCGCCAGCAGCCAGCCCACGCTCTCCGTCAGCGCCGCTGCGGTGGAGGCGTTGATGGCGTTGCCAAAGCCGGGGATCCACCCCAGCAGCAGCTGCGAGGCGGCGCGACCCACCGTGGAGGCGGCGAAGGACGCCAGCGCGGCAGCGGCGGCGCTCTGTGTCAGCTGGATGCCGAACACCGCGCCCAGCGAGACCGTCATGGCCAGCTGGATGGGGGTGATGACGGCGTTGTCGCTGCCGGGCAGCTGTGCCAGCCCCGCACCGGCGGCGGCCGCGGAGGCGGACGCGGTGTGGATGATGGCGTGGCACTTGCTGCGCTGGTCGGCAGTCATGGCGGCGGTGTTGCTGTTGTAGCTCATATGTTTCCTCTCTTTCCGGCCTTGATGGCCTGTCCAGGTTGTTTGTTCCTTTTTCTGTGTTCCCGGCTCTCGGCTCCGTGCCTCTCTCCCGGGGACAAGAATCATTATAGCACGAGAAATGGAATTTTCTATAGCATATTACATGGCATATAAAGTTACACATACTTGACTTATCTGCTCAATATGTGTAAAATGAAGTTACATACTATGGAACAAAACAGACGGAAGCAGGTGATTTTGGCATATGGGAACCGAAAATTCTTCAAACGAATACCAGGAGGCGCGGCAGCACCTGTCCCTCAGCGACGCCGCGTGGGCGGTGCTGCAGGATGACCGGCAGGACTTCGGCGGCGGGCGGTCGTGGGCGGGCATCCTCAACTACGTCTTTGCCATGTACCGGGACAAGGCGGACGCCTCCGTTTCCGTTGCCGTGTCCCGCCGCCGGGAACAGCTGGAGGAGCAGCTGGGCGGCGTAGTGTCCCCGGCGGCCCGGGACGCGGTGCTGGACAGGCTGATGGAGGTCTATGCCGGGGAACTTGCCGAAAAAGCGATGAGCGACGGTGCCGTCGCCCAGCAGAAGGAGGTCTTCAAGTTCCGTCTGGACAGGGACAACTACGCCTTCCGCGAGCAGTGGCTGGACAGTCCCGACGCCGCGCGGTATTACGGCAACCGCTTCAGCCGCTACCTCCGGGCGGTGCTGGAGGAGTACGCGGCCAAGACGGTGTACCAGCGGGAGGCGATCTACTTTGACCCGCAGATGCGCCTGATCCAGGCCGCCGCGGCCAACGGCGAGCTGCTCCGCATCCGGATGAAAACAGGCAGCAGCTTTGAGGTGCGGCCCTACGGCGTCCTCGGCGACCGGCAGGAGACGTATCACTATCTGGTGGGGCTTTCGCGTCCCGACGGCACCCGCGGGCCGGAAAAGGAGTTCAACTTCCGGCTGTCCAAAATCATAAAGCTTGACGTTTCCTTCCGGCGCAGCGGACGGCTGACCGAAAAGGAGCGCACCGATATCGAAAGCAGCATCCGCGGCAAGGGCGTCCAGTTCCTTGCGCAGCAGAGGGAGACGATCCGTATCCGCCTGACGGAGGAGGGGCGGCGGGATTATGGGAGCCAGATGCACCTGCGCCCGCCGGCGCAGACGCGGACGGCGGTGGACGACGGCGCGTACCGCTGGGAATATACCTTCTTCTGCACGGAGTTTCAGGCACGGGCGTATTTCCTGAAGTTCTGCGGCGAAGCGAAGGTGGTCGAGCCGCAGAGCCTGCGGGACACCCTTGCGCAGGAGTACCGGAGCGGCCTGCGGGCCTGCGGCGAGGAGCCGTGACCGCCGGGCGTATATCAGCTACCCGCCCCCAATGCCCCGGGAGCTTTCAAATTGGCTCTGTCCGTTCCGCAAGACCAGCCACATCTACAAGCTGTATCTGCACTACGACAGCAGCTTCAGGCTCCGGTATGAAGCACCCAAGGAAAAAAGAAAAAAAGCGGTGTTCCCGATGCCTTGTCGGGAACACCGCTCTGCATGGCGGCTTTTTACTTCTCAGCACATTTCCTCGCTTTGGGGCAGAGCATTTTTTAGCTTGAGGCGATTACCCGCCTCAAGCTATTTTACAATCCGGTGGGATCATAGACACCAAAGCCCTCGCCCAGGATCTCATGTGTATCACATACAATGATAAATGCGTTCGGATCAATTTGCTGCACCAGCTTTTTTACCGGGATAATGTAATTTCGGCTGAATGCACACATGACCACCTCGGTGGATTTACGATAATACGCGCCGGCGCCTTCCAGCAATGTCACGCCAAGATCCAACTCCAGTAGCCGATGGGTGATCTCCTCGTGGTGTGGACTTATGATATAGGCCAGCTTGGCCGACTTGCCGCCATAAACAACCTTGTCCATCATCGCGGTGCAGATATATAGCGCAGCGATGCTGTAAAGCGCTTGTGTCAGCTGACGGAATGTAAGGGAATAGGTGGCGATCACCACAAGGTCGATGATCAGGCACAATTTCCCGATGGGGAGCTGCTGTACCTTTATTTTCAACAGCCGCGCAGCAAGCTCCGTGCCGCCTGTGGTAGCTCCCTGACGGAGCATGAGACCGAATGCCGCGCCGCACAGAATACCGCCGTAGACGACAGCCAGCACCGGATCCAAAGGCCGAAATTGATACAGGGAGTTTATTCCGTCAATCATCAGTGAGCTGACGGTCATTGCATATAGTGAACCGATCAACACCTGTTTGCCGAGAAGCTTCAGTCCTAAGACAAAAAAGGGAATGTTCATGACAAGTGTCAGCGTACCAACGGGCAGAGCGGGAAAGAAAACATTGAGCACCTGAGCAACTCCGGTCAACCCGCCAATAGAGAGATGCACCGGCAGACAGCACCAGCAGAAGCCTAAAGCATACAGGGCGCAGCCTATTGTGATGAGTGCGTATTGCTTGAGTGTATCTGTTATTTTCACAGTGTTTACTCCTCTATAATTTTATACAAATAATTATAATATTATAAAATAGAGCGGTCAAGTATTTTGAAAAAATTCGCAAAGGGTCTTTTCAACAGTCCGATCTTGTGCTATGCTTGTTTTATAATATAATTGCAATATTTTATAAATTAGGAGGCGGAATATGAATAAGACCCTGCTACGCAGTTATGCACGTCTTATCGCGGAAGTAGGCGGCAATGTTCAAAAGGGACAGGAAGTATTCATTACAGCGCAGTTGGATCAACCGGAGTTTGTCAAGATGCTGGCAGAGGAATGCTACAAGTGCGGCGCGGGACGGGTGGTCGTGGAATGGAATTACCAGCCGCTTCTGAAGGTGGACTACCGCTACCGCACAACGGCGGATCTGAGCGCAGTACGTGACTACGAGGAGGCTCGCTGGAAACACTGCGCTCAGGTGCTCCCGTGCCGGATAGGGTTGATTTCTGAGGATCCCAGCGGTCTTAACGGTATTGATGCGGGGAAATACAGCACCTCACAGCAAGCGGTCTGGCCGATTTATAAGCCTTACCGGGATGCGATGGAGCACAAGTGTCAGTGGTGCTTTGCCTGTGTGCCGGGGCCGGCGTGGGCCAAGCGGCTGTTTCCGCAGCTGCGGGTCGGTCGGGCAATGGAGAGACTGTGGGAACTGATCCTTACCGTTTGCCGCGTGGACGGCGATCCTGTTGCTGCATGGACGGCGCATAATGCGGAGCTGCAGGGCCGCTGTGACTACATCAACCGTCTGCCGCTGAAGGAGCTTCACTTCAGTAGCGGCAATGGCACAGATTTCCGTATCGGTATGATGCCGGAAGCGCGTTTTAAGGGTGTCCGGGAGACAACAAGGGGCGGGACGACCTTCACGCCGAATCTGCCGACGGAGGAGTGCCTGATCACACCGAAGAAAGGCGCGGCAGAGGGCATCGTCTATGGAACAAAGCCCCTATGCTTCCATGGGCAGTCTGCGGAGAATTTCTGGATCCGCTTCCATGAGGGCAAGGCTGTGGAGTGGGGCGCTGAGACAAATCCGGAGCTGCTGGATCAGCTGATTGGCATGGATGAAGGCAGTGCTTATCTGGGCGAATGTGCACTGGTACCGTGGGACAGCCCCATTAACCGCAGCGGTGTTTTGTTCTATAATACGTTGATTGACGAGAATGCCGCTTGCCATCTGGCGCTTGGAAAGGGATATATCAATACGATTCAGGGGTATCATGACCGTACACTGGAAGAATGCTATGCACTGGGAGTCAACGATTCACAGGTTCATGCCGACTTCATGATCGGCGCGCCGGACACGGCGGTGGATGCTGTCTGTACCGACGGGCGGAGCGTACCGATCTTCCGTGACGGCACATGGGCGTTCTGAGCCGCAGTCTCAGCAGATATAAAAGACGACGGCGTTCCGCGCTTAAGCGGAACGCCGTCGTTTGTTTACAAAAAGACCTGTAATTCTTTTGGATAATGCGTCAGAACCTCGCAGCCATCGGCGGTGACAAGCACCAGATCCTCAATGCGGACTCCCGTGTCGCCGGGCAGATAAATGCCAGGCTCTATGGAGAATACCATCCCTTCCTGCGCAACCGCATCGCAGGCGGTGCTGACATCCGGCGGCTCATGCACCATCAAGCCAATACCGTGGCCGGTGCGTGTGATAAAGGCGGCGCCAAGTACAGGGATGATGTCTTCGCGCTTTTCCAGAATGGAAATGGTGTGGCGGGACGGCCAGCTTTTATCAAAGCCCACCTTGCCGGAATGTAACTCTGCGGCGATCATGCCGTATACGTCCTCGCCGTCGCGGTAAGTATGCCAGATGACGCCGGGAACCGGCGGTATGCAGAACAGCTCGTTCATAAAGGCGTGTACCTGCTCATCCTCGCGGATCAGCAGCACGCCGCAGCGCTCCTGCGCCTTAACGCGGCGTCCGATCAGATAAAAGATGCTGTCATCATCCGACACCAGTATCTGAGACAGCCCGCAGCGCCGCATATTGGCGGCCACGGTTCTCAGGCGCCCGTAATTCAGCATATGAAACCTCCCCGGACATACTTACTCCTGCTGCTGATAAAGACTGTATGCCTTCATAGCATAGGCCATATCGGTCTGCAGGTGTCGGCGCATCCTGTTGGCGGCAGCGGTATACTTTCCGTCACACACCAGCTTGTAAATAACGTTATGCCCTTCATTGATCTTGCTTATGTTTTCCTCTTTGTAGTACATGCATGACAGCAGCTCAAGTCTGGCGCGCAGACGAGCAGCGGCCTGATCCAAATAGTAGTTCTGCGCATGACGGTAGAAGATGACATGAAAGCGCTCTGAAAATTCCTTCCACTTGGATATATCGCCCTCCGCCAGGGCGGCATTGCCGTTTTCAATGATCTCCTGCAGATCAAGTACCAGTGGCATCTGATTCAGGGACGCGCTGCAGAACTGTATTGCCAGAGCATCCATCTCCGAGGCGAATTGATACAGCTCCTGAATATCCCGTTCCTCGAATTCAATCACGGTGACGCCGCAGTTGGAGTAGTACGTTACAAGACCGTTCTCCGCCAGACGCATTAATGCCTCGCGGATCGGCGTATGGCTGACATGGAAGCGCTCCTTGAGCATATTCAATGTCAGCTTTTGCCCGCAGCGCAGCTGCTGTCTCGTAATGTCGTGATACAATTCATCGTAAATCTGTTCCGAAAGCGTTTTTCCAGCCATAAGCGGTTTTCCTTTCATATTTTCTTGATATCACTATATCAGAACTCCGCTGCAATGGCAACAAGTGTGTAACATCTTTTGAAATTTTATATATTTCGAAAGAAAAAACCAAAGGCGGGCGGCGCTGAATCGTGCCGCCCGCCTCGGATGTTTGTGCCATTACCAGTGGAAATAGTATACGAAGTAGTTGCCCTCCAGCGGGAGGTCGTGAATGACCAGCTTGTCGTTGTGGGCGTAAAGCATGATGGGGTTATAAAGGACAGCGTATACCGCCTCGTCCTGCACCAGCGAGAAGATCTTGTCATAAATACCGGCACGTTCGGTGGCGTCCACGGCAGCGACAGCGTCCTGGAACCACTGCTCCACCTGGTCATTATACCAGCGGGCGTTGTTTGCCATACCGATATAGTCCTTGCAGATGGCCATGGCCACGTTCTGCGTATCGCCTTCCAGCGACATCTGCAGGCAGGTAACGGTGAAATCGCCCTGACGCAGCTTATTCAGGTATGCGTTAAACTCCAGCACCTCCAGCTGACAGGTAAGGCCAACAGCCTTCAGCTGCTCCTGAACGGCTTGCGCCAGCAGCTTATACTGATCGGCTACAACAAGGGTACCCATATCATAGCCGTTGGCGTAACCGCACTCAGCCAGCAGGGACTTTGCCTTCTCTGCATCGTAGGTGTACTGCTTCTGCGTATCGCTGTAACCGAAGCGGCTCTTGGACAGCAGATTGGAATTTTCCTCGGCTGCACCGTCCATCACGGTGGCGATCAGAGACTGACGATCCAAAGCATAATTGACCGCCTGACGGAATTTGGCGTTGTTATAGGGCTCCTTTTCGGTGTTCATGGCGACGAAGGCAAAGGTGGTCTGCTCTGCGGTGGTGACAGTGACGCCGTCGGCGCTTTCAAGGGTAGAGCGGACAGGCGCCTCGATCTCGGCAAAATCAATACCGCCGGACTGCAGGCCGATAGACATGGAGGACATGTCAGAGATGATCTTGAAGGTCACATTCTTGATGGAGGCGGCGCCCATGTAGTAATTCTCGTAGGCCTTCAGCACGACCTTGTCGCCTTCATTGTGGCTGACGAACTGATAGGGTCCGCAGCCGATGGGCTGCTGGGCAAAAGCCTCCTCACCGGCGGACTCATAGTAATCCTTGGAACCGATGTGCACCAGCGTCAGGTTGTTCAGGAAGGGTGCAAACGGAGACGACGTGTAGATCTTGATGGTGTTGTCGTTCACCACCTCGCAGTGGTCATAGCCTGCCACATCGCCGGACTGTGCCTCGGAAGCGGCATACAGATCCAGACTGAACGCCACATCCTTGGCGGTCAGCGGTGTGCCGTTATGGAAGGTAATGCCGTCACGCAGATGGAAGGTATAGCAGCAGGCGTCATCACTGATCTCCCAGCTTTCAGCGATGACACCGTCCAGCTTGCTCTCGTCCTGGAAGTTGTAGCGCACCAAAGTGTCATAGATCTGGGAATCGATGCGGTGTTCGATATTGGTTGTCCAGTTGGCGGGGTGCAGCGTTTGGTAATCAGCATCGATGGCGATGGTCAGGCTGGTGCCGTCGCCAGCAGAGGCGTTGCCGCCGTTGCCGCCGCAGGCTACCAGACTCAGTGCCATGGCCGCGGCCAGCACCAGTACAAGGAACTTTTTCATGGGGGTGTCTCCTTTTCTTTTTTTATTTTGACGCCATTCCGGCGTGGAGATACGGAAAAGATCGCTCAAAATTTGAATACACGGTGGGTATACTTGTCCAGCAGGTCGATACCGGCGGTCACGTCGTCCTTGGCGATGACGGAGCACTTGCTGTGGGGATAGCGATCCACCACGGCGATACCGGCCACGCGGACGCCGTCGCCGGACTGGTTCATAGAGCTGGCGTCGGTGCCGCCGCGATCCATCACGCCCCGCTGATAGCGGATGCCGTTCTCCTCACAGCAGGCCAGCATCTCGCTGACCAGCTCCTCGTCCAGCATGGCGCTGGGGTCGCCCAGTGTCACGCTGATGCCCTCGCCCACGGCGTTGCAGCCCTCAAGATCACAGGGATAGGCGTGGTCGGGGGTCACGTCCACGCTGATGCCGATGTCGGGACGGATCTGATGGGCAGCGGTAACGGCGCCGCGGCAGCCTACCTCCTCCTGCACGGAAAATACATAGTATACGTCGTTGGGGCAGTCGCCCTTGTTCCGCTTCACAGCCTCCAGCAGCATGAAGCAGCCCACCCGGTCATCGAAGGTCTTGGCGCTGATGCGGCCGTTCTGTAGCTCGTACCAGGGGCCCACAAAACCCGCGTAATCGCCTACCTTGACGTACTTTTCGGTGTCCTCCTTGCTGGTGCAGCCGATGTCGATGTACAGCTTGCCGCTGTCGTTCTTGGCGTCCTCGATCTTGCCGTCGCAGCCCACCACGCCGATGACGCCGTTCTGGAACACCACCTGATCGTTGTACAGGGCGGAGGTCCAGACCCAGCCCACGCTGCACACCTTGATGCGGCCGTCTGATTCGATCTTCTTCACCTGCAGGCCGATCTCGTCCATGTGAGCGGAGAGCATGATCTTCTTGCTGTCGGGGCTGCCCTTGCCGTGCTTGACGGCAATGATGTTGCCGATGTTGTCCACATAGGCGCTGTCCACATGGCCCTCCAACTCACGCAGCACGATGGCTCGCACGGCTTTTTCGCGGCCCGCCACGCCCCACGCCTGAGTCAGCTCCTTCAGCAGTTCAAAGTTTGCCATATGCTTTAGTTCTCCTTTCTGTTTTTCAGCAGACTGGCCTTCTCCACCCAGCGGGTCTGGTTCATCAGCGGATGGTGCAGGCTGATAGCGCCGGTGGGGCACTCCATCACGCAGCAGCCGCAGTACCAGCACTCATCGGGATAGGATACCACGGGATGGCTGCCCTTTTCGCCGGGGGTCATCACGTCGATCATGCACGCCTCCATGCAGCGGTTGCAGCCGATGCACTTCTCTGCGTCGAACCGCAGCGGCGTGGCAGGCGGCGTCTGACGGAAGCCGAATTCCTTGATCTCTTTCATGCCTGCGCCTCCTTTGCCTTTTCTGCCATATAGTCCTGATTGTGCTTCTCGTAATTTTCCCTGATATTACCGGCGTAGTCAAGAGGTACCTCGCGGGCTACCACCTTCTCGCCGTCGTTGCGGATGCAGATGAAGGGAGCCATGGCCCTGCCGTCGTCGTCGGTGCGGTAGAACTCCAGCTTGGGGCAGGTCTGGTGCCGGGCCAGACAGGCCTGCAGAATGATCTGAGCCACCGTCAGGATGTCGAATACCTCCAGCAGACGCATCAGCTCGTGGGGGTTGGCGGCGTAGGTGCGGGGTACGATCTCCTTTTCATAGCGGCTCAGCAGATCTACGCCGGACAGCAGCAGCTCGTCGCGCTTCTGCTCGCCGCAGTAGTTCTGCATGGCCTTGGCGATGGCCTCGTTCAGCTCCTTCCAGCTGACGCCGTTGACAGGGTCGCCGCCCAGCGGCGCGTAAACGCGCTCCATCTCGTTCGCCACCTGCGTCTCGCAGGGAGCGATGAAGCCCTCCTGCTTCGCGGCGTAGGCCGCGGCCTTGCGTCCGGCGTAAGCGCCGGTGGAGGCGGCATGGCCGAAGCAGTTGGAGGAGAACAGGGAGTCGCCAGCCACGAACAGGCCGGGGATGTTGGTCATCAGATCCCAGTCGTTCATGAAGCCGCCGGGCATACCGAACAGCTGGCGCTCCTGAGGCAGGAATTCAGCGCTGGTCCAGCCCACGCCGTAGCACTGCAGGACGTCCTTGGTGGGATCGAAGCCCGCCTCGGTGAAATTCTTGTACACGGGCACGTTGGTCTTCCCCTCCTGACCCACCATCATGCCCCAGATGACCTTCCGCTCCAGCTCCGGCATATTGGACAGGTCGGCGTAGAAGGGCAGCTTATAGCCCATCTCCTTCAGCTTGTCATAGGGCAGTGTCTCCGGCCCATCGTAGGCGTACTTGGCCTGCTCGATGTTGCCGCCCTTCAGGAAGTAGTGCTGCCCCTTGGCGGGCTGGAACCGCTGCTCTACGTTGGTAAGAATGTTGCCGTCACGGTCGGCGTAGGGGATCTCCTTGCCCTCAGCGTCGATGAGGGAGGCGGGATACCAGGTGTTGTGGTTATTGCCCGCGGAATAGGGCGGGAAGGAGCGTCCGGCGGAGGAGAACTCGGCCCGGACGGATTTTTCCATCATGTTGAACTCCGCGCCGGCGCGCCAGCCCATGGCGTGGCCGTCGCCGATGGTGCACATGGGGCGGAACTCGCACAGGCCGGGATAGGCGGCGGAGAACAGCCACACACGGGCAGGACGGCTCATGGTGATAATGGCCGCCTTGCTGGAGAACACATAGAACTCGCCGGTACGGGTGTGAACGCCGGTGGCGCCCACGCACTTGGCCCCGTTCCTGCCGCCCTCAGTCAGCAGGGAGGTGACCATGACGCGATCCACGATCTTCACGCCCAGACGGCGGCATTCCTTCTCCATAGCGGGCTTGAAGGTAGTGCCCCAGATGCGGATGGTGAACCTGTTCTTATAATCATAGGCGAACATCAGCTTGGTCTTTTCATCCCGGAAGGCCGCGCCCTTGAACTCGTCCTCGGTGTCCCGGATCTTGCCGCCCATCTTCTCGATGTCCTGCAGATGATCCCAGCCCTCGCGGCACTCTATATAATGAGAGATGCCGTTGTTGTAGCCGTCGTTGTCGTCCAGCATGGCCTGCACCAGATCCTCCGGAGAAACACCGGAGCAGGGGTTGGTGGCGGCGCTCTCCCAGTGGTCGCAGCCGCTGCCGCCCGCGCCGGAACGCTTGGTCGCGCCCTTTTCCACCAGAATCACGCTCTGGCCGCGCTTGGCGGCGTTGATGGCGGCCATGCAGCCGGCGATGCCGCCGCCCAGCACGATCACATCCGCCTCCATGCGGTTGACTTGGCTCACCTTGGCAGGATAGGGCCATTTCATTTCGCTCATGCTTTCGCTCCTCCATTCATTCATTCGTGATAAGACGGCTGCCGCGGGAAGTACTGCCTTCAGAGAAGCCGCCTCGGATAACGATGATTTTACTATACGAGCATATGTTATCAAATGTTTATAGATTTTGCAATATCTTTTTGAAAAATTTTATAAAATAATTGACAAACTTTACAAGATAGGTTATGCTTGTGAAATACAAACGAAGGGCAGCTGCGGCGCTGATGCCTCCGCGCCGTGAAACTGGTCCCTCGACAGATCCGCAAGGAGGAAGAATTATGTACAAATACGTTATCAAACGCATACTCCTAACGATTCCTGTCCTACTGGGAGCGGTGTTTCTGGTGTTTACCATTATGTACCTGACTCCCGGAGATCCCGGCACACTGATCCTTGGCATTACCGCTAAGCCGGAAGACATCGCCGCGCTGAACCATAAGCTTGGCGCAGACCTCCCGTTCTTTGAACAGTTCTTCAACTATCTGAAAGGAATTATTCTCCACTTTGACTTCGGAACATCCTACCGCAGCGGAAAACCGGTGTTTGATTCCATCCTTTCGCGCTTTCCCACCACGTTCCAGCTGGCATTATGGTCCATGCTCCTCAGCTCTGTATTAGGCATCATGCTGGGTATTGTCTCCGCCGTGAAGCAATACTCCGTGCTGGATAACGCGCTGACTACACTGGCCATGCTCCTTTCCGCCATGCCGGGCTTCTGGCTGGGTCTGATGCTGATGGTGCTTTTTGCGCTGAAGCTTGGTTGGCTTCCGTTTGGCGGCGTGGACACTTGGCAGGGTTATATTCTTCCTGTAATCACACTGTCGTTGGGAGCGGCAGCCAGCGAGATGCGTCTGACACGTTCTACCATGCTGGAGACAATACGGCAGGATTATATTCGTACCGCCCGCAGCAAGGGTGTGCCGGAGAAAACGGTGATCTGGAAGCATGCGCTGCGCAACGCGCTGCTGCCTGTTGTCACATCCATGGGTATGAATTTTGGCGGCAGCTTGGGCGGTGCGGTCATCATCGAGACGGTGTTTGGTATGCCGGGCGTCGGCATGCTGATCGTTGAGTCCATCCGGCAGAAGGACACGCCCGTGGTTATGGCAGCCACCATGTTCTTGGCGGTGCTGTTCTGCTTTGTCATGCTGGGCGTAGACATTCTTTATGCCTACATCGATCCCCGTATTAAAGCGAAATACAAAGCCTGACAGGGAGGTGACGGAAAATGAAAGAGAAGAGAAACCGCAAGAGCAAGAAAACCAATCAGATGAAGGAAATATGGCGCCGTTTCCGCAAGAGCAAGACGGCCATGCTCGGCCTGTGCCTTTTGATTTTTGTCCTGAGCATCGCCATTTTCGCCGATGTGATTACCCCCTATGAAAACGCCATTTCGCAAAGCGCCGACCGTCTGGACAGCCCCAGTGCCGCACATATATTCGGCACAGACGAGTTGGGACGCGACCTGTTTGCCCGCATTGTCCATGGTTCCCGCTATTCGCTGCTGATCGGTGTTTCCACCAGTGTACTGGCGCTGGTCATCGGCGGCTTGCTGGGTGCTATCGCGGCCTATTACGGCGGCTGGGTAGATAATATCATCATGCGCTTGACGGACGTGGTGATGACCGTACCGCCTATTCTGCTGAGCTTGGCTGTGGTGGCCGCGTTGGGCGGAAGCCTTCGAAATCTGCTGATCGCCATCACCATCTCCTGTGTACCCAGCATGCTGCGTCTGGTTCGTTCGGTGGTGCTGGGCGTCGTAGATGAGGACTACATAGAGGCCGCCAGATCCTACGGTGCCAGCGACATGCGCATCATCCTCAAATATGTCATTCCCAATGCGCTGGGGCCCATTATTGTGACGACCACCATGAATGTCGCCAACATGATTCTCTCTGCTGCGGGACTTTCCTTCCTGTCTCTGGGCGTTCAGCCGCCTGCCCCTGAATGGGGTGCGCTGCTGTCCGATGCAAAGACCTATATGTTTACCGCACCGCACCTGCTGTATATTCCCGGCATATTTATCGTAATCGCGGCATTGAGCTTCAACTTGGCCGGCGACGGTTTGCGCGACGCGCTTGACCCGAAGCTGAAGGATTGAGGAGGGACGGAAAATGAGTGAAGTATTGCTGAAGATCCGTGACCTGCAGATCGATTATAAAACCGATCTGGAAACGGTTCATGCCGTTAACGGCGTATCCCTGACCTTGAATAAGGGAGAGACCTTGGGCTTGGTGGGCGAGACAGGCGCCGGCAAGACAACGACAGCGCTGTCCATCATGGGGCTGCTGCCGGAGCGCACGGCCCGCACGAACCGCGGCTCGATCCGGTTTGACGAACAGGACATTCTGGCGATCCGTGATAAGGACGGCGCAGCTGTCTCTGAAGAGGATTACATCGCGGCCCATATGCCGGAGACTTCGGAAGGCGAGACGTTGGAGGCGCCCGCGGTGGAGGTGCCTGCTCCCGCTTATCTCAGCAACAGGCAGCTGCAGGCCATTCGCGGCGAGAAGATCTCCATGATCTTTCAGGATCCCATGACAGCGCTGAACCCCGTGCTGACGGTGGGCGACCAGATCCTTGAGGCGCTTTTGATGCACAACGAGGGACATACCCGAGCCGAGCTGGAGGCCCGTGTGGAGGAGGTGCTGGAAATGGTTGGCATCATGGCCAGCCGAAAAAAGGACTATCCCCATCAGTTCTCCGGCGGCATGAAGCAGCGTGTGGTCATCGCTATGGCTCTGGCCTGCGACCCTATGCTGCTGATTGCCGACGAGCCGACTACCGCGCTGGACGTGACGATCCAGGCGCAAGTGCTGGCAATGATGATGGAGCTGAAGAAAAAGCTGAATACCGCTATGATCATGATTACGCATGATCTGGGTATCGTGGCACAGACCTGCGACCTGGTGGCTGTTATGTACGCGGGCGAGATCATAGAGTACGGCACGGTGGAGCAGGTGTTTACCGGCGATAAGCATCATCCCTACACGGTAGGTCTGTTCAACTCCATTCCCAATCTGGAATTGGATGAGCGGCGCCTGCACCCCATCGACGGTATGATGCCCGATCCAACGAATTTGCCTGAGGGCTGCGCGTTTTCGCCTCGCTGTCCTCACGCAACGGAGCGCTGCCGCCAGTGTCACCCGGAGCAGTATGACGTAAATGGACTGCGTATAAGATGCTTCCTGTACAACGGAGAGGAGGGACAAGCATGAGCCAGCCCCTGATCGAATTGAAGGAACTGACAAAATACTTTGATATCAGCAAAACCGCCAAGCTGCATGCTGTGGACGGTATTACACTGAACATCAATAAGGGCGAAACGTTAGGCGTGGTGGGCGAATCCGGCTGCGGAAAGTCCACCTTGGGACGCACCGTGCTGCGGCTTCACGAACCGACCTCCGGCACGATCCTCTTTGACGGAGAAGACATCAGCCATTGCCGTGCCCACAAGCTGGCCAAGGTGCGCCGCGATATGCAGATGATTTTTCAGGATCCCTATTCCAGCCTGAACCCCCGTATGAGTGTGCAGGAGTTGATCGCCGAGCCGCTTCTGGTAGCGGGTCAGCACAAAAATAAGGCAGACCTTTATGAAGAGGTGGCACGGCTGATGGACACAGTGGGACTGGCCTCCCGCCTGTCCGGAGCATATCCCCATGAGCTGGACGGCGGACGCCGTCAGCGCATCGGCGTAGCGCGTGCGTTGGCGCTGAATCCCCGCTTCATCGTCTGCGATGAGCCGGTGTCGGCGCTGGACGTGTCCATTCAGGCGCAGATCCTTAACCTGTTGATGGATCTTCAGGAAGAACGCGGCCTGACCTATATGTTCATTACCCATGATCTATCTGTAGTACGGCATATCTCCAATCAGATCGCAGTGATGTATCTGGGGAAATGCGTGGAGTACTGTGACAGCAAGGGCCTGTTCAAACGCCCGCTGCACCCATATACCAAGGCGCTGCTGTCCGCTATACCTGTGCCTGACATTACGATGCGCGGAAGAGAGCCGCAGCTGATACGCGGCGAGGTCACCAACCCGATCAACCCCAAGCCGGGATGCCGATTCGCGCAGCGCTGCCCCTACGCCACAGAAGCCTGTACAATGGAAGATATTCCCTTCCGAGAGATAGAGCCCGGACATTGCGTCGCCTGCCTGAGAGCGGAGGAGCTGATGTAATGATAAAGCATTTACAGGAACTTTTATCTATTGAGAGCGTAGCTAACCACGGGGAAAACGGTACCCCTTACGGCGTAGGACCCGCTAAAGCGCTGGAGTATATGCTGACTCTGTGTGAGCAGCTGGGATTCCGCACAAAGAATGCAGAAGGACGCTACGGCTACGCGGAGATTGGAGAGGGCAAAGAGATCATCGGCGTACTGGGGCATCTGGATGTAGTTCCTGCCGGAAGCGGCTGGGACTATCCGCCCTTTGGCGGAACGGTTGACAATGGATGCCTGTATGGCCGTGGCGCGTTAGATGACAAGGGCCCGATGCTCATCAGTGTCTATGCGGCTCGCGATCTGGCACGGGAGTACGCTGAAAAGGGAAAGGCCATGCATAAGCGCATCCGCCTGATTTTCGGTCAGACAGAGGAAAACGGCGATTGGTATGACATGGATGCCTATGTGGCTGAAGAAGAAAAGGTCAGCTATGGCTTTACGCCGGACGGGGATTTTCCCGCCATCTACTGTGAAAAGGGAATCCTGGTGATGGATTGGGTGCTGCCGCGGAACGGCAGCGGCCTTCGCAGCGGCGAGGGTGGCGTTGCGCCCAATGTGGTGCCGGACAGCTGCTCCGTGGTAACGGAGGACGGTGCGGCTTATGAGACCACAGGCAAGACAGGGCACGGCGCCGCGCCATGGAACGGCGTAAATGCCATCACGGCTATGATGAAGCTGTTAGCGGAGAAGAATATTCCGGTGGCCAAAGCGTATATGGCGTTGATGGGCGAGGATGTGTACGGTGAAGCATTAGGCGTTGCCTGTGCCTCGGCTGCCAGTGGAAGGCTCTCCGTCAATGCGGGCATGCTCCGTGTGGAGAATGACACAGTGCGATTCACCGTGGACATCCGCTATCCTGAGGATCAGGACGCAGATGCATTGGTGGAGACGATTCGCCGGGCTGTGGCGGCTTATGGCTTCGAGATTCCCCCGGTACATCCCATGCGGCCTGTCTACTTGGATAAAAAAGGGACGGTTATGCAGCAGCTCTTGAAAGCATACAGAGACGAGACGGGCGATTTGTCGGAGCCGCTGGCCATTGGCGGCGGCACCTACGCGCGCGCTATGGATCATATTATCGCTTTCGGCCCGAACTTCCCAGGAGAGGAAAATCGGGAGCATCAGGGGAATGAGTACATCACGCTGAACAACATGGAGCGCTTACGGCGTATCTATCGCGAAGCGCTTCGCAATCTGCTGGAAATGGCGTAAAAGAACAGGGTGCGCCCTTCAAGGCGCACCCTGTTCTTTTACATGCGGAAAGGAAAAAAGATGCTGGACAAAACCTTACAGGATGCAATCGTGAATAAGGGCCGTAGCTTTTTGCGCGGCGTTGATTTGTCAGATCCTATAGGCGCGGCGTTTGTGTCCGATCAGGAGCTCCGGTTGCCTCAGCCGCCGCTGGTGAAGGCCGCGGCATCAATGCCGGAGACACATATACGCTTGCCGGAGCCGGAGTCGACGCCGCTGGCGGAAAGTGATCTGACAGAACTGCTGCGCAGCCGCCGCAGCTGCCGCGGCTATGGAGACGCGCCGCTGACGCTTCAGCAGTTGAGCTATTTGCTCTGGGCGGGGCAAGGGATTACCGGAATAAAGGGCAAAGGCTATGCGACCATGCGTACTGTACCCAGTGGAGGAGCCCGTCATCCGTTTGAGACGTACCTCCTGTGCCGCAATGTGGCTGGTCTGGAACCGGGCGCGTACCACTACCTGCCGATGGAGCGTGCGCTGGAGTACCTCGGAGCGGTAGAGGCCATGAGCGAGACGATCTCTGCCGCTCTGCTGGAGCAGAAGTGGGCGGCGCGTGCAGGAGCAGTATTTTTCTGGTCTGTAGTGCCATACCGCGCAGAATGGCGGTATGGTATCCGCGCCCACCGCACGATCCTGATGGATGTAGGGCATGTGGGGCAGGATCACTATCTCGCTGCCACGGCTTTAGGCTTGGGAACATGTGCGGTGGCCGCCTTTGATGATCCGCTTTGCAGCCGGCTGTTTGGACTGGATGGCAAGGAGGAATTCATCATCTACGCGGCTCCCGTGGGCAGTAGGCGAGGGGGTGGAGCGCCGCACTTACCCCCTGAATGCCTACAGACTAATGATGAGCAAAAATGAAAACAGGCTGAACTTCAGGAAGCCGCACAATACTGGTTTTCCGTGGCGGAGCAGAACGGCCACAAATACGCCGGGTACTTCCTTAACTGCATGGAACGGCAGGAGGAAGTGCCGCCGCCCAATATCCTGCTGTCAGCCACGCGCCTGCTGCACCACATGGGCAATATTTTCCGGGACAACGCGCCGCGTCCCACCGTTCCCGCGGGCATCCAGATCGACCATAAACGCCTACAACGCCTGCGTGAAAAGAAGATGGCAATGGGTCACAAGTGGAATGACCGTGAGAACGAGCAGAGCCACGGCATGGGCGGTATGAGCGGCATGCAAGAGGTGCAAAATCCATGCCTCAATGAACGAAGAATAGTAGAGACAAAACTGCTATAGTAAATGCCCATCCATAATATCCTTGAGTGCATCAATAATTTTTCCGTAGTATTTTTTGATTTTTTTATCTTCGGTATATACGGCATCAAAACGCACGAGACGATCTACGATATGTTCTGCGATGATGCTTTTGTAATCTTCTGCATCTTCGTATCTGCGTATTATCAAATTTCCACATGATTCCTCATCAAGAAGACGGGAATAGAGATCATTAACGGCAATCTCACGAACAACAGCGACCTCGTTTTCGCTGACAAACTCCGGACTCCACGATGTCACTCCTCGCATGAAGCCCTCATCACTAATCTCATAGATAGAGCATTTTTTGCCTTTGAAAGATAGGCGAAAAGCATCTGGATAGCACTCCATAATAACAGGAATGCCATTTTCTTCGCTGATAATAAAGTCAAAATCATCATGCGGCGCACCAAACAGAAGCCCGGTAACCACATTTTCGATGGCGTACACATACGCCTTTTTGTGTGTTGAAACCTGCGGTTTCAATATTTTCAAGCCTGCGATTTTCGATATGTGGTAAAGCATAATTATTTCTCCAATCTAAAGGTCAACCCATTCGTAGTTCTCGTCAATCATCATCAAGTGATAAACTCATGCTGCCATCGGTGAATTTCAATTCCACACAGCAGTTATCGAAGCACTTCTGTGTCGATATTGGTGAAACCGGCACGCCTCAGTTCATTAAAGACATCCTCATAGTTTGCACCCGAAAAATCCCCGGAGCTTTTAGGAACCGCGATTTCGGGGCCGTCGTTTTTGCTACCGCAAGCTGCCAGTAATAGCAATGCAATAATGGTGGCGGCAAGTATTCTGACCTTATTGCACATATGTCCCTCCTACAGCTTTTAACCATTTGGAAAGTAATTTCTGGCCTTAAAAAACATTATATCGTTAACCAATCAAACATGCAATATCTGACTTGAATTTCGACGGCGCACTAAGCGACGATATGCTAAAACCGTATCCTCTATGCTGGGCCACTATGACGCGGGCTTCACCCTGCGCACCTACACCCACGCCACCCGCCAGAAGCAAGACGAGGCCGCACAAACCATAGGCAGCTTTATGGCGCAGGTGATGTAAGCTGATCTAAAAGAGATGAGCGGACGGAATATCCGTCCGCTTATCTTTCGCCCTTTCCGCGCATTTCTGCGTGTGGGGCAAAATGTGGGTCAGGCGGTTGCCCCACATTTTGACCCGCGCCTAAAAGTGCGTTTTTGCAACAAAAAAGCACCGAAAGCCGAAGTTTTCGATGCTTTTTGGAGCTGCTGGGCGGATTCGAACCGCCGACCTCATCCTTACCAAGGATGCGCTCTACCTACTGAGCTACAGCAGCATATATGGCGACCAAGAAGGGGCTCGAACCCTCGACCTCCAGCGTGACAGGCTGGCGTTCTAACCAACTGAACTACTTGGCCATCTGCGCTTTCGTCTTGGAACTCAAGCTTGCTTATTATAGCAAGTACCGCAGCGAATGTCAACACCTTTTTTCTCTTTTTTCGCGCGGGGGGCAAACCGGATTGTCAACCCGGCTTTTTTGTGGTACAATACATTCTCAAAGCGCCGCCCCCACCAACACAAAAAGGAGCATCCCCATGCACATCGGAACCGTCGACATCCCCGGAAAACTGTATCTGGCCCCCATGGCCGGCGTCACGGATCTGGCGTTTCGTCAGATCTGCCGGGAGCTGGGCGCCGACATGAGCTGCACCGAGCTGGTCAGCGCCAAGGCCCTGTGCTATCAGGACAAAAAGAGCCGCGGCCTTCTGAAGCTGGCGGGCAACGAGCGCCCCGCCGCCGCCCAGATCTTCGGCAGCGATATCGGGTGCATGGCCGAGGCCGCCGCCATCGCGGCGGAGGTGTCCGGCGCGGCGGTCATCGACATCAACATGGGCTGCCCCGTGGGCAAGGTGGTGGCCAACGGCGACGGCTCCGCCCTGATGAAGGAGCCGGAGAAGGCCGCCCGCATCGCCGAGGCGGTGGTGAAGGCCAGTCCCGTACCGGTGACGGTCAAGATGCGCCGGGGCTGGGACAAGGGCAGCATCAACGCCGTGGAGCTGGCGAAGATGCTGGAGCAGGCGGGGGTCAGCGCCATCACGGTGCACGGCCGCACCCGCACCCAGATGTACGCCGGTCAGGCGGACTGGACGACCATCCGTGAGGTGAAGCAGGCGGTGCATGTGCCCGTCATCGCCAACGGCGATGTGTTCACGGCGGAGGACGCCGTCCGCATCCTGTCGTTCACCGGGGCCGACATGGCCATGATCGGCCGGGGCTGCTTCGGCAACCCGTGGCTATTCGCGCAGGCGCAGGCGGCGCTGGCGGGACAGCCCGTGCCGCCCCTGCCGCCGCTGGCGGAGCGCTGGGCCACGGCGGTGCGCCAGGTGGAGCTGGCCGCCGCCGACAAGGGCGAGCACATCGCCGTGCTGGAGGCCCGCAAGCAGCTCTGCTGGTATCTCAAGGGTGTCAGCCACGCCAATTATTATAAGGAACAGATCGTCCGCATGGACACGCTGGAGGATGTGTACCGCGTGTCGGCGGGCGTGCAGAGGGATTTGCGATGATAGACGAAAAGGACTTGCTCCGCCGGGCGGGGCAGGGAGAACAGGATGCCTTCCGCCAGCTGGTGGAGGCGTATCAGGCCCCGGTGTACCGTCTGGCGCTGCGGATGTGCAGCGGCGACGCGGCGCTGGCGGAGGATGCGGCGCAGGAGGCGTTTCTGGCCGCGTGGCGGGGCTTGCCCCGCTTCCGTGGCGACAGCCGGCTCTCCACATGGCTGTACCGCCTGACCACCAACGCCGCCATCGACTGCCTGCGCCGTGAGAAGCGCCACCGGGACACCGATGATCTGGAGGGCGTGGAGCTGCCGGACGGCGGCGATACGCCGCAGGAGCTGGCGGAGCGCAGCGAGACGCAGACCGCCGTCCGCGCGGCGCTGTCCACCCTGTCGGAGGAGCACCGTCAGGTGCTGCTGCTGCGGTATATGCAGGAGCTGGATTACAGCGAGATCGCGGCGGCGCTGGCCGTCAGCGAGGGCACGGTGAAATCCCGCATCAACCGGGCCAAAGCCCGACTGAAGGAGATCTTGTCCGGCGGCGGGAACCTTTCCGCCGCAGCCTCCGTCAAAACGGCAGGAGAGGAGGGACAGCGATGACCCCGATGTTCGATGAATTTGATAAGAAGCTACGCGAAGCGCTGGCGTCGGAGGCGCTGCCCCCCGACGGCTTCGCAGACCGCGTCATGGCCAGAGTGGCCGGGACGCCCCAGCAGAAAAGGATGCCCTCGCCCGCCCGGCGCTGGCTGCTGTCTGCCGCTGCCTGCCTTGTGGTGGCTGCGGCGCTGATCCCGCTGCTGCGCAGCGGCGGTCTGGGCAGCAAGAATGCCAGTGGCATGGCGGCGGATACCGCCGGTGACGGCGGGATGATGCAGAGCGCGCCGTCCGCCGGCGGACTGGACGACGGTGCGCGGCAGGACAGCCAGCAGAAAAGCAGCCTGCCCGATACCGACAGCGCGGAGAACAGCGCCGGCGCCGATGACCACGCCGTGGACAGAGCGCCCTACCAGAGCGTGGAGTTCGCCGCCGTGCCGTCCGCCATGGACGACGCCCTTGCCCGCGCCGCCGATACCCTGACGGCGCAGGGCTACACACTCACCGTCACCGCGCTGGAGGACGGCCGCGTGCAGGCATCGCTCACCGATGCCGGCGGCAATGCCGCCGATGACGCCCTCACCGCCGCCATGGAGACGGAGGGCTTTGCCGCCGCCGGCGACGGCTGGTACACCTATGAGGAGGATATGGATTCGTGAAGCTGCATACCCGTCAACTGACCTGCGCCGCCATCGTCGGCGCGGCTTATGCCGTTCTGAGCATTTTCGGCTCCATCTTCGGCATTACCTACGGCCCCATCCAGTGCCGCTTTTCCGAGGCGCTGTGCGTCCTGCCCTTCCTGCTGCCGGAGACGGCGTGGGGCTTGGGCGTGGGCTGCCTGATCGCCAACCTTCTCAGCCCCTACGGTATTCTGGATGTCGTGGTGGGCTCCGCCGCCACGCTGCTGGCCGCGCTGCTTACCGCCCGCTGCAAAAAGAAGTGGCTGGCGCCGCTGCCGCCGGTGCTGGCCAACATGGTGCTGGTGGGCCTTGTCCTGTCCTACGAGCAGGCCGGCACATCCGCTGCCTTCTGGCCCGCCTACGCCTTCAACGCCCTGACCGTGGGCGCGGGGGAGCTCGTGGCCTGCTACGGACTGGGCCTGCTGCTTCTGTGGCGGCTGGAAAAGAGCAAAGCCCTGCAAAACTACCTGCAAAACCGCTGAAGCCCCGGAAAAACCGAAAAAATATCGGAAAAACCACTTGACTCCCTTGGAAAATCCGGTATAATAAATAGGCTCGCGTATTGCGGGCATATCCTTGCTCTCATCTGAGAATGAGGGCCATTTGTCCAAAAGGAGGTGCAAAAGTATGGCTAAGATTTCCGCCAACTACGAGGTCGTCTACATCATCGACCCTGCACAGGGTGAGGAGGCTGTTGCCGCCGCCGTGGCAAAGTTCCAGACTCTGGCAGAGCAGCATGCGACCAACGTGGTAGTCGACGAGTGGGGCAAGCGTCGTCTCGCCTACGCCATCGACTACAAGACCGAGGGCTACTATGTGCTGATGAGCTTCACCAGCGGCCCCGAGTTCCCCAAGGAGCTGGATCGTATCCTGGGCATTACCGAGGGTATTATGCGTTCCATGATCGTCTGCAAGGGCGAGTAAGGGAGAGCAGCTATGCTGAACAAGATCTTCATCATGGGTCGTCTGACCCGTGACCCGGAGCTGCGCAGAACGCAGTCCGGTACTGCTGTCACCAGCTTTTCGCTGGCTGTGGATCGTGATTTCAAGTCCCAGTCCGGCGAGAAGGAGACGGATTTCATCGATGTGGTCGCATGGCGCTCCACAGCCGAGTTCGTTGCCAAGTACTTCACCAAGGGCCGCATGGCCATCGTGGAGGGCCGGCTCCAGATCCGTCCCTGGACTGACAAGGACGGCAACAACCGCCGCAGCGCGGAGGTGGTTGCCGACAACATCTATTTCGGCGATTCCAAGCGCGACAGCGCAGGCGACATGGGCGGCTATTCCGCACCGGCCTACACCGCGCCCGCCGGCGGATACAGCGCCCCTGTGGGCGGCGGCTCCTCCGGATTTGCCGAGATCGATGAGGAGGACGGCGACCTGCCGTTCTGATGTGCCCCCGGCACATGACACTTTATAAAGGAGGATACTTCCATGGCTATGGAACGCGAAAATAGACCCGCCCGCGGCGCCGGCAAGCGCCGCAAGAAGGTTTGCCAGTTCTGCGTGGACAAGTGCGAGTGCATCGATTACAAGGACGCTGCCAAGCTGCGCCGCTTCATCTCCGAGCGCTCCAAGATCCTGCCCCGCCGCACCACCGGCACCTGCGCCATGCATCAGCGTCAGCTGACCGAGGCCATCAAGCGCGCCCGTCAGATCGCTCTGCTGCCCTTCGTGACCGAGTAATTGGGAAACGAATAAGACCTGCCTGACCGGCAGGTCTTATTTTTTACCCTGACAACCTGAGGTTGCGTATATTTTCCGCAAAGACCGCCGCCTGACAACCTGAGGTTGCTGGACTTTCCCCCGTCCGGCCTGCTATACTGTACCCAACAACAAAAAGGAGGTACGCCTATGGGACTGTACGATGCCGTGGATCGAAGCGGCCCGGGCCGCAAAAAGGAAAAGACCCTGCGCAAGCCCCTGCTCATCGCGGCGGCGGTGTTTGCGGCGGTGATCGCGCTGGGCGTCTGGGCCTGCCGCTACCAGCTGCAATACCGCGCCTGCTTCTCCGCCCTCACCGATGCCACCCGCCACGCCCGCGGCAGCGGCGCGTTCACCGTCACCGTGGACGGCGCCGCCGTCTCCGCCGATGCCAACGACCTCAGCGATCTGCTGCGGCTCATCAGCATGGCCGGCGCCGGCCGCACCGGGACGGCTCCCGCCGATCCGCCCCTCATCACCGTCGACTACGGCGACGGCACCAAGCTGGACATCTGGCAGGTGCCGCTGGAGAACTCCACCAACGACTGGACGGAAGGGCCGTTTTTCCGCTGCACCTTCCCCGGCGGCAAGACCTACGGCTACGACACCGACCAGATTCCCATGACCCGTCTCACCCGTCTGTTCTCGTGATCCCCCAGACGTAAAGCCAGCCCCGTCCGACGGACGGGGCTGGCTCTTTATCCGGAAATGCCTTGGGAAAAGCTTACTTCAGCGCCAGCTTGGCAGCACGCTTCTTGCCGTACATGCAGCAGGCCACCACATAGGCCGCCGCGCAGGCCACGCCGATGATGTAGGCCGGCGTCCAGGGGATGTTGAAGCCGATGTGCGCGTTGGCGATGTAGGTGATGCAGATGAAGGTGTAGAAGCCGCCGGGGATCATGGGCATCCACGCCCACTTGCCCTTGCCGTTCTCGAACATCCACGCGGTGATGCTCAGGAAGGCGAACAGGGACAGCGTCTGGTTGGCCCATGCGAAGTAGCGCCACAGGATCATGAAGCCGTTGTTGTTGACCTTGGCGAACACCAGGATGGCGATGACCAGCGCGAAGATGGGCAGCGCCAGCTTGACGCGCTTGCCGTTGGTGGACTGGTCGATGTGCAGCGTCTCAGACAGGCTCAGACGCAGGGCGCGCAGCGCCGTATCGCCGGAGGTGATGGGCAGCACGATGACGCCGATCAGGGCGATGATGCCGCCCACATGACCCAGCAGGTACTTGCAGACCACGCCCACGGTGCCGGTGGCCAGCGAGGCGTTGGGCTCCTGCAGCGCCAGGTTGTACACGCCCATAGCGCCGGCAGCCCAGACCATGGCGATGAAGCCCTCCAGCACCATCATGTTGTAGAAGGTGTTGCGGCCCTGACGCTCGCTCTTCATGGTGCGGGAGATAATAGCGGTCTGGGTGGAGTGGAAGCCGGACAGAATACCGCAGGCCACCGTCACAAAGAAGATGGGCAGGAAGTGTCCGTTCTCAAAGTAGGAAGCATAGGTGAAGGTGCCGTCGCCCAGTGCCAGCACGGGGGCAGACCAGTCGTCCCAGATGTTCAGCAGGGGCATACCATTGGCGAAGATGCCGATGAACACGCCGATGGCGGAGAACAGCAGGATGCCGCCGAAGATGGGGTAGATCTTGCCGATGATGGCGTCGATGGGGAACACGGTGGCGATCAGGTAGTACAGGAAGATCACGCCGTAGATGATCCAGGTGGTGGGGTCGCTGGCCTTGCCGCTGAGGTTGAACACCTGCGTTGCGGCGATGTCGCCGGGAGTGTAGATGAACACGGCACCCACCAGCAGCAGCATCACGCACACGAACACGTTGTAGAACTTATAGATGCCCTTGGTGGAATAGCGCCGGATCATTTCCGGCATCTGGGTGCCGCCGTCCCGCAGGCAGATCATGCCGGAGAAATAATCGTGCATGGCGCCGCCGATGATGTTGCCGATGGGGATGGTGATGAAGGCGATGGGCCCGAACAGGATGCCCTGGATCGGCCCGATGATGGGGCCGGTGCCTGCGATGTTCAGCAGGTTGATCAGGCTGTTCCTCCAGCCCTTCATGGGAACGAAGTCAACGCCGTCTTCTTTGGTGTACGCGGGGGTCTTCCGGTCATCCGGCCCAAAAACTTTTTCGCAGAAGCGTCCGTACAGTGCCGCGCCTCCGATCAGGATGACAAGACCGATGATGAATGATGCCACAAAAACACACTCCTTTACAGTCATTTCCTTTCGACATCCGGACTGTCGAAAAAAGATGCTCCTATGTTAACACCATCTCCATAAATTTGGCGCTAATAAAACAGAAAAGAAATTCAGATGTTGCTAATATACTTGACACATATGTTAAAAATCGCCATTTATTTGCAAACTCCGCACCGTGGGCCGGTAACGTTTCCGATGACGAAAAAAGCGGGAATTTCCCACCCGCGCCTCGAAAGCCCGCAGGCCCTGCGCGGGCGATTTGGGTTGCTCCGCAGGGCGGCGTGCCCTCACGCCGCCCTGCAAACGGATCGTCCCCACCACCATCACACAAAAAAAGAACCACCCTCCGGTGGTTCTTTTTGCCTGCGCTTATCGCACTCACTCCGTCATGATCCGCAGGATCACCCGGTCAGTCTCCCGCATGCCCTGCGCGGCCAGCACGCCCACATGGCGGATGGTGTCCTCCACATCGACGCCCAGAATCCCGTCGCCGGGGCGGAAGTTGTCGCCGTTGCGGTACATGTCGTAGCCCAGCAGGCCGCAGCCCACGCCCATGGCGATCTTGCTGGCGCAGCTGGCCTTGGCGCCGTCGCAGATGCAGCCGGAGATCATGGCCACCGCGTTTTCCAGCGTGTGACAGATGCCCTCGTAGTCCGCGCCCCGCAGCCACGCGATACCGCAGCCCGCGCCCACACCGGCGGACACCGCGCCGCAGTAGGCGCTGAGCCGTCCGATGCCCGTTTTCTGATGGATGGTGATGAGGTCGCTGAGGCACACGGCCCGCAGGATCCTCTCATCGTCCGCCCCCATGAGCTTGCCGTACTTCCACACAGGCACGGAGGCGGTGATGCCCTGGTTGCCGGAGCCGGACACAATGACCACCGGCATCTCGCAGCCGTTCATCCGGGCGTCGGAGCCTGCGGCGGCCCATGCCCGGGCCTGCGTCTCCCAGTCCTGCGCGTTCTGCAGCAGGGTGGAGCCGATGTTGGCGCCCCAGCTGTTCCGCAGTCCCTCGGCGGCGATGGCGGTGTTCTTTTCGATCTGCCGTCCCACCGTGGGCAGGATGGCGTCTATTGGAATGGTTTCAGCGAATGTGATGATGTCCCTGACGTTCAGCACGGACTTGTCCTGCAGATGATCCTCGGCGTTGCCGGTCACCGGCAGCTCCTTCAGGACTTGCCCGTCCTTTTCAATGTAGATGATGTTGGTGTGGTTGTTGGCCACCCGGACGCAGGCGCGGTGCTCCCCCAGCCAGCCCGTCAGCCGGATGTCCAGCATGCAGGGCGTCTCGGGACAGGTGACCCGGATGGGCGTGCTGTCCAGATAGCCCTGGATGGCCGCCGTGTCCTCCTCCGTCACGTTGGCAATGACCTGAAGCGCCGCGTCGGCGTCGCCTGCCACTATGCCCACGGCGATGGCGGCGTCGATGCCCCGGCGTCCCGCCGTATTGGGGACGACCACGGATTTCACGTTCTTCAGGATGTTTCCGCTGACCTCAGCCAGCACCTTTTCCGGTTTTCCGCCCAACACCTCGCGCAGCTTTGCGGCACAGTACGCGACGGCGATGGGCTCTGTACACCCTGTGGCCAGCAGGAGCTCCTCCTGCAGGATCGTCGTGTAGGCGGCGATCTTGGAGTCGTTCAACATCACACATTCTCCTTTGTTCAGTTGTTATTTTATCAGACCCGCCGGTGCGCCCGCCAGGCCGGATAGTCCTCTTTTCTGCCGGTGCGGCGGCGTGTCACAGCGCGGGCACGTCGTCCTCCTGATGCACCCAGTCGTGGACATCCACGATCTGGAACTCCGTCTCCGTCCGGCGGATAATGACCCGGCTGATCCCGGCGTTGATGACCTGACGGCGGCACATGGCGCAGCTGGTGGCGTCTCCCAGCAGCGCGCCGGTCCGGGCGTCCCGCCCCACCAGATACAGGGTGCTGCCCACCATGTCCCGCCGGCTGGCGGAGATGATGGCGTTGGCCTCGGCGTGGACGCTGCGGCACAGCTCATACCGCTGGCCCCGGGGCACCTGCATGGCCTCCCTGGTGCAAAAGCCCATGTCCACGCAGTTCTTCCGCCCTCTGGGCGCGCCGTTGTAGCCGGTGGAGATGATCTCGTCGTTCTTGACGATGATGGCGCCATAGACCCTGCGCAGGCAGGTAGCCCGCTCCAGCACCGTTTCGGCGATGTCCAGATAATAGTTTTCCTTGCTGATGCGTTCCATGCAGACGCCTCCCTGTTTCGTATTAAGAACATTATAATACAAGGCGCCGGCAGATGGCAAGGAAGGGTTTGTCCGCCGCCCTCTGCGAACTGCACAAAAATTTGTACCAGAATTTGCCGCATCTCACAGAAGCCGGCGGGAGCCGCCCCAAAACAGGACGGCTCCCGCCGGTTATTTCACGACAATTTCAACCTGCGATTCTATTGCTTCAGGTTCCTTTCAGGATATGAATAATTTTGAAATTATTTATGCACAAAATCCGGGAAAAACCGGATAACTATGCAAGCGCGGCGGCGCGCTCAGGCGTTCTTGAACACCGTCTCCGGCGCGGTGATGACAACCCGGGTGTTGTCGGCCACGGAGTCGGTAAGGAAGGCGTTGCCCCCCACCACGGAGTGCTCGCCGATGACGGTCTTGCCGCCCAGAATGGACGCGCCGGAGTAGATGGTGACATAGTCGCACACGGTGGGGTGGCGCTTGCCCGGCAGGCTGGCGTGGCCGGCACGGGGGGACAGCGCGCCCAGCGTCACGCCCTGATACAGCTTGACGTGACTGCCGATGACCGTCGTCTCGCCGATGACGATACCGGTGCCGTGGTCGATGAAGAACCACGGGCCGATCTGGGCGCCCGGATGGATGTCGATGCCGGTGCGGCTGTGGGCGTACTCCGTCATCATCCGGGGGATCATGGGCACCTGCCGCAGGTACAGCTCGTGGGCGATGCGGTAGACGAAGATGGCAAACAGGCCCGGATAGGCAAAGATGATCTCCTCCTTGTTGGCGGCGGCGGGGTCGCCGTCGAAGGTGGCCTCGATGTCCGTCAGCAGCACCTGCTGGATGCGGGGCAGCTCCGCCACGATGGACTGGGTGATCCGGGATGCCTGCAACGACTCCTCCTCCGGCAGCGCCAGTGCGATCTGGGTGGTCAGCGCCGTCTCGATGCGCTCCAGCAGCAGCGCGGCGTAGTTCTCCGCCGGCAGGGCCATCAGCTGCGGATCCCCGAAATAGGCGGGGAAGAACAGCCGCCGCAGCTCCTTGATAAGGGAGATGATAGCGCTGCGGTCGGGCAGCCGCAGCTTTTTCCCGTACATGGGGATGGCCGCGTGGGCCATGGTGTCCGCCATAGCCCGTGCGATATCAGTGGAATTCGTCATGTGTTTGCGCCTCCTGACAACATAAAAAACGGTGGAAGATGTCACACATCCTCCACCGTTTCCAAAGAATACGGAATGATCGCGGCAAGCGCCGCGGTATCAGGCAGAAAACGTATGACCCTTTCGGGCGCAGCAGACCGTGCCCGCACAGGCGGCGGACAGACAACAGATACAGCTGGTCTGCTTAACGATCATACGTTTCTCCTTTTTGCGCGGCTCTCATCCGCGCCGTACTTCATTATACGGGACGGACGGCGGCCCGTCTATGTGCAGGATGGACAAAAAACAGAGCGCCGTACTGGGTGAATGTTGTGTCAGTTTCCTGTTGACTTTCGCGTTTTAAAGTTCTAAAATCAGCACCATAAAAAAACAGCCGGCGCGATACCGGCGGAAAGGAGACAGACATGGCCCGTCACATGATGCGTCAGGATATGATCCACAACGACATGGCACAGAACCATGCCGCCGTCTCCTATTATGCCGGTAACAGCTCCTATTTCTGGGGCTTCTTTTGGTACGCCTATTTTTGCGGCAATTCCCGATACCGGCTGACATGACATGCGCGATCCGACTTCCTCACAAGAGTCGACCAGCGGCTTCGTCGTTCAGGCGGGGCCGCTTTCTTTATTGGCATTACTTACAAAAAATGGAAGATCACAAACCAAAAAGGAAAAGGAGAAAATCAAAATGAATGCGATCTTAGCTGCTGCGGTCATCTTCGTGGTGTTCGCCGTCGGAGACATGATCTCCGCCAAAACAAAAGCCATTGTGTCCATGCTGCTGGTGGCGTCCGTGGTGTTCCTGGCCGGGTTCTGGGCAGGCATCTTCCCCACCACCATGTTTGCCGATTCCACGCTGCTGAGCATGGCCGGCCTGCTGGTGACCATGCTGCTGGTGCATCTGGGCACCACCATCCGGCTTCGCGACTTCGGCGCCCAGTGGCGCACCGTTATCATCGCGGCGGTGGCGTGCATCGCCATCTCCGCCGCCGTGTTCTTCATCGGTCAGTTCATCATTGACCGGGGCTTCGCGCTGGTGGGCGCGCCCATCCTGTCCGGCGGCGTGGTGGCCACGCTGACCATGCAGGACATGGCCAACAAGGCAAACCTCCCCGATCTGGCGGTGTTCGCCACGCTGGTCATGTGTGCCCAGGGCTTCGTGGGTTACCCCGTGGCCTCCCTGTGCCTCAAGAGCGAGGCCAAGCGCATCAAGGCGAAGATCGACGCCGGTGAGCTGCCGGTGGATACCGCCGCCGGCGCCGCGCAGGCCGCCGCCGCAGGCCGTAAGAAGCTGATCCCCGCGCTGCCCGACAAGTACAACACCCCCAACGCCATCATCGCCAAGGTCATTCTGGTGGCCCTGCTGTCCGTGTGGGTGTCCAGCCTGTTCCACGACGCCGTCAACAAGCTGGTATGGTGCCTGATCTTCGGCGTGCTCTGCAAGGAGCTGGGCTTCCTGGATGAGGACGCCCTGGGCAAGGCCCACGCCACCGGTATCGTTATGCCCATCATCACCCTGTCCATCTTCACCAACCTTGCCAGCGCCACCCCCGAGATGGTGGGCAGCATGGTGTGGCCCCTGGTGGTATGCGTGGTCATCGGCACCATCGCCTTCTCCGCCGTGTCCATTCTGGTGGGCAAGATCTTCGGCTACAGCTGGCAGATATCCATGGCCATCGGCAGCTCCTGCCTGTTCGGCTTCCCCGGCACCGTTATCATTTCCAACGAGGTCTCCGAGTCCACCGGCACCACGGCCCAGGAGAAGGCCGCCATCAACGCGGAGATCATGCCCAAGATGCTGGTGGCCGGTATGGTCACGGTGTCCATCACCTCCGTGCTGGTGGCCGGCGTCATGAGCGCGTGGCTGTAACACAGGGTATTTTCCGGAAAAGAGGTTTTGAAATATGTCTGAGATCAAGACGTTTGTAGACAGCATTTTTGAGGAGCTGGTGGCCATCCGCCGGGACATCCACGCCCACCCGGAGACGGGTATGCAGGAGGTACGCACCTCCGCCCTCATCCGTGAGAAGCTGGAGGAAATGGGCGTGGACGAGATCCAGCAGCCCCTGCCCACTGCCGTGGTGGCGCTGATCCACGGCAAAAAGGGCCCCGGCAAGTGCGTGGCGCTCCGCGCCGACATCGACGCCCTGCCCGTCCATGAGGAGAGCGGCGTCCCCTTCGCCAGCGAGTACGAGGGCAAGATGCACGCCTGCGGCCACGATCTGCATACCACTATGCTGCTGGGCGCGGCCAAGACGCTGTGCCGCCTGCGGGACAGCTTCGCCGGTACCGTCAAGCTGATCTTTGAACCCAGCGAGGATCTCATGCCCGGCGGCGCCCGGAAGCTGGTGGCGGCGGGTGTCATGGAGAACCCCCATGTGGACGCCATTTTCGGCCAGCACGTCTGCCCGTCGGAGAACGACACCGTGGGCCGGATGCAGCTGTACAAGGGCTACTTCACCAGTGCCGTCGACCTGTTCCACATCGCCGTCCACGGCAAAAGCGGCCACGGCGCCGCCCCTCATACCGCCCACGATGCCATCGCCTGCGCTGGGTATCTCATCACGGTTTTGCAGACCGTTGTCTCCCGCCGCATCGACCCTATGGACTCTGCCGTGCTGACGGTGGGCACCATGTCCGGCGGCGACGCGGTGAATATCACCGCCGGCGAGGCCCGGATGGTGGCGGTGCTGCGCAGCTTCAGCGACACGGCCCGCGATACCGCCATCGAGGAGGTCAACCGCATCTGCAAGGGCATCGGCATCGCCTTCAACTGCGACATTGAGGTGCAGCTGGAGGAGGGCTACGCCCTGCAGTACAACGACGGCGCCATGATCGATCTGGTGGATCGGGCGGTGACGAAGGAACTGGGTGCGGACAAGGTGATCCACCTCGACCGTCCCTTCACCGGCAGCGAGGATTTCAGCTTCTTCGGCAAGCTTACCAACACACCCTCCGCCTTTATGATGATCGACGCCGGACGGGGCGAGGAGCTGGTGTCCCTCCACAACGGCAAGATCGTGTTCAACGAGGACGTGATGAAGTCCGGCGCGGCGGGCCTGACCGCCATTGCGCTGGAGTATCTCAGCAAGTAACCCCTTAACGGCAACAACACACTGCCTTCCTTACAATTTTGCAGAAGCGGCGCACAGATCGTGCGCCGCTTCTGCGCGTGCGGACACCAAAGAGAACCCACGGCTCTGCCGGAAAGATCTCATCATCTGCTTTGCCCCATCTTTGACCATTTTCCACGCTTATTGTGCCGCACAGGCAAAAGCCTGTGTTAAGCAAATGACATTGCGGGAAGGCGAAGCAGCGAAAGGCTGGCCTTCACCACGCGGCTGACAAAGCGGATCATCTCATCCTTGCTGTACTTGTCATAGCCTTCCACGACAACATGCATCAGTCCATTTGACAGATGGGTATACATCATCTCCAGCTCTGTTTCGCTGGCATTAGGCAGCTCTTTCTGCCAGTAGGCGATGCTGTCCTCCTTGGCCAGGGCAATCATCCGCATAAGGACGGTTGAGCTTGTATTCCCCAAAATCAGGACTCGACACGCCGCCTGATTCTGATCGACCATATCGTAAATGGCCTCGATCAGAGCCGTCACATCAAACGAATTGACATAGCGAAGGGATTTCTCAAATGCGTCGATGAGTTCATTCTCGATGCTCTCCATCAGGGCGAAGCAATCGCTGTAATGGGCATAGAAGGTGGCGCGGTTAAGCTGCGCCAGCGCACAAACCTCCTTTACCGTAATTCTGTTTACAGGTTTTTCCTTCAGCAGCTTTAGAAAAGACTGCTTGAGCACCATTTGCGTATAGCGTTTCCTTGCATCCATCTTCTCCATATAGAGCCCCTCCAAAAAAGTTCACAAAGAAAAGCAACATTTCGGCAGAAAGTGTTGCTTTTCTTTCAGCCGTATGACAAGTGCTGATTGTTTCTGCTTTTCCCCTCAAGTATACTGTACTTGTGAAAGATAATCAACACTTGTATGCTTATTTGAGGGAGGAGGCTTTTTACATGTATGATAAATATCTTGTTACAGGCGCCACCGGCTTCCTCGGCAGAGCTGTTGTAGAAGCACTGGCACGCCGCGGCGCACGAGTGCATGCGCTTGTGCTGCAGGATGACCCCTATATCAATTTGCTCCCCAAAGAAGTCCATACCGTCATCGGTGATGTGTGTGCGGAAAACTCGCTGACAGACTTCTTCGCGGATGCCGACAGCCGTACCTGTGTGATTCACTGCGCTGGTATCGTCTCCGTCGCCTCCAGACCCGGTTCGAGGCTCTATCAGGTCAATGTGGGTGGGACATGGAGAGTTCTCCGGCAATGTAGGGAGCATGATGTGGGCAAAATGGTCTATGTCAGTTCCGTCCATGCCATACCGGAA
>URHT01000003.1 GCA_900547745.1 uncultured Eubacteriales bacterium | reverse complement strand
CATAGGGCTTCGCCCGTCTAAGAAATACCCCCGGCTAGGCCGGGGGATATTTATTTGAAAACTATATATTCAGATATGAGACTCGCTGAGAAATCACCGGGTCTTATTTTTTGCGCTCATTGCGCCTGACAGACAGGTGCGATGAGCGCTTTTTTGCTTTTTGGAGCGCTGAAAAAATTTTTGAAAAAGGGCGGGAAAATCGGAAAAAAATTCGGCAAAGGGAAAGTGAGAAGGCGATGAGCCTTCCGTGAACCTTGAAAACCGAATACACATTCATCAGATACATTCCTGCGCGGAGGCGAAAACCTCAGCCGAATGAAGGTGCGCCACGAACTTCCTGCCCACAAGGGTTATCACGGAAAGCAAGGTTGGTAGCGATTCCGAACCATTCTGAAATATCCGCTTGCTACGGATAAGGCGATGAAACGATTCAGGGACAATGATACTTCCCTATGGGGCTGGCGGAGTACCCGGCAGAGGTGAGATTCCTATGAGTTCGGTCAGCAGCCGAACGCCTGTTGATTTCCTTTTACGCATTTGGGGGATGAGATCGAGTTAAATGCGACCACCAAAGCACAGCCGAACCTCTTGACAATCGTTATCATATATGATAACATTATAGTGGATCGGAAGGGAGGGTTTTGTATGACCGAAAAGGAACTGTTGACAGCAAGACAGAGCATTGTGCAGAAGCTGACGCAGGCAAGACTGGAAAAAGGATTGTCGCAGGAGCAGCTTGCAAAGCGCATCGGAACCCAGCGTTCCAATATCTGCCGCATCGAAAAAGGAACGCAAAACCTCTCCCTTGACCTGATGCTCAAGATCGCAGAGGCGCTTGGCAAGGATGTGTCCGTAATGCTTGAGGAAAGGAGCAGCACAATGGAAAAAGTATATAGCCTGCGCCTTTATGATAAAACACTGCTGACCTTCACGCTGGAGGAAAGAGGCTTGGAGGGCTTGCAGGCGACAATTCTTCACACCGAAACGGCAAAGCAAAAGCTGTTTCCCCTCGACTTGGAGCTGACGAACGAGGGCGTTGTGAAGTGGCTGGAACGCCGGGTGATCCCGAAGAACCGGCAGTTTGTAGATGAGATCTTAAAGACGCTGGGGCTGAGCGTAAACAACACGAAGGGCATCATGGATGTCTGTATGGGGCTGTCCCTCAACGACAGCTATTGGGTCGTCCCCGCCGACTTTGACGGCAAGTATGCCGATTATAACCTCTACGAAAACCGCTTCTCCGAAGCGCTGTCGCTGGTGGCTTATACCGGCGTGGGCGGCAGCCGGGAGGCGTTCTCCACCTCGCCGGAGCTGACCACCAACGGTATGCTGCGGAAGGCTTGGCGCTTTGCGGAGGGTGACGGCATCTATCTGTATAAGGGCGGCACGGAGGGCGCTGCGAACACCGGAAACGAGCCGTACAGCGAGTATTACGCCTGTCAGATCGCAGACAAAATGGGCATCGGCTGTGTACAGTACGACTTGGAAAACTGGAAAGGTATCCTTGCCTCCAAGTGCCGGCTGTTCACGGAAATTGATACCTCTTTCGTCCCTATCGGGCGTATTCTCCGCAAGACGACGCTGAAAGCCTGCCTTGATTATTACAAGACCTTGGGCGATGAGTTCTACGAGCAGTTTTGCAGTATGCTGGTTTTCGACGCCCTGATTTACAACGAGGACAGACACTTCGGCAACTTCGGCTTGCTGCGGAACAATCACACGGGCGAAATTATCGCCCCTGCACCCATCTTCGATAACGGCTTGTCGCTGTTCAACTATGCAATGCCGGACGATTTCAAGAACCTGCGTGCGTATGCAAAGACCCGTTCCAATCCCTACCGCATTTCCTATGAGGATGTGTGTAAAGAGGTAATGGGCGCAAAGCAGAAAGCACAGCTGCGGCGAATGGTGGACTTCAAGTTCACCCGTCATCCGTCCCTCAATTTGCCGGAGCAGCGGCTGACAGCCATTGAAAAGCAGCTTGGAGAGCGTACAAGAGAGCTGCTCTCCATTCCGGTTCAGAGAAGCGCAAAGCGCAAAAATGAGCCGGAAAGATGATCCGTCTGCGGTATGGGAGCAACCCCATACCGCAGATACTTATCAGCCGCTCATACAGACCAGTATGAGATTCCCGTAAAAAATACCACCTATGTTCTTAAAACAACCACCTATCGAGAATCGGTAGAAATCGGTTCTTGATTTTCCTATACTGTAACCGTAGCGAGGAGGTGAACCGATGCAAATTGAAATCAAGATAGACGAAAAATGCAAAGAGCCAAAAATCATCGTGATGACGGACAAAATGACCGATGAAGTCAATGCAATCATAAAAAGACTGTCAGACGAGCAACCGCAGGTCATTGCCGGATTCAGGGAGGATGTGGTCGAGGTTCTGGAACCGTCTGAAATCTACCGTGTTTTTGCTGAATCAGGTAAGGTGTTTGCCGAGACAAATCACGGCGGGTATGCGCTCCGCCTGAGGCTATACGAGGCGGAACAACGGCTTGACAGCAAGACTTTTGTCCGAATATCAAACTCGGATATTATCAATCTGAGAAAGGTCAAGAGCTTTGATTTGAGCTTTGTCGGGACAATTTGCATCACGCTTTCAAACGGTACGGTTACTTATGTTTCACGGCGATCCGTCGCCAAAATCAAACAACTGTTAGGAATGTGAGGTGGCAGAAATGAAGAAAAAACTGATTGGACGAGGAATAATTGGTTTCCCTGTTGGCATTGCAATCGGATATGTCATTACGGTGATTATCTCAATCTGCATTGGGGATGGCTTCTTCCATCCGGTCAATCCGGAGCTTGTGAATAAAATGGGGAGCGAATTAAATGCGATTCTCATTCAAACCGGTCTGAGCGGAATAATGGGCACAGGCTTTGCAATGGCTTCGGTTATTTGGGAGATCGATTCGTGGAGTCTTGCAAAGCAAAGCGGGATTTACTTCGCAATTGCTTGCGTGATTATGTTCCCTATCTCTTATTTTGCCAACTGGATGCCCCATTCGACCGCTGGAATTCTGTCTTATGTAGGCATATTCGTAGCGATCTTCCTCGCTGCTTGGGTAACTCAGTATTCTGTGTGGAAAAGGAAAATTAAGAAAATGAACGAAGGCATTAAAGATAATAACGATATGAATTGATCCCGCCGATCTGCACCCTGCGCCTTGTTTTAACAGCAGAATAAACCACATACATAGCCGCTTGGTTTTTAAAAGAAATCAGGCGGCTATTTCTATTTTGAAGGAGGTATTCGCTATGAGCGTAACAGATTACAATGCTCGCCTTTATGAGAAAATGAAAGCCGAGCAGGACAAATACCGGGACTGGCTGCTGCATCAGGAGCCGTCTGAAATTCTCAATCATACCTACGAATACACGATGCGGGAGGACATCGTAATGTGTATGGAGGAGCTGGAGCTTGAGCCGGAAAAGGCAAGGGCTTTGCTTCGTTCCCCTTGTCCTCTGAGTGATGTATATAAGGAGTTCCGGGACAGAGAAACAGCCTATGGCAGGGCGTTCGGCAAGGCGCTGCTGGCAGTGGCGGCGGCCCCGCTGCTCAGCGGTATCGTGGGCCTTCTGGGCGGCACGGACGGTTTTGCGCTGGCGGCTGCGGCGGTGCTGGTCATCGGCACCGGCATCGGCGTGGGCTGCATCGCGGCGGTGCAGAAAAAGTACAACGGGGGCATGTTTTAACGGCCCTCGTTTTTTCTGCGTGGGGCTCTTGTCAGAGCGTGTCGAAGCATAGTATAATACTTCTATCTGCGCCGCGCATGCGTAGCATAGACAGAGGGTGCGGAGAAGGGGGAGACTTTATGGAAACGATCCGGGAACTATTTGATCTGTCCCACACCCGAGCAGGGGCCTATCTGGCGGGGTTCACCTACCCGTGGGAGGCGCTGGCCGGCATCAGCGAGCTGATCCGGCAGCTGGGCCCTGCGCTGGGGGAGGACTTCCGACAGGCGGCGCCGGAGGTATGGGTGCATAAGACGGCCACGGTGGCACCCACGGCCTATCTGGGTGCGCCGTGCATCATCGGCGCCGGTACGGAGGTGCGCCACGGCGCGTTCATCCGGGGCAGCGCACTGGTGGGCGACGGCTGCGTGGTGGGCAACTCCGTGGAGCTGAAGAACGTCATCCTGTTCGACGGGGTGCAGACGCCCCACTACAACTATGTGGGCGACAGTATTCTGGGCTACAAGGCCCACATGGGCGCGGGCTCCATCACATCCAACGTCAAGTCCGACAAGACGCTGGTGGCGGTGCGCTGCGGCAGCGAGCGCATGGAGACGGGCCGCAAGAAGGTGGGCGCCATGCTGGGCGACCATGTGGAGATCGGCTGCAACAGCGTGCTGAATCCGGGCACGGTAGTGGGCCGGAACAGCCGGGTCTATCCGCTGTCCTCCGTGCGGGGGACGGTGCCGGCGGACAGCATCTATAAGCGCGGCGGCGACATCACCGCCCAGCGCGGGGAATAAAGAGGGGGAGAAACGCAATGGGACGCTATTTCGGGACGGACGGCTTCCGTGGGGAGGCCAATGTGGATCTGACGGCGGATCACGCCTATCAGGTGGGCCGCTTTCTGGGCTGGTACTACGGCGAGCTGAAGCGCCGCGCCGGGGACGAGACGCCGGTGCGGGTGGTCATCGGCAAGGACACGCGGCGCAGCAGCTACATGTTTGAGTACGCGCTGTCCTCCGGGCTGGTGGCCTCCGGCGCGGACGCCTACCTGCTGCATGTGACCACCACGCCCTCCGTGTCCTATGTGGCGCGGACGGAGACATTCGACTGCGGCATTATGATCTCCGCCAGCCACAACCCCTACTACGACAACGGCATCAAGCTCATCAACGGCACCGGCGAGAAGATGGACGAGGACACCATCGCCCTGATCGAGGACTATCTGGACGGCAGGCTGGAGGTGTTCGGCCAGATGTGGCAGCAGATTCCGCTGGCCAAGCGGGAGCGCATCGGCCGCACGGTGGACTATACCGCCGGGCGCAACCGGTATGTGGGCTACCTCATCTCGCTGGGGATGTTTTCCTTCAAGGGCATGAAGGTGGGCCTGGACTGCGCCAACGGCAGCGCATGGACCATCGCCAAGAGCGTGTTCGACGCGCTGGGGGCCAAGACCTATGTGATGGGAGACGAGCCGGACGGCTTCAACATCAACAACGGCGTGGGCTCCACCCATATCGACGCCCTGCGGCGGTTCGTGGTGGCCAACGGGCTGGACATCGGCTTCGCCTACGATGGCGACGCCGACCGGTGCCTCGCGGTGGATGAGCAGGGCACCGTCATCACCGGCGACCACATCCTCTACGTCTGCGGGAAGCACCTGAAGCAGGAGGGTGAGCTGCCCCGCAATACGGTGGTGACCACCATCATGTCCAACTTCGGGCTGTACCGCGCCTTCGACCGGGAGGGCATCGCCTACGCCAAGACCGCCGTGGGCGACAAGTATGTGTACGAGTACATGGCGAAAAACGGCTGCGCGCTGGGCGGTGAGCAGTCGGGCCACATCATCTTCTCCAAGTACGCCTCCACCGGCGACGGTGTGCTGACCAGTCTGAAGCTGATGGAGGTCATGCTGGAGCGGAAGCTGCCTATGAGCAAGCTGCTGGAGGGCCTGACCATCTATCCGCAGGTGCTGGAGAACATCCGGGTGAAGGACAAAAAGGCCGCCCGGGAGGACAGCGATGTGCAGGCTGCCGTGGAGACCGTGGCGGCGCGGCTGGGCGAAACGGGCCGTATCCTGGTGCGGGAGTCCGGCACGGAGCCGGTGCTGCGGGTCATGGCGGAGGCGCCGGAGGACGCCGTGTGCCGGGAGTGCGTGGCGCAGGTGGCGGAGGTCATCCGCCGCAAAGGCCACTGTGTTTCGTAAAAATACGGCAAAAAACAGGGAACGCCTGCCGGCGTTCCCTGTTTTCCTGTTGACAACGGCAAAACACACCTATATTATAAAGAATATTCGACAACGGGGGGAGGCCGGGCGTATGGAACGCATCACCAGCCGCAAAAATCCGCTGCTGGAGCACATGCGCCGGTTGGACGGCGCTGCCTACCGGCGGGCGCAGGGGGAGTTCCTGTGCGACAGTCCCAAGCTGGTGGAGGAGGCGCTGCGCCACGGGGCGCAGGTGGTGAGCCTTGCCGTCAGCGACGGTGTGACGCTGCCGCAGGGGCTGGCGCCGGACGTGCGGTGCGTGACGGTGCCGAAGGACGTGATGACCTCCGTTTCATCCATGCGGACGCCGCAGGGCATGCTGGCGGTGTGCCGGATGCCGGACACCGCCCTGCCGGAGGTGCTTGCCGGACAGCGGTATGTGGTGCTGGACGGCGTACAGGATCCGGGTAATGTGGGCACGGTGATCCGGACGGCGGACGCCTTCGGCTGCGACGGCGTGATCCTGCTGGCAGGCTGCGCCGACCCGTACAGCGTCAAGACGCTGCGCTCGTCCATGGGCGCGGTGTTCCGGGTGCCGGTGTGGTGCACCGACGCGGCGTCGCTGCACCAGCGGCTCCGTGACGCGGGGCTGCCGCTGTACGGCGCGGCGCTGCGGGACGATACGGAGGATGCGCGGGCGCTGGCGCTGCGGCGCTGCGCCATTGCCATCGGCAGCGAGGGCCGGGGACTGACGGAGCAGGTGCTGGGCCTGTGCGACCGGACAGTGCGCATCCCCATGGCGGCCCACTGCGAGTCACTGAACGCGGCTGTGGCGGCGGCGGTGCTGCTGTGGGAGGCCTATCGCTGAACGAAAGAGGAGATGAGGGGATGGCGGCGCTGAAATACTGGCTGTGGCTGACCACGGCACCGGGACTGAGCAATCGGGTCAGGCTGCTCCTGCTGGAGCATTTTTCCTCGCCCGAGGACGTATACTATGCCCAGCCGGACGAGCTGTGTCTGGTGGAGGGCATCACGAAGCAGCAGGTGGAGAGCCTGTCGGACAAGTCGCTGACCCGGGCCGAGAGGGTGCTGGCGGACTGCGCCAAGGACGGGCAGTTCATCGTCACCATGGAGGACGCGGCCTATCCCGCCCGGCTGCGGGACATGTACGACCCGCCGGTGCTGCTGTACGGCAAGGGCTCCATGCCGCTTTTTGACGAGGAGGCCGCCGTGGCGGTGGTGGGTACCAGAAAGTGTACGCCCTACGGCACGGGAACTGCGTCCCAGCTGGGCTATGAGCTGGCGCGGCAGGGCGGTTTGGTGATATCGGGCCTTGCCAGAGGCATCGACGGCGCGGCTTTGCAGGGCGCGCTGCGGGCCGGTGGGTTCACCGCCGCCGTGCTGGGCGGCGGCGCGGACGTGATCTATCCGCCGGAGAACCGGCGGCTCTACGAGGACATCGCCGCCACCGGCGTGCTGCTGTCGGAGTACCCACCGGGCACGGAGCCGAAGGGCAGCCACTTCCCGGTGCGCAACCGCATCATCAGCGGACTGAGCCTCGGTGTGCTGGTGGTGGAGGCACCGGAGAAAAGCGGCGCGCTTATCACCGCCAATACCGCGCTGGAGCAGGGCCGGGACGTGTTCGCCGTACCGGGGCCCATCAACGCCGATACCAGCCGGGGCTGCAACCAGCTGATCCGGGACGGCGCGGGGCTGGTGATGGAGGCGTGGGACGTGCTGGGCACCTACCGGCAGCGGTTCCCGCAGAAGCTGCGGCCCATCCGGGCCGCCATGCCGGAGACGCCCAGGGGCGCGGAGGAGATATCCCCACAGACACCGGCGAAGCCGGAAACGCAACAGGAAAAGCCACCGGCCATGCCGGTGCTGGATCCGGCAAAGGAGGGCGCGGCGCTGACCGACGACCAGAAGCGCATCCTGCGGGTGCTGCCGGCGGATCGTCCGCTGCTGGCCGACGAGGCGGCGGTGATGACGGAGCTGCCGGTGCGGCGGGTGCTGTCGGCGCTGACCATGCTGGAGATCGACGGATATGTCCGCCGGCAGGGAGCGGGAAGCTTTCTGCGGACGGTGGAACTCAGGGAGGAATAAAGTAAGCTATGGCAAAGACGAAGAATCTGGTGATCGTGGAGTCCCCGGCCAAGGCCAAGACCATCGGCAAGTATCTGGGCCCCGATTATCAGGTGAAGGCCAGCATGGGCCACCTGCGTGATCTGCCCAAGAGCACGCTGGGTGTGGACGTGGAGGGGGACTTTACCCCCAACTACCGGCCCATCAAGGGCAAAGAGGACATCATCAAGGAGCTGAAAACGGCGGCCAAGGACAGCAAGACCGTCTATCTCGCCACCGACCCCGACCGCGAGGGAGAGGCCATCAGCTGGCATCTGAAGCACCTGCTGGAGCTGCCGGACGAGAAGGCCCGGCGCGTAACGTTCAACGAGATCACCAAAAAGGTGGTGACGGACAGCATCCAGCACCCAAGGGATATCGATCAGGATCTGGTGGACGCCCAGCAGGCCCGGCGCGTGCTTGACCGCATCGTGGGCTATCAGCTGTCGCCCCTGCTGTGGAAGAAGATCCGGCGGGGTCTGTCGGCGGGCCGTGTGCAGTCCGTGGCCATGCGGTTGGTGGCCCAGCGGGAGAAGGAGATCGCCGAGTTCGTGCCCCAGGAGTACTGGACGCTGGACGCCAACCTGAAAAACCACGCCGGGGCCGTGTTCACCGCACACTACTATGGGAAGGACGGCAAGAAGTACGAGCCGTCCAGTCAGGCGGACACGCAGGCGGTGATGGATGAGCTGCAGGGCCTGCCCTTTGCGGTGAAGTCCGTGAAGCGGGCGGACAAGCAGCGCTCCCCCGCGCCGCCGTTCACCACCTCCACTTTACAGCAGGAGGCGTCCCGCAAGCTGAATATGACCCCCCGCCGCACCATGGCCATCGCCCAGCAGCTGTATGAGGGCGTGGACATCACCGGCGAGGGAACGGTGGGTCTTATCACCTACATGCGTACCGACTCGCTGCGCATCTCCGTGGAGGCGCAGGCGCAGGCGAAGGATGTGATCTGCTCCCGCTACGGCCAGAGCTACTATCCGGCGGCCGCACGGGTCTACAAGACTAAGGCCGGGGCGCAGGACGCCCACGAGGCCATCCGCCCCTCCGACCCGGCGCTGACGCCGGAGCAGGTGAAGGGCGACCTCACCGGCGAGCAGTACCGGCTGTACCGCCTGATCTGGAGCCGTTTTCTGGCAAGCCAGATGGCCAACGCCGTCTATGACAGCGTCAGCGTGGAGATCGGCGCGGGGGCCCACAGCTTCCGCTGCTCCGCCAGCAGCCTGAAATTCGCGGGCTACACCGCTGTGTACGAGGAGAGCCGTGACGACGATAAGGAGGAAAAGGAATCCCCGCTGCCGGAGCTGGCCGAGGGCGAGAGCGTGACGCTGGAGGGCTTCGCGCCGTCCCAGCACTTCACCCAGCCCCCGGCGCGGTATACCGATGCCACCCTTATCCGCACCATGGAGGAGAACGGCATCGGGCGGCCCTCCACCTACGCCCCCACGGTGTCCACCATTCTGGATCGTGAGTACGTCATCAAGGAGGGCAAGTACCTGCGCATTACACCGCTGGGACAGGTGGTCAACGACCTGATGTGCCAGCGCTTCCCGGACATCGTGGATGTAAAGTTCACCGCCCGCATGGAGAAGAAGCTGGATGATGTGGAGTCCGGCGAGGTGCAGTGGAAGGATCTGATCCGCCAGTTCTATGTACCGTTCCACGAGAATCTGGAGAAGGTGGAAAAGGATATGGACGGCGTGTACCTGAAGGTGCCCGACGAGGTGACGGAGGAGAAGTGCGACCTGTGCGGCCGGAATATGGTCATCAAGTCCGGCCGGTTTGGCCGGTTCTTGGCCTGCCCCGGCTACCCGGAGTGCAAGTTTACCAAGCCGCTGGTGGTGGAGATGCCGGGCCGCTGCCCCAAGTGCGGCGGGCGCATCCTGAAAAAGACCAGCCGCAACGGCTATACCTACTACGGCTGCGACAAGTTCCCCGCCTGTGACTTCATGACGTGGGACGTGCCGGTGAAGGACGACTGCCCCGTGTGCGGCCAGACCATGTTCAAGAAGGCGGGGCGCGGCTTCAACAAGCCGTTCTGCGCCAATCCGGCGTGCAGCAGCTTTCTGCCGGAGGATAAGCGGGGCTACCGCCGCCGCAAGCCGGCGGAGGAGGGGGAAAACACCGCCGAAAAGCCGGCGGAGGGCACGGAGGCGGCGGAGACTGCCGCCGAAAAGCCCGCCAAGGCGGCAGCCAAGACCACGAAAACGGCTAAGACCACCAAGACCGCCGCGGCGAAGAAGCCCGCTGCCAAGACCCCCAAAAAGACGGCGTCCAAGACCGCCGCCAGGAAGCCTGCCGCCAAAAAGACGGCGACCAAGACCACCACGGCCAAAAAGACCACGAAAAAGGCCGGAGAGAAAACGGAGTAAGACATGAACCATGTGACCGTCATCGGCGCGGGACTGGCCGGTTCCGAGTGCGCGTGGCAGCTGGCCCAGCGGGGCGTGGCTGTGACGCTGCGGGAGATGAAGCCGGAGAAAAGAACGCCCGCCCATGTGACCGATTATTTTGCGGAGCTTTGCTGCTCCAACTCCCTGCGGGGCGCAGGGCTGGAAAACGCCGTGGGCCTGCTGAAGGAGGAGCTGCGGCAGCTGAACAGTCTTATCATGCGGTGCGCCGACGCCACGGCGGTGCCTGCCGGCGGCGCGCTGGCGGTGGATCGTGAGGGCTTTGCCCGGATGGTGACGGAGTCCGTCCTCAGCCATCCCAACATCACCATGATCCCCGGAGAGGTCACGTCCATCCCGGAGGGGGACGTGGTCATCGCCTCCGGCCCCTTGACCTCCGACCCGCTGGCCGACGCCATCGCCGCTAAGCTGGGCGGCGGCAACACCCTGAACTTTTTCGACGCCGCCGCGCCGCTGGTGGCCTCCGAGAGCGTAGACATGGACAGCGCGTATTTTGCCAGCCGCTACGACAAGGGGACGCCGGACTACATCAACTGCCCCATGACCAGAGAAGAGTATCTGGCCTTCTGGCAGGCGCTGACCGCCGCCGAGGAGGCGGAGGTACACGGCTTTGAGGACAAGAACGTGTTCGAGGGCTGTATGCCGGTGGAGGTCATGGCACGGCGGGGCGAGGATACCCTGCGGTTCGGGCCGCTGAAGCCACGGGGACTCATCGACCCCAAGACCGGGAAGGAGCCCTACGCCGTGGTGCAGCTGCGGCGGGACAACGCCGACGGCACCATCTACAATCTGGTGGGCTTCCAGACCCATCTGAAGTGGCCGGAGCAGCGGCGGGTGTTCACCATGATCCCGGCGCTGCGGAACGCCCAGTTCCTGCGCTATGGCGTGATGCACCGCAACACCTATCTGGATTCGCCCCGGCTCCTTGACCGGTACTACCGGCTGAAGGCCGACCCGCGCATCGCCTTTGCCGGACAGATGACCGGCGTGGAGGGGTATGTGGAGTCCTGCGCCAGCGGCTTTTTGGCGGGCGTGGAGCTGGCCCGCCGCCTCAACGGGCAGGCGCCCATCGACTTCCCGGCGGAGACGGCCATCGGCGCGCTGGGGCTGTACGTCAGCAACGGATCGGTGGGGGACTTCCAGCCTATGAACATCAATTTCGGCATCATCCCGCCGCTGGATCACCGCGTCAAGGGCAAGCGCAACAAGAACGCGGAGCTGAGCCGCCGTGCGCTGGAGATCCTGGAGCCCATCAAGCAGGAGGTACTGTGGACATGAAGATCATCGTAGATGCCATGGGCGGCGACAACGCCCCGCTGGAGATCGTCAAGGGCGCTTTGCAGGCGCAGAAGCGGTTCGGCACGGACATCGTGTTCACCGGCGACGAGGCCGCCATTCTGGCCGCCGTCAGGGCCTGCGGCTTCACGGAGCTGCCGGACGGCGCGGCCATCATCCCCGCCTCGGAGACGGTGGAGATGTGCGACGACCCGGCCACCGTATTCCGCCGGAAGAAGGATACCTCCATGGGCGTGGGCCTGACGCTGCTGAAAAACGGCGGCGGCGACGCCATGGTATCCGCCGGCTCCACCGGCGCGCTGCTCACCGGCGCGACCCTCATCACCAAGCGCATCCACGGCATCCGCCGGGCCGCCATGGCGCCGGTGATCCCCACCACCACCGGCAGCGCCGTGCTCATCGACTGCGGCGCCAACGCCGAGTGTACGCCGGAGTATCTGGTGCAGTTCGCCTATCTGGGCAATTTCTACGCGCAGCGGGTGCTGGGCGTGGCCAGACCCCGGGTGGGCCTGCTGAACATCGGCACCGAGGACAGCAAGGGCACCGACCTGCAGAAGCAGACGCTGGCCCTGCTGCGGCAGGCCGGGGAGCGGGGCGACCTGCACTTTATCGGCAACATTGAGGCTAAGGAGGCCATCAAGGGCGGCTGCGACGTGATCGTTACCGACGGCTTTTCCGGCAACATCATGCTCAAGAGCATCGAGGGCGTGGGCTCCTTTGCCGGCTCCGCGCTGAAGGGCATGTTCAAGAAGAACCTGCTGACAAAGCTCGCGGCGCTGCTGGTGATGCCGGGACTCAACGCCTTCAAGGCGCGGCTGGATCCCAACAAGGTGGGCGGCACCGCCTTTATCGGCATTTCCAGGCCGGTGATCAAGGCCCACGGCGCGTCCAACGCCGAGGCCATCGAGAACGCCGTCGGGCAGGCTGTGCAGGTGGCGCAGAGCGGTATTGTGGAGGCCATCACGGCCAACATAGACAAGATGCAGATGCTGTCCGAATAAAAAAGGCAAAAAGGTATTGACAGGCCGGTATGATTGCCGTATTCTATTCGCAGAAAAAAAGAAGGAGGAATACCCCGTGACAATGGAGGAGATCTTCAAGACGATGCAGGATCTTATCGCCGAGCAGTTTGCCATCGATGCCGATGAGATCAGCATGGAGAGTTCTTTCGTGGATGATCTGGGTGCCGATTCCGTGGATCTGGTCGAGTTGGTCATGGCCATGGAAGAGGAGTTCGACATCGGCGAGATCGACGAGGAGGATCTGGCGGCCCTAAAGACCGTTGGCGATTGCGTCCGCTATCTCAGCAGCAAGCTCGGTTGATCTGACATAGAGGAAACGAGACACGGCCCCGCTTGCGCGGGGTCGTCTTTTTGAGAAAGGAATGGTGTGAACATGCATGCCTTGGAGACGAGGCTGGGCTACAGCTTCCACAGCCCCGCGCTGCTGGAGAACGCGCTGTACCACAGCTCCTACGCCAACGAGCACCGGGGCGCGGGCATCGGCAGCAACGAGCGTCTGGAATTTCTGGGCGACGCGGTGCTGGGCTTCGTGACGGCGGAGTATCTGTACGCCAAGCACCCCGACCTGCCGGAGGGAGATCTGACACGCATCCGCGCCGCGCTGGTGTGCGAGGAGAGCCTGCACGAGGTGGCGCAGCAGCTGGGACTGGGCGAGTACCTGCGGCTGGGCCGGGGCGAGGAGCTGGGCGGCGGACGGCGGCGCCCGTCCATTCTGGCCGACGCTACGGAGTCCGTGTTCGCCGCCGTTTATCTGGACGGGGGCATGGACGCCGCAAGGGACCTCATCCACCGCGTCCTGCTGGACAAGGAGCAGGAGGAGCAGGTGGAGGAGCGCCGCCGGGACTACAAGACGGAGCTGCAGGAGCTGGTGCAGCGCAGGCCGGAGCAGGTGCTGCGCTACGAGATGACGGGTACCTCCGGCCCCGACCATGACCGGGTGTTCTCGTTCCGCGTCCTGCTGAACGGACAGGTGGCCGGTACCGGCGAGGGACGCAGCAAGAAGGAGGCCGAGCAGGCCGCCGCCCGCTGCGCGCTGGAGCATATGGCGCTGTGAGACAAAAAAGCGGACACAGACAGACGGGAGCTTCCGCCTGCGTGTGTCCGTTTTTTTCGCGGGAGGGAAACTTTTCCCGCCGCATCTGCGTCTAAGAGGATAGAGAGAACGGAAAGGAGCTGATCTCATGGTAAAACGCATCGCGGCGCTGGCGCTGGCCGTCTGCATGGCGCTGCCGCTGTTTGGCTGCGGCGGCAGGATCGAGGCGCAGTGTCTCACCAACGGCATCACCGCGCAGACCATTGATACGCGCACCGACCTGACCGGTGACAGCACGGCTGTCATGGACTTTGCCGCCGCCCTGCTGCGGCAGACGGCGGACGAGGAGGGCGTACTGCTCTCGCCGGTATCGCTGCTGTACGCGCTGGGCATGACCGCCAACGGTGCCTCCGGCGAGACGCTGGCCCAGCTGGAGCAGGTGACGGGTATGACGCGGGATGCCCTCAACGACTATCTGTACACCTACCGTATGAGCCTGCCGGAGAACACCAAGAAGTGCAAGCTGTCGCTGGCCAACTCCCTGTGGGTGCGGGACAGCTTCCGCATGGAGGACAGCTTTCTGGACGCCTGCGTCAGCTACTACGACGCGGAGGTGTACCGCTCCGCCTTTGACGCAACAATGGTGCGCGACCTGAACCATTGGGTGGACAGCAAGACCGACGGTATGATCGACAAGCTGCTGGAGCAGGCGCCCAGCGAGCGCACCATGCTCTATCTGGTGAACGCCGTGTGCTTCGATGCCAAGTGGCAGGAGCCGTATGAGAAGTCCCAGATCCAGGAGGGGGCCGCATTCACCGCCATCGACGGCACCCGGCAGACGGCGGATCTGCTGTGGTCGCAGGAGAGCCTCTATCTGTCCGACGACAACACCACCGGCTTTATGAAGTACTACGACGGCAGGCGCTACGCCTTTGTGGGGCTGCTGCCCAATGAAGGCGTCTCCATAGCGGACTATGTGGCCGGACTCACCGGCGGCAAGCTCCACGCCCTGCTGAACGACCATCAGTACGGGCAGGTGGAGGCTGCCATCCCCCGGTTCAAGGCGTCCTCCTCGCTGGAGCTGCGCGACGCGCTGAAGGCCATGGGCGTCACCGACGCCTTTGACAGTGCGGCGGCGGATCTGCGGGCCATGGGCGGCGCGCCCAACGACCAGCTCTACATCGGCGCCGTGCTGCACAAGACCTATCTGGAGCTGGACGAGAACGGCACCAAGGCCGCCGCCGTCACGGCGGTGGCGACTGACGCCGCCTCCGCTGAGCCGCCGGAGGTGCATCGCGTGGTGCTGGATCGCCCCTTCGTGTACATGATCGTGGACACCCATGCCAACCTGCCGCTGTTTTTGGGAACTGTGACCACCATGAGCTGAGCGCGCAAAACCGGCGTATCCCCCAGGGATACGCCGGTTTTTTCGGGGTTTCAGTCGTCCTCCAGCAGCTTGGCCGGGGGGATGTGCAGCGTGTCGGCGATCTTGAACAGCGTTTCCAGCGAGATGCCGCGTACCGTTCCCGTGCCCTCCACCTGCGCCAGAAAGTTGACGCTCCTGCCGATGAGCTCGGCGAACGTCTCCTGCGTGTAGCCCGCCTTTTTGCGGTAATATGCGATCTTCAACCCGAGGGTCGTATATTTTTCAGGATATTCGGTATGCATACTTCTCACCTCTTACATATGCTACCAATGTTCTCAGTAAATTATAATTTTCTTTCTGAAAAAGATTGTTTACTTTAAGTCAATAATCTGGTACAATAGAGACGGGGAGACATCCTGTGCCCGGCGGCGGTGCCGCTGCGGGCGCGGGCCCGTTACAGGGGGAAGGCGCGAGGGCCGCGGCGTCCCGTGCGCTGTCAGGGGGACGGCGCACATGCACGGGGGCGCGGGGCCCCTCCGCACGGGAGTGATCTCCGACAAGGGAAAAGGGCGGGGCAGCTTATGCTGTCCCGCCCTTTTCCGGTATTTTCAGTTTTCGATATAGGCGTGGGGGTCGATGACGCTGCCGTCCTGACTGACGGAGAAGTGGAGATGGGGCCCCATCTCGCTCTCCGCCGCGCTGGTGGAGCCCACGCAGCCGATGACGTCGCCGGCGCTGACGGCCTGTCCCGCCTCCACCGGCACGTCCGCCTGCAGGCTGCTGTACTGGGTGGTGTAGCCGCCGCTGTGCTGGATGATCACGGTGGTGCCCATCAGCTCGTCGTTGGCCACGGACAGCACCGTGCCGTCCGCCGCGGTCTTGACCGCCGCGCCCTCGTCGGCCTGTACGTCGATGCCGTTGTGGGTGCGCCAGTCCGCCATGGTCTGGTCATACAGCAGCTCCGTCATGCTGAACACCGTGACGGTGGTACCGTCCAGCGGGGAAATGACCTCCGGCAGCAGCTCCACCGGCTCCTCGATGACGGCGGGCTCCTGCACGGGTACCTCGATAGGCTCCGACTGGATCACGGGCTTGTCGGGTACTGTGGGCACGGGGGTGACGGGGGCGGGCTTGATCTCAATGACGGGGTCGGGCTCCTTGACGGGGGAGTCGGAGGAAAACAGGGTGATATAGCCGATGGTTCCGGCGGCCAGCAGGCACACCGCAAGGGCTATGTAGAAGCCCTTGCCGCCGAACATGGCCTGGAGTTTGCTCTTGTCGAATCTGCTCATACGCGCCTTTCGGGTGGGACGCACCCACCGCCGCAGTTTTCGGCCTGCGGCACGCCGGAATAAAAAAGTCTCTGCCTGCATTGTGACCAGACAGAGACTTTTTTATTCAGATTTCTGCGGGGCTCAATCGTAGAATTCCTCCGTAAGCCCCCGGCGCAGCAGACCGTCCAGCACGTCCCTGGGCACGGCCTGCTCGTAGAGGATGTCGTGGACGGCCCTGCAGATGGGCAGCTCCACGCCGTACCGCTGTCCCAGCAGCATCAGAGCCTTGACGGTGTAGTAGCCCTCCGCCAGCTGGTGGTAGTCCTGCCCCCGGACGAAGGCCTCGCCGAACTGCCGGTTGTGGCTGTAGGGTGAGAACACCGTGGCCTCATAATCTCCCAGATGGCACAGACCGTAGGCCGACAGCTCGCTGCCGCCCATGGCCTTGATGAGACGGGCCACCTCCCGGGTGCCGCGGCTCATCAGAGCGCCCTTGAGGCTGGACATCTCGAAGCCGTCCAGAAAACCGGCGGCAATGCCCACCACGTTCTTGGCGGCGGCTCCCACCTCATTGCCGATCATGTCGCCGCCGTAGTAAAACCGGATCAGGCCGCTGGAGAACGCATGCACCAGACGGCGCTTGGCGTCGTCGTTTTCACTGTCGATGACCATGCAGTTGGGGATGCCGCGATAGAACTCCTGCACATGACCCGGCCCCAGCCACACGGCCACGGTGTTGGACGGGTGCAGGCATTCTGCCGCGATCTGGCTGAGCCGCGCGCCGGTGCCCATCTCCAGTCCCTTCATGCACAGCACCACGGTGCGATCCCGCAGCGTTTGCAGCTCCGGTTGGGTCAGAAGCTTTCGCAGGCCCTGCGAGCCGATGGAGATGATGACCGTCTCCGCGCCGTCCAGCGCCGCCGGCAGGTCGGTGGAGAGGGCGACGGAGGGCGGCAGGGTCAGCAGGTCGTTCTGCCGGGTGGCCAGAAACGACTGCATGCGGGGGGAGGTGGCGCGGCCGTACAGAGTGACGCGGTGGCCGATATGATCGAGGTACCAGGTGATGAGGGAGCCCCATCGCCCGCAGCCGATAACTGTGATATCCATAATTGCTCCTTTTTGCGGAAAAGTCTCCCGGAGCGTGCCCCGGGAGACTGTCGGCGCTTGTGTTTACTTGACGATCAGCGTCTTGCCGTCCATCTCCTCCGGGCAGGCAAGGCCCATCACATCCAGAATGGTGGGGGCGATGTCGGCCAGACGGCCGGGGCGCAGTTCCGTGCCCGCACCGCAGAGGATGAAGGGCACCGGATTGGTGGTGTGGGCGGTCATGGGGCTGCCGTCAGGCTGCTTCATGTCCTCGGCGTTGCCGTGGTCGGCCGTGACCATGGCGATGCCGCCCATTTTCAGGGTGGCCTCCACCACGCGGCCCACGCAGGTGTCCACCGTCTCCACCGCCTTGACAGCGGCCTCCAGCACGCCGGTATGGCCCACCATGTCGCAGTTGGCGAAGTTCAGGATGATCACGTCGTAGGCGCCGGACTCGATGCGCTCCACGCACTTGTCGCAGACCTCCACGGCACTCATCTCCGGCTGCAGGTCGTAGGTGGCGACCTTGGGAGAGGCCACCAGCACCCGATCCTCGCCGGGGTACTGCTTTTCCACGCCGCCGTTGAAGAAGAACGTCACGTGGGCGTACTTCTCCGTCTCGGCGATGCGCAGTTGGGTCATGCCCATGCTGCTGAGGTACTCGCCCAGCCCGTTCTTCACGGCGATGCGGGGCCATGCCACCAGCACGTTGGGCATGGAGGCGTCGTACTCCGTATTGCACACATAGGTGGTGGGGAAGTACTCCCGCTGGAACCCGTCAAAGTCGGGATCGACAATGGCGCGGGTGATCTCCCTTGCACGGTCGGGGCGGTAGTTGAAGAAGATCACACTGTCGTTGTCGCTGATGGTGCCGTCGCTGTCGCAGACCACCGGCTCCACGAACTCGTCGGTGACGTTGTTGGCGTAGCTGCGGGCCACGGCATCCACGGGGTCGGCGTTGTGGTTGCCCTCGCCGTACACCATGGCGTCATAGGCCATCTGCACACGCTCCCAGCGCTTGTCGCGATCCATGGCGTAGTAGCGGCCCATCACCGTGGCGATCCTGCCCACGCCCAGCGCCGCGCACTTGTCGGCCAGCGCCTGCACGAAGCCCTTACCGCTGGTGGGGGACACATCCCGGCCGTCCAGAAAGCAGTGGATATACACACGTGTCAGGCCCTTATCCTTGGCCATCTGCAGCAGGGCGTACAGGTGGTCAATGTGGGAGTGGACGCCGCCGTCGGACAGCAGACCGTACAGGTGCAGGCTGGAGCCGTTTTGCAGGCAGTTGTCCATGGCCTTGTTGTAGGCCTCATTTTTGAAGAAGCCGCCGTCCTCAATGGCGCGGCTGATGCGGGGCAGATCCTGAAATACCACGCGGCCGCCGCCGATGTTGGTGTGGCCCACCTCGCTGTTGCCCATCTGCCCGGCGGGCAAACCCACGTCCAGTCCGCTGGCGGACAGGGTGGTATGAGCGTAGTCACGGAACAGACCGTCCAGCACCGGGGTGTTGGCCAGCGTAACGGCGTTGTCGTCCGCCGGCGGCGCGATGCCGAAGCCGTCCATGATGATAAGGGTCGTGGGAGTTTTGTTCATGCCTTCCTCCTGTTGGGTTCAGTCCTGATTGGCGGCGTTGATGATCTCCACGAAGTCCGCAGCGTTCAGGGCTGCGCCGCCGATGAGGCCGCCGTCGATGTCGGGCTGGCTCAGCAGCTCGGCGGCGTTGGCGGGCTTCATGGAGCCGCCGTACTGGATGGTGATGGAACGGGCAATGCGGGCGCCGTACAGGTGGCGCACGGTGGTGCGGATGAAGGTGCAGACCTCGGCGGCCTGCTCGGCGGTGGCGGTCTTGCCGGTGCCGATGGCCCACACGGGCTCATAGGCGATGACGCACTTGCGCAGCTTCTCGGCAGGCACGCCGGCCAGCGCGGACTTTACCTGCAGGGCAATGAGCTCCATGGTGATGCCCAGCTCGCGCTGCTCCAGCGTCTCGCCCACGCAGATGATGGGGTGCAGACCGGCCTCCAGCGCGGCCAGCACCTTCTTGTTGACGATGAGATCCGTCTCGCCGAAGTACTGGCGGCGCTCGGAGTGGCCGATGATGACGTACTTCACGCCCAGGTCCTTCAGCATGTCGGCGGACACCTCGCCGGTGTAGGCGCCGGACTTCTCAAAGAACACGTTCTGCGCGCCTACGGACACGCGGGCGTCCTTGAAGGCCTTGATGGCGGTGGAGATGTTCACGGCGGGGACGCACACCACCACGTCGCACCACTTGGCCTTGGGCAGCAGGGCCTTCAGCTCCTCGGCAAACTTCTTCGTCTCGCTGGCGGTCTTGTTCATTTTCCAGTTGCCGGCGATAATGGTCTTACGGTATCTGCGATTCATAACTCGTTTACTCCTCTGTCTTTCAAAAAACTAAATATATCGCTGCAAATTTTACTTTGATACGATCGGATGTAGGGGGGGAGCGCCTCCCCCGGCAAGGGCGCTTACTTGTCCAGCAGGCAGGCCACGCCGGGCAGCTCCAGACCCTCCAGGAACTCCAGAGACGCGCCGCCGCCGGTGCTGATGTGGGTGATCTTGTCGGCAAAGCCCATCTGCTCCACCGCTGCGGCGCTGTCGCCGCCGCCCACGATGGTGATGGCGCCGCTGTCGGCCAGCGCCTGCGCCATGGCCCGGGTGCCGGCGGCAAAGTTTTCAAACTCAAACACGCCCATGGGGCCGTTCCACACCACGGTGCCCGCGCCCTTCACGGCGCCGCAGAACACCTTGATGGTGTCGGGGCCGATGTCCATGCCCTCCCAGCCGTCGGGGATGGCCATGGTGCTGACCACCTGACGCCGGGCGTCGTTGGAGAAGTCGTCCGCCGCCACGGTATCGGTGGGCAGCAGCAGCTTTACGCCGTTCTTCTTGGCCTTTTCGATCATCTCAAGGGCGTAGTCCAGCTTGTCGTCCTCGCACAGGCTCTTGCCGATGGAGCCGCCCTGCGCCTTGGCGAAGGTATAGGCCATGCCGCCGCCGATGATAATGGTGTCGGCCTTGTCCAGCAGATTGTTGATAACGCCGATCTTGTCACTGACCTTGGCGCCGCCCAGCACCGCCACGAAGGGGCGCTTGGGATCGTTGAGCGCGCCGCCCATGACCTCCAGCTCCTTGGCCACCAGTAGGCCGGACACGGCGGGCAGGTAGGCCGCCACACCGGCGGTGGAGGCGTGGGCCCGGTGTACGGTGCCGAAGGCGTCGGACACATACAGCTCCGCCATAGAAGCCAGCTCCTTGGCAAAGGACGGGGCGTTCTTCTCCTCGCGGGGGTCGAAGCGCAGATTCTCCAGCAGCATGATCTGGCCGCCCTGCAGGGCCGCAGCCTTGGCCTTGGCGTCCTCACCCACGATGTCCCTGGCGAAGATGACCTCCTGCCCCAGCAGCTCGCTGAGACGCTGGGCCACGGGGGCCAGACTCAGCTTGGCCTTCCACTCGCCCTTGGGCTTGCCCAGATGGGAGCAGGCGATGACCGCCGCCTTCTTCTCCAGCAGGTAGCGGATAGTGGGCAGCGCCGCCACGATGCGCTTGTCGCTGGTGATGGCGCCTGTCTCCTTGTCCTGGGGCACGTTGAAGTCGCAGCGCAGCAGGATCTTCCTGCCGGCAACGTCTACGTCCAGAATGGTCTTTTTATTGTAGTTCATACGGATGCATCTCCTTTTGAAAAAATATCAGTGTGCAGACGCCATCTCGCCCTCGCCGGTCAGGCCGGGGAAGCCGTTCTGCCGCAGGGCCTCGTAGGTCAGGATGGCTACGGAGTTGCTGAGGTTCAGACTGCGGGCCTCCGTGCGCATGGGCAGCCGGATGCACCGGTCATAGTGGGCCATGCGGAACATCTCCGGCAGCCCTGCCGTCTCCTTGCCGAAGAACAGCCAGCAGTCCGGCGAGAACCGGGCCTGTGTGTAGTCCTGCGGGGCCTTAGTGGTGGCCAGCCACAGGTCGGCGGCGGCCTCCGGGTGCCGGCGGAAGAGGTCGTCCAGCCCGTCGTAGTCCCGGACGGTCACCAGATGCCAGTAGTCCAGTCCCGCCCGCTTCACGGCGCGGTCGGAGATATCGAAGCCCAGCGGACGGACGAGATGCAGCGAGCATCCCGTGGCGGCGCAGGTGCGGGCGATGTTGCCGCAGTTCTGGGGTATCTCCGGTTCGACCAGTACGATGTGCAGCATAGACGGCAGCCCTCCTCAAATGCGTACCTAATTGTAATGCAATGAAAATGAAAATGCAACTCATAAATGGTAAAAACCCCTGCATTTTCTTAGAAATACAAAAAATGGCCGTCGTTTCCATGAAAAAATGGTGATTTGGATGGGCATTTCCCGCTCTGAAAAATTGTTGCCAAAAAAAGTGGGAAAAATACTGGATTTTCCCGCAAAGCCTGTTATAATAGGGGGCAGAGAAAACAGACCGAGGGGAGGAAGGGCCGATGGATCGTCTGGGCCGCGCGAAAGTCCATATTTTTCCTGTGTGCGCTTCCTCTGCCGGAGCGTGCGCCGTCCGCATCGCCGAATGCCGCTTTATCCAGCGGTGAACGGCGGGGCGACGGCGTTTTTTGTTTGTTTTTTAACAGGCGCTTTGCGGCCCAAAACAGTCAAAAAAATGTTCCGTTACGGACAGAAAGCGAGAGGGTAACACCATGATTTCTCACGGCAAGGACATCAAGATCTTCACCGGCAATGCCAATCCTGCACTGGCGCAGGAGATCTGCAGGCTTATCGGCATCAAGCTGGGCGAGGCGGAGGTAAAATCCTTTGCGGACGGCGAGGCATCTGTCTCCCTGTATGAGAGCGTCCGCGGCAGCGACGTGTTTCTTATCAACTCCACCTGCAAGCCGGTCAACGACAGCCTGATGGAGCTGCTCATCATGATCGACGCCTGCAAGCGCGCCTCCGCAGGCCGCGTCACGGCGGTAATCCCCTATTTCGGCTATGCCCGTCAGGATCGCAAGGCCAAGAGCCGTGATCCCATCTCCGCCAAGCTGGTGGCCAACATGCTCACCGCCTCCGGCGCAGACCGCGTGCTGACCATGGATCTCCACGCCAGCCAGATCCAGGGCTTCTTCGACATCCCTGTGGACAACCTGCTGGGCAATCCCGTGTTCGTGGACTACTACGCCAAGAAGTTCGGCGAGAAGTGCGAGGACATGGTGGTGGTGTCCCCCGACGTGGGCTCCGTGGCCCGCGCCCGCACCTTCGCCCAGAAGCTGCACATGAGCCTTGCCATCGTGGACAAGCGCCGCCAGAAGGCCAACCAGTGCGAGGTCATGAACGTCATCGGCGACGTGGCCGGCAAGGACTGCATCCTGTTCGACGATATGATCGACACCGCCGGCTCCATCTGCAACGCCGCCAAGGCCATCGTGGAGGTGGGCGGCGCCAACAGCGTGTACGCCTGTGCCAGCCATGGTGTGCTGTCCGGCCCGGCGCTGGAGCGCCTGAGCGCCAGCGTCATCAAGGAAGTGGCGCTGCTGAACACCATCCCCGAGACTATGGGCGAGGGCTGCGACAAGATCAAGTACCTGTCTGTGGCGCCCATGTTTGCCGAGGCCATTGAGCGCATCTATCAGGAGATCTCCATCGCCAAGCTGTTCAACTGAACGCTTTGCAAACGGCGAAAGCTGTGCTATAATGGAGGGACTGCGTCTGCAGTCCCTCTTACTTTTTCAAAAGGAGGCGAGAGCCTTGTTTTTTAATCGGAATCAGACCGGCGGCGTCAACTGGATCCTGGTGGGGCTGGGAAACCCCGGCAGCAAGTATGAATCCACCCGGCACAACATGGGCTGGCTGGCGCTGGACAGTCTGATGGAAAAGGAGCGCTTCAAGCTCACCAAGCTGCGATTCAAGGCGTGGACGGGGATCCTGGAGCGGAACGGCAACAAAATTCTGGTGATGAAGCCCCAGACCTACATGAACCTGTCCGGCGAGTCGGTGGGCGAGGCCGCCCGGTTCTACAAGATACCGGCGGATCATGTGGTGGTCGTCTCCGACGACGTGTCCCTGCCGGTGGGGAAGCTGCGTATCCGCAAAAGCGGGTCGGCAGGCGGCCACAACGGGCTGAAGAACATCATCCAGCATCTGGGCACCGACGGCTTCCCCCGCATCAAGGTGGGCGTGGGGATGCCGGAGCACCCCGACCACGAGATGATCGACTGGGTCATCGGCAAGCCCCAGGGCGAGGAGGCCAAGCTGCTGCGCGCCACGCTGGATCGTGCGGCGGAGGCGGCGTTGTGCCTCATTGAGGACGGCCCGGACACGGCCATGAACCGTTTCAACGGGTAAGATTTTTTCAGGTAAATTTCAGCAAAGCCGCATAGAATATGTAAAATGGAGATTACCGGCGTCCGGCGCACCGGACGCGGAGAGGAGGGGAGAGCACATGGAAGGGCTGATACGGCAGCTGCTGACGATGCCCCAGCTGCGGGAGCTGACAGCCGGCATAGACGGCCGGGAAAAGCACAGCATGATCACCGGGCTCTCCCCGGTGCAGCGGGCCTCCGTGGCGGCGGCAGTGGCGGAGCAGACCGGCCGGCCGCTGCTGATGCTGTGCGCCGACGAGCAGGAGTGCGCCCGGCAGACCGCTGATCTGCGGGCCCTGACGGGGCGAGAGCCGGTGATGCTGCCGGCCCGGGAGCTGCAGCTGCGGCCTGCGGCGGCGTACAGCCGCCAGTGGGAGTACCGGCGGCTGTGGGCGCTGTATCGGCTGGCGCAGGAGAAGCCGCGGGTCATGGTGGCCACGGCGGCGGCCATGGCCCAGCTGTGCCTGCCGCCTGAGGTGCTGCGGCAGACCGCCTTCACACTGGAGGTGGGGCAGCAGTACGACGTGACGGCGCTGACGGCGCGGCTCATCGCCGCCGGGTACGTCCGTGCCCAGCAGGTGGAGGGCGCGGGACAGTTCGCCCTGCGGGGCGGTATTCTGGATATTTTTTCCCCGGGACCGGACAGGCCGGTGCGCTGCGAGTTCTTCGACGACGAGCTGGACAGCATGGGAGATTTCGACGTGACCACCCAGCGCCGCGTGGAGAACCGGCAGCGCTTCACGGTGCTGCCGGCGGGGGAGGTACTGCCGTTTCATGATGCAGACACGGCGGAGAACACCGCCCGGCGGATAGACGCGGCGGCCAAACGGCTGGCCAGAAGGGAGAATGCCGCCGCGCTGCGCCAGCGGCTGGAGGAGGACGCCCAGTCCCTGCGGCAGGGGGTGACGCCCCCCGGCGGCGACCGGTATCTGACGGCGGTGTACCCCGATGCGGCCACGGCCTTCGGCTATCTGCCGGAGGACTGCCTGATCTGCGTCAGCGAGGCGGGACGGGTGCAGGAGGCGCTGAAGGCCTTCGTATGGCAGGTAAAGCAGGACGTGACGGCGTCCATGGAGGCGGGGCTGATGGCCGGGGCCTTCGGGCGGCTGACGCTGACGGAGACCGAGACGGCGGCGGAGCTGGAGCGGTTCCCCGTGTGCCAGATGGAGAGCCTGCCCACCAGCCGGTATCTCGTGGCGCCCAAGCTGCTGCTGGACATCCCCGCCAAGCAGCTGTCCAGCTACGGCGGCAGTCTGGAAACGGCGGCCACCGACATCGTACACTACCTCACCGCCGGATACGGCGTGCTGGTGCTGTGCGGCGGCGAGGTGCGGGCACGGAATATGCAGCAGCTGCTGCGGGACAGGAAGATCCCCGCCGCGCTGGAGCTGTCCGGCAGCGCCGCGCCTCAACGGGGACAGGTGTGCATCACCGTGGGCGCCCTCAGCGCCGGCAGCGAGTGGCCGGCGCTGAAGCTGGCGGTGCTGACGGAGGGACAGCTCACTGAGAGGCTGTCCGGCAGCCGAAAAAAGCCCCGGCCCGCTAAGGCTGATAACCGGCAGAAGATACAATCCTATACCGATCTGGCGGTGGGGGATCTGGTGGTGCACGTACACCACGGCATCGGGCGGTTCGCCGGGATGCTGCGCCTGCCGGTGGATGGCGTGGAAAAGGACTATATCAAGATCAACTACGCCGGCAGCGACTGCCTGTATGTGCCGGCTACATCGCTGGATCTGGTGAGTAAATACATCGGCGGCGGTGATGAGGCGGCGGAGAAGACCAAGCTGAACAAGCTGTCCGGCGACCAGTGGGCCAAGACCACCCGCCGGGCCAAGGCGGCGGCGAAGGATCTGGCCGAGGGGCTGATCAAGCTGTACGCCCAGCGTCAGCGGCGGCCGGGCTTCGCTTTTTCACCGGACTCGCCATGGCAGCAGGAGTTTGAGGAGTCCTTCGACTACACGGAGACGGACGACCAGCTGGCCGCCATCCGGGACATCAAGCGCGACATGGAGAAGCCGGCGCCCATGGACCGGCTGCTGTGCGGCGACGTGGGCTACGGCAAGACAGAGGTGGCGCTGCGGGCGGCCATGAAGTGCATTCTGGACGGCAAGCAGGCCGCCATTCTGGTGCCCACCACCGTGCTGGCCCAGCAGCACTACGCCACGGCTATCGCCCGCTTCCGGGCGTTTCCGGTAACGGTGGAGGTGCTGTCGCGGTTCCGTACGCCGGCGCAGGTGAAGGACGTGCTGGAGCGGGTGAAGGAGGGCAGGGTCGATCTGCTTATCGGCACCCACAAGCTGCTGGCGAAGAACGTGGAGTTCAAGGATCTGGGCCTGCTGATTATCGACGAGGAGCAGCGCTTCGGCGTGACCCACAAGGAGAAGCTGCGCCAGCGGGCGGAGCAGGTGGACACGCTGACGCTGTCCGCCACACCTATTCCGCGGACACTGAATATGGCCCTCAGCGGCATCCGGGACATGAGCACTATCGAGCAGCCGCCTCAGGACCGGCAGCCGGTGCAGACCTATGTGCTGGAGCATGACTGGGGTATCATCGCCGAGGCCATCCGGCGGGAGCTGGACCGGGGCGGGCAGGTGTACTACCTGCACAACCGGGTGGAAAATATCGACTCCACCGCCTCCCGGCTGCGGCAGCTGCTGGGCGACGGCGTGACGGTGGAAACGGCCCACGGTAAAATGGCCGAGGGCGAGTTGAGCCGCGTCATGAGCCGCATGGCCGAGGGCGACATCGCTGTGCTGGTATGCACCACCATCATCGAAACGGGCATCGACATCCCCAACGTGAATACGCTCATCATCGAGGACGCCGACCGGCTGGGACTCAGCCAGCTCCACCAGATACGGGGGCGCATCGGGCGGTCAGCCCGGCGGGCCTATGCCTATCTGACATACCGCACCGGCAAGGTGCTGACGGAGGTGGCCGCCAAGCGGCTCACCGCCATACGGGAGTATGTGGAGTTCGGCTCCGGCTTCAAGATCGCCATGCGGGATCTGGAGATCCGGGGCGCCGGCAATCTGCTGGGCCCCGAGCAGTCGGGCTACATGATGTCCGTGGGCTACGATATGTACCTGAAGCTGCTGAACGACGCGGTGCTGGAGCAGCAGGGCCGGGGCGCGGAGGTGCGGACGGAGTGCTCCGCCGACCTGACGGTGCCGGCCTACATTCCGGAGAGCTATGTGCCGTCCGCCGAGCAGCGGATGGACTTGTACCGCCGCATCGCCGCGCTGCGGACGCCGGCGGACGAGGCCGACCTGATGGACGAGCTGCTGGACCGGTACGGCGATGTGCCGGGGCCGGTGACGGCGCTGCTGAACGTAGCCATGCTGCGCGCGGCGGCCATGGAGACGGGCATCACCGATATCACCCAGAAGGGGCGGCAGCTGCTGTTCAGCTTTGACACGCGCATCGACCCGTCGGCGCTGCTGGCGGTGTGCACCATGGCGGGCTACCGCAGCCGCCTGCAGCTGACGGCGGGGACATCGCCCCGGCTGACGCTGTTTTTACAGCCCAACGAGGATGCATTGGACGCCGCAGGCGGCCTTGTAGAACAGCTGCGCTTGCAGCAGAATGAGATACAGGGACAGCAGTCCCGAGAAGGAGGAAATGACCATGAAGAATAACTGGGTACGTCTGATCGCCGGTGCGCTGGCCTCTGTGGTGCTGGTGGGGGCCATCGCCCTCACCGGCGGCATGAAGAAGGGCAGCCGCACCGACGGCCTGCTGTATCAGGCCAGCGGGATCCATCCCGACGCGGAGCTGCTGCTCATCGACAGGCAGACCGTAACGGCGGAGGAATATCTGTACTGGCTGGCCTATGACTGCGAGTATCTGAGCACCTATGTGCCCGATGTGGACTGGAGCGCGGAGCTGACAGAGGGCCTGTCCTACGGCGATTACGCCAAGACCGACACGCTGGAGACGGTGAAGCTGTACAGCGTGGTGCGGGCGTGGGCGGAGGAGGCAGGCGTGACGCTGACCGAGGAGGATCAGGCGGCACTGGACGCCCAGCGGCTGGAGTATGTGACATACTACGGCAGCGAGGAGGCCTACCAGCAGCAGCTGGAGACGCAGGGCATCACCGAGGAGGTCTATGACCGCATCAACGAGACGGCGTACCTGTACCAGCGGATGCAGAGCGAGTTCTGCACCGAGGGCAGCGCCCTGTATCCCGACACGGCGGCACTGGCCCAGTACGCGGCGGACAACGGCTATCTCACCGGCAAGGTCATCTATGTGGAGGCCGGCGACGGCGCCGAGGAGGAGGCCAACGGCTACCTCAAGCGCATGCAGGAGGCGGAGGACAAGATCGCCGAGCATGCCGCCATCTGTCAGGAGCGCCAGGTGGATCAGATGGACAGCATCACCTTTGCCGCCGGTGACGGCACCTCCGGCGATGCGCTGAGTCAGGCGGTGACGGCGCTGCAGCCCAGCGAGATGACCGGCGTAGTGGCGACGGACGACGGCTACTATATCTTCCTGCGGGAGGAGACAGACCTGTCCGCCGTGCTGCCTACCTATTTCAACACGCTGCTGCAGGCCCGGCGCAGCGAGGCCAATGTGGTCTACAACGAGGAGCTGTACGCCGCTATCGACACCGGCACGTTCTACACGGCGCTGACGCAGCTGCGCAGCCAGCTGGGGCAGACCCCGCAGCAGGCCGAGCAGTAAGGCCCGCGTCCGTCAAAATGACGGAAAGCGGCGGCCGGCCATGCACCTTTTGACGATTTTTTAACAAACCTGCAATTCATGGTTGACTATTGTTAAAAAGTTGACTATCATGGGCGTAGACATTCGTTATACGAAGCTGTATAATGACCTTAATCTTTATAGGAGGTAACTTTCATGAAAGACCTGTATGTTGTCAATTGCTGCAGAACCGCTATCGGTTCCTTTGGCGGTTCCCTGAAGAACACCCCCGCCGCTGAGATGGGCGCTGTGGTGGTCAAGGAGGCTCTGAAGCGCGCCAATATCGCGCCTGAGAACGTGGACGAGCTGATGTTCGGCTGCATCCTGACCGCGGCACAGGGCCAGAACGTGGCGCGTCAGGTTTCCATTAAGGCCGGTATCCCCTATTCCGTGCCCGCCTATACCGTCGGCATGGTCTGCGGTTCCGGCATGAAGTCCGTCATCGAGGGCGCCCGTTCCATTCTGGCCGGCGATTCCGACATCGTGGTCTGCGGCGGTACTGAGAACATGAGCGCTGCCCCCTATGCCGCGCCCGACGCCCGCTGGGGCGCTCGTATGGGCGACAAGAAGCTGGTGGACACCATGATCAAGGACGGTCTGTGGGACGCCTATAACAACTACCACATGGGCACCACCGCTGAGAACATCAACGACATCTGGGGCATCACCCGCCGCGAGCAGGACGAGTTCGCCGCTGCCTCCCAGCAGAAGGCGGAGGCCGCGCAGGCCGCCGGCCGCTTTGATGATGAGATCGTCCCCGTGATGGTCAAGGTCAAGAAGGACATGGTTCCCTTTGCCAAGGACGAGTATCCCAAGGCCGGCGTCACCGCTGACAGCATCGCCAAGCTGAAGGGCGCATTCCCCGTGGGTCCCGAGTCCCCCAATCCCCAGGTGGTACATACCTTCGAGGTCACCGGCGCACAGGAGGCTGCCGATAAGGGTACCCAGCGCGTGACCGCTGCCAACGCCTCCGGCATCAACGACGGCGCTGCCGCCATCGTGCTGGCCTCCGGCGAGGCTGTGGAGAAGTACGGCCTGAAGCCCATGGCCAAGCTGATCGGCTGGGGTCAGGGCGGCGTGGATCCCAAGATCATGGGCGTTGGCCCCGTGGTGGCTTCCCGCAACGCCATGAAGAAGGCCGGCGTGACCATCGACGATATCGACCTGGTGGAGGCCAACGAGGCGTTTGCCGCGCAGTCCATCGCTGTGGCCCGCGAGCTGCATTTTGATATGAGCAAGGTCAACGTTAATGGCGGCGCTATTGCTCTGGGTCACCCCGTGGGCGCCTCCGGTGCGCGTATCATCGTCACCCTGCTGCACGAGATGCAGCGTCGTCCCGAGGCCAAGAAGGGCCTGGCGACCCTGTGCATCGGCGGCGGTATGGGCACCGCTGTGGTGTTCGAGAAGTGCTGAAGCACTGCCGAAAGTACATAAAAAACAGAGCCGCATCAGCGGCTCTGTTTTTTCAACCAAAGCCACGCGTCTAACGCGTGGCTTTGGTTGAAAAAAATCACTCTGCGTATTGAAAATACACAGAGTGATCTGAAATTCTCGAGAAATTATTTCTTGATCTCGCCGTTGGCGGCGGCAGTGAGGTAGGCGTTGATGAAGCCGTCGATGTCGCCGTCCATCACGGCCTGAATGTTGCCCATCTCATAGCCGGTGCGGGTGTCCTTGGCCAGCGTGTAGGGCATGAACACATAGGAGCGGATCTGGCTGCCCCACTCGATCTTCATCTGCACGCCCTTCAGGTCGCTGATCTTCTCGGCGTGCTGCTGGAGCTTCAGCTCCGCCAGCTTGGCACGTAGCATCTTCATGGCATTGTCGCGGTTCTGGAACTGGCTGCGCTCCGTCTGACAGAACACCACGATGCCGGTGGGCAGGTGGGTCAGGCGGACGGCGGAGGACGTCTTATTGATGTGCTGGCCGCCGGCACCGGAGGAGCGGCAGGCCTGCATCTCGATATCCTCGGGACGGATATCAATCTCGCTGTCGTCATCCAGCTCGGGCATGACCTCCAGCGCGGCGAAGCTGGTCTGGCGGCGGGCGTTGGCGTCAAAGGGGCTGACGCGCACCAGACGGTGGACGCCGTTTTCACTCTTGAGGTAGCCGTAGGCGTTTTCGCCCTCGATGAGGATAGTGGCGGACTTGATGCCGGCCTCATCGCCGGCCTCGTAGTCCATAAGCTGATAGGTGTAGCCGTGGCGCTCGGCCCAGCGGGTGTACATTCGGTACAGCATCTCCGTCCAGTCCTGCGCCTCGGTGCCGCCGGCACCGGCGTGGAAGGTGAGAATGGCATTATTGCCGTCATATTCGCCGGACAGCAGCGCCGCCAGACGGCGCTCACTGATCTCCTTTTCCAGCGTCTCGTAGCCGGAGATCACGTCCTCCAGCTGGGAGGGATCATCCTCCTCCTGCGCCATCTCGCACAGAGTCAGGGTGTCCTCCCACTCGGACACCAGCTTATCGTGCTTTTTGATTTTATTCTCCAGGCGCTTGACCTGACGGCTTACCTGCTGGCTGCGCTCCAGGTCATTCCAGAAGCCCTCCTGCTCCGTCTCCTTCTGGAGCTCGGCCAGCTCCTCCCGAGCCTTGGGGATGCCCAGCGCCTTTTCCAGCTCGCCCAGCGTGGGCTCCAGCGCCTGCAGCTTCTGCTTGTACTCATCGTATTCGATCACGGCCATATATCATATCTCCTTATGCCTGTAAAATTCCTTAGCCTTACCATCCGTTAACAAGGGCAAACGCGGTTTTGGCGGGCAGAAATGCGCCCATACTGCGTCAAGTCCCTTGCTAATACGGCAGTATTCCCTGCGGGCCTTTCCTTGCCTGGACACATTTCTGCTCCGACAAAACTGTCTCGCACCTGCCAGCGATGGATTTTTGAGTGATTTTTGGCTTTTGAGACGCAGGCTTGCTGGCGCAAGCCAAGGCGAAAAGGGCAAAAAGCGCCAGAAAGACACGCTGTCAGGCGTGCTTGCCCTTGTCAACGGATGGTACTATTATATCAAAAAATGCCCGTTTGTAAAGGGGGAGAGACAAAACACGGAACCGTATGGGGCGCGGCACCGTCATAAGGAACGGAGGGGCGGGGCAGTCTTCCCGGAAAATTGACCGCTTTGTTACAAATTGACTCTTTCCCTTTTAAGCGGTTTGTACTATAATACCTATTCGGGAAAGTTTGTCTTTCCCCGCACGATACATATAAGAACGATTTGAGGAGAACACTATGAAACGAATCATTTCACTGCTGCTTGCCGTGATGACAGTTTTCACGCTGGCTGCCTGCGGCACGAAGGATACCACCGTCAACGCGCAGGGGCTGGCACAGGCGCTGCTGGAAAAGACTTCCTTTGATGCCGAGCTGACCGCCGTTCCCAACGAGGAGCTGGGCTACTACTTCCAGCTGCCGGAGAAGTGTGACGCGGCGGCCTATATGTCCTCCGGCTCCACCGCCGAGGAGATCTTTGTCATCGAGTGCTACGACGGTGCGTCCGCCGCGGCGCTGCGCACGTCCATGCAGGCATTTCTGGACAGCCAGAAGACCGAAATGGAGCGCTATCTGCCCGCCGAGGCAGACCGCATCAACGGGGCCATCTTCGAGACTTACGGCACCTGCGTGGTGCTGTGCGTCACCTCTGACACCGACACGGCCCGCAGCATCATCAAGGAGTACGTCAAGTGAGTAGACGGAGATACAGCGGCCGCCGCTATCGCCGCCGCCGCAGTCCGCTGCCCGCCCTGCTGCTGGTGATTGTGCTGGCGGCGCTGGTGCTGGGGGCGCTGGCCATTTTCACGGATACCTTCAAGAAGGATACCCCCGCAGACAAGTCCGACGAGCCGGTGGTGACGCAGCCGGGTGATACCCAGACTCCGGACGACACCCAGACGCCGGACAACGGGGACGGGCAGACCGGCACTGCGCCGGACGATACCCAGCAGACCACCGGCAATAAGACGGTGGACACCATCACCACCGATGCCACGCCTTATCAGGCCGGCGGCGTGTATGTGGTGGGCAGCAGCGGCTTTGAGATGTACAACTATGTGGACAGCCTTGCCAAAAGCTACGCGGACATCGTGACCGCCGTGGCCGACCAGCTGTCCGGCACCAGCACGGTGTACACGCTGGCGGTGCCGCTGTCCAGCGGCATCACCCTGCCGGACGCGCTGTACAGCGACATTCCCGGCAGCGATCAGGCCCAGGCGGAGAAGGATATTCTGGCCGCCATGGGGAACAATGTAAAAACGGTACCACTCCACGATATGCTGATGTCCCACCGCAGCGAGTATATCTACTTCCGCACGGATCATCACTGGACGGCGCTGGGAGCCTACTACGCCTACCGGGAGTTCTGCGGCGCCAAGGGCATCACGCCCCACAGCCTGTCGGAGTATGAGGTCAGCCAGTTCGACGGCTTCCTCGGCTCGTTCTACAACGACGCCGGCAAGCCCGACGTCATGAAGAACGATCCCGATACGGTGACGGCGTACCATCCCATCAGCACCGAGGCCCGGATGCAGTACGGCAAGACGGCGGACAGCCTGACGCCCGGCAAGGTCATCTATGACGAGTCCGACGCGGCCGCCGGTCTGAAGTACGGCACGTTCATCATGGGCGACAACCCCTACACCGTCATCGAGAACCCCGACCTGTCCGACGGCTCCAAGTGCGTGGTGGTGAAGGAATCCTTCGGCAACGCTTTCGTGCCGTTCCTGGTGGATCACTACCAGACGGTGTACGTCATCGACTACCGCTATTACAGCGGCAGCGTCTCCGACTTTGCCAAGACCAACGGGGTCACGGACGTGATCTTCATCAACAACCTGTCCGCCATCCGGGGCAGCTACCAGATGGGCAAGCTGGCAGGCGTCAAGTAAACACAAGCGGATGGGGCAGGCTCGCCTGCCCCATTTTTGACCACTGAACAAAGGAGCCGACACATGGTTTTCAGCAGTACCACGTTCCTGCTGGCGTTTCTGCCGCTGGTGGGTATTCTGTACTTCCTATGCCCCCGGAAGCTGCGCAATGCGCTGCTTCTGGTGTTCAGCCTGCTGTTTTACGGCTGGGGCGAGCCGAAATATATCCTTATCATGCTGTTTTCCACGGTGTTCGACTACTGCAACGGACTGGCCATCGGCCATTTCCGCGCCGTTGGGAAGCCCAAGAGGGCCAAGGCGGTGCTCATCGTGTCCGTGGTGGGGAATCTGAGTATCCTGGGGTTCTTCAAGTACACGGATTTCGCCATTACCAATATAAACGGTCTGCTGGGCACGGCCATCCCCGCGCTGGGACTGCTGCTGCCCATCGGCATCTCGTTCTACACGTTCCAAACCATGAGCTACACCATCGACGTGTACCGCGGTGTGGTGCCGCCCCAGCGGAACATCGTGGACTTCAGCGCCTATGTGACGCTGTTCCCCCAACTCATCGCCGGGCCCATCGTCCAGTATAAGACGGTGGCGGACGATCTGGAGAACCGGCGCCGGGAGTCGCTGCCTGACGCCAGCGCCGGTATGCAGCGGTTTGTCGTCGGGCTGGGCAAGAAGGTGCTGCTGGCCAACCAGATGGGCGCCGTGTGGGAGGAGATCGCCGCCATGTCCGCGCCCTCCGTGGTCACGGCGTGGCTGGGGGCGCTGGCGTTCACGTTCCAGATCTACTTCGATTTCTCCGGCTACTCCGACATGGCCATCGGCCTTGGACGGCTGTTCGGCTTCCGGTTTCTGGAGAACTTCAACTACCCCTACGAATCCCGCACCGTCACGGAGTTCTGGCGGCGCTGGCATATCAGCCTGTCCACATGGTTCCGGGAGTACGTCTATATTCCGCTGGGCGGCAACCGCAAGGGGCTGGGCCGTCAGATGCTGAACATCGCCATCGTCTGGTTTCTCACCGGCCTGTGGCACGGCGCCAGCTGGAACTTCGTGCTGTGGGGTGTGTACTACGCGGTACTGCTGCTGCTGGAAAAGACGTTCCTGCTGAAAAAGCTGGAACGTGCCCCTCGCTGGGTGGGGCATGTGTACACATGCCTGTGCTTCATTCTGGGCTGGGTGCTGTTCGCTATCACGGACTTCAGCCAGCTGGGCGCTTATCTGGGCCACATGCTCTCCGGCACATTTTTCGACGGCACCGCCGCCTACCTGCTGCGCAGCTTCTGGCTGGTGCTGGCGCTGGCGGTCATCGGCTGCACGTCCCTGCCCAAGCGGCTGTGGCGCCGGTGGGAGGACGGTATGTCCATCGCCGTGTCCGATACGCTGCGCACCGTATGGGCGGTGCTGGTGCTGCTGGTGTCCGTGGCGTTTCTGGTGGGCGACAGCTACAACCCGTTTTTGTATTTCCGGTTCTGAGGAGGGGTGCGTATGAAACGAAATATGCCGGCCCCGCTCATCGCTATCTGCGTGATCCTGCTGGGCCTGTCCGTGGGCAGCTTCTTCTTTACGCCGGACCGGGCCTTTTCTGAGAATGAAAATCGCTATCTCCAGACCACGCCGGAGCTGACGGCGGACAATGTGCTGTCCGGCAGGTTCATGACGGAGACGGAGAACTATACCAGCGACCAGATCCTGCTGCGGGACTTCTGGACGGGTGCGCGCTCCGTTCTCCAGCGGATGGAGGGGCGGCAGGACATCAGCGGCACCTATCTGGGTGCGGAGGGCCGCCTGTTCGCCAAGGTCACGGACGATACCTTCGACTGGGCCAACTACGAAAAAAATCTGACGGCGGTGGAGACATTTTTCACCGCCAACAGCGGCAAAAGCTGCACCATGCTGATGGCGCCCAGCCCCGCCGGTGTGTTGGGCGAATGCCTGCCGAAAAACGCCCCCTACTACGACGAGGACAAGGCGTTTTCCCTCCTGACGGACAAACTGGGGGGAACGCTTGCGGACGCCCGCACGGCGTTGGCCGGGGTAGAGGACCCTTATTATCACACCGACCACCACTGGACGACAGAGGGCGCGCGGGCCGCCTACGGCGTGTGGGCGGCGGCCACGGGCCACACCGCCCGCAGCTATGCGCTGACGCAGGCCACCGACCGCTTCCGGGGCACGCTGTACTCCAAGGTGCTGCTGCCGGACAGCGTGTATGACACTGTGGACTACTGCCCGGATATTACCATTGTCTCCGCCGACTGCGACGGCACGGAGCGGGACAGCCTGTACGACCTGACGGCGCTGGAGAAGAAGGACAAGTACGAGCTGTTTTTGGGCGGCAACTACGCCAAGGCGGTGATCCGCACCGGCACGGAGAACGGAAAGCACCTGCTGCTCATCAAGGACTCCTTCGCCAACAGCTTTGTGCCGTTCCTCACGGGGGACTACGAAACCATCACCATGGTGGATCTGCGGTACTGCCGGGAGAAGCTGCAGCCGCTGGCCGACGAGTCCGACGACATTCTGGTGCTGTACGAGATCACCAACTTCGCCGCCGACGGCAATCTGTTCAAGCTGAACCTGCACTGAGCGCAAAAAAAGATGACCGCTATGCGGTCATCTTTTTTGCCGTCTCAGAAGTCCACGGTGCCCTCCAGCACCCGGAGGTCGTAGGGCTCGAACACCACCTTGCGGTAGGCGTCCACGTCCATCTGCACGCCCGTCCAGTCGCTGTGGATGTCGCCGTTCTGCTTAATGAGGATGTCGTACAGGATGTCGTAGGTCACACCGTCCGGGCCTTCCTCCACGATGGTGGAATAGGGCAGGGTTTTGTGGTACGTCATGTGCAGGCCCTTATACTCGAAATGGAAGCCATTGCGCATCCGGCAGCCGTCCAGCCCCCTGTAGGTGAACAGCCGCTTCAGATCCTGCAGGATGCGGTCGTTGTCCTGCTCGTACAGGTTCTCCGGCGTCGTCTCCGTGTAGTCATAGCGGAACTGGATGGGGATGCGGTAGGGCAGGAAGCGCTCCACATAGGCGATGAGCTTATCCGCCGGATAGTTCTTGTACAGCACGCAGTTGATGCGGGTGGGGCAGGCGATCTTCCCCAGCACCGCGTCCGGGCTCTCCTCCACATAGTGTACCAGATGGCGGGAGATGTTCATGCAGGTGATCTTGTGCTTGTTCCGCTCCGTGAAGGCCAGCATCTCCTCAAAGCTGGTGGTCTCCTGCGAGGGGAAGGTGGTGTTGATATACACCTTGTGAGTGGTGGGAATGGCGTCCAGCATACGCTGCAGCGCGTCCAGATCGGCCAGCGGCTCGCCGCCGGTGAACACGAAGTCGCAGCGGGGTGTGATGGCGTCCATGGTGCGGATGCTGGCGATGATCTTTTCCAGACTGAAGCCGGTGCAGTCCGCGTATTCTTTTTTGTTGATGCAGAAGGGGCAGTGGTTCTGACAGTCGTAGGGGACAAAGACCGTCACGGTAGCGCCGCCCTCCCGGGTCTTATAGGGATGGGTCATGTCGTTGATAACCTCTCATGTGAATGTACCAGAGCAGTATATATCAAAAGATGGGGAAAAGCAAGAAAAACATAGAAAAATCGCTGGATTTCTTCTGGACGCGGGGTATCAATAGGCGGCCTCCCGCAGCTCCTGCCGGATCCGGGCGAAGGCCGTGTCCTCCCCCTGCTCCTTCAGCAGCAGGAGCCACCGCTCCAGCAGCGCCGCCGTGTCCGCGTGCATGAAACGGCTGGCGTCGGTGCGCTTGAGATCCTTGGAGCGCTGGTAATAGTCGTAGGGAGAGGCGTCGGTGTACTGCTGGCCCTGATAGACGCGGCAGGCGGCGATCCGGTCGCAGAACATCTCAGCCACATACTTCTTCGGCATCTTGCAGCCGCCGATGTAGATAGTGCCATCCTCCCGGCGGCAGTAGTCGATCCAGTACTCGAAGTGGTGGCGGTTGCGGCCCTTGTGGTGGAGCCACGCCAGACTGACGCCGTTTTCCAGACGCTCCTGGTCGTTGGGACTGCGCCAGCCCTGATAGTATTTGCAGCCGCGCCAGAATTCAACAGGGCTGTATTTGGAAAGGTCGTGGGTCAGGCCCTGCCATACAAGACCCAGCTTCAGGCAGTAGCGGCGTACCAGACGCCGGTGCCGGTTCACGGTATGGAGATGGGCGCGAAGCTGCATGGAACGGCCTCCTTTGAAGAATCGTACTTCAAGTATAGCACACAGTATAGCACAGCCGGCGGGAAATGCCCAGCAAAAAATCGGCGGCATAAGATTTTTCCCGGCGCGGCAGACTAAGCGGGAGGTGAACTGTATGGCGGAGTACGGCTTTTATCGCGGCAGCGGCGCGGCGTGGCAGCGGGCGCTGCCGCCGGAGGTACAGAGAATCGGCGGCGAGGCGGCGCTGCGGCGCTGCTGGGAGCTGCTGGTGCTGGACAGGGAGGGGGCGCGGCGTCTGTCCGGGCAGGGCCGTGGGCTGCTGTGCGGCACGGTGCTGCTGCCGCAGGCTGCGTGGGCAGAGCCGCTGCGGGCGCGGCAGGTGGTATCCTGCGGGCCGTCGCCCCAGAGCAGCCTGACGCTGTCCAGTCTGGCGCAGCGGTGCGTGCTGTGCGTCCAGCGGCAGCTGACGGCGCTGGACGGTACGGTCATCGAGCCGCAGGACATCCCGCTGCCGACGGCGTGGGGCTGCTGGGAGACGGAGCCGCTGCTGCTTCTGGCGGGGACGCACCTGCTGCTGGGGCGGTTATGAGATAGAATTTCTCCGCGCGGTGTGGTACAATAGCCGCGTCAAGGTACTGTACGGCTTTCCGCAGCGCCTGGAGATCACGGTGGACGCGCCGTCCCTGACAGACGCGGAGACGGAGGAGCTGCTGGCGCTGACGGCATCGCTGCTGCGGGAGGAGGATTTCGCGGCGGACTTCAGCCGGCTCTACAGCCGCCGCTACGGCAGGCAGGGCGATTACCATGTGTCGGAGGTGCAGGCCGCGCCCGTGGGCCCGGACAGCGCGTCGGTGCAGCTCCGCACGGACGATACGGAGCTGCGGCACAGCTATTACAGCGGGTATCCCTTTGAGACATGGACGGGGCCGTCCTTATTCTGAAAAAGCCTGCCGCGGCGCTGTGAAACCAAACGGCACCGCGGGCCGTCTATATAGGCGAGGGGCACCTGCGCCCAACGGCGGGCGCCAGCCCCCGGCTTCTGAGAAAGGAACGGACTATGAAGAAAATGACAAAGCTTGCCGCCCTGCTGGCGGCGATCCTGCTGCTGACAGCCGCCATGACGGCCTGCGGCGGCCAGAGCACAGAGCCTGACACGCCCGATGACGGTCAGACCGGCACAACGGCGGTCCGCATCGCGCCCATACCCTCCGGCTTTGACCCGGCGGCGCCGGAGGACTGCGATGTCAGCGTGTCCTTCGACAACGGCGACATCAAGCTGAACGACGAGGGCGTGCTCGTCCTGCACATGACCGTGTGGGAGTACGAGCTGTTTGACGCGGCGGAGGTCTCCGCCATGAAGCCCGGCGATACGCTGGTGGTGCGGGGACAGGAGATCGCCGTGACCGCTGTGGAGAGCGCGGACGGCGTCGTACATGTCAACGGCGGTCTGGAAAAGGGCGGCGTGGATCTGGCGGCGGCAGAGAGCGGCGGCGTGTTCTATGAGAGCAATTCCGCCGTGACCGAGTTCCCCTACAACTATGTGGAGACGGCGCAGCTGACGCTGCCGGTGGACGGGGACAGCTTCGTTTACACCGACACCTCCGACCTGGAGAAGGGGGAGCAGACCTATCTGGCCGGCGACCTGCTGACCATGCAGGACACGGTGGACTTCTCCTGCACCGCCATGAACGGCACCGCCCACATCGCGGGCGGCAAGGTGACGGCCATCACCCGCGTGTACATTCCCTAAGCCGCACAGCGGCAGTCCCCGTGAGCGGCCCCGCGGCCGGAACGGATCATTCCCCGCCTGTCAGGCAGTATGCCCTTACTGCCCGGCAGGCGGGGGCTTTTTGTGCCCGGAGATTTTCCTTTTTCGGGCATTTGCGGCTTTTTTTTACAGCGCCGCTGTGGCGTATGGAATTGAACGGTTTGCTTGACACTTTTCGCGAAAAGTGATATCTTATATGCGGGATTTTAGGTACTGCCGCCTATGGCGCGGCAGGCATGTCACGAAGGGCGCGCTGTCCCCGTGGCGGCAGCACCCGCAGGGCTGCTTTTTTGCCGGCAGGCACACCGCCGCTGGAGAGCGGAACGGCCTTGTCCGGGTGATCAGAACTGCGGCAGCAGGGAAAAGGGGGGACAACGCCATGACGACGAATATACCGGAGATACGCCTGTTTGTCTCCTGCCACAAGGCGTTCTCCGTGCCCCGGAATACGCTGCTGCACCCCCTCCATGTGGGTGCGGCTCTTTCTGCTGACTTTTTTCAGGAATTTCTGCGGGATGACAGCGGGGAAAATATCTCCGCGCTGAACCGCCGCTACTGCGAGCTGACGGGGCAGTACTGGGTGTGGAAAAATGTGGAGGCAGACTACTGCGGCTTCTTCCACTACCGCCGGTATCTGTATCCGGATACGGCCGCCCGGCGGCCCTACATCATCCGCACCGCGCCCACGGAGAAGGAGCTGGAGCGCCTTGGCTTTCAGGACTTTCCACAGCTGATCGGACAGTACGACCTGATCGCGCCCATGGGCGAGGATATGCATGTTTCCGTGCGGGAGCACTACGCCTCCGCACCGTTTCACCATGTAAAGGATCTGGCGCTGACGGAGCAGATCATCCGGGAGCTGTACCCTGCCTATGTACCGGCTATGGAGCGGTATCTCAGCGGCTCCGTGTGCTATTTCGGCAATATTTTCATCATGTCCCGGCCGGTGTTCGACGACTACTGCCACTGGCTCTTCGATGTGCTGGCGGAGTTCGACCGCCGCGCCGATGTCACCGGCTACGGCCCGCAGGAGCTGCGGGTGGACGGCTATCTGGCCGAGCGGCTGTTCGGTATATATTACACCCACCGCAGGGACGAGCTGCGGACGCTGGAGCTGCCCCGGGTACACTTCGACTGCTTCGGCGGCACGGCGGCGGAGCGCCGCAGGACGAGGCTTTTGTACCACCTGCTGCCGCCTGGCAGCAAGCGCCGCGCATGGGTAAAGCGCGCGGGAAGGCGGGGCGCATGATGGAGAGGGAAATCGCGGTCAGCGTTATCATGCTGGCCTATAACCAGGAGGCATACATCGCACAGGCTATCGAGAGCGTCCTCGCCCAGCAGACGGGCTTCCGGTATGAGCTGCTGATCGGAGACGATGCGTCGCCGGACGGCACGGGGGAGATCGCGGAGGACTACGCCCGCCGCTATCCGGATCGGATACGGGTGTTCCGACGGCCGGAGAACCTGGGGGCCTCCCGCAACGCCTACGAGCTGCTGTGTCAGGCACAGGGGAGGTATCTGGCCTTCTGCGAGGGCGACGACTATTGGACGGCGCCGGACAAGCTGGCGGTGCAGTACGCTTTTCTGGAGGAACACCCCGACCTCATCGGCTGCACCCACCGCTGCGTGGTGGTGGATGAGCACGGCGACCCGCTGCCCAAGCAGCGGATCTCATGGGTGCGGGAGAAGCCGCGCTTCACGCTTCGGGATTTTCAGGGCATCTACCTGCCCGGGCAAACGGCCACCATCATGAAGCGCAACATTTTTCTGGATAAGAACGGCGATCTGTCATTTTTATATGAGGCGAACCGGAACGTTTCAGACCGGACGGCCACGCTGCTGTATCTGACAAAAGGGGACTTCGGCCTGATACCCCGTGTGATGAGCGCCTACCGCCGTGTGCGGAGAGGCCCGCAGAGCCAGACAGACCAACTGTATACCCACAATCCCGATGTGGCGCGGATGGAGCTGGCCTACACGGAGCGTCTGGAGGAGACGGCGGCGCGGCTCACCTCGGAGCGCGGCCTGTTCAAGCCGTATTACCAGCGGTTGTATGCCGCCGCTGTGTACCGATACCTCAGAAGCCCTTCCAAGGGGGGAAGGGAGACGGTGGCGTTGATCGGGCGGCATCTGGGGGGCGGGGGCGTCCACCCGGCGGCATTTGTGGCCGGTGTGGCCCGGCGAATCGCCGACGCGCTGTAAAGAGAAAAAATCACAGGGGAGAAGAGAAAAACAATGAGAGTCCTTCATGTCCTTTCAAGGGATGAAAGTCTGGCGCCATTATCGGCGCTGTACCAGCAGTACGACATGCAGAACGAGCACAGCTTTCTGACCACGGTTCCCATGACCACGGTGCTGAAAAAGTGGCCTGCAATGCTGGGAATCCGAGGGCTGCAGACCATTCCGCCGTTCAAGCGCTTTGCCAACATCCGGAGTGATCGGTATGTGAAAAGGGAGGCCGCAAAGGCGGATCATGTGGTGTGGCACTCCTTCAGCGGCGGCGACGGCGCCATCCTGAAGCTGTTGTCCAAGGATCCGGCGCTGCTGGCCAAGTCCACATGGGTGGTCAGCAACGATGAGATCGACAACCTGAAAAGCGAGAAGAAGATGCTGCGGGGCATGGACAGCGACCGGCTTCACAACTATGTATACAACCATGTGGGCGGCATCATCGTGCCGTTCCCCAGGGATCAGGAGCACCTGCGGCTCCACGGCATCCACCACACCCGCGTGACCGCCATCCCGCAGGCTATCCCGCCGGAGCGGCTGGCGCTGCTGCGCCGCTCTATGGACGAGCCGCGCCGTCCGGACGTGGACGCGCCCAACGGCAGACTGCTGGTGCAGGTGGGGCTGAACATGCTGGTGCGCAACCGCCATCTGGATATCCTGTCGGTGGTGCAGACTATGGAGAACAAAGGAAATATAGTGCTGTTCATGCCGGATCACTACGGCATGGACGGCATGAGCATGTCCGGCGGCAGTAAGACTTACCGCAGCCGTGTGGACAAGAAGGCCGCCGCTGCCGGCATCCGCGCCGTTACCATGAGCCGGAGAGTGTCCTACGAGGCATTCTGCCGGTACATCGACGCGCTGGACGCGGTGCTGCTGGGCAACGAGAAAAGCTGCCATCCGGAGTTTTTCCTGCATCTGCTGGCGCGGAAAAAGCGCATTTTTATGCCGGCGGATTCACTGGTGCGGGTGCAGCTGAACCAGTACGGCGCGGGCATCCACGCGCTGGAGGAGCTGGCGGGGCAGGACGCGGCGCATATACGGGACTTTTCACCGGCATGCCTGCCGGAAGAGCTGGCGGAGATCTATCAGGGCGGCTCCATCGCCGCCAAGTGGATCAAGTGGCTGGAGGAAACGGAGGAAGCGGCACATGAATGAAGGACACATCAAATTCCTGCATGTCGTGGGGCCGGACACCAAGAACTCCTTTGGTATCATGCAGCAGATCCACGCCACGCAGGATATGCGGGAGCACCGCTTCCTTATCACGGCCTATGAGTCCTGCAAGCAGCGCTTTCCCAAGCTGGAGCAGTTCCCAGACAACCTGTATATCCCGGAGCACTGCGGGTTCCCCAAGCGGCTCCGGCGCATTGCCTTTTTTCTGCGGCACCTGCGGGATGCCGACGTCATCGTCTGGCACAGCCTGTTCTTCACCACGCGGAAGTATATCTGGTTTCTGTTCGCTTTTCCGTCCCTGATGGAAAAATCCGTGTGGGTCGAGTGGAACGCCGACCTGTACGTGTGGGAGTATCCAGAGACCTCGCTGCGCAACCGCATCAAGAATTATATGAACCGCAAGATACGCCAACGGTTCCGCTATATGGGCGGCACATTCCCGGTGGACATCGCGGAGTATAAGCGGCAGTTCGGGGAGAAGGCACGCTGCTTCTATACGCCCATGCCCAACCCCTACAAGGGCGCGTCCCAGCTGATCGAGACGATCCGGGCGGTGAAGCCGCCGGAGGGCGCGAAGTACACGCCTATGGTGCAGATCGCCCACAACGCCTTTACCTTCAATAACCATGTCTACCTGATGAACCTGCTGAAGCGCTACGCTCAGGAGGATGTGCGGTTTTTCCTGCCCATCAGCTACGGCATGTACGGCATCAACGGACAGTACGGCAGTAAGCTGTACAGTAAGACCGTCAAGAGATGTGCCAGACAGATACTGGGCGACAAGGCTGTTATTCTGGAGAAGAATATCCCCTTCGAGCAGTATCTGAAGGTGCTGTGGACCGTGGATGTGGCGGTGTTCGATTTTGACCGCCCCTGCGGGCTTGGCACGCTGCGTATCCTGCTGCTGATGGGGAAGAAGATATACCTCCCATCCGGCAGCCCATACTACGAGTTCCTGCGGTCGCAGGGCCTGCCGGTCTGCGACACCCGGAGGATACCGGAGATGACATTTGAGGAGTTCATGGCACCGGTGGAGTACACCAGCTACGACTGGCTGTACAGCTATCTGAATAACGGCGACGTGATGGACAACTGGGACCACATGTTCCGTGAGATCGAAAAAGAGATGGGCCTCCCGGCCGGAAAGAAGGTTGAAATGAAGAAAGTCATGATCCTCGGCGCCACACAGACGCAGGTGCCGCTGGTGCAGGCTGCCAGGAATCTGGGCTGCCATACCATAGTCGCCAGCATCCCCGGCGACTATCCGGCATTTGCTTACGCCGATGAGGTCTGCCATGTGGACATTACCGACAGTGCCGCCGTGCTGCAAAAGGCGCAGGAATTGAAGATCGATGGTATTACCTCCTGCTGCATGGACATGGGCGTGCGCTCCATCGGCTACGTCTGCGACCGTATGGGCCTGCAGGGCCTGACGGAGCGCGCGGCGCTGCTGTCCAACCAGAAGCTGCTGATGAAGGACGCCCTCATCGCCGGCGGCGTCAAGACCCCGGCCTACTGCAAGACCGCCACGGAGGATGACCTGCGCCGCGCATGGGATACGCTGGCGCATCCGGTGATCCTGAAGGCCATCGACCTGCAGGCCAGCCGAGGCATCTATGTCTGCCGCAGCTTTGAGGAGCTGGAGCAGGCGTTCCGCGGCGCCATGGCGCTGACGCGGGAGGACTACTGCATCGTGGAGGAGTTCATCACCGGCATCGACATCGGCGCGCAGGCCTTCGTGTCCCACGGGGAGATCCTGTTCGTCCTGCCGCACAACGACGAGGTCTATACCGGCAGCGCCAACAAGCCCATCGGCCACTCCGCGCCCCTGCGGGCGGACGAAGCCCTGATGGCGGAGGTCAGGCGCCAGAGCGAGCTGGCCATCCGCGCCATGGGGCTGGACAACTGTCCGGTGAACATCGACCTGCTGAAGGCCAACGACGGTCAGATCTACATCATTGAGCTGACCGGGCGGGTGGGCGCTACCTGCCTGCCGGAGCTGGTGTCGCTGTATTATGGCATCAATTACTATGAAATGATCGTGAAAAACGCGCTGGGCGAGGATCCCCGTCAGGTGTTCGACCGCCGCGCGGCACAGGAGACGCCCAACGCCTCCCGCTTTATCACGGCGGACAGGACAGGCGTCCTGCGGGGCATCACCAATAACAACGCCCCGGCGTCCGACATCGCCATGCTGGAGCTGTACGCCAAGGCGGGGGACACCGTCCGCCGCTTTGAGGACGGCAAAGACCGTATCGGGCAGGTGGTGGTCACCGGCGCCACGCTGGACGACTGCTTCCGCCGTCTGGACGAGATCCAGAGCAGGATCGTGCTGGACTATGCGGACTGAGCTGGCTTTCTGAATGTCAATATACGATATACAGGAGAAAGAGATGGGGAATTTTCGCGATCGACTGTTCCAGCGAATTGCGGCTATGCAGAATGCGAAAGCGGCCAGCAACAAAAAAATGCAAGAAGCTAATACTGCTGACCAGTATTGTCATGGGATGAGAAAGGATCCTGATGTCAATTTGACAGATGCACAGTTGGCTGAGGTGCATAAATTTTGGGACAAGTATGCGTTTGCGTATAAAAACGCCCCCCGCACACAGGCGTTTTTTTCTGCTCTGTCCGGCAGATTTGATCCATGCTACTGCGAAATAGGCTTGATGGCATACTATATGTGGCGGTTTTATGACCAAGCCCAATACCATACGGCGTTCCATGACAAAAACTATCGCGAGTTTCTGTTCCATGATGTGCCATATACACCGGCTTATATCCATCGTATACGCGGGCAGTATTATGATCAGAATTTCCAGCATATCAGCTATGATCGCGCGATGTCCACGTTGGAGGAGTTGGTTGCAGGGCGTGAGGAAAAGCTGATCGTCAAGCCAACGCCGGGCGGCGGAGGAAACGGAATATCGTTTATTCGGAGGGGGGATACGAAAGAAGAGATATCAGAGCATCTGGATGCAATTAAAAACGATGACTTGATCATTGAACGCTTTGTGAAAGCACACCCGAGCTTCGCGGCGGCAAACCCAACCTCTTTGAACTCTCTGCGAATTGTGACATTTATGTATGACGGTGAGATCGAGGTCATTGCTGTTCTCTTTCGTATGGGAGCCGTGTCGAAAGAGGTGGACAATTTTACACAGGGCGGTGTGGCCTGCGGTGTCAGCGAGGGCGGCGTCTGCATGGATTATGGCGTAGATCATTGGGGAAACAGATATGACGTACATCCAAGCGGATTCAGATTTGCGGGTCACAAACTCTACGGTGTAGATCAGGCGGTAGCGCTGGCGAAAAAGCTGCACGAACGTATTCCGCAGTTCAGGCAGATGTCGTGGGATATCGCAGTGGATGAAAACGGCGTGGCAACGCTGATCGAGATGAACCCTCGCGGCGAAGCTGGTATATATGAAGCCATTGGACGGCTTCCGTTTGGCAAAAGGACGGCTTCCATCATAGATGAGTATCTCTTTATCGCGTTTTTCAATCGAGGGGCCAACTGGCGGTGGGACTACAATGAGTATGCGGACCACATTGTTCTGACGAAATACGGTTGGGAGAGGTCAACTGTCCGTGTGCCGGAAAAAATCAATGGAAAAACCGTTACACACATTGCGGCAAACTGCTTCTCCGGGCAGCGGATCAAGAGAATCATCATCCCCGGGTGTGTCAAATCTTGGGATGACCGTATTTGCGCAGAAATGGAGCACCAGCCTGAAATCACCTGGCTTGAGGATAACCGCGGCATCGTTGTACCAGCGGTGGAACAAATTTCCGGAGGTCTGCGGGGAGACGGAAACTATATCCAGTGGGAGCCGGTTGAAGGTGTGACCACATATCATATTTACAGAATGCAGCAGGGGCAGGAGCGCGAGTTTATCAAAGCTGTCAGCTCTTATACCACGGCATATAAGGATCATAACGTTTTGGACGGTGTTTTGTACTACTACTATGTACGAACCCACGACTCGTCCTGTAATATATTCGGCGACTGGAGCAGGGCTGTAGGCATACGGACAAGACTTTCACAGGGCGTTCTACCAGCGGTGGAACAAATTTCCGGAGGCTTGCGGGGAGACGGAAACCGCATCCAGTGGGAGCCGGTTGAAGGTGCGTCCTCATACTACATTTACAGAATGCAGCAGGGGCAGGAGCGCGAGTTTATCAAGACTGTCGATTCTTATACTACGGCATATAAGGATCATAACGTATTGGACGGGGTTCTGTACTATTACTATGTACGGGCATACGACTCATCCTGCGGTGTACTAAGCGATTGGAGCAGGGCTGTAGGTATACGGACAAGACTTTCGCAGGAAAACAGCGGTACGGAGAATGACGGGTAGAAGATAACGGCTGATAAGGAAGAGATCATAGTTGCTATCCGTGCGCAGGCACCGTTTCAAAAGAACATACGCGAGAAATAATCGCGAAGCAAAAAGCGAGTACGAATAATTGAATCAATCAACCGACATTGGGGGAGAGTATTTTGAACATACAGAAAACGGAACTGCCGGGCGTGCTGGTCATCGAGCCGCAGGTGTTCGGCGACAATCGGGGCTTTTTCTTTGAAAGCTACACCAAATCCAAATTCAGCGAGATCGGACTGGATATGGAGTTCATTCAGGACAACCACTCCCTGTCCGTACCCAAATACACCGTGCGGGGCATCCACTTCCAGAAAGACCCCACGGCGCAGGGCAAGCTGGTGCGCTGCATCCGGGGCCGCATCCTGGACTACGCCATCGACCTGCGGAAGGGGTCGGAGACGTATCTGAAGTGGGTGGCGGTGGAGCTGTCCGCCGACAACAAGCGGGAGCTGTTCATTCCCCGGGGCTTCGGCCACGTCTTTGTGACGCTGGAGGAGAACTGCGAGGTCAACTACAAGGTGGACAACGTCTACTCCAAGGAGAACGAGCGCTCCATCCGGTACGATGATCCCCAGATCGGCCTCGTCTGGCCGGAGGGAATGGTGCCGGTGCTGTCGGAAAAGGACAAAAACGCGCCGCTGCTGCGGGACTGCGATTGTGATTTCACCATTTGACAAGGAGGAATGCGCGGATGAAGATCGGCATCATGCAGCCATACTTCTTCCCCTATCTGGGCTACTGGCAGCTGATGAATGCGGTAGACCGCTATGTGGTCTATGACGATGTGAATTTCATCAAGGGCGGGCGGATCAACCGCAACGCCATTCTGGTGCAGGGACAGGCCCACAACATCAATCTGATCCTGTCCGGCGCCAGTCCCAACAAGCATATCAATGAGGTGGCGGTGGATGCGTCGCCCCGGGCGCAGCAAAAGCTGCTCAAGACCATCGGCGAGGCCTACCGAAAGGCGCCGTACTACCAGCAGGTGTTCCCGCTGGTGGAGCAGGTGGTCACCAACGGCGAGACGGATCTGGGCAAATACCTGTACGATTCGTTCCGTATCATCGGCGGCTATCTGGGCATCGGGACGGAGCTGATCCTGTCCTCGCGGATGGAGAAGGACTGCTCCCTCCGCGCTCACGAGAAGGTCATCTCCATCTGCAAGCTGCTGGGCGGCACGGAGTACTACAACTCCGTCAGCGGCGTGCCGCTGTACGAGCCGCACCGGGATCTGTTCGAGGCAGCGGGGCTGGAACTCAGCTTCCCTGTCATGCGTCAGATAGAATATCCGCAGTTCAGGAATGAATTTGTGCCAAACCTGTCCATCATCGATGTGATGATGTTCAACTCGCAGGAGCGCTGCCAAGAGCTGCTGCACGAATACGACTTATTAAAAAAAGGAGACGTGCAATTATGATCAATGTATTTCAGCCTTGTCTGGGAGAGGAAGAGGTCTCCCGCATCCGTGAGGTGTTTCAGTCCAACTGGCTGGGCAAGGGCAAGCTGGTGGACGAGTTTGAGGAGAAGTATGCCGCCCATCTGGACACGGACAAGTCCCACATCCTGACGGCAAACTGCTGCAGCGAGGGCCTGTTCTCCTCCATGCATCTGTTTGGCATCGGCGAGGGCGACGAGGTCATCGTCCCCACCATCAGCTTCGTGGGCGCGGGCAACGCCGTGTGCGCCGCCGGGGCCAAGCTGGTACTGACGGACGTAGATCCCCGCACCCTGAACATCCGGCCGGAGGACATTCTGGCCCACATCACCCCCCGCACCAAGGCCATCCTGCTGCTGCACTTCGGCGGCATCCCCTGCGACATGGATCCCATCATGGAGATCGCCCGGGAGCATCACCTGACCGTTATCGAGGACAGCGCCTGCGGCATCTACTCCCGCTACAAGGGCAAGCCGCTGGGTACCATCGGCGATATGGGTATGTGGTCCTTCGATGCCATGAAAATTCTGGTGTGCGCCGACGGCTCCGCCCTGTACTTCAAGGATCCCGCTGTCCGCGAGAAGGCCGCAAAGTGGCTGTACTTCGGACTGGAGTCCAAGAGCGGCTACTCCAACAGTGTGGATAAGAAGTGGTGGGAGTATGACCTGTCCTGCTTCGGCCACCGCAGCATCATGAACGATGTCACCGCCGCCATGGCGCTGGAGCAGCTGAAGAAGCTGCCCGGCTTCATTGCCCGCCGCCACGAGATCGCCGCCATCTACGACAGCCGTCTGGCCGGTCTGGACTGGCTGGATCTGCCCCCCGCGCTGCCGGCGGACTGCTCCGGTACCTATTACTTCTATCATGTCCAGACCAAGCGCGGCTCCCGCGACAATCTGGCCAAGTTCCTGCGGGACAACGATGTGTACACCACGTTCCGCTACTTCCCGCTGCACCGTGTACCGGCCTACGGTCTGGCAGGCAGCTTCCCCAACGCGGACTATGCCGCCGACCATACGCTGTGCCTGCCCATCCATCAGGCTCTGACAGACGATGAGGTCAACTACATCTGCGACAAGATCATCGAGTTCGGCAAAAACAACAACCTGTAAATAATCCGGCGGGAGGAGAGGAAAATATGAAGGGAATCATTTTGGCCGGCGGCTCCGGCACACGTCTGTATCCCCTGACGCGGGCGGTCTCCAAGCAGATCCTTGCCATCTACGACAAGCCCATGATCTACTATCCGCTGTCCACACTGATGCTGGCCGGCATCCGGGAGATCCTCATCATCTCCACCGTCCGGGACGTGCCGGTATTTCAGGAGCTGCTGGGCGACGGACACCAGCTGGGGCTGGACATCTCCTACGCCGTGCAGGAGCAGCCCAACGGCATTGCCGAGGCGTTCCTCATCGGGGAGGAGTTCATCAACGGCGACAGCGTCGCGCTGATCCTGGGCGACAACATCTTCTACGCCCGGGGCCTGACGGGTATCCTGCACCGCGCCGTCAACCATGACAGCGGCGCCACCATCTTCGGCTACAAGGTGCAGAATCCCAGCGAATTCGGCATCGTGGAGTTCGACGCCGACGGCAATGTGCGCTCCATTGAGGAGAAGCCCAAGCAGCCCAAGTCCGACTACGCCGTGCCGGGTCTGTACTTCTACGACAAGGACGTGGTGGAGATCGCCAAGAGCATCAAGCCCTCCGCACGGGGCGAGAAGGAGATCACGGCGGTGAACAACGAGTACCTGCGCCGGGGCACCCTGCGGGTGGAGCTGTTCGGACGCGGCGTGGCGTGGCTGGATACCGGCACCCACGAGGGTCTGCTGGAGGCTGCGGACTTCGTGTCCATCGTCCAGCGCCGGCAGGGCCTGTACGTCTCCTGCATCGAGGAGATCGCCTACCGTCTGGGCTACATCACCAGAGAGCAGCTCATCGAGCTGGCGCAGCCCATGCTGAAAACGGCCTACGGCCAGTACCTCATCAAGACCGCAGAGGAGGATATTAAATGAAAACCATCCTTGTGACCGGCGGCGCCGGCTTCATCGGCTCCAATTTTGTCCACTACATGCTGGACAAGCACCCCCAGCTGCGTATCGTGGATCTGGATGCCCTGACCTATGCGGGCAATCTGGAGAATCTGGCGGATCTGAAGGACGAGCCGCGCCACATCTTCGTGCGCGGCGACATCGGCGACCGTGCGCTGGTGGGCGATCTGTTCCGGCAGTACGACTTCGACGCCGTGGTGAATTTCGCGGCGGAGAGTCACGTTGACCGCAGCATCACCCAGCCGGAGCTGTTCCTGACCACCAATGTGCTGGGCACCCAGACGCTGCTGGACGCGGCGCGGCGCTGCTGGTCGGCGGCACCGGATGACAAGTACTGCCGCGACTACCGGGAGGGCGTCAAGTTCCTGCAGGTATCCACCGATGAGGTGTACGGCGCGCTGGGCGCCACGGGCATGTTCACCGAGATGACGCCCCTGTCCCCCAACAGCCCCTACTCCGCTGCCAAGGCCTCCGCGGACATGATCGTCCGGGCCTATCACGAGACGTTCGGCATGCCGGTGAACATCACCCGCTGCTCCAATAACTATGGCCCCTATCAGTTCCCGGAGAAGCTGATCCCCCTGATGCTGCACAACGCCGCCAACGACAAGGCGCTGCCCGTTTACGGCGACGGTATGCAGGTGCGTGACTGGCTGTATGTGGAGGATCACTGCTCCGCCATCGACACGGTGCTGGAAAAGGGCATCGTGGGCGAGGTATACAACGTGGGCGGCAACAACGAAAAGGCCAATATCGAGATCGTGAAGCTGATTCTGTCCCGCATGGGCAAGGACGAGTCCCTTATCACCCATGTGAAGGACCGACCCGGTCATGACCGCCGCTATGCCATCGACAACACCAAGATCACCACGCAGCTGGGCTGGGAGCCGGCCTACAGCTTTGAGGCGGGTATGGCCAAGACCATCGACTGGTATCTGTCCCACGAGGAGTGGATGCGCGGCGTTACGTCCGGCGCTTATCTGACCTACTATGGGAAAATGTATTCCTGAGGCCCGCCGCCCCGCCGGCGGCAGGCATGCGAAGCCCCTACGGGGAGAGTAAGGAACGGAGTATAAGATGACAGAACGAAAGTTTTACTATCCCATCGGACGCAAGAAGGTGGCCATCGTGGGCGCGGGCTATGTGGGCGCGTCCATCGCCTACGCCCTGACGCTGCGTGATCTGGCGCAGGAGATCGTACTCATTGATCTGGATACCAACAAGGCGTGGGGCGAGGCCACCGACATCCAGCATGGCATCCCCTATATGGGCGAGTGCTCGGTGCGGGTGGGCGAGTATGCCGACTGCGCGGACTGTGATCTCATCATCATCACCGCAGGACGGAACCGCCGCCCCGGCGAGACGCGCCTGAATATGATCTCGGACAACCGCAAGATCATGGAGGGCGTGGTGGCCGAGATCAAAAAGTACTATACCCACAGCGTCATCATGGTGGTGTCCAATCCTGTGGACGTGATGGTGTCCCTGTGCGCGCAGGGCATGGAGCTGCCGGACGGCATGGTCTTCGGCACAGGCTGTACGCTGGATACCTCCCGCATGATCCGCGTCATCGCGGACTATGTGGGGCTGAACACGGCGGTGATCAACGGCTATATCGTGGGCGAGCACGGCGATTCCCAGATCCCGCTGTGGAGCCGTCTGTCCGTGGGCGGCATCACCATGGGCGAGTACTGCGCCAGCGTGGGCCTGCCGTGGACGGCGGAGGAGCGTGCCCGTATTGCGGAGGAGGTACGCACCATGGGCGCGTCCATCATCTCCGCCAAGGGCAAGACCCACTATGGCATCGCCACCTGTGTGTGCTTGCTGGCGGACGCGGTGCTGAACCAGCGCCCCACCATCGCCTCCGTGTCCACCCCGCTGCAGGGGGAGTACGGCGTGTCCGGTGTGGCGCTGAGCGTACCGTCTATCATCGGCGGCCACGGGGTGGAGCGCCGCATCCAGGAGAACTGGGCGCCGGAGGAGCTGGCTGCCTTCCGGGAGAGCGCCTGCCGCGTCCGCGAGGCACTGCAGTGATATGAGCAGGGAGTTCGACTATCTCATCGTGGGCGCCGGCCTGTTCGGCGCGGTGTTTGCCCGCGAAATGACGGATGCGGGGAGGAAATGCCTTGTCATTGACCGGCGCGGCCATATTGCCGGCAACGCCTACACCGAGACGGTGGAGGGCATCGACGTTCACCGCTACGGCGCGCACATCTTCCACACCAACGATGAGGAGGTGTGGGCCTACGTTAACCGCTTTGCCCGCTTCAACCGCTTTACCAACAGCCCCATCGCCAACTACCGGGGCGAGCTGTATAACCTGCCCTTCAACATGAACACCTTCCACCAGATGTGGGGTGTCATCACGCCGGAGCAGGCGCGGGAGGAGATATGCCGCCAGCAGGCGGCCGCCGGTGACGGCGAGCCGCGGGATCTGGAGGAGCAGGCCATCCGTCTGGTGGGGCGTGACATCTATGAAAAGCTGGTGAAGGGCTACACCCAGAAGCAGTGGGGCCGTCCCTGCACGGAGCTGCCGGCCTTCATCATCCGGCGTCTGCCGGTGCGCTTCACCTACGACAACAACTACTTCAATGCCCGCTATCAGGGCATCCCCGAGGAGGGCTATACCGCGCTGGCGGAGCGGCTGCTGGCGGGGATCCCGGTACGGCTGCACACGGATTTCCTCCGGCAAAGGGGGGAACTGTCCGCGCTGGCGGAAACGGTGGTCTACACCGGGGCTATCGACGCCTATTTCGACTACCGGCTGGGCGCGCTGGAGTACCGCAGCCTCCGCTTTGAGACGGAGGTGCTGGATACCGACAATTATCAGGGCAACGCCGTGGTCAACTATACGGACGCGGAGACACCGTGGACGCGTATCATCGAGCACAAGCACTTTACCTTCGGCGCCCAGCCCAAAACCGTCATCACCCGGGAGTACAGCGCCGCGTGGCAGCCGGGGGACGAGCCGTACTATCCCGTCAACGACCAGCGGAACACCGAGCTGTACCAGCGCTATGCGGCGCTGGCGGCGCAGGAGCCGCACACGCTGTTCGGCGGGCGGCTGGGTGCGTACCGCTACTACGACATGGATCAGGTCATCGCTGCGGCACTGGCGCTGGCCCAGCAGGTGCAGTGACCCTGCGGGGCGTCACGGAAACGACCGGTATCCTGCGGGATATCATGCGAGATCGAGGTTTTATGCTGCAAAAATATCTGCGCTACCAGTTCCTTTTTGAGGAGCTGGTAAAGCGCGACTTCAAAAAGAAATACAAGCGCACGGTGCTGGGCATGGCGTGGAGCCTGCTGTCACCGCTGCTGATGCTGCTGGTGATGAAGCTGGTGTTTACCCAGTTCTTCGGGCGGAACATGGCGCACTATACCACCTATCTGTTCTGCGGCAACCTGGTGTTCTCCTACTTCAACGAGTCCACCTCGCAGGGCATGCAGTCCCTGATGAGCAACGCGGGCATCTTCACCAAGGTCAATGTGCCCAAGTATCTGTTCCTGTTCTCTAAGAACGTGCAGACCCTCATCAACTTTGGCCTGACGCTGTGCATTTTCTTCGTGTTCTGTGCCTTTGACCACATCACGTTCACATGGCGGTTCTTCCTGCTGCTGTATCCCACCTGCCTGCTGGTGCTGTTCAACATCGGCGTAGGGCTGATCCTTTCGGCGCTGTTTGTGTTCTTCCGGGATATCCAGTACCTGTGGAGCATCTTTACCCAGCTGCTGATGTACGCCTCTGCCATCTTCTACACCATTGACCATTACAGCTACAACGTCCAGTGCCTGTTTCTGGCGAATCCCATCTACCTGTTCATCCGGTACTTCCGGAAGATCGTCATCGACGCCGCCGTGCCCACGGTGTGGTTCCACCTGCTGATGCTGGCGGACGTGCTGGTGGTGCTGGGGTTGGGCTGCTTCATGTATAAGAAGTACAACACCCGTTTTCTGTACTATGTGTAAGGAGGCGTGACATGAGCATTTTAGAGGTGGATCACGTCTCCGTCCGGTATATCACCGGCGACTTCAAGGACATCGGCTTGAAGGAGTTCGTGGTGCGGAAGCTGAAGCGCGACTACCATGTGCAGGAGTTCTGGGCGGACAGAGACATCAACTTCAAGCTGGAAAAGGGCGACATGCTGGGTATCATCGGCACCAACGGCGCGGGAAAATCCACGCTGCTGAAGGCTGTCAGCGGTATCATGGAGCCTACGCACGGCGTTGTCCGGCGGGAGGGCACCATCGCGGCGCTGCTGGAGCTGGCCAGCGGCTTTGACGGCGATCTGACCGTGCGGGAGAATACCTATCTCCGGGGCGCCATGCTGGGCTACACCCGGAAATTTATGGATGAGATGTACCAGCAGATCATCGACTTTGCGGAGCTGCGGGAGTTCGAGAACCGTCCGTTCAAGCAGCTGTCCTCTGGCATGAAGAGCCGGCTGGCGTTTTCCATCGCCAGTCTGGTGCAGCCGGATATCCTCATTCTGGACGAGGTGCTGTCGGTGGGTGACGGCGCGTTCCGCAGAAAGAGCGAGGCCAAGATGCGGGAGATACTGTCCTCCGGAGCCACCAGCATTCTGGTGTCCCACTCGCTGGGGCAGATACGGGAGCTATGCAGCAAGGTGCTGTGGCTCCACAAGGGGCGGCAGATCGCCTTCGGCGATGACGTGCAGGACATCTGCGACCGGTACGAGGACTTCCTCGCCGGAAGAATCAAACTGTAAGAGCATACAAAACCGGCAGGCACATCTGTGCCTGCCAGCTTTTGCCGTGCGGGAAGGACCGTTACAGATTCTTCTCGTAGGACTCGATCATCTTCTTGAAAGTGTGACCCGTAGAAACTTCGGGATCACCAGCCGGTGAAAACGCCGCAACTGATTGCGGTACAACAGCTTGCGCCGCTGCCTGATGCCGCAGGTTTTGCAGGTGCTTTTCGCAACTCTCGCCGGTGAAAATCTTGATATCCAGTCGGAGGGAACCGTTCTCCTCCGGTGTGACAAAGATCTTATCGATATAGCGGGCCACGAACTCCTTGGTGATGACGCCCTTGGCGGCGTCCTTCTGTGCATTGCGCAGGACGGTGCGAATCGTATCCAGCTGCTGCTTTAGGCTGCCGGTGGATTCCTGCTGTGTAAGCGCCTCTGCCAACTGCGTTTGCAGTTCCTTTGCCTCAGCGGAGCATTTTTTGTTCATGGCAAGGAAATCCGCATCATCCAGCTTGCCTTGGGCGTTGTAGGTCAGCAGCTTCATGCGCTTCTGCTCTACTGTTTCCAGCTGCTTTTGCAGCGAGGCGATCTGCTTATCCAACTTACCGCCACGGTTCAGAGATTTAAATAATTCTACATATTCTTCGATCAGCGCCTCTGCGCTGGCCTCCGTATCGCGGAACACATCCAGCAACAGGGGTTTGATCTCGTCCTCATAGACGGGGAAGGAGGCGCAGGAGTCCGCGCCGTTTTTGATCTTGCCGGAGCAGACCCATTTGCTGTTTTTATGGCCATGCTTGTCCTGAGATTCCCGACGGTAGTAGGCGGTGCCGCAGCAGGTGCAATAGAGCTTTCCGGTCAGCAGATTGGCGTGATTGCAAATGCCTTGTCGGTTCTTTACGTCATCGCTGCGGCGGCGCAGAACTGCATTGGACTGTTCCCACAGCTCCTCGGAGACAATAGCGGGCACGATCTCACCCGTCTCGTCTTTGAACATCACCCATTCCTCCGGTGGGAGGAATTTCTGCTTTTTGGTGAACATATCCACCACCTTGACCTTGTTTCCTACATAGTAGCCCTTGTATTTAGGATTGGAGATCATATTGGACATGGTGGTGTGGGCGATTTTCTTACCGTTGAGGTTGCGGTAGCCCTTCTCCCAAAAGAGGGTTTCGATCTGCTTCATGCTGTACTGATCCGTGGCGTACAGTTCGAACAGCTCCTGTACCATAGGCGCCTGTCCCTCGTCAATGACCAGTCTGCGGTCTTCCTTGCGATAGCCGAAAATGCGGCTGTTTCCCAGCACTACGTTATTCTTGATGGCCTGTTGATGGCCAAATTTTACGCGGCTGCTGAGCTTGCGCAGCTCGTCCTGGGCAATGGAGGACATGATGGACAGCCGCAGTTCGGAGTCCTCATCAAAGGTATTGATGTTGTCATTCTGGAAGAACACACCCACACCGCAGCCGAGGAGCTGTCGCGTGAATTGGATGGAGTCCAGCGTGTTGCGGGCGAAGCGGGAGATCTCCTTGGTGATGACCAGATCGAATTTATCCTCCGCCGCGTCATCGATCATGCGGTTGAAGTTCTCCCGGTGCTTGGTGGATATGCCGGACAAGCCCTCGTCAATGTAGCCGGGGACGAACGCCCATGCGGCGTTCCGGCGGATGAAGTCCTCATAGTATTGGATCTGATTGCCCAGCGAGTTCAGCTGTTCATCCGATTCTGAGGAAACACGGGCATAGTACGTCACCCGCAGAGGAATGTCATATATGCTTTTTGTCCGCAGCTGCTGGCGAATGTCGTGAATGTCCATGGTATACCTCCGAACAAGTTCGTTGTATCATGTTCTATATTGTAACATGTAAAGCAAGAGAAGGCAAGGAGAGAAAGAATTCTTGCTATAGAAAAAATATCGTATATAATGAAAAGTATAGAATTATAACAAAGGAGGGTGCTGCATGGCAAGGAAGGACTTCTATTCTTTTGTGGATGAGAAAATATATGATCGGGTAAGCGCGAGAAGGGACAAGCTGCTTCGCCGCTTGAGCGCTGGGGAGAAGCCGCCGCTTCTTCAGGTGAGCGAGCAAAAGAATACAGAAATGGAATGGCTGGAAGAAATAGGCACACGCTGTTCGACAACGGTGGACATTACTGATTTTGTAGAGTATTCTGCTGAGCCCCCCTATGTTGTGCTGCGGACGCCAAAGGGCAAAACGGTATTTTGTGGTGCCGTTTGCGTGGAATACTTCCGGCTGCATGAGTTGGCAGAAGGCGGAACAGCCTTCCGGCGGTATACCTATTTCGAGGTGTATTATGACGATAAGATTATTGCTTGTCTGATGGAGCTGCCGTTTTTTGAACGCCGCGGCAATATGGAGCCGCTGGGTATGAACGAGCAGGACTGGATGAACAGCAAGCGGCAGATGCGGGAACTGTGGAAAATATTCCTGCCGGAAATGGAGGAAATTGAGGAAAAGTTCCCCAGGAACTTCCTGCGGCGCATAAAGAATTATAAAGACAACTGGGAAGACAATGTGTCGGTTTGCGCCTATCCCGACGCGAAGAGCAGTGAGCTGGTGTGGCCGCTGGCAACGTATCTCATCTCCTTGCAATTGATGCCAGCGCTTCCCAAAAAGATGATGCTGTGGTATCTGCTGAACTATGTGTGCAAGGATGATGACATGGCGGAGGAGGTCGCAAAGAAGCTGCATATCTGGACGCAAGACTTCTTGCGGAAAGATCCTATTGTGCGTGGAGAGGTAAACTATGGCCCGTCCCTGTCAAAAAGGGAGGAAATCAGCAACTCCTGCGAGGTAAGACCATATATCCAGGTGGATAAGCCGCGCATTCAGCAGAGGGCTGTGGAACAGATGCAGGAGACCATAGAGAGAAAACGCAGCTGGGAGAAATTTCCCTTTGGAAAACTCGTCCCTATTTTAGTAAGCACGGAAGAGATCATAAGCAGTGCCGTAATCAATATCATCGTAGATGATCCGCAGCGCCTGCCGACCAAGGCGAATGTCTTGCTGGATGGCTTCCGATATGGGCTGGAGAATTGGGGGGAGGACTTCCCGGAAGACCTCACAGAGCAGTTCGATTGGATGCAAGATTGGAAGGATGAGCTTCGTAAAGCAGCACGGGGAGCGCAAAAAGAGTTGGAATCCGAGAAGAGTGAGCGGCAGCGACTCAGGGGATATCAGAAGTTTTTCCAATTGGCGACTAATTTCCTGGTACTTTATGGGAGAGGTGAAGATCTGAAAGAACTTTCAGAGGATAGTAAATTGTGGGCATCACAGCAAAGACAGCTATGGTCGGATACGGAAAAGCGTACAGAAAAGGTCGTTGAAGAATTGCTGAAAGATATTCGTAAATGCTGCCAGGAAGCAGGAGAGATCAAAAAGGGTGAAACAGAAATACCCGATGGCGGCCGGAGAAAAATCGTGAACGACAATGAACTTCTTGTTTTTGGGTATGCGAAATTCAAAAAGATGGCACAAGGAAAATGGCCATGGCTTTCATACAGCGCACTAACAAATCGGCTGTGCGATATGGGCATTATGACCTGTAGAGAAGGGATGGATTACAGCACGATCAAGGTAGGAGAAAAGTCTGTGAATGTGGCCGCTTTCTATACAGAAAAACTGAAAAAACAGGCATAGAAATAAGAATACAAAAGCGCCAGACTTTCAAACAAAAGTCCGGCGCTTTTGTATTCTTTTGCAGTTGCAGAAGCCTGCAACCAACAAAATTGCAAATTTCAGCAACTATTTCAGGCTTTCCGAGGAATGCAAGAGCAAAGAGCCGGAATCATCACATGAAATTTGCCACATATCAGATGGTTGCGGTTGCGCGAAAAAGAAAAGCCCTATGCGTATCAAAAGCAACAGCTTATTTTGCTATGCTGCATGAGAGCATGCTGCAAAAACGCGGAGAGGCATGCTGATTCTGCGCTGCGCGGTGGGGCAGCAACTGAGGATGGTCAGAATATATAGGAAAATAAAACCGGGAAAATGGAAAGCCCTGTTTTTCTCTTATCCTATCAGGGAAGGGGGAAAAACAAAGAAAAAAGAAAAGCAATTTTAAAAAGATACGGAGCCCAACAGGAAAATAAAAGCCATGTTGGGAGGGCACTTTATGGGCAAGAAGATCTTTTTGACATCAGACGGTTTCTCTTTTCACACTCTGGAACTGCGATGGAATCCGACAGACGCTGTATTTGCGAATGCGTTTGATCGGCTGAGGCAATGCAGCCGCGGAGGCGAGTTTTATCCGGTGAAGGAAAACGGCGGGGTATTCGCGTGGCGGTGTAATGCGTTTTCGAGAAATGGGATTCAGGTGTTCCTGGCGCGTGGGCGCCAGAACATGATCTCGTTGACGGTCAATCCTCGCAAGTTGCTGGAACCGGATGCTTCGTATCTTGGTATTGTGCCGCCGTATCAGGACACACTGGAGGAAATACGGGATAATTTCACATTGGTCATGCGAAAAGCGGGGCTGCCGGAAGATATGAACGCATGGCAACTGCATCGGCTGGACCTCTGTGTCAATATCTGCTGGAATCGCAAAAATGCAGCAGCGGAATTGATACGTCTGCTGCGCTTGGGCGAACCGCTGTCCTCCGCATTCGTCAAGGAATCCGAACAGAGGCGTCATGCCGTGCGTTGGGACAATGGACGGGCTCAGTTGGTAGCGTATGACAAACTGTTGCAAATGAAACGCGAGGGCCTGATGAAGGGAGAGAAGCTGCCAAAGAGCGTTTTAAGAGTTGAGCTACACTGTGGTCGCGCGTGGATCCGGGATTTTAGCAAGAAGGAACATCTGGAAACAACTGTAGATGCGATACAGGCTTTGAGCCAGAATAGCAGGAAATTGATTCTGAAATATGCGCAGAAGTGCATGTATGGCGGAATGTACCGCAAGCTGAAGGCGCAGCTGGAAATCGTTGATAAATCAGACGGAATGAAGAAGAAAATGCGAAAACGGCTGAAAAGTATTTTGAGAACGGCGAATAGTTCGTCCCTCAAAGAAGCGCGGAAAGGGCTGACAGAAGAACAGTGGGAAACGTGCTTAGCCCATTTTCAAAGGTTGGGCATTCATCCCCTGCCGCTGCGGGAAAAATACCCCGTCAAACAGCTCCCGTCGCTGCTGATGATTTTGAACGAGCTGGGCGAAGGACGGGATAGCGTTAGTATCAAGAAAAATGGCCACCTGGTTCCGTGTATTTTTTGAAATGCCATCGGACATGATAATAAGCTGGAAAGGAGGAAGGCGCGATGCCGACAGGGAAATTGACAAAAGAGAGTGCATATCACGAAGGAATGCTGCAATACTTCAATGAAGCATTATTGGAACGGAAGGTAATCAACGAAGCTGACTACCGCGCAATGCAAATCAAAATCCGGTCAGCATACACGCCGTCCGTAAAGAAGAAAAAATAGGACCGAGGTGCACTCAGACGATGTGCCTCGGTCTTTTTTGTATTTTTTTGTAATGCAGCTTGAGTGAAAACCGCATTTTGCGTGATTATAAAGCGAAATAGCAAACATAAATATAAGGTGGCTTGAGCTGCATTGGAACGAATCCGTGTCTAAGCGCAAATTTTATCTCGTGATAGATGAGGATTAGGCGAAGTCCCGTACAAGCATGTAAGAAAATAGAAGGGGCACCTTTCCGTGCGCAGAAAGGCACCCCTTTTGCTTACACTTAAGAATAGTTGGTACTGGTGTAGGCCACCGGGCGGAAGGATGTGTCCAAAAAGATGGTATAGGCATCATCCTCGGTGCTCAGTGCGTAGGCAAAGGGGCTGTCGTCGCCAGCGATGTCAAAGGACATATCCAAAGACATGGCTGGGTCGCTTATTCCCCGTATATCCATCCACGTCAGATCCGCCACGAACACGTTGGGGAATTGGATGGCATATCCGCCGGAAACAACGTACGGCTGAGCCTCGAAGGAGACCTCAATTTCGTTGCCGCCATCATCATAGATGGTGAAGTAGTCGCCGGTCTTCAGCTTGAGCGTGCCGTCAAAGCCGGAAAAGCTGCACATGTTTATGTCGGGGTCGCTCAGATCCACCCGTATATCCACTGTGGCATCTGTGAGATCCAGCAGACTGTCCTCTGGTGCTTTCAGGCGGCAATCATAGAGGAATACGCTCTGCTCATCCTCGTTGTAGTAGACACGGCCATAGGACAGAAGTTCACATTCCGGAAGCAGCGTATATGCCACGCCTTCGACGTCATCCTGACTGAACCCGGGGATATCCGGCCACTGACTTTGGGTGTCCTGTGCATGTGTGCTCTGTGGCTGATCCTTAGTGTCCATATCACGGAGCACTAGGAGCACGACCAGCACCAGCACGGCCACAATCACAGCGATGGATCCGATCAGCAGCCAGTTCGTGTGGCCAGTGGCCGGTGCCGAAGTCGGTGTCGGCTGAGGTGAAGGAACCTGTGCCGGGGCAGGCTCTGCAGGAAGAGTGCTGGCGGATGTAGGGCTTACCGCAGACTGCACTGCCACGGGCTGTTCTGTCGTGGCTGCCTTGCCGCAGAATGGACAGAACTTCGTTTTTTCATCAATAGGCTTGCCGCAATAGATACAGAATTTTGCCATCATTGTACCCCCTTTAGTATACGTTGGTTCAGCTCCGCAACAAATTGATCTACGCGGGGTTCTTTCCCAAAAGCGCTAATCGGTACACGCAAAACGGCGTCATCCTTGTAGTGAATAGCTATAATACGTCCCGCTGCCGTGTACAGGAACAACAGCACGAACAGGATCCAGTACCACCGGCACACACCGCTGATTATGGTAATGAGCGCGGCAAACAACAAATTCCAATAATTCCAGCTGCGGTAAATCTCTATGTCCTGTATGTCCGCATAAGGAATAGATACCTTGGACGAAGGACGCTTGAAAAATGCGAACCACGTGTTTGTCTGCGTGATCTCCACACAGTCGTCCTTTAATTCTGCCTCCGTGTTGATTTCCTTGTAATGAATATAGCTGAATCCTCTGTCTACGGCGAACAAATAGTTTACAGGGGAGTCGTATCCCCACAATATCGTACCGCAGATGCCGCAGGCTGTTCCTGGCTCACCGTTTCTTTTTTCGTGACACTTGGGGCAATATCCGTCGATCATAGTGTCCTCCCTCTCACCATATGCTGTTCCATAGCATCAGTCCTGCCAGCGTGTCCTCGTCCAGCTGACCGTAAAGCAGCAGCATTACCACCGCTAGATCGGAGGCGTCGGTGCATACCTGTCCATTCACAGAGGCACGGGTCAGGACACCATGCACGGCATCATCTATGTATGTCACCCGGAAAGTCGCCTCGACCAAAGAGTCATACATATTCTCTACACCTGATACAGTAACGTCATAGCTGTCATTCCCCCGTTTTTCAGAAGACCATTTTGTATGGGACATATTCTCGCCGATGACCTTCCCCAGCGAGTCGCCAACGTCGTATTGGGTAAAAACAATACCTTTCAGGTCGCGTATTGGTCTATTTTCGTAGTTGGTAAACAGCATCCACACCGCTGCCACCAAAATGACCGCTGCCACAATCGTACCGAAGGGAAAGTGCCGATGTCTTACCGGCGCAGTCGGCGAAGCGCCCGTCGTCGGTGCGGCCGCCGGTTCGCTCGGAGTATGTGGCTGCTCTGCTGTGCTGCCCTGAGTTGTCGATGCTGCCGATCCTGTGCCCGTGCCGCAATTCGGGCAGAACATCGCCCCATCAGGAAGCTGTGTCCCACACTCGTGGCAATACATATCTCTTTCACTCCTTCAAACTCTTTTTCGATTATGTGTCAAAAAGTACATAATCATATCTAATAGATATAATACTATAATTAAAGGCTCATGTCAATTGCTTCGCATTTCCGATACGATACTATCGGGAGTTGATGCTTATGAAGGAACAGTACGCAAACAAATATTTGCAGCTTGGCTTGAAAATTGCCTATTATCGTAAGCTGCGGGGGCTGACGCAAGAGCAGCTTGCCGAGGAGCTTGGGCGAAGTCCGGCCTTTATCGGACATGTAGAAGCGCCCAATATCAACAAAGCGATCTCGCTGGATACGCTGTTTGGCATTGCGGAAGTGCTGGATGTGCAGCCGTATAAGTTCTTACTTTTTGATGAGTGATACTGGGAGAAGAACCCTACGTTTCCGTTTTGACAGGGAACTCCAAATATGTAATATATAAGTGAAGGCCTCCGGGTGATCCCCGGAGGCCAATTTTATATTTTGGAGGACTTTTGTTATGACCGAACTCCGCACCTGTGCCCACTGCGGTACTGCCGAAGGAGAGCTTACCGAGTTCAACGGCAGGCTCTACTGCCCCGACTGTTTGGACGACCTGACCCTTGTCTGCACCGACTGCGGCAGCCGTTTCCTACGCGCCCACAACCGCAGTGAGAACGATGACTTCCCCATCTGCCCCGAATGCTACGACCGGGACTACACCCGCTGCGTCCGCTGCGGGCGCATCATCGACACCGACCACTGCTGGTATCCGCTGGACAACGACGATCCCTACTGTGCCGATTGCTGCTCTACCATCGAGAACAGCCCGATCCACGACTACTACTTCAAGCCCTACCCCATCTTCTACGGCGACGGCTCACGCTACTTCGGCGTGGAGCTGGAGATCGACGACGGTGGTGAATGTGACAGCAGCGCGGAGGCGCTGATGGACATTGTCAACCAGTCAAAGACACTGGCCTACTGCAAGCACGATGGCTCATTGGACGACGGCTTTGAGATCGTCACACATCCCATGTCGCTGGACAGCCAGCTGCATGAGATGCCCTGGGCGGAGGTGCTGGATAAAGCCATCAGTATGGGCTACCTGTCCCACCAAGCGGGCACCTGCGGGCTGCACGTCCATGTTTCCCGCAAGGCCTTTGGAGACACGCTGGACGCGCAGGACAACGCCATTGCCCGCGTGTTGTTCTTTGTGGAGCGCCACTGGGCGGAACTGCTACGCTTCTCCCGCCGCACCCAGCGGCAGCTAGAGCAGTGGGCAGCCCGCTACGGCTACCGCGACCGACCCGGTGAGATGCTGGAACACGTGAAGAAAGGCCACGGCAGCCGCTACACCTGCGTCAACCTCACCAACGCGGACACCATTGAATTCCGAATGTTCCGGGGTACGCTGAAACCGAATACGCTTATCGCCACATTGCAGCTTGTCGACCACATCTGCGATGCGGCGATTTTTATGTCCGATGATGAGCTGCACGACCTGCCCTGGAGCAGCTTTGTCAGTGCCATCAAAGAACCGGAGCTGGTGCAGTACCTAAAGGAGCGCAATCTCTACATCAATGAGCCTGTGGAAGCGGAGGGGGAAGTCTGATGTGCTGCTTGTTTGGAATTTATGACTACGGCCACAGCCTGACCGCCGCGCAGAAGAAGCGTCTTGTCTCCGCGTTGGCCGTTGCCAGTGAGGACAGAGGGACGGACGCCACCGGCATTGCCTATAACCGCAACGGACACCTGACGGTCTACAAGCGCCCCTATCCCGCGCACCTGATGCGATTCAGACTGCCCGATGATGCTGTCTGCATTATGGGACATACGCGCATGACTACCCAGGGAAACGAGAAGCATAACTACAACAACCACCCCTTTGAGGGCACAGCGGGTATCCCCTTTGCGCTGGCGCACAATGGTGTGCTGTACAACGACCTGACACTTCGCATGGACAAGAACCTACCCCGCACCCGAATCGAGACAGACAGCTATGTGGCCGTGCAGTTACTGGCGCAGCAGGGCGAGCTGAGCTTCCGGAGCATCCGCAGTGCCGTAGAACCCCTCAGAGGCACGCTGACGCTGTCTGTTTTGGACAGCAGGGACAATCTCCACATCATCAAGGGTAACAATCCGCTGACACTGTACCACTTCCCGCGCATGGGTTTGTATGTCTACGCCAGCACGGAGCAGATACTCAAGAAGGGACTGAAAAAGGGCATGCCGCGCATGGAACAGCCCTTTGAGGTGATGATCCGGGAGGGGGATATATTGCGGATAGACCGGCAGGGGCAGTACAGCGTTGAGCGCTTTGATACCCGCAACCTCTGGGACGGTACGGCACACTTCAGTTGGCCGTATTGGGACGTGTACGCCGGACAGGACGAGTATATCGACGATCTGAAATCCGTGGCGGCCGCCTACGGCTACACACCCCACGACATAGACGTGTTCCTTAGTTATGGTCTTTGCCCGGAGGAGATAGAGGAGATCATGTGCTGCGGGGAGGTATAAAAAATGCGAGTAGTAATGGTAGAAGTTGGGAGGAAAGCCTGTGAAATGGAATTGGAAGATAGCCTTGCAAGTATGCAGCGTGCTGTTGGCGGTCTTATTCAAGCTGTGTACGAACCCGGAGGACGAAACGCAGCCTTGATCTGCAACGAGGAGGGCAAGCTGCTGGGGCTGCCGCTGAACCGGGCGCTGCGGGATGAGAATGGAGAAATCTATGATGCCATCGCTGGGACATTCTTCATTTGCGGCGCACTAGCAGACAGCGAGAACTTCACGTCTCTGACGGACGAGCAGGTTGCCTATTGGCTCAGACGGTTTGCCAAGCCGGAGTTCTTCGTCAGCGTCAACGGCAAGCTCATCTGTGTACCGGTGGAGGAACCGTGCCAATAGGGTGTACCCTAACGGCACACAGAAATAGAGTCCCAATAGGGTCACTTCCCGCATTCTGGCACGTGCCATCTGCGGGAGGGACTCTATTGGGACTACATTATTGTTTGGTGGCAATGATTTGTTCGCAATATGCCTTTAGCTGAGGAATTTCATCCGTGATGATTTCCCATGTGATCTCGGGATCGACAGTGCCGTAGCTATGCGCGACAATATTTCACATAGCCTTGATTTGACGCCAAGGCACGGCGGGGTGCTGTTCACGGAATTCGTCTGTCAGCTTACCCACTAACTCACCGATCTGCAAAATACAAAGTGCGGCGGCATTGCGGTAAATGGGATCGTTCTGAAATGTCTCAGCGCTGTTGCCGAAGCGTTCAACAGTCTGCTCGATTTGCTGGCAGTAGACAACGATATGCTCCAGAGCGCCGATGTTGCGGTCAAGAGGCTTCATACAGCAGCACCTCATCTTTCCGTATGGAGTCAAGAAAATGTGAATCAAGGCTGGTGGTGGGGACAAGGTCCACCGGTACACCAAGGGAGTCCTCTAAGTCGAGCAGAAGCCCCGCCAACTGAAAGCCGCGGATATTTCCCTTGTCAATTCGCAGGTCAATATCACTGCTGTTTGTCATGTCACCCCGCGCATAGGAGCCGAACAGGTAGATGCGCTCCGCGCCATATTGCCTGGCAAGACGTGACACAATAACCTTGATCTCATTCAGAGTATGTGTTTTCACCGAGGGCACCTCCCATCAAAACACTGTTTTACATACATAGTATAACAAAATAAATGTGAATTTACAAGGGAAGGAAGTATCGCAATTGAAAATCGGTTACATCCGCATATCTACTGCAGATCAAAACACGGCACGGCAAGAGCTGCTGATGGAGCAGTTGGGGGTGGACGAGGTCTACATCGACCGCATAAGCGGCAAGAATACCAACCGCCCAGAATTGCAGAAGATGATGGAATACGTCCGGCGAGGTGACACGGTCATTGTGGAGTCCATCAGCCGCTTTGCCCGCAACACCCGAGACCTGTTGGAGTTAGTAGAACAACTATCCGTCAAAGGCGTGGAATTTGTCAGTAAGAAGGAGGCTATCGACACCACCACGCCTACCGGCAAGTTTATGCTGACCGTATTCGGCGCGGTGGCGGAACTGGAACGGGAATATATCCTCCAACGCCAGCGGGAGGGCATCGTCATTGCCAAGGACAACGGCGTTTACAAAGGGCGCAAGCCTATTCAACCGCCGGAGCTTGAGAAAGTCATAGTTAAGTGGCGGCGCGGAGAAATCACCGCAGCCGAGGCCATGCGGCAGTTAGGAATGAGCAAAAGCACATTTTATCGGAGAGTGAAGAGGCACTTGCTATAGTAAGTTTGGTTTTTTATCCCCTCTACACTGGCGGTGTTCTGCAAGACGGATATATTGACTATTCGTACCGAATATGATATATTTCAAGATACATAGAGGTGATGACATGGAAAGACGATTGGCGCGGATCAACAGCAGCACAGCCGGGGGAACGGCGGGCGCCGGTGCAAAAACGCATAAGGTCACGCTCCCATCCCGCTGGCTTCGAGCCATGGGCATTACCGATGAGGAGCGGGAGGTGGAGTTGACCTTTGACCAAAACAGAATCGTAATCACAAAAGTCGTCACCATAGAGGAGTTTATCAGCGAAAAAAAAGCGCAGTCCCACTGCGTGAAAAAGCTAAAATTCTGGAATAGTAAGACACTGTGTACTACCATCGCGGTGGATTTTACGGATCATACGCTTTGCGTGGAGAACCATACAAGGCAGCTGGTGAAAACCGCTTTCGGGAAAAACAGATTGCCTACATGGGAAGATCTGATGGCCTTCCTGGAAGAGCGGTGCGTTCCCCGGCAGCGGGAAGGCATTCGTGAATATCTGGAGACTTTGGGATTGGATGAATACGACCCGTGGGAGATCGTCAAACGCACACGAGGCCGTATGGCGGAGGATCAGCAGTGGATCGAGGTAACGGAATGAGCATACATTTTGTGACAAACGAGAGGATCGCCGAAACATCTTCAAAGGGTAATCAGGAGAAGTGGGTAGATGGCAACCGCTGGTACAAGCTGGATCAGTTTGGGTATGAGGCCTTGACGGAAACGATGATCTCGCAGCTGCTGGAACGCAGCAACTGCGAGCAGGACTACCCGTTCCGCTTTACCCGCTACAGAATGGAACGCATTACCGCCCATGGTATCGAACGGACAGGGTGCAGCAGCGAAGATTTCCTGCTGCCGGGTCAGTCCATTATTACACTGAGCCATCTGTACAAAAGGGAGAGCGAAGTGTCTCTTCAAGCCCTTCTGTCGCGGCAATCCAGTGACAAGAAGCGCATTGCCTATTTAGCCGAGGCTACGGCAGAGTTGACGGGCTTGGAGCTGTTCCCACAATATCTGACGCTGCTGTTCGAGATCGATGCGCTGTTTCTGAACGATGACCGTCATTTGAACAATATTGCGGTCTTGGAAAGTGGCGGTAAATATGACTATTGCCCCATCTTTGATAACGGTGCGGGCTTGCTTTCCAATATGCGGACAGCCCCCATGGACATTGAGCCGAAGGCCCTGATCGCGGCACAGCGTGCCCGTCCCTTCGGCACGACATTTAACCGGCAGGCAGGAGCAGTCCAAGCGCTTTATGGAGCGCAGTTGCGCTTGCCCAAGCTGTCAAAAGAGGAGATATTTGCAAGGTTGGAGCCGCTGCTGCAATACTATCCTCAGCGGGATCGCGGAATTATCACGGATAGGGTGTGCGCCACCATTCTACTGCGGCAAAAGCAGCTTTGATTGTGAATAGGAACGGTACAAGAGATGCGTGATCATTGGCATTTCTTTTCGCAAAGTCCCTTTTCGAGATAAATGTTGATGTGTATAATCGCGAATAAAATCCGGAATATGCAAAGAAAAATTTTGGCTTCGTTCGTATACTGGATTTTTAACATCCATGGACAGGCCAGATGTTATATGAGAAGTACAATCTGACGCAAGAGGAAATTGACTACATTGAGTCTACAATTAAGCCGGTGGAATAATTCAAAGGCTCAGAGGTCAAAACTGACTTCTGAGCCTTGTTTTTTGCCTTGTGTTTTGAGTCGGAAAATGGTACACTTTTGAATATAAGCAAACACAGCAAAGGGGTATCAATCATGGAACTGACTGGGAATCTACAAATAGTATGCCCAATTAGAGGACAGTTAAAGGTTAATAAACGGAGTAAAGATGGCCTTACTGCTACTGAAGAATTCTACAGGGTAGAAGCAATTAAATTCCTTATAAGCAAGGGATACCCGAAAGAAAACTTCTGGATTGAGCCTATTATCAAGAAATTTGGCAATAGTGGTCGTAACAGTTTCAGAAGTGATTTTGCAGTACTTGATGTGCCTGCTTCAACAATTAGCACTAATGAACCCGATGACATTCTTGGTCATGCTGTAATTATATGTGAAGTCAAGCGTGATAACAAGAAAAATGAGTATGTAAAAAACACTCAAGTCAAGCCTATGCTGGACTTTGCAAAAAAGCAGAGTACGCTAGGGCTATACTGGGATAACATTGAAAAGCGTGTATTTTGGATTGAAGTCACTGATGGGATAAAGGAGATAAAAGAAGGTCCGTTAACTTTTGTACCCAAATTTGGACTTCCGATCAAAACTACGCCACTGACATTCAATACAATCGAACCAGTAGACTCCCTAACGGAGACATTTGAGCGCATTGAGGACATTCTTCATCAAGCATCATTTGCTCCTGAAAAAAGATATGAGATTATTTTGCAACTGCTGCTTACCAAAATCTTTGATGAACATGCCTTTGAAGTAAGAGGCGATGAACCTTTAGAAATACAGGATTATCGATCTCTTGGTACTTCGGCTGATACCACAAAGAAAAAGGTTGGAGATGTCGTAAAGAGAGCAATCTCTTTTTACGGGGAGCATCTTCCAAACAAACTGTCAGACACATTGCCATTATCTGGTGATACCCTGTTTGAAATTTTGAAGATTTTAGCTCCTGTAAAGATTATTCATTCTAAGAGAGATGTAGTTCAAACCTTTTATATGAAGTTTGCGAAGGCTTTGTATAAGTGGGATATGGCGCAGTATTTCACACCAACTACTGTTACGGATTTCCTTGTTGATATTATCAATCCTCAGTTCGGTGAACATATTGCGGACCCAGCTTGTGGTAGTGCAGATTTCCTCGTCGCTGCATTTAGAGCCGCAAGAAAGTTTAATCCTGGATTTGCAGATTGTATCTGGGGTGTTGATAATTCGCCGAACGCCGTTCAAGTGGCAGTGTTGAATATGCTTTTGAATGGTGATGGAAAGACCAATATTATAAAAGATGACTCTCTTGAAAACATAGAAAAATATGCTGAAAAGTATGACGTTATAACATGCAATCCACCATTTGGAACTAAAATTGTAGAAAAACGCTCAATGGTTCTAAGGCAGTACGACTTGGGATTTGAATGGTACATAGATGAAACTGGTGTGCTGAAAAAAACAGATACATTGTTATCTCAACAAGAGACTGGTATTCTGTTTGTAGAAGTCTGCGTTAAAGAGTGTAAACCGAGTGGAAGAATTGCAATTATTCTTCCAAATGGTTATTTAGGAAACAGGTCTATTAAATACAGAACTGTTAGAGAATGGATCCTGAGACATACAAAGTTGGCAGCTATCGTTTCACTACCCAGATTTACATTTAAGTCCAGTGGTGCAGATGTAAGTGCAAGTGTTTTGTATTTGGAAAAGCGTAAAACCCCTCTAGAGAACATAGCTGACAGTGAAGAATATCAGTTTGCGGTTGAATTGATCGAAAAAGTTGGCTGGGATGCTGGCAATAAAAAAGCTGCACCAGTTTACAAGAGAGACCCGGAAGATGGCAGCCTCATCATCGATGAAGAAGGTAGCCCTATTTTAGATTGTGATTTTGATGTTGCTGTTAACAGAATTTTGGCAAGTGACGCTGCAAACTGCTTCGACTGGATATCCAAGGGTAAACATGTAGATCCCGAGGTTAACGGCTGGTCTGTAAATATAAAACATATTTATGATGACCCTGACCTGACAATAGATCCAAAACGTTACAGCAAAAAAGTTGTGGACTTAAGAAGTAAATTAAAAACTCAGCCATATGTTTTGCTAGGTGATGTTGTGGATTTTATTCCAGAAAAACAAAACGCCTACGGCAAAAAGATTACCGTTCAAAAGTCTAGCATATATCAGTATGTTGAAATTCAGGACATAGGATTTGGGGATTTCCACTGCAAAGAAATGCGTGGCTGGGAGTTGCCGAGTCGTGCAAAACATTTTTCATCGGCTGGCGATATCTATATTGGGGCAATTTGGGGCAGTGCAATTAAGTGGTGCTACATTCCAGAGGGAATTGATAATGTCGTTGTAACAAATGGTTGCTTTAGATGTAGGGTAAAAGCCGGAATGGAAAAATTTACTCCTGACCTGTTAGCCTATTTGAATAGTGAAGGCTGGGGGGTTCAGATGCGAGCATTTTCTAGAGGCTCGGACGGGCTTGCTGAAATCTGCGAAGATGATGCCAAAAATGTTATCATTCCTTTACTCAGTGATGATGTACGAGATGGATTATCTGAGTATGTAGAAAATCTACAGCGAGGTACTACGACTATCAATAGCGTTGTAAAGCAACTCATAAAGGACGAACGCATAGCATATAATGATCCAGATAAACGCCCTAGCCATATTGTTATTGTATGAGACTAAAAGGCTCCATCCATTTGGATGGAGCCTTTTAGTCTCATGATGAATAAATCTGCATAAAAGTTGACTACCAACGCAGTAGCAGGTACCGTCAAGACTTATGCGCAGTTAACTTAAAAGGGCGTTCGCGAAAAAGTGAATTTTCACACCAAGCGATTGAAGAACTGAGCAGCCCCTTCTTTCTGCCTGAAAAGAAGGGGCTGCTATCATGTTACTGATATTCACTTCTCTTCCGCTGCGCCAAACAGAACACGCAGATAATCTTGCCGCCCATCCAGAATACGGGAAACCTGTATTGTCTCGCCTCCAACACGGTAGAATAGAAAATAGCTCCCACTGAGAAGTGCCCGCAGGTCAGTCTCTCTACCGATTTTGGCTGAAACAGAAAAGCCAAGATAAGGGTTTTGCTGTAGATGCCGTAGATCGTGAGTAATACTCTTCACAATACGCTGTGCAGCCTGTGGGTTATGCAGCTCCAGCGAGATGTAGGCCTTGATCTCTGCCAAGTCACTGGCTGCTGCCGGCGTGATACGCAGCTTATTCATCCGTCAGCCCAAGCCGGGACTCCACGTCTTCCAGCGTAAGCCAGCCCCCTTCTTCAGCAGATTTCCAACCCTTGTCAATCTCGGCCATGAGCTGTGCCGCGGCCTTGGATCTCATATATTCCGCGTTTTCAGGAGACAACAGGAACGGAAAGCCGTTGCTATTCAGCGATTGCTGAAGAAATATATTAAAAGCCTCCGTCAAGCTCAGGCCGTAGTTGGAAAAAACATTCTCCGCCTCCTGCTTGATTTCCGGATTGATGCGCATTTGAAACGTCGCTGTTTTCGGTGCGGTAGCCACATTGATATTTGACATAGTAGCAGACCTCCTTTTCCTTTAGTATACCCACAGCATGATGCAATGTCAATACGCCGTCACTACGAAAAACTTGCTATTGCACACCACACATTGTGTGTTATAATTTAAGTGGGTCAGAAATCTCCCCCTTCCTGACTCACCAGATTCAAGAGGCTCTAAAGCGAACGGGCAAGAACGTAGAACAGAAGGGGGACTGCATATGAAAGATATTTTGAAGGCTATCCGCACGTTTCTTCGCAAAATCCAACTTACCATCACTTTCAAAACGCCTCTCATTGATTTCTCGTTCGCTCTCTTGCTGATTCAGCTGCTTTTGATTGGCAGCTTCTCAACGATAGAATGATAAAGAACGCACGAACCAAATTGTGGCTCGTGCGTTTCCCTATATTGTGATCCCTGCTATGTACCGTACTTCAACTTCATGCCCCAGTGCTGTTCGGTCAGCCCGCTTGAAACTCATCGTTCGTATGGGTGCCATCTTCTTGACCATCTGGCCGCCGACGGAGCCGGCCTCGCGGCTGGTCAGGTCACCGTTGTAACCGTTCTTCAGGTTGACGCCCACCTCAGAGGCGGCCTCCATCTTAAACTTATCCATCGCGGCCTTGGCCTCGGGGATGTTCAGCTTGTTGGTGTTCTTGCTGGACATATCGAAAATCTCCTTTCATATTGTTGAGCGATAAGCTCTGATTGGGTATCGCAGTCATAGCTTTTCCTGCCGCCGCGTGAATATGCGATTTTGCAGATGGTAATATCTGCTGCTGCCGCACCGGCATTTCGTGGCGAAAAAATATACATTTCAGGGAGCAGCCGTGCCGCTTCCGCAAAACGTGCTATACTGTCGAAAACGGAGAGACACGGCGCGCCGCGCCGGAAACCACAGACACGATAACAGGAGGGAACTATGGGATTATTCAGCAATAACAAGAAGCTCTGCCCCATCTGCGGCAGCCCGACGCCGCGCCTGCTGGCCACCAAGGTGGCGGACATGCCCTTGTGCAAGGCGTGTGCCGACAAGGTCGACCTGCCCGGCGGTGCGCTGGATCGCATGTCGCTGGAGCAGTTTCAGCAGTACATCGCCTATTACGATGACAACAAGGCGCTGCGCGACCAGTTCCGGGAGACGAAGCGCATGAGCTTCGGCTTCCTCAGCGGCGACCTGCTGGTGGACGAGGAGCACCGTCTGCTGCGTCTGAAGGGCTACGACGGTGCGCTGGTATTCCCGGCGGCGGCGCTGAAATCCTTCCGCTTCATGGAGGACGGCAAAACGCTGTTCGAGGGCAAGCCCGACGGCCTGCACTGCTTCCACAGCGATGTGCCGGAGCGGGCCCGCGCCCTGCAGCCCCGCATCGAGCGGTTCCTGATCCAGAAGGAGGAGCACGAGCGCATGGAGCGGATGGAGCGCATGCTCGACCGGCGGGAGCGCCGTTCCGGCGAGCCGGATGACCACCGGCCCGACATCCCTGCGCCGCGGTTTGACGTGCAGGCGCCGGTGCAGAGGTTTGGCATGGAGGTAACGCTGGACGACCCCTATTGGAAGTCCTTCCGGGATGAGCTGAACGCACCGGATTTCAACAGCTTCGATCCCAGCGTCAACGACTATCTGTGCGATTACGACAACAAGGTCAGCGAGCTGCATGACATGGCCTTTGCGCTGGCACGGGTCATGAACCCCGCCGCTCGGGAGATCTGGGACAACGATGCCGCTGCCGCACCGGCGCAGGCCGCCGCACCGGTACAGGCCGCCGCTCCCGCCGTGGACACGGTGGCGGAGCTGCAGAAGTACAAGATGCTGCTGGACACCGGCGTGCTGACCGAGGAGGAATTCGCCGCCAAGAAAAAGCAGCTGCTGGGGATCTGATATGAAGAAAAGACGTTTTTTTGCGCTGCTTCTGGCGCTGATGATGGCCCTGAGCCTGACGGCCTGCGGCGATGAGCCGCTGGACGCACCCGATGGCGCGGCAGACGGCAGCTGGGCGGTATACTGGTACCTCTGCGGCAGTGATCTGGAGTCGGAGGGCGGCTTTGCCACCGACGATCTCAGTGAGCTGCTGGAGGTGGAGCTGCCGGAGAATGTGACCGTGGTCATTGAGACCGGCGGCGCGGCAGAGTGGTGGAACGAGACGGTGGACGCCTCGGTGCTGCAGCGCTATGTGTACAGCAGCGACGGGTTGGCGCTGGTGGACGAGCAGCCCTCCGCCAGCATGGGCGACAGCGAGACGCTGGCGGACTTCCTGCGCTTTGCCAAGGAGAACTACCCCGCTGACAGGACGGCGGTGGTGTTCTGGAACCACGGCGGCGGCTCGGTGTCCGGTGCGTCCTTTGACGAGCTGTACGACTACGACTCCCTGACGCTGGACGAGATGTACGCCGCCTTCACGGAGGTGTGGGAGCCGTCGCTGGAGGCGGGGCAGCAGCCGCTGGAGCTGGTGGGCTTCGACACCTGCCTGATGGGCACGGTGGACGTGGCCTACACCTTCTGCGACCTGAGCCGCTATCTGGTGGCGTCGGAGGAAACGGAGCCGGCCAACGGCTGGTACTACTCCCGATGGGTGGGCGCGCTGGCGGACGACCCGTCCATGGACGGCGCGGCGCTGGGCCGCGTCATCTGTGACGCCTACTACGAGGGCTGTCAGGAGGCGGGCACAGCAGATGACGCCACCCTGTCCCTCACCGATCTGTCCCGGCTGGAGAGCCTGATGAACGCCTACGAGCGCTTCGGCGCCGAGGCGCTGGCCGCCGCCTGCGATGATCCGTCCTTCTTCACCCGGTTCGCCCGCGTGGCGGCCCAGAGCGAGAACTACGGCGGCAACACCCGCGAGCAGGGCTATACCAACATGGTGGATCTGGGCCACATGGCCCGACAGAGCGGCGATCTGCTGCCGTCGGCACAGGATGTGCTGGACGCGCTGGACGGCTGCGTGCTGTATCAGGTCAAGGGTCCCTACCGCGGTGAGGCCACGGGTCTTTCCTGCTACTACTCCTATAACGGTGACGTGGACGATCTGGCGGGCTATACCGGCGTTGGCGCCGGCGAGGCGTTCAAATACTTCTATGAGTACGAGCTGACCGGCCGGCTGGCGGAGGACGGCGCGGCGTATCTGGCCAACATGAATATCGACGCATCCGCGCTGCAGCCGGTACAGAGCCTGACCGACACCAGTTGGGAGGACGCGCCGCTGACCGTCAACAACGACGGCTGCGCCGTGCTGACGCTGGGGCCGGAGGCAGAGGAGCTTCTGGCATCCGTGAACTTCTCCCTGTACTACGCGGATGAGGAGAGCGATGCCCTGCTGATGCTGGGCATCGACAACGACATCGTTGCCGACTGGGACAACGGTGTGTTTACCGATAACTTCCGGGGCGTGTGGGGCAGCATCGACGGCCACATCGTCTACATGGAGCTGAGCTACGAGGGCGAGGACTACAACCTCTACGCCGTGCCCGTCCTGCTGGACGGCGAGGCGTACTATCTGCAGGTGGTCTACGACTTCACGGAGGAGGCGTGGAGCATTCTGGGTGCCCGGCAGGGCATCGACGACAGCGGCATGGCCGGCAAGGAGCTGCGGCTGCTGCAGGAGGGCGACCAGCTGACCACCGTGTGGTATGTGTCCAGCATCTCCGGCGACGATGACTTCGCGCCCTACGAGATCGACACCTTTACCGTGACGGCGGATACCGCCTTCGACGAGATGGCGCTGCCGGACGGTCAGTACTTCATGATGTTCGAGATGCGGGACGCCATGGACAACTGCGCCTGTTCCGATGTGGCGGTGTTCACCTGCGAGGACGGGGAGATCACCGCGTCCGTGAACTGACGGTATAGACCGCGCTGCGGTTTATATAGAGAAAAAACAGCATAAAAATAGGAGGAAACAGAACATGAAACTCAAGAAAATGCTGGCGCTGCTTCTGGCGCTGATGATGGCTCTTGCACTGGTGGCCTGCGGCGATACCGCCGATACGGGCAATGATGTTCCGGACGACCAGCAGGTAGAAGACAACAGCGGCGATACCGGTGATACCGGCGATACTGCCAGTCCCGAGGGGCAGAGCCTGCTGGAGATCCTGAAGGATCGCTTCGTGGCGGCTCCCGAGATGGCCGGCACCTACTGGACGTTCATCGGCGGCTATGTGCAGGGCGTGCAGATGACCGAGGAGCAGACCCAGGAGGTCATGAGCCAGCTGGGTGACGTGTACCAGTTCATCTTCGTGGACGACAGCACCGTGGTGCTGGCCGAGGACGAGGATCAGACCGAGGGCACCTATACCATGGGCGAGGACGGCATGACCGCCGTCATCGAGGTGGGCGGCGTCAAGTACGCCGGCACCTTCATCGAGCAGGAGGACGGCTATGTGCTGGTGGCGATGCTGGACGGCACAGGCATGAACGGCCTGTACTTCCACCTGATGGATGACGCACCGGAGAAGTAAGAGACACAAAAGAGGAGCCCTGCGGCACAGCCGCAGGGCTCCTCTTTTTATGGCTTATGATCCATCGTGGGCTTCACGCGGTGCTTTTGGCAGGCAGCATCACCCGCAGGAGGAACGTGCCGTCCTCCGCCAGAAACTGGCACAGGCCGCCCCGCCGCTGGGCGATGGCCCGTATACTGCGGCAGCCGTAGCCGTGCCCGGCCTCGTCGGAGACGGGTATGCCGTCCCGCAGCACCGGCGGCGTGTCGTAGGGGTTGCGCACCTCAATGAGCAGCTTGCCCAGCCGGATGCCGCAGTACAGCCCCACCACCCGGCGCGCCGGGGGCTCCAGCCCGCCGGCCACCCGCAGCGCGTTTTCCAGCGCGTTGGACAGCAGGGAGCACAGCTCCGTATCGCTGACAGACAGCTCCTGCGGCACCCGTGCGTCCACCTGCAGCTGCACACCGGCCCGCTCCGCCCGCTGCGCAAAGGAGGAGCACAGCAGGTTTACCGTCTCGTTTTCACAGAACCGGCGGGTGGCGATGGATTCCACATCGGACTGCACCTTCTGGATGTAGTCCTGTGCCTGCTGGGGCTGTCCGGCGGCCAGCAGACCGCCGATCATGTTCAGGTGGTGGCGCATGTCGTGCTGATACACCGCCGTCTGCATCTCGGACGCCCGCATGGCGTCCATCTCCTGCTGTGACTGCTTCAGCTCCACCTCCAGCAGGGAGCGCTGCATCTCCGCGCTGGAGCGCTTCTGCGTCTCGATATAGAAGGCGGGCAGAAACAGGATGTAGAATGTGATGAGCACCGTGGGCAGGAACTCATTCAGCGCCTGGATACCGGAGTACAGTGCGTCGGAGTACACCGTGGTGGCATAGTCGAAGATGTAATAGGTACATGGCAGACTGCCGAACAGCAGCAGCGCCCACCGCGAGTAGGTCATGGTGCTGTACGCCGCCGCCACGAAGTACCGCCGCAGCAGCCAGAACATCCCGGCGATCAGCAGGATATACACAATGTCGGCGGCCACGGCGCTGTGGGTCAGAGCCTCTATGGCGATGCTGCCCCACCGGGGCGGCTGGCAGCACAGATACGCCGTGCAGGTACTGACGATGGCCACGCCCCACGACCGCTTCAGCACCGTTACAAGGATCAGCGCCAGCGGCAGATGGACGATGATGGGGTAGATCTGCTTGACCCCGGACTCGCCCAGCACCAGCCAGCCCAGCAGCTGTATCAGCAGGAAAGCCGGACACAGCCACAGGATGACCCGCCTCTGCTTCGCCGTCTCGCAGCCGCCGGCGATGGCCACATCCAGCGCCAGCCCGTAGAGCAGCACCAGTCCATAGTTGAAGATATCCAGCGCGGAGACGATATTCATATCAGATGCGGTCATGCGTCATCCCTCTTTGCGAACAGCAGCTTCATATAGTCCTTCTGCAGCTGGGGGTACAGCAGCCGCGACACCGGCAGATTGGCGCCGGAGAACGTATGCACCCCGGCAGGGGACAGCTCGTCGATCTGCAGCATGTTTACGATGTACGACCGGTGGATGCGCATGAACTCCGGCCGGGCCAGCAGCAGCGGCTCATAGTCCTTCAGGGAACCCACCACCTCCCGCACCTGCCCGTCGGTCAGATTGAAGTACAGGTGCTTGCCGCTGACCTCCACATAGGCCAGCTGGGAAAACGGCACCCGTACCAGCGTGGCCCCGGCCTTCAGCGTCAGACCGTCCTGGGGCCGCTGCTCCCGCAGGGACAGCTTATCCAGCACCGGGAACAGCAGCTTGCCGCTGATGGGCTTGAGCAGGTACTCCAGCGCCCGCACGCCGTAGCTTTCGTAGGCGAAGCCGGGGGAGGAGGTGAGGAACACGATCTCGGCGGCGGCGTCGAAGGTGCGTATCTCCCGGGCGGCCTCCATGCCGTCAATGCCGGGCATCATCACGTCCAGCAGGTACAGGGTGAACCGCTCGTGCCGGGCGGCGTCCAGCATGTTGCCCGCGCTGCGGAAGGCCCGGCAGCGCAGGGGAATGCGCCGCTCCGCCTGCCACTGCTCCAGCAGTCCGGTCAGGGCGGTCAGCTCCTCGACCTGATCGTCACAGACGGCGATATACACGGGCGGCACCTCCTTTACTTCTCGTCTGCACCGATATTACCATATCCGCCCCGGCTTGAAAAGTCACAAAGTGACATTTCATGTCGAAAAATTATACATTTCAGGGCGCGGGCGTCCAACACTGCCGGGAAGCGGTTATACTGACACTATCTGAGAATCGGAAAAAAGGGGGGAGTTCGGCTCAATGACGCCATGGATCGCATGGCTGATCGCTGCGATCAGTACTGCCGCCTTCGTGGCCCTCTGGTGCTGGGAGGTGCGCCGTATCCTCAACAACAGAAAAAGCACCGTGGACAGCGCGGCCGGACAGCTGGACGCCTTCCGCCGCCGTGCGGCGGAGACGTGCTGCGACGGGGAGCTGACGCAGATACTGCGGCGCAGCGAAAGCATCTATCATCAGGCGGTGGACAATTATAACCGCACCTTCAGCCGCCCGTGGCTCTACCTGGCGGCAAGACTCATGGGCTTCCGCAGAATACCGCAGCCGGCCAACGATCACTGTCAAACCACTGAATAAGAAGGAGAGGGACAGCATCATGGACAGCAAGATCATCAAGCAGACCGCATACGAGCTGTTCGGCATCGGCGCCGGGCCGCAGCCCGCCCAGCCCGCCTAGCCCACACCCGTGGCCGCACCGGCTCCCGTGAAGCCCGCCGCCAGCTATCTGGCGCCCGGCACCGCGCTGGAGGGCCAGCTCCATTCCGAGGGCGATCTGGAGATTACCGGCAGCATCAACGGCAGCGTCATCACCGGAACCATGTCCGTGGCGCGTGGCGCCGTTATCTGCGGCAGCGTGGAGATCGGCAAGAAGCCCGGCAAGAAGCACGACGCACCGCAGGCGTAAGGAAATACAAACAGCAAAATTCCAACGAGAGAGGAGAAATTCCTGATGAAAAAGAAATGGCTGGTATGTCTGCTGGCAATAGCGGCGGCGGTACTGTGTTTTCTGCCTGCCCCGGCGCAGGCCACGGAGATGGAGCACGCCGGCCACTGTCTGTGCGGCAGCGCAGTCCACAAGGACATCGGCGATCACACGACGGCGGATACCGACGGTCTTGACGACACGAAGTGGATCGGCATCACCAGCATGGACGAGATCAGCTGGTTCCGTGTCGTTGCCAGTGGAAACAAGCATTTCTACCTGAAAGACGATGTGACGCTTACGACGGTTTCTGCGGCGACAGAAGCCGGGTGGCAGTCGGAATACAACAACGTGGTGCTGTGCCTGAACGGTCACAGCATCAAGCTGGATGTGACCAGCAGCCATGTCTACGGCAACACCATACAGGTGGCCAAGGATGTGACCCTGAACATCGTGGACTGCAAGGGTACGGGCACCATCACCCACGGCAGCCGCGCCAATGGCTGCGGCGTGACGGTGGCGGCGGGCGGCACCCTCAATCTCTACGGCGGCAGTATCACCGGCAACGGCTCGACGGATGACTATTATTACAATTGGGACTATGCCGGCTCCGGTGTGAAGAACAACGGCACCTTCAACATGTACGGCGGCAGCGTCACAAAGAATGACAGCATGCGTTATGCCGGCGGCGGCGTGTACAACAACGGCACGTTCAACCTGTATGCCGGCGCTATCTCCGACAATGTCTCCAGCGCTCTCGGTACCACCAAGGGCGGCGGCGGTGTGTGCAATGCCGCCGGCAAGACCTTCAACATGTCCGGCGGCAGCATCACCGGCAACGATGGCAGCTACACCAGTGCTGTGCTGACGTTCGGTGCCTTTAAGATGTCCGGCGGCAGCATCACCGGGAATCTGGGCAACTTTGCGGTGATGGCCGGCCTGAACGAGGGCACCATCACGCTCAGCGGGGATGCGTATATTTACGGCAATGCAAATCGGGATATACTCAACAACTCCAGAGTGAATTCCGTCTATGTCAAATGCCCGCTGGGTGAAAACGCCAAGATCGGCTTTGACCCCAACCTGACCCTGAAGATCACCACCAGCAGCGATCAGGCCGCGGCGGATAAGGATATTGCGGACGGTAAGTTCGTGGTCGTTCCCAACGACGAGCATCTGACCGTGGTGCGCAGCGGCTATTCGCTCTATGGCAGCCACAGACACTACCTCTGCGGCAGCAGCGACAACGGGGGATGTACCCTTGACGCCTGCGCGGAGGCCGGTAAGACCGTGTTCACGGAGTGGAGCTCCAGCACTGCCCTGCCCACGACAGAGGGCAAGTATTATCTGTCCGGGAATGTGACGCTGAGCGAGCGGCCGGTCATCAAGGAGAACGTGACCCTGTGCCTGAACGGGTATACGGTGTCGATCGCGTCCGGCAAGGCCGCCAATATCTGGGTCGATGGCGGCAAGCTGACCATCACGGACTGCCAGGGCACCGGCAAGCTCAAGGGCCCGGGCAAGGAACTGGTCGGCGTGGATATCAGGAACAGCGCCGGCGCCCTGAACCTGTACGGCGGCACCATTACCGACTTCCTGTACGGCATCAGAAATACGGGCGGCAGCTGCAGCCTGTACGGCGGCGCCCTTACCGGAAATCGGGTCGGCGTGTACAACACCGGCGCCCTCGCCATGTACGGCGGTGATATTACCGGGAACGGCGGATTCTGCAGCGGTGCCGGTGTGTATAATAGCGGCAGCTTCACCATGTACGATGGAACCATCACCAAGAATCATGCTGTCCGGAGTACCAGCGGTGGGTACGGCGGCGGTGTATACAACACCGGCGACTTCACCATGCGCGGCGGCAGCATCACCGGCAACACCGGCTATCTCATTGGCGGCGTGTGCAACGATGAGGGAGCGATGACGCTGGCCGGTAAGGTCACCATCACCGGCAACAAGGACACCGAGGACGGTGACAGCAACCTGTATACGAACAAAGCCCTGACCATCGCGGACAGCATGACCGGCAGCGTGATCGGCCTGCTCGTGGACAGCAACATGGCTGACGGCGATGTGCTGCTGAAGCCCGATGCGAGCTATAAGAAGATCACGCAGAAGGACGCAGCGTGCTTTGACTTTGACGACAAGACAGACGGTTGTGCGATGAGTCTGGCCAGTGACGGCAGCAAGGTGACCCTTGTTCTGCCCCACAAGCACTATCTCTGCGGCAGTACCGGCAACAGCGGCTGCACCCTTGACGCCTGCGGGAAGACCGGCTCCGTCACGTTCCGGAGATGGGACGATGCGGCGGTAAAGGCCATGTACCCCCTGTATCCGCAGAAAAACGCGGGCAACTGCCTGCCCGAAAATGGCGGCAGCTGGTATCTTACCCAGAACGTGAAGCTGGACGCCGATGTGTCGGTCAGTAAAGACCTGACCCTGTGCCTGAACGGCTATACCATCGAAAAGACCGGCAATGTCTCGGGCGACTGGCGGATCTTCTGCGTGTCCGGCGCGGCGCTCACCATCACGGATTGTCAGGAGAACCCCGGCAAGCTCACCTACACCAGCGGTGTAAAGGGCTGGGGCGTGGAGGTGTTCTCTGACGGCATCTTCAACCTGTACAACGGCAGCCTCACCGGGTTCACCGTCACCGGCAGCAGCGGCGCCGGTGTGAGAAACCATGGCGTCTTCAATATGTACGGCGGCAGCCTCACCGGCAACACGGCGCCGACCGGCGCCGGCGTGAACAACGAGGGCACCTTCAACCTGTACGGAGGCACTATCTCCGACAACACCGCAACGTACAGCTGGGGCGGCGGCGTGTACAACGCCGGCACGCTCGTGATGAACTGCGACCCCGCCGAAAAGACCATCTTCAACAACCATACCGCCTCCGGTACCAGCGCCATGGGTACTGAGGTGCATACCCCCAGCGGCGGCTCCTTCGACCTCCGGAGCGGCTGGATCTCCGGCAGCACTCCCGGCGTCTCCGCCGTGGGACTGGCCAGTGAGATGCAGCTGAACGGCACGATCCGCATCGACGGCGGCGTACAGCTGGTCGATATGTGCTATGACAAGCTGAACGTGACGGACAAGTTCGCGCCGCAGGCGCCCATCCAGATCCTCCTGAACAGCGGCTGGAAGGGCAGTCAGTACTTTAAGAACTACTCGCTGGCGCAGTCGGTGCTGAACAGCTTCACCACCGATTCCGGCAAGGTGTTCGTCCTCGATGACAGCAATGCCATCCAGCTGGCCATCCCCGTGGACTTCAACGCGGCGGACAGCAGGCCCCAGCTGACGGCGGGCAGCCTGACCTACACCGGCAAGGAGCAGACCGGCGTGAAAATGCCCAACGCCGCCGCGGCGGTGATGTACACACTGTCCGACTGCACGGCCACAGACGCCGGCAGCTATACAGCCAAGGCGTCTCTGAACGACGGCTATGTGTGGAAGGGCGACACCGAGGGGACATATTCCTTCGCGGACAAGGAGTTCCCGTGGTCGATCGGCCAGAAGACTCCGGAGGCCGGTGACTTCAACGTCGCCTATCCCACCGGCAGCGATCTGGTCTACGACGGCAGAGCCAAGTCCGTCACGGCGCAGCTGATCGACGCCTATCCGGATACGGATGTCCAACTGAGCGTCCTGTACAAGTTCATCCCGCGCGTCTATGGCGATACCGACGACACCACCACCGCGCCCATTGACGTGAACGAGTACACTGTGATCCTGCAGGTCAAGGAAGGCGCCAAGAACTTCAGTGCCGGCAGCGTTACCCTCGACGCGAAGATGATCCTCCTGCCCCGCCCCGTCACCGTCCGGGTGAACGACGTGGAGCGCTTCGTGGATGATGCCGACAGCACCGTGATCTACACCTGCACCATCACCGGCCTGCCGGCGGGTCAGACCGCCGAGGATCTGGGCTGGCAGCTGGGCTACCTCCGCACGGAGGATACCAACACCGTCGGCGGTCACGAGGTCAAGGTGGTCGTGACGTGCGCTTCCTATGAGCAGAACTTCAACTACGACATCACAACGGAGCCCGGCACCCTGACCATCAAGGCGCTGCAGGCGCAGGCCGCGCCTGACGAGAGCCTGTTTACCGCCGCGGCACCCACCAGCACCAACGGCAGCGACGGTACGATCACCGGCGTCACCGCCGGCATGGAATACAGCACCGACGGCCGGAACTGGATCAGCTGCACCGGCAGCACCATCAGCGGCCCCAGCGGCGACTATCGGATCCGCTACGCGGCCAAGCTGCACCACGCGGACGGTGCTGCCGTCACGGTGCGTATCCCCGGCCATACCCACACCCTCAGCGGCGAGGTGCCGAATGACCAGCACCGCAAGTCGGAGGCCTCCTGCACCAGAAGAGCTGTATACTACCAGTACTGCACGGTCTGCGGCGAGAACGACACCGGCAAGACCTTCGAGTCCGGCAGCCTGCTGCCCCATGTGTACGACACCGACATCTGGAAGTCCGTGGACAGCACCTATCACGCCCACCCCTGCAAGAACTGCACGGCGTATGACGAGAGCAGCAAGGCGCGGCATGAATTCAGCGGCATCGAGCCCGGCTGCAAGGCCATCGGCTGCGATTTCTCGCGGAACATGCACGACGTGACGCTGGCGGTCAACTATCCCGCTGACTGCTCTGTGACCACGCTGAACGGCTATCCCGTCACCCGCATCATCGGCGGCGTGGAGGAGGGGACTGCCGTCACCGTCAGCGGCAATGAGCTGCATATCGGCGACGATACGTTCACGTTCAGCGCCAGCAACGGGGCAGAGTACACCTACACCTTCACCGGCTGGACGATCAACGGCCAGCCCATCCCGGAGGGCTATACCATCGCCGGACCCGTCACCATCACGGCTGCGTTCGACCGTGCCGTCAACCAGTACACGGTGACGTGGAATCTGCGCAACGGCCAGCCCCACATTACCCGGACGCTGAACTACGGCGCGGCGCTGAGCGCTCCCGCCGATCCCACTATGGCGACGGACGCGGCCAACAGCTATCAGTTCAAGGGCTGGAGCACCACGCCGGACGGCGAGGTGGAGGCCCCGGCCGCCACCGTCACCGGCAATGTGACCTACTACGCCCAGTACACCGCCACGCCCCACGCCTACATAGCGGGTGCGTGGGAATATGACGCCGGCGGCCACTGGCAGGTCTGCAATGTCCCCGGCTGCGGCTACGCCACCGCCAAGGAGGCCCACTCCTACGCCGACGAGGACGCCGTGTCCTGCCTGATCTGCGGCGCGCCCCGCACCCTGCCGGCGCTGACCGGCGAGGCGGAGATCGTCCTCGGCGATGAGGAGCTGGTCAGCGGCACACGTCTGACCGTCATCTCCAACAAGCTGCCCGCCACCGCCCGCCAGCTGCGCTATCAGTGGCTGCGCGACGGTAAGCCCATTGCCGGCGCCACCGGCATGGACTACACCCTGACCGCCGCGGACGTGGATACGGAGATCTCCGTCATCGTCACCGCCGTGGGCCACACCGGCGAGCTGCGCGCCGCCGTTACCGGTCAGGTGGGCGTGATCTACACCGTCAGCTACGACACCAACGGCGGCACTATCGGCTCTCTGCGTCAGGATCAGGTCAAGTCCGGCACGGACTACACCCTGCCGGTGTGCGACTTCATCACCGCACCCGACAAGATGACCTTTGACATGTGGGAGATCGACGGTGTGTCCTACAAGGCCGGTACGGCCTACCGCGTGATGAGCGATGTCACGGTGGTGGCGCTGTGGAAGGACGCGGGCTCCGATAAGCCCGATCCTGCGCCCGATCCCGGCCCCAAGCCTGACCCGGATCCCGATCCTACACCCGATCCCGGCCCCATCCGCCGCGGCCCCACCATGGTGGCTGTGCCCACTGCGGAGGGCCGATCCGCCACGGATTACTCCGGCGGCATCTACGGGCTGACGTTCCGCTCCACTGCGGGCATCGCCAGCTTCCTGGGGGTGCAGGTGGACGGCGTGACGCTGGATCCCTCCCGCTACATTGCGGAGGGCGACGATATCGAGATCTATCTGAAGGCGGTGTACCTGCAGACGCTGCAGGCGGGCACCCATACCATCACCATCCTGTCCTCTGAGGGGAACGCCTCCATGGAATTCACCATCGGCGGTATCAGCTCCTCACCCAAGACCTCCGACGCCGGTGTGCTGGGCTACGCCGCCATGGCGCTGCTGGGCCTGACGGGCAGCGCACTGTGCCTGCGCCGGAAAGAGGACGAGATCGCCTAAACGCACAGTTTCCTGCTCTGTCCACTGGGGGGAGTATCGTGGTGCAGAGCTTTGTCCCGTGGGGGAAGAAGAAAGAGACGCAGCCGAAGGGCTGCGTCTCTTTGCGTCAAATGGTTGAAACACGGCGGTGTATGTGGTATCATGGCCATAGAAAGAGGGAAAAAGGAGAGTGTTCCTATGAAGGATCGAAACAAAAAGGGCACGCCCCGCCGCGTACTGATGTACGCGCTGCTGCTGGCGGCGGCCATCGGGGCGGGCCTTGCGCTGAAGGCCTTCGACTTTGCGGAGCTGGCCGCCTTGTTCACCGTGAACGGTACGGCGCTGCTGGTGTTCGGCGTCCTGCTGGCGGAGAATCTGGTCGTGCTGGTACTGGGGCTCATCAGGCCCACCAGCCACCGGGCCTGCTCCGTGCTGAGTCTGACGGCCAGCCTTGTGCGGTATGTGGCGGTCATCGTCATCCTGTGCGGCGGTCTGGGCATTTTGGGCGTCAACATCGGCACCATCATCGCCAGCGTCGGCGTGTTGGCCCTGATCGTGGGCTTCAGCGCCGAGAGCCTCATCGCCGACGTGGTCATCGGCGCGTTCATGCTGCTGGAGAACCAGTACAACGTGGGCGATATCGTGGAGGTCAACGGCTTCCGGGGTACTGTTACCAGCATCGGTATCCGCACCACCTGCATCACCGATTCCGGCGACAACGTGAAGATCATCAACAACTCGGAGATGAAGAACATCCTCAATCGCTCCGACAACTCCTCCAAGACGGTGTGCGACATCTCCATTCCCTACGAAACGGACATCGAAACGCTGGAGACCCGGCTCCCCGCGCTGCTGGAGGAGATATACCGGAACCATACCGACACCATGGAGAGCGCGCCCGTGTATCTGGGCGTGCAGGCGCTGGAGGCATCCGGCATCCTGCTGCGCTTCGTGGTGAACGTGTCCGAGCGAAATGTGTATTCCACCGCCCGTATCCTGAACCGCGACCTGCTGCTGGGCTTCCGCCGCCTTGGCGTGGAGTGCCCCTACCCTCAGCTGGACGTACACAACCGGTAAGCGGCCATGGACGGGAAAAAGCAGGAATTTTCCGCCGTACCGCCGGAATTTTCCGCCGCAGCGGAGTTCACGCCGCTGCCTGACGAGTTCCGGCAGACCGGCGGCCCAACCCCGGCGGCGAAGAAAAGCGGGCGCTGGTGGAAAAAGGCGCTGTACGCACTGGCAGGCCTGACGGCGCTGACCACGGCGGCCTTTTTCGGCATCACAGCCCCGGACACGCCGGCGACACCGGACACCCTGCCGGTGCAAGAGGAGACGTATCCCCTCACCGGTACGCTGTACTGCACCGCCTATAACGACACCTTCGGCCCGGACGGCCAGCCGCTGCTGCTGTGGGAGGACAGGGTAGTGGAGATGTCCGCGCTGGCGGACGCGCCGCTGTCCCTGCCCCGACCTCAACAGCCGGAGACGGGCGGCTACACGTTTCTGGGCTGGGTAGGGAGGTACGACACCGCCGGCGGCAGGGTGTACCGTCTGATGCCCGATCCTTTGACGGCGGAGGACGCCGCCGTCATCCGCCCCGATGAAAGCGGCCAGCGCCGTCTGGTGCTCCGCGCCGCTTGGCAGGGAGACGGTACGGGCCGCTACCCGTGGCGGCTGGTGCTGGACGACGGCGCAAACGCCGCAGAGTACGACGCCTCCGTGCCCATGGCCTCCGGCGGCATGGTGTACCTTTGCGCCTACCCGGCGCCGCAGCAGGCGGGCCGACGTTTCGCGGGCTGGTACGACGCGGACGGCGCACCGGTGGAGACGCTGCCGGCCACGGCGTTCTTCGGGGAGCGGAACGGCGAAACGGACTGGTCGTCACCCCGGACGGTGACGCTCTACGCCCATTGGGAAACGGCATGACAACAAAAAAGGACGGCTCACGCCGTCCTTTTTCCGTTATTGCTTCCGTGCGGTGAGATAGTCGTCCCCCGGTCGCCAGAACGGGCAGTCTCCCGTATCCGACGACAGGAATCGGGACATCTCGTCCTCGTCCAGATCCATGTCGCACACATAGTCATCGTAATCCTCGTCATAGAGGTAAAACACGCACGTCTCACACTTGTTCATTTAAACATCCTCCACCAGCCGGTGGCTGTCGAATTTGCAGCGGGAGTAGTAGAGCAGCGTAGCCGCGCTGCACACGAACCATCCGGCGGGATAGCTCAGGGCAATGGGCACGATCTCGTTGGAGATGAAGTTGGCCATCACATAGAGGTAGATCTGCCGGAACACCACAAAGGAGCCCAGCATGATGAACATGGGCACCTGGCTGTTGCCCGCGCCCCGCAGCGCGCCGGAGTAGATCTGATTGATGCAGAAGAAGAAATAGAACGGCGACAGCAGCCGCAGCAGCAGCGCGCCGTAGGACACCACCTCGGCCTTGCTGTTGAAGAAGGCGGTGAGATCGGGCGCCAGCAGCAGGACGGGCACCAGCAGCACGGCGGTGACGGCCACGGACAGGTACAGCGCCTGCCGCACGCCTCCCTTGGCCCGCTCCACATTACCCACGCCCAGATTCTGGCCCACAAAGGTGGTGGACGCCAGCGACAGGGACTGCACCGGCAGGATCACCAGCTGGTCGATCTTGGTGTAGGCCGTCCAGCCGGACATGCAGTCCGCGCCGAAGTGGTTGATGTAGCCCTGCACGAACACGTTGGAAAATGCGGTGATGGCCATTTGCAGCGCGGCGGGGATGCCCACCGCCACGATCTTCTTCAGCATATCCCAATGGATGCGCAGCTTCCGCAGCGACAGCTTCACGCTGCCGTCATAGCGCATCAGCACCGCGATGGTCAGCACAGCGGACACCGCCTGCGCGATGATGGTGGCGTAGGCCACGCCCTCCACGCCCATGCCGAATTTCAGCACGAACAGCAGATCCAGCGCCGTATTCACCCCGGCGGACACCAACAGAAAATAGAAGGGCCGCCGCGAGTCGCCCACCGCCCGCAGAATACCGGAGCCCATGTTGTACAGCAGAAGCCCCATGATCCCGGCGAAGTAGATGGTCAGATAAACCGTCTGATCCGGCGCCACCTCCGCCGGCGTTTTCATCAGCTCCAGCATCAGCGGCGTCATGGCGATACCCACGCCGGTGAATACCACACCCATGACAATGGTGAGCAGCATGGCGGTGTGGACGGCCTCGTGTACCTTCTCCGGCCTGTGAGCGCCGTAGTACTGGCTGATGACCACACCGGCACCGCTGGACATCCCCAGAAAAAAGCCAATAAGCGTGTTGATGATCGGCGTCACCGTTCCCACGGCGGAGAACGCTTCATTGCTGACGAAGTTGCCTACCACCCAGGTGTCCACCATGTTGTATAGCTGCTGGAACAGGTTGCCCGCCAGCAGCGGTAGGGCAAAATTGATGAGATGCCGCGTGGTGCTGCCCTGCGTCATGTCCACATCGTAGCGGGCGTGATGCCGCGCATGGTGGTGCAGATGAAAGTGGAAGTGATGCTGCATGATATTCTCTCTTTCGTACAAAACTGTCTTTTACAGTATCATACCATTCATGCCCTATATTTTCAACGGGGAATATGTATGAGAAACTCCTCAATCTCCGCCGGACGCATGATAGACACCTCGTAGGCTGTCCGCTCTGTCAATACGCCGTCCTGATTTTTGGTGTAGGCGCGGCTCTGGACACGTCCCTCCACGGTGAGCCGCTGACCGGTGTGCATATCCGCCGCCTGCGCCGCTACCGCGCCCCACGCGATGCACGGCAGGTAGTCTGCCCGGCCGTACCGGCGGTTCACCGCCAATATGATGTCGCAGATCTCCCGCCCCAGCGGCGTGCGCCGCAGCACCGGTGTCTTGCACAGTACGCCGGACAATTGGATCTGGTTGAAGGGACTCTCCCCGCCGGGCGTGAGCTGATGAGCAAACACAGAGATTACCAGCCGGCTGCCCTGCCCACTCTTGTTGTTGAAGGAGCGCAGCTGCCCGATGACCGTGACGGTGACCCCCTCCGTCACCGGTACGGCGTCCAGCAGTGTCTTGGGTACGATGACCGGCAGCTTGTCCGCCTGCCCGGACAGGCGCAGCACCGACAGGGTGAACCGGTAGAAGGCGCAGCCGTGGTTGACGTGGGACAAGGTGGGGATATCCGCCGCCTGCCCGCACAGATGGACGCGGTTGTAATTCAGTTCCATATTTTGAACACCTCGTTTGTTGAGATGTCCCACCCTATGCCGGGAAAAGCGGAAACATACCACTTTTCAAACGGCAAAAACTGTGTCATAATATCCGCAAAGGAGTGTGATCCCATGCGCTACAAAGGTAAGGTCTATCGGCCGCCCAGCGAGGCGTACAGCCTCATCGTGCAGGTGACCTACGGGTGCAGCCACAACCGCTGCGCCTTCTGCGACATGTACGACGACAAGCATTTTTCCATGCGCCCTATGGCGGAGATCCGGGAGGACTTCGAGCTGGCGCGGCGGGTCTACCGCCGGGTAGAGCGGGTCTTTCTGGCCGACGGCGACGCACTGATGCGCCGCACGGAGGAACTGGTGGAGATCCTGGGGCTGGTGTACGGCCTGTTCCCGGAGTGTCAGCGGGTCACCTGCTATGCCTCGCCCACCAGTCTGCAGGTCAAGAGCGAGGACGAGTTGCGCCTGCTGCGCGCCCGGGGGCTGAAGATGGTGTATATGGGGCTGGAATCCGGCTGCGACGCGGTGCTGACGCGGATGCAGAAGGGCCACGATGCCGCCGCCATCGTAGCGGCGGGGCAAAAGGCCCGGCGGTGTGGCCTGACCCTGTCGGTGACAGCCATATCCGGCCTCGGTAGTGTGGAGATGTGGCAGCAGCACGCGGCGGACACCGCCAAGGCCGTCAGCGAGATAAAACCTGACTATCTGGGGCTGCTGACGCTGATGGTAGAGCCGGGCACGCCGCTGGAGTCGTGGGTGAAGGACGGCAGCTTTACGCTTCTCAGTCCGCCGGAGGTGCTGAAGGAGACGGAGCTATTCTTGCGGAACGTGGACAGCGAGGGTACCGTGTTCCGGGCCAACCACGCCAGCAACTACCTGACGCTGAAGGGGATTCTCAACGGCGACCGGGACGCCCTGCTGGGGCAGATCGCCGCCGCGCTGGCGGGGCGGCGGGACCTGAAGCCGGAGTTTTTGCGGGCATTGTGAGAAAACCTCTTGACATCCGGGAAAAAGGTGCTACAATAGCCCCATATTCAAAAACCATTGAGTAAGAGAAGTACCTGCACGGGAAACTTTCAGAGAGCGGCGCAGCGGTGGAAGCGCGGCAGCGGAACGTGCGGCGAATGGCCTTACGAGGGCGGGGAGAAAGTCTGCACAGGCGAGTAATACCCGACGGCAGCCGCGGCCGTTACCCCGGCGGAGCGCATGATCGTGCGTGCAGAGCGGGCATTTTGCCAATTTGGGTGGTACCGCAGGAACGTAGCTTACGTCCTGTCCCATGGAATTCCATGGGACAGGACGTTTTTTGTTGTCTCAAAATATTTTTCATACAGAAAGGAAACATCATCATGGGAAAGATCATCCTCACCGGCGACCGCCCTACCGGACGCCTCCACGTCGGCCACTACGTCGGTTCTCTGCGTAACCGCGTGGTGCTGCAGAACAGCGGCAGGTTTGAGAAGCTGTTCTTCATGATCGCCGATGCACAGGCCCTCACCGACAACTTTGACCATCCCCAGAAGGTGCGGGACAACATCATGCAGGTGGCGCTGGACTATCTGGCGTGCGGCATCGACCCCGCCAAGTCCACGATTCTGGTGCAGTCCCACATCAGCGAGCTGACGGAGCTGACATTCTACTACATGAATCTGGTGACGCTGGCCCGTCTGGAGCGAAACCCCACCGTCAAGGCGGAGATCCAGCTGCGTGGCTTTAACCACAGCATCCCTATGGGCTTTTTGACCTACCCCGTCAGCCAGACGGCGGACATCACCGCCTTCATGGCCGACACCGTGCCTGTGGGCGAGGACCAGCTGCCTATGCTGGAGCAGGCCCGCGAGATCGTCCGCCGCTTCAACGAGCTGTACGGCGAGACACTGGTGGAGCCCACGGCGCTGCTGCCCGATAACGCCGCCTGCCTGCGCCTGCCGGGCACAGACGGCAAGGCCAAGATGAGCAAGTCTCTGGGCAACTGCATTTATCTGGCTGATGAGCCGGACGACATCCGCACCAAGATCATGGGCATGTACACCGATCCTAATCACCTGCTGGTGTCCGACCCCGGCAACACCAAGGACAACCCGGTGTTCCTGTATCTGGATGCCTTCTGCACCGACGAGCATTTCGCCCGTTACCTGCCGGATTACGCCAATCTGGATGAGCTGAAGGCCCACTATGAGCGGGGCGGCCTGGGCGACGTGAAGGTGAAGAAGTTCCTGAACAATGTGCTGCAGGAGACGCTGGAGCCGATCCGCACCCGCCGTCAGGAACTGGCCAAGGATCCCGACGCCATTCTGGAGATCCTGCGGCAGGGCAGCGGCGTGGCCAAGGAGGCGGCGGCCCAGACGCTGGACAAGGTGAAGCACGCCATGAGGATCGACTATTTCGCATAAGTGCGGCATTTTACTTCAGGAGGAAATGACCATGAAAGACAAGACTGCCATCCCCTATAAGATTTACCTCGCCGAGGACGAAATGCCCCGCAGCTGGTACAACGTCCGGGCGGACATGGCCAACAAGCCCGCGCCCCTGCTGAATCCCGCCACTCTCCAGCCTATGACGGCGGAGGAGCTGGCCCATGTGTTCTGCGATGAGCTGGTGAAGCAGGAGCTGGACGATGCCACCGCGTATATCCCTATCCCCCAGGAAATACGGGATTTCTACAAGATGTACCGTCCGTCCCCGCTGGTCCGCGCTTACTGTCTGGAGGAGAAGCTGGATACCCCCGCCCATATCTACTACAAGTTCGAGGGCAACAACACCTCCGGCAGCCACAAGCTGAACTCTGCCATTGCACAGGCGTACTACGCCAAGCAGCAGGGGCTGCGGGGCGTCACCACCGAGACGGGCGCCGGCCAGTGGGGCACGGCCCTGAGCATGGCCTGCGCCTATCTGGGACTGGATTGCCGGGTGTTCATGGTCAAATGCTCCTATGAGCAAAAGCCCTTCCGCCGCGAGGTCATGCGTACCTACGGCGCCAACGTGACGCCGTCCCCCTCCAACACCACCGAGGTGGGAAGAAAAATTCTGGCGGAGTTCCCCGATACCACCGGCTCTCTGGGCTGCGCCATCAGCGAGGCGGTGGAGGCTGCCGCCAGCCGGGAGGGATACCGCTATGTGCTGGGCAGCGTCCTCAATCAGGTGCTGCTGCACCAGTCCGTCATCGGGCTGGAGACCATGGCAGCGTTGGAGAAGTACCACATCAAACCCGATACCATCATCGGCTGCGCCGGCGGCGGCTCCAATCTGGGTGGCCTCATCTCCCCCTTTGTGGGGCAGATGCTCCGGGGCGAGGCGGATTACCGCATCATTGCCGTGGAGCCGGCCTCCTGCCCCAGCCTGACCCGGGGCGTGTTCCGCTACGACTTCTGCGATACCGGCAAGATCTGCCCTATGGCCAAGATGTACACGCTGGGCAACGGCTTCATCCCCTCTGCCAACCACGCCGGCGGCCTGCGCTACCACGGCATGAGCAGCATCGTCTCCCAGCTGTACCACGACGGCTATCTGGAGGCCCGCAGCGTGGAGCAGACCGCCGTGTTCGAGGCGGCGGAGCTGTTTGCCCGCTGCGAGGGCATCCTGCCTGCGCCGGAGAGCAGCCACGCCATTCGTGTGGCCATGGACGAGGCGTTGAGGTGCAGGGAGACGGGGGAGGAGCGCACCATCGTACTGGGCCTTACCGGCACCGGTTACTTCGACATGGTGGCCTATGGCAAGTACAACGACGGTGTGATGAGCGACACTATCCCCACTGATGAGGATCTCCAGCGGGGCTTCGCCACCATCCCCAGCTTTCCCGGTAACGAATAAGGATGATATGCCGGAAAAAGACCGTCTTAGGGCGGTCTTTTTCCGGCGGAATCTTGACAACGGCAGCATCGGCAGGTAAAATACCAAGTTGCGTATGCACTATAAAAAACAAAGGAATGGTATGAGACAATGGCTAAGGATCAGAGAAATGTGGAAGCGATCACTCCCATGGAGGAGGATTTTGCCAAGTGGTATACGGACATCTGCCTGAAGGCGGAGCTGGTGGACTACGCCTCCGTGAAGGGCTTCATGATCCTGCGGCCTTACGGCTATGCCATCTGGGAGAATATCCAGCGCATCATGGACGGCATGTTCAAGAAAACCGGCCATGTCAACGTGGCCATGCCCGTCCTGATCCCGGAGAGCCTTCTGAAGAAGGAGGGCGAGCTGGTGGAGGGCTTTGCTCCGGAGGTGGCGTGGGTCACCCACGGCGGCAGCGAGCAGCTGGAGGAGCGCCTGGCCTTCCGCCCCACGTCCGAGACGATGTTCTGCGACCACTGGCACAACGTGCTGCAGAGCTACCGTGAGCTGCCCATGCTGTACAACCAGTGGTGCTCCGTCATCCGCTGGGAAAAGACCACCCGTCCCTTCCTGCGCAGCCGCGAGTTCTGGTGGCAGGAGGGGCACACCATTCACGAGACGGCGGAGGAGGCCATCGCCGAGACGGAGCAGCAGCTCAACTGCTACGCCGATTTCTGCCGCGACGCGCTGGCCATGCCGGTGGTGAAGGGACGCAAGACCGACAAGGAAAAGTTTGCCGGCGCCGAGGCTACCTACACCATCGAGGCCATGATGAAGGATCACAAGGCCCTCCAGTCCGGCACCAGCCACTATTTCGGCGACAAGTTTTCCCGCGCCTACGATGTGACCTTCACCGGCCGGGACAATAAGCTGCAATACCCGTTCCAGACCTCGTGGGGCTCCACCACCCGCCTCATCGGCGCGTGCATCATGACCCACTCCGACAACAACGGTCTGGTACTGCCTCCGGCTATCGCCCCTATTCAGGTGGTGGTGGTGCCCATCGCCCAGCATAAGCCCGGCGTGCTGGATGCCGCCGCCGCGCTGCAGGAGCGTCTGACGGCCATCGGCCTGCGGGTCAGAACGGATGACAGCGAGCAGTCCCCCGGCTGGAAGTTCGCCCAGTACGAGATGAAGGGCGTGCCCCTGCGGGTGGAGATCGGGCCCAAGGATATGGAGAAGGCCCAGTGCTGCATCGCCCGCCGTGACACCGGCGAGAAGATATTCGTGCCGCTGGCGGAGCTGGAGAGCACCGTGGAGAAGCTGCTGCAGGATGTCCACGACAACCTGTATGCCATGGCGGAGAAGAATCTGGAGGACAACACCTTCGATATGACCTCCTGGGAGGAGGTCAAGGAGATGGCGCAGGGCAGGGGCGGCTTCGCCCGCACCAAATGGTGCGGCAGTCTGGAGTGCGAGCTGGCCATGAAGGAGAAGGCCGGTGTGTCCAGCCGCTGTATGCCGCTGCACCAGTCCGGCACCGAGGGCAGGTGCGTCATGTGCGGCAAGCCCGCCACCACCGACATCTACTGGGGCGTGGCGTATTAAGAGACAAAGAGACGAAAAAAAGGCAGGCGGCGCTTTGCGCCGCCTGCCTTTTTCTACTTATCTGTGGTGGAACAGGTGGAAGTGGTGATGGTGCTTGTGCTCCGGCAGCTCCGGCTTGGGGTCAAAGCCGTTTTGCCAGTTGGAGAACAGGAAGTAGAACAGGTAGATCACCGAGCTGATGGCCCATGTGATGGGGTACGCCCAGTAGACGTAGATGATCTCGTGCCGCCACTGCATCATCAGCGTAATGTAGAAAATACGGAACACGCACCATACGCCCAGCATGATGGTCATGGGCACGAAGGCCTTGCCCGCGCCCCGGCACACGCTGGCGATGGCGTGGGAGAACGCCAGCAGGCAGTAGAACAGACAGATGGTGCGCGTCTCCAGCACGCCCAGCTCAATAACCTCCGGCGTCCGGGAGAACAGCTTCACCAGCCACGGCGCCCCCAGATAGGTGGCCACGCCGATCAGCTCGGCGATGATAGCCGCCGCCGCGATGCCGAAGATGGCGCCCTTCTTGGCACGGGGCTTCATACCCGCGCCCAGATTCTGGCCCACATAGGTGGTGATAGCCATGGTAAAGCTGGTGACAGGCAGGAACGCGAAGCCCTCGATTTTGGAGTACGCGCCGTAGGCCGCCGTGGCCATCTTGCCGAAGGAGTTGATGTTGGTCTGCACCACCACGTTGGCCAGCGCGATCACGGAGTTCTGCACACCGGCGGGCAGGCCGTAGCGCAGGATCTCCCGCAGCAGCGGGCCGTCCATCCGCAGGGCGGACAGCTTCAGCTGGTAGATAGTGCCCTTCTTGGCCAGATGGATGACGCACAGCACGGCGCTGAGTGCCTGCGAGATGATGGTGGCCAGCGCCGCCGACCATACGCCCCAGCGGAACACCGCCACGAACAGCAGGTCGAGGGCCACGTTGGTCAGGGAGGAGATGATCAGGAAGTACAGCGGGCGCTTGCTGTCGCCCAGCGCGTTCATAATGCCGGTAAAGGTATTGTACATCACACCCGCACCCACACCGGCAAAGTAGCACCGGAAGTAGCCGATGGCGTCGGGCAGCACCTCCGGGTCGGTGTCCATCCACCGCAGCAGGGTGGGGGTGAACAGCACACCGATGACGGTGAGGATCAGACTGCTGATCAGTCCCAGCAGCACGGCAGTGTGGACGGTGCGGGACACCTTGTCGTAGTCCCCCGCGCCGAAATAGCGGGCAATGGCCACGCCCACGCCGCTGGCGGCGCCGGCGAAGAAGCTGACCAGCAGGAAGATCAGCGGGCCGGAGGCGCTGACGGCGGCCAGCGCGTTGTCACCCAGAAAGTTGCTGACGATCAGGGAGTCGGCGGTGTTGTACAGCTGCTGGAACAGCTGGCTGAGAAAGACGGGGACAGCGAACCCGGCGATGAGCCGCCAGGGCACGCCGTGGGTCATATCCTTTGTGGTGGCAGCGGCCATGTACGATACACTCCTTCCTTTGACGTATACCCGGCGCGATGCCGGGAAAGCATGCTGACAAACGGCCCCGACAGCTCGAAAGCGGTCGGGGTTTTCACGGAACCTGTCGGCAAAGATGCCTGATGCCATGCGGCTTTCACCGCATGGCATCGTTCAGGCTTTTCTGTCATAACGCAACACTATAGATTTTTTTCGAAATTTACTTTCAAAAAATCGTCGTATGACAGCAATAAAACCTGGACGCGCAGAGCTCACTCGCCTTTTGATTCTTCAGTTGTGTCAGAGACTGCTCCTTCCAGCAGATCTGTCACTACCTGATTAAGCTGTGCGGCATTCTTAGCAGTAATGACCGGCGTGTCTGACTGGGACTCAATGTCTTTTCTGGTTCGTCCAGCCACCTGACCGCCCGCCTTGGCAACTGCCAAATTCTCTTGGAAGGTCGTTGGTTTGCGATCTCTTGAAAACTGAGTGGTAGTGGCCTCCGCCAGCATATTCAGTACCAGTTCCAGCGTAGTCATGTTATCACGAAGGTTTTCCTTTTTCAAGCCCTTCAGATTTTTGTACTGCCGGGTGGACATGCCAGACCAGGCTCGGGAAATCTCGTCCGTGAGGATGGCGTACTCTACGCCTTTCTGCACACCGCGGGCATCCCATTCATCCGTCAGTTCTTTACGAACCTGGATGGCCTGCAGCCGCTGATTGATCCACTCACGGCTGTAACCCTTCTTGAGATAGGTTTCCAGAGCGCGGTCAATGGTCAGCTCCGGGTCGATGGTCTCCTCGATACGCTCTCGACCGACCTGTGCCAGCCACAACTTGAACGGTTCTGCCTTCGGAGAAGGAATAGACTGGATGATTCGGAGAAGCTGCTCGGTATCGGCTACATCAGTCAATCGTTTTTTGCCATCCGAAGCGGTCATTTTCAACTGGTTACAAGCTGTAACCGTTTCATTTCCCTCATCCTTCAGGCGTTTCTTCGTTACCTTCCAGTAGTTACGAGCTGCCTGATAATCTGGCTGATCAGTCAGCACAGCTACCACATCAACGACGGAAAAGTACCATTCTTCCTTTTCCTCATCCCATGCGGTTCGAATACGCTTGTTTTCGAACAGTTGGATATTATCGTTTTGTGCCATTTGAATCACCTCGTTCTGTCATGAATTCTTTCAAAAGTCCTTGGCAGCCATCCAGCACATCCTGCCAGGTCGCCTCGAAGTCCTCGGTGTACCATGGGTCTGCCACATTGCCGGGATGGGCGGTGTGATCCATCAGGAGGGACATCTTGCCGACATAGTCGCCGCCGCAGATACGGTACATATCCCGGAGGTTTGCCTGGTCCATGCCGATCAGGAGATCGTATTCGTCGTAATCCCGATTTGTCAACTGCCGTGCGGCATGGCCTTCGCAGGAGATCCCATGCTCGGCCAGCTTGCGCCGTGCCGGAGGATAGACTGGGTTGCCGATCTCCTCCCGACTGGTAGCCGCTGATTCGATATGAAATTGCGATGCCAGTCCCGCCTTTTTTACCAAGTCCTTCATGACGAACTCGGCCATGGGGCTGCGGCAGATATTGCCGTGACAGATAAACAGAATCCTCTTCATACTGCGTTCTCTCCGAAATCTCATCGTTGCCCTCATTATACCACACATCGACCTTTTCGTCGAGAACACTTTCCAGATACGCAGAATCCTCGATCATTCGCAGAAGCTCCGCCTTAGATAGATTCCGTGCTGTAGCCTGCCGGATGTACCAGCGGCGCTCCTCTGCGGGCAGCTCTGCCTCCATGATCACAACGTTCTGTGTCCAATTCAAGTGAAGCGCTTCGCCAAGCAGTTCCGGCGTGCCGCTGTACAACTGCCAGAAATCCCGCATCCGGCGCACATTGCGCGGAGAGAAGCCGGTCATATCCGGGTATCCTTTTTCTCCGGTATAGCGCGTGTCCGCCAGAATACGGGCGACCATATTTTTATTCCAGAGCCGTCCCTCGTCATATGGAATATCTTGCTGGCGAAGTGCCTCGGTCAACTCATTCAATGATTCTCCTGCGATATATCGGCGGAAGATCCCCTGTACAAGCCTCGCCTCTGCTTCCTGTATGATGATCTCACCCAGAGCCATCTTGTAGCCAAAGGGCTGCTTCCGGTTTCCCATCACCGCACCGTCCTCTCTATGGACTCCTGCAGCTCCAGCCCATTTTTCAGGCAGAAGCGGACGGAGTCGTTGCCCTCTATGATAATTTTCTCAACGAGTTCACCAAACAGTTCCGTGTCAAAGCTGTCGAGGAATTCCGGCCCACCTTCCAGGAGGTCTATCAAGTCTCGTGTTTGCAGGGCGGTCATGTCGCTCTCGGCATCCATCAGCTTTTCTTTTTCCAGCTTGACCTGCCGGAGCTGCTTGGTCAGCTCATTGGTTTTGGCTATAAAAATGTCAGGATCAACAAGGCCCTGCTGTTTGAGGAAGGCCAATGTCTGATTCTGACTGGATAGATCTGATATTCTTTTATTCAGAGCGACGATGTCAGGACTCCAGAGCATCCTGCGATTGCGGATCATCTGGAGGTTTGTAAGCATCTGTTCCAGAATGGGGATGCTCTGATGCTTTAGCTTGTAGTATAGGCGGCAGAAGGATTCGTAGATCTGAGTCTCACGGATCGGCGTGATCAAGCAATCGCCCTTTGCGTCATGGTTTGTGCAGCATAGATACCATTTGCTGTTAACATTTTTGAATCGCATCCGTGCTCCGCAGATACACCGGATTTGTGAGATAATTTCGCTGTGTACGGGTGCTTTTCCTAAACTGCGCTTTTGCCGTAGGACTTGAGCTCGTTCAAATATCTCTGGAGAGATGATCGCATCGTTGCTCTCTGGCACAAAGTACATTTCACGCTCACCATGATTGATTTTCTGCTGCCTCGAGAGCATATCCGGCGTATATCTCTTTTGCAGAAGCGCATTCCCGGCGTAACGTTCGTTTTGCAGGATGTAATCTACCGCTTTATAATTCCACACTCGCTCAGTCAAGCAGCTGGCATTTAGGTCGTCTGCGATCTCTTGAGGATTTTTACCGGATAAGTACTCACGGAAAATTCTTTGGACAATGTCTGCTTCCGATTCGCAAATTTTGAGCTTTCTACCGTCAAGCCGAAATCCCCACGGGGCTTTACAGGTATTGAATTCGCCGCTCTCCATCCTGCGCTGATAGCTCCATCGCATATTACCCGAGATGGACTCGCTCTCTTTTTGGGCGAAGGCAGCGTAGATGGCGGTGATGAGTTCGCTGCTCACATTGACAGTATCGATACCTTCACGCTCGAATCGGACATTGACACCCAGTTCCTTTAGCTCACGGATATTCTGGAGGCAGTCCTTGGTATTGCGGGCGAATCGAGAGATGGACTTAACAAGGATCTGGTCGATCAGGCCCCGACGGCAGTCCGCCATCATCCGCTGGAAGTCATCTCGCTTGGCCACCGAAGTTCCTGTGATTCCCTCATCCGCATAGATGTCGACCATGCGCCATTCGGCCTTGCCTGAGATCAGTTCCGTGTAGTAGCGGTTTTGGGCCGCAAAGGAATTGAGTTGATCCTCGGAGTCTGAGCTGACACGAGTGTAGGCAGCGACCCGCAGCAGCATATTTTGAGGCTGCTCTGCAGGCTCAATTTTTATAACACGGGACTGCTTTTCTGCCAGTGCCGTTGCACCGTCTACCAGCTGCTTTTCATCCATGTCCGCTCACCTCCTTTTTTGCAACACAAACACTACCACAACAGCGCCCGAATAGCTACTGAAAGATGAAGGAAATCAGAGAAAAAACATGACTTCAACGCCGTTATCCGCAGCGATCCGTGCGGCGATTTTTCTTAGTTCTTTTTCGGTGAAAATGCCGCATTCCCGGAGTTTTCTGAGCAGGATCACAATTCCATAGTAATTGATATTGGGGTTCATAGTTACGCTCCTCCCTGTATCTGACCATCTCTGCGGCACAAGCATGGGAACCGTCCGAGGAAGGGATCAATTGGAGGCGATAGTTGGACCGACGAACAAAGGAGAAAGGAATCGAATGCAAAAATATAGGAGGGGGTGGACAGTTCCCATGCTTCTGCCGCAAGAGTGTGGTCACTCCGGTGATGGAAGCAAATGATTCCATCACCGGAGTGGCCAGAACTTTACGGTTTTGTTTGCCTGTATTCGACACTACTTCCCCAGGCTGGGCGGCAACTTGAACTGTGCTGGCGCACATCACGGGAGTTTCACCCCTCCGAGGATCTCTCGAAGCTGCGTACAGGAGTATCATTATGGGCTGACGGGATCATGGCGGGGGCAGCTTGCCAGGGCTGCCTTGGTCTGAGTGGGTATCGCTCTGCACCTTATTTGGCCGTCCTTTGATGCGGAGTTTCTCCGCACAGGTGGTCTTGGCGCACTCGACCTAACGCTGGCTCCGTCGGCTAATGTATTCAAGTTACCGGATATGACCGCCTGGGCGGTGTTTATCAAGGAACAAAGCCGCTGATTTATCAGCAGCGGGGGGAGGTTCAAAGCCCTCTCACTCTATTAGCCGTTGAAAACACCGTTTGCACCAAACTTTTTTGTCATCTCAGCATCTTTTTCAATTTCTGCAAGATACGGATCTTGCGATTATGGATCGTCATTCGATGGATACCCATCATTTCTTCAAGCTCACGCTCGGAGCACTCGTCGAAAAACAGCGCATGGATCAGAGCCCGTTCTTCTTCGCTCAACTGATCCAGTGCGGCCCGCAAACGGCATAAATCGTCTTTCTTGATCACGGCATCCTCGACGCCTTCAGCATCGTCCGCAAACTGGCACTTTGCAGAATATACGAGTCGCTCCAGCGAATCCTCTTTACTGGGAACATAACTCTCCGCACCATTCTCGGCATTTTTCCTGCGCTGTTCACTTTTCAGATCCACCTCCATGTATTTCATCTTGCGGTCGCTTTTCTTTAAGACTTCCAACACATCCGGGCGCTCTTTTAAGCAGGGATATATCTTCAAATAATCAACCCGATATGGGTCATTGTGATACGACATTTTCTGTCCTCCGTTTTTCGAGATTTGGTGGTGAAGCAAATCTCGAAAACGGAGGGCCACGGCAGCGTGGCAAAGGCGTCCCAAAATGTAAAAAAGCTCCCGGAGCGCAATGGCTCCGGGAGCAGGACACAATATTAGAATGATGGGCTGTCTGCGGCGCGGGAGGGCCGTACAAATCCGTACACAAGGGGCGCAAACCGGCCTTGTGGTGACCAACGGCGTAATATCGTCTCCTGCACAGCAAAAAAATCACCCGCCCGCATCATCTATCGGACGCATCCGATAACCAATGATAACGGGCGGGCAACCTCAGCCGTGACCTGCTGGACAACCTCCTGTATGACTTTTCTATGACCTCAGCTGCAACCTGCTGCGCAGCCTCCTGTACGACCTCCTCCGTAACCTCTGGAGCAACCTACTGCGTAACCTCTGCTACAACCTCCGGAGCGACATTAAGCAGCTCTCATTTTATGTGCAAATACTTCTTGATGACCTCGGCATGCTCTAACGCCAGATAGGGCTTTGCCGCCGTATAGTAGGTCTGCGCCATAGAGAGATTTCCTTGGAATCCCATGGCGAGGATCGCATACATGTTCAGTTCGCTATCCTTCGGATCGAAGCGCAGAGCATCAATGGCCGTCTTTTGCGCCAGAATATAATCCTTGCATTCCATCTTCAGGCGGACATATCCCTTGGTAATCTGCAGGTACAGGGACTGATAGTACATGGACAACTGCATCAGCCACAGCTCATGTTCACATCTTGGGAGTAATCGATAAATAGTCCATCCACGCTCGGCCATCAGCTGCCGGATTCGGTTTTGT
>URHT01000002.1 GCA_900547745.1 uncultured Eubacteriales bacterium | reverse complement strand
ATCGGCAGCAGCCTTTTTTGAACCACTCGCCCAGCGAGTGGTTTTCGATATACAATAAAAAGTGTTCTGCCCCACGGGCAGAACACTTTTTTATTTCAGCAGTTCGTCATAGCTGGTGTCCAGCGCGTCCCGCAGGGCGCGCAGCTGTACGGCCTGAATGTGCTGGATGCCGCGCTCGATCTTCACCAGCGTCTCGCGGGTCATCTCCACGCCCTCCAGCTGGAGCATCCGCACCAGCTCCGTCTGTCCGATGCCTCTTTCAAGCCGCACCCGCCGGATATTTTCCCCGATGCGTATCTCGTCCTGCTTGATCTTCTGCGCCATTCTGCACCTCGCAAATTCGGACTGAAATAAGTCCTCTTTTTCTTGATTGTAGAATGACATCGTGTTATAATGGGACTGGTTTCAGTCCTATCATGATGCAGGGGGATGGAAAAAGTGACTATCACGGTGGACAGCGCCGTGTACGAATTCTATCGGAAGGTCGGCCTGTCCGCCGGCGGACTGCCGCCGGAGCAGGTCATGGCAGACGCGCTGTTCAAGCTGGCAGGCGAATTGAGCCTGCAGGCGCTGCACAAAAGAGCAAAAAAATGACCCGCAAAAAAGCGGGTCATTTTTTTGCTCTCACATCAGCCGATGGTGACGCTGGTGTTCTTGGGCAGCTGCTTCTTGGCGGCCTTGGGGATGGACAGCTGCAGGATGCCGTTTTCAAACTTGGCGGTCACATCCTCCGGCTCTACCTCCTCGCCCACATAGAACGTGCGGCTACACGCACCGGCATAGCGCTCCTGACGGATGTACTTGCCCTTCTTGTCGGACTGATCCTTATCCAGACCCTTGGCGGCCTGAATGGTCAGATAGCCGTTCTTCAGCTCCACGTTCACCTCGTCCTTGGTGAAGCCGGGCAGGTCAACATCCAGCTCGTAGGTGCCCTCCGTCTCGCGGACATCGGTCTTCATCAGGTTCTTGGCGTGCTTGCCGTACAGGGGATCGCGGCCCTGCGGGATCATCATGCCAAAGGGATCGGAAAAGAAATCATCAAACAGGTTCTCACCAAAAATGCTGGGCAACATATGTCATACCTCCATTCGTACTGCGGCGCGCCTTGGGTGCGCCGTCTCTACATTACCCTCATTGTATCAACATGCTCGAGCCTCTCCGGAGGGACTCTCTCGCCCCCCTCTCTCAAGGTTCGGCCTTATTATAACGCCAATTTTAGCACTGTCAAGAGGAGAGTGCTAATATTCACAAAAACAGCACAGTCTGTTCACAAAATATGCAATAAGTTCCCGGCAGCGATGCCGTTCAGCGAAGATTCACACATTTCCGCCGCATTGACATTTGACTTTGCGCAGCGGCACGGCTATAATACTTTGCAAAATATGGCGACAAGGAGATGACTTCATGAATGAGGTAAAGACCCCTAAGAAACCGCTGCTCTACTACTATATCGTGGCGCTGCTGGTACTGCTGCTGTTCAATCTGCTGGCCATGCCGTGGCTGGCGGAGCATCAGATCAAGGAGGTGGACTACAACACCTTCGTGTCCATGACGGAGCAGGGCCAGCTGGGCCGCGTGGAGATCCAGCAGCAAAGCAACCGCATCCTGTTTACGGACAAGGAGGAGACGGCCGTCTACAAGACCGCCATCGTCCCCGACGACGGTCTGGTGCAGCGTCTGCTGGACGCGGACGTGTCCACCACCGGCGAGGAGATCCAGCAGAGCTCGGTGCTGTTGGATATCCTGGCCTGGGTGCTGCCGCTGCTCCTGTTCATCGGCATCGGGCAGGTCATCTCCCGCAGCATGATGAAGAAAATGGGCGGCGGAAACTCCATGATGTTCAACATGGGCAAGTCCAGCGCCAAGGTCTACGTCAAGTCCGCCGAGGGCATCAAGTTTGACGACGTAGCCGGCGAGGACGAGGCCAAGGAGAACCTGCAGGAGGTGGTCAACTACCTCCACGACCCCAGCAAGTACAAGGAGATCGGCGCGTCCATGCCCAAGGGCATCCTGCTTGTCGGCCCTCCGGGCACCGGCAAGACCATGCTGGCCAAGGCCGTGGCCGGTGAGGCCAACGTGCCCTTCTTCTCCATGTCCGGCTCCGAATTCGTGGAGATGTTCGTGGGCATGGGCGCCTCCAAGGTGCGCGACCTGTTCAATCAGGCCAAGGAGAAGGCCCCCTGCATCGTGTTCATCGACGAGATCGACGCCATCGGTCAGAAGCGAAGCGGCGGCCAGTACGGCGGCAACGATGAGCGGGAGCAGACCCTGAACCAGCTGCTCACCGAGATGGACGGCTTTGAGGGCAACAACGGCGTCATCATCCTCGCCGCCACCAACCGCCCCGAGTCCCTTGACCCGGCGCTGACCCGTCCCGGCCGCTTCGACCGTCGGGTACCGGTGGAGCTGCCCGATCTGCAGGGGCGCGAAGCCATTCTGAAGGTACACGCCAGGAAGATCAAGGTGGCCGAGGACGTGGACTTCAACAAGATCGCCCGCATGGCCTCCGGCGCGTCCGGCGCGGAGCTGGCCAACATCGTCAACGAGGCCGCTCTCCGGGCCGTCCGGGACGGCCGCCGCTTCGCCACACAGTCGGATCTGGAGGAGAGCATCGAGGTGGTCATCGCCGGTTACCAGAAGAAGAACGCCATCATGACCGACCATGAGAAGAAGATCGTGTCCTATCATGAGATCGGCCACGCGCTGGTGGCGGCGCTGCAGACCCACTCCGCCCCGGTGCAGAAGATCACCATCGTGCCCCGCACCTCCGGCGCGCTGGGCTACACCATGCAGGTGGAGGAGGGCAACCACTACCTGATGACCAGGGAGGAAATGGAGAACAAGATCGCCACCCTCACCGGTGGCCGTGCCGCCGAGGAGGTGGTGTTCGGCTCCATCACCACCGGCGCCTCCAACGATATCGAGCAGGCCACCAAGCTGGCCCGGGCCATGATCACCCGCTACGGCATGAGCGATGAGTTCGGTATGGTGGCGCTGGAGACGGTCACCAACCAGTATTTGGGCGGCGACGCCTCCCTGGCCTGCTCCGCCGACACCCAGACGAAGATCGACCAGCAGGTGGTGGCGCTGGTACAGAAGCAGCACGAAAAGGCGCTGCAGATCCTCACCGAGAACCGCGCCAAGCTGGACGAGCTGGCCCGGCACCTGTACGAGAAGGAGACCATCACCGGCGAGGAGTTCATGAGCATCCTCAACGGCTGACGGAGAAAGGAGGCCCCATGGCCCGCACCATCGAGATCACCGATTTTGCCGCACCGGAGCTGGATATTTACGCTCGGGCCACGGAAAACCAGCTGGTGAACCGGGCCGATCCGGCCAACGCGCTGTTCATCGCGGAAAGCCCGCTGGTCATCGGACGGGCGCTGGACGCGGGCTGCGTGCCTGTGTCGTTCCTCATGGAGCCGCAGCACATCACCGGCAAGGGCGCGGACATCCTCGCCCGCTGCCAGCCGGATATCCCGGTGTACACCGCGCCGCTGGACGTGCTGACGCGGCTCACCGGCTTCCACCTGACCCGGGGGATGCTGTGCGCCATGCGGCGTCCGCCCCTGCCCTCCGTGGCGGAGGTGTGCGCCGGAGCGCGGCGCATCGCTGTGCTGGAAAACGTGATGAACCCCACCAACGTGGGGGCCATCTTCCGGTGCGCGGCGGCGCTGGGTATGGACGCGGTGCTGCTGACCCAGCAGGGCAGCGACCCTCTGTACCGCCGGGCGTCCCGTGTCAGCATGGGCAACGTGTTCCTCGTGCCGTGGACGTACCTGCCGGAGGAGGTGGACTGGACGGAGACGCTGCATGAGCTGGGCTTCACCACGGCGGCCATGGCCCTGCGGCAGGACTCCCTGCGGCTGGACGACCCCCGCCTGCTGCGGGCGGAGAAGCTGGCGGTGGTGCTGGGCACCGAGGGCGACGGGCTGGCGGACGGCACCATCGTCCGGTGTGACTACACGGTGATGATCCCCATGACCCACGGAGTGGACAGTCTCAACGTGGCGGCGGCCAGCGCCGTGGCCTTCTATCAGCTGGGGCTCCAATGCCGAGACAAGTAAAAAAAGAGTCCCGCAGCGTATGCTGGGTGTACGTAAGACAGTATTGCGCTAAGATTGACGAAGCGGCACGAAACCGCATGGAGCTGATCGTGCGGTCACTGGCAGAGCAAAACGGCGTGACCGAGCAACTGAAAGCTGAAAACCAAATGGAATGGGTGCGGCAGATGAACGCTTGCAAGGCACAGGCAGAGGAGATTGTGAAAGCGGAATTGATTTACGATTGAGCGAGGAAGTCCGGGCAGAAAACTGTTCGGACTTTTCTCATATAGTCCAAAGTTGCGGTAGAAATGTTCACAAGTTTTATGGTATAATTTAAATACGAAAAGTGAGCAGACAAATCGGAATTTGATGAGGTGATTGGGTGAAAACTTATACAATTTGTGGAAGCATGAAATTTGCCGAAGATATGAAAAAAATTGCTTATGACCTTGAAATAAGCAAAGGATATAAGATATAATATATTACAATGTGTTTATTGTGAAGATAATATTGTTCCAACTGAAGATGAACTTTTAAAACTTGAAGATGCTCATTACAGAAAAATAGATTTAAGTGATGGAATATATGTTGTAAATATGGATGGTTATATTGGAACATCTGTGAAAAAAGAAATTGAGTATGCTGAAAGGCATGGAAAAGAAGTGTTGTATCATTACAATCAGTAGATTTTAATTCATAAAACAGTTAGATAAATTTGAATTAGACGAGGTATTGATAGAATGGTAGAAGTAAAATTTTATGACAATGTCGCAGATGAATTTTTGAAGTTTGCAGTGATAATATCCAAAACAGATAACAAGTGGGTATTCTGTAAACACAAAGAAAGAGAGACTTATGAAATACCAGGAGGTCACAGAGAACCTGGAGAAAGTATTTTAGAAACAGCTAAAAGAGAATTACAAGAAGAAACAGGAGCAGTTGATTTTAGAATTGAACCAATATGTGTGTATTCTGTTAAAGGAAAGACACGAGTAAATGAAAATATTGATGATGAAACTTTCGGAATGTTATTTATTGCAGACATTAACTCATTTGAGGAATTACATAGTGAGATTGAGAAGATATTGATTTCAGATAAGTTAGTTGAAAATTGGACATATCCTTTAATTCAACCTATATTGATTGAAGAAGCAAAAAAAAGAGGCTTTATATAAATAGACAAGCAACGGAAACTTTCAGTTTGGCGAACTGATAAAATCCCTTTAGGAACTAAAGGGCGCACTTCTATACTCTCCTATCGGGAGTATGTGCGTCCTGCGGAGCTTCATTCCCAGTCAGCAGAAGAAAACTGCCCGACCGAGAATGTTTCGTCACTTCGTTCCGTCAAGGGAGCTACACTCCCTTGCGACGCTTGTGCGTCTATCCCTTGTGGACTTGCCGTCCGCAAACGGTTTTGACAAACCGTTTGCCGCCAGCAAGTTTGAAGATTAGACATAAACAAATCCTCCGCATGGTCTAAGCCATACGGAGGATTAACTGTTTTACGGACACCCGTCTATGCTGCGGGACTCTTTTTATGTCGGGGATTTACAGGCCCAGCGCCGCCTTGAGGGCATCTGCGCGGTCGGTCTTTTCCCATGCCACGCCCAGCTCCTCGCGGCCCATGTGGCCGTAGGCCGCCAACTGACGGTAGATGGGCTTGCGCAGCTCCAGATCACGGATGATGGCGGTGGGGCGCAGGTCAAAGACCTTTTCCACAGCGGCCTCCAGCTTGTCGTCGGCCACTACGCCGGTGCCGAAGGTCTCCACCAGCACGCTGACGGGACGGGCCACGCCGATGGCGTAGGCCAGCTGGATCTGGCACTTTCTGGCCAGACCGGCGGCCACCACATTCTTGGCCACCCAGCGGGCGGCGTAGGCGGCGGAGCGATCCACCTTGGTGGGATCCTTGCCGGAGAAGGCGCCGCCGCCGTGGGGGGCGCTGCCGCCGTAGGTATCCACGATGATCTTGCGGCCGGTAAGTCCGGTGTCGGCGGCGGGGCCGCCGCTGACGAAGCGGCCGGTGGGGTTGACGTAGATCTTCGTCTCACCGTCCAGCAGCTCAGCGGGAACGGTGGGCTTGATCACCAGCTCGATCATGTCCTTGCGGATCTGCTCCAGCGACACGTCGGGGCTGTGCTGGGTGGACAGCACCACGGTGTCCACGCGGACAGGCTTGCCGCTGTCGTCGTACTCCACGGTGATCTGGGTCTTGCCGTCGGGACGCAGATAGTCCACCAGACCCTGCTTGCGCACATCGGTCAGGCGCTTGGCCATCTTGTGTGCGATAGAGATGGCCAGCGGCATCAGCTCCGGCGTCTCGTCGCAGGCGTAGCCGAACATCATGCCCTGGTCGCCGGCGCCGTTGTCCAGCTCGCTCTCGCCCTTGGCCTTGGCCTCGTAGCTCTTGTCCACGCCCAGCGCGATATCGCCGGACTGCTCGTCGATGTTGGTGATGACGGCGCAGGTATTGCCGTCAAAGCCGTACTGGGAGCGGTCGTAGCCGATGTCCAGCACCACCTGACGGGCGATCTTGGGGATGTCCACATAGCAGCTGGTGGTGATCTCACCCATAATGTGGATGAGGCCGGTGGAGGCGCAGGTCTCGCAGGCCACGCGGCCATTGGGGTCCTGCTCAAAAATCGCGTCCAGCACCGCGTCGGAGATCTGGTCGCAGATCTTATCGGGATGCCCCTCGGTAACGGATTCAGAAGTAAACAGATGTCTTGCCATGATGATTTTTCTCCTTTCTTTTGGGAAAATGCAATAAAAAAGCGCCCTGCCGAACCGACAGAGTGCTGAAGCTTTCTTGCCTTCCCTCATCTTTCGATTCGTTCGTCGGATTTGGCACCTTGAAAAAACAGGTTGCCGTGGCTTCATAGGGCCGATCCCTCCGCCACTCTTGATAAGGTATTCACTTGTATGGTCTATCTTAGCACATATTTTGCGGCTGTCAATAGGTTTTCCCGGAAATTTGCAAATAATTCACTTTGTGGAAACATTTCCATTGTTCAAAAAAATGACATGACTTTTTCCGCCCTATGCGCTACAATAGGCGTTACTTGAATTGATACAGGAGGACATTCCCCTTGAAAAAGCTCTATGACGGGGTGCAGCGCTTCTGCGCCGCCCACCCCCGGTTCGGCATTCCCAATCTGATGCGCGTCATCGTCATCGGCACCGCCGCGGTGTACATTCTGTCCATGCTGACGGTGTCCGCCGACCCCACCGCGCTGGACTTTCTCACGTTCAACCTCAACGGCCTGCTCCACGGCGAGATCTGGCGCATCGTCACGTTCGTCTTTTACCCCAGTAACAGCTCTCCGCTCTGGCTGCTGGTCAGTCTGTACTTCTACTACTGGATCGGCTCCACGCTGGAGCGGCAGTGGGGCACCGCCAAGTTCAACCTGTACTACTTCAGCGGCGTGCTGCTGACGGTGCTGGGCACAGTGCTGGCCAGCGTCATCACCGGCAACAGCTACATTACCGTGGCGGGCACCACCTATGTGAACCTGTCCATGTTCTTCGCCTTCGCCATGCTGTTCCCGGATACCACGGTGCTGTTCATGTTCATCATCCCCGTGAAGATGAAGTGGCTGGCCTATCTGGACGGCGCGCTGTTCGCCTTCGACATCGTCCGGGCCATCGGCCAGCACAACTGGGCGGGCGTGGTGCTGCCGGTGGTGGCGCTGCTGAACTTCGCCGTGTTCATCTGGCCGGAGGTACACTATCTGGCCGCCCGCACCAAAACGCAGTACAGCCCCAAGACCGTGCAGTACAGGCAGGCGGTGAAGCAGCAGACCCAGGAAAAGGGCTATCACCACAAGTGCGCCGTGTGCGGCCGCACCGACACGGACTACCCCGACCTGCAGTTCCGCTACTGCAGCAAGTGCGCGGGCTACCACTGCTTCTGTCAGGATCACATCTTCAACCACGTCCACTTCACCGAGGAATGACCGATACGCAAAGCTCCCTCCAGCCGACGGGCTGGAGGGAGCTTTTTGCCTATTCACGCTCCACCGCGCCGCTGACGATGCGGTAGTAGGCGTTGGACGTCAGCTTGTACGCCAGCGTGTACAGCAGGGCGAAGGCCACATAGCTGACGACGGTGGTACCGATGAGCAGCGGTGTGTTGCTGAGGTTGAACAGCAGCAGGAGCTTGTGGATGAAGGGGAACGCGAAGCACAGGTGTACGCCGGCCAGAGCCATGGGCAGGAAGAACACCGTCAGCAGCTGGGAGTTGATGCTGCGGCGGATGTCCCGTTTCGTCATGCCCACCTTCTGCATGATGTCGAAGCGGCTCTGATCCTCGTAGCCCTCGCAGATCTGCTTGTAGTAGATGATGGACACGGCGGCCAGCAGGAACACCACGCTGAGCATGATGCCCAGGAAGAACAGCCCGCCGTAGCTGCCGTAGAAATCGCTGCGGTTGGCGGCCAGCGAGTCCACCTCCCAGCCGGTGACAATATCGCCGCCTGCGGCGGCGTCGTACAGCGCCCACTGCACCGCGTCCGTCAGGCTTTGCGGATCGCGGACGCTCTCCTCGTAGGAGCCGCCGCCGAACTGCTCCTCGGCGGGCAGGTCGCTGTCGAAGCTGCAGTACCAGCGGAGCTGTACGACCATTGCGCCGCCGGACATGGTGTCCAGCATGGTGTTGGCGGCGCTGTCGAAGTCCGGCACCACCACGAACAGGGACGGCGTGACATCCGCCGCTGCCGCGCCGTTGACCGGGCAGCTGTCCAGCTGTCCCCGGACGCGCCACGCCGTGCCGCCCACGGTGAATTTCTCCGCCGTGAACGTCATGCGGTTGCCGTAGACCAGCGCCTCGTCCGCCGCCAGCGTCAGATCGGCGCCCATGACGGCGTTGTAGTCCGACAGGGGCAGCAGCGTCACGCGGGTGCTCTCCATGACGCCGTCCGTCTCCGCCAGCGCGGGACGCAGCACACCCTCCGGCGTCAGGATGCCGTAGACATAGGCGGCGCGGTAGGTCTGCTCGTTATCGAAGGAGGAGCCCATCTCCTCCGCCGCGCCGGTCAGGGCGGTGCGCAGAGCGTTCAGATTCTCATCGCTCATGCGGCTCACGTCGCCGCCGAAGTAGCACTCCACGTTGATGTCCCGGACATAGCGCTGGTGCAGGGCGTCCTCCACGCCGTAGTACATGCAGGTGGTGGAGGACAGCATCACCAGCACCATGGTGGCCAGCACGCAGACGCTGGCAAGCCCCGCGCCGTTGCGCTTCATGCGGTAGGCCATGGAGGACACGGACACGAAGTGGCGGGACTGGTAGTAATAGCGGGGATTCCTCTGCAGGGCGCGGCACAGCGCCACAGACCCTGTGATGAACAGCAGATAGGTGCCCAGAATGACCATGATCACCGCCGCGAAGAACCACAACAGCGCCTCCAGCGGGTCGCGGATGGACACGGCCAGCCAGTAGGCCCCGCCCAGCAGGACAAGGCCCAGCACCGCCAGCGCCCATCTGGCCCGGGGCGGCTTCTCGCCCACGGACTCGCTGTGCAGCAGGGCCACGGCACTGACCCGGTGCAGCTGCCACAGAGCGTGCAGAAAGATGAGGGTGTGTACGGCGGCGAACAGCGCCAGCGTGATGAGCAGGGACACCGCGTTCACCGTGAACGTGTAGGTGATCCGGCTGCGCAGCAGGTTCATCAGCCCCAGCTCCGCCAGCTTGGACAGCGCCACGCCCAGCGCAAGGCCGGTGACGGTGGTGCCGGCGTAGGTCAGCAGCGTCTCCCACAGCAGGATACGGGCGATGTTGCCCTTGCCCATGCCCAGCACATTGTACAGGCCGAACTCCCGGCTGCGGCGGCGGATGAGGAACGAATGGGTATAAAAGAGGAAAATCAGGGCAAACACGGCGATGACCACGCTGCCAAGACTCATAATCAGGGCCGTACTGCGGCCGCCGGACATCTGGGGCAGCACCGAGGACACAGACAGGCCCATGAGGATGTAGAACATGGCGGTGATGCCGGTGCAGGTCAGCAGATACGGCAGGTACAGACGGCGGTTCTGCTTCATGCCCGTCCACGCCAGACGGGGGTAAAATCCACGGTTCATCGCGCGTCACCGCCTGCCTGCAGCATGGTCAGCGTGTCGGAGATCATCTGGTAAAACCCGGCGTCCCCGGTATCGCCGCGATAAAGCTGGTGGAACACCTCGCCGTCCTTGATGAACAGCACCCGTCCGGCACGGCTGGCCGCCTTGACGGAATGTGTGACCATGAGAATGGTCTGGCCCCGGCGGTTCACGTCGCCGAACAGCGTCAGCAGCTCGTCGGTGGCGCGGGAATCCAGCGCGCCGGTAGGCTCGTCGGCCAGCAGCAGACGGGGCTGGGTGATAAGGGCACGGGCCACGGCGGCCCGCTGCTTCTGCCCGCCGGACACCTCGTAGGGATACTTCTTCAGCAGCTCCGTGATGCCCAGCTGCTCCGCCAGCGGGCGCAGGCGGTCGCGCATCTCGGAGTAAGGCTTCCCCGCCAGCACCAGCGGCAGGTAGATGTTGTCCTCCAGCGAGAATGTGTCCAGCAGGTTGAACTCCTGAAACACGAAGCCCAGATGATCCCGGCGGAACGCGGCGGCGTCCGCCTCCTTCACGGCGGACAGATCGCGCCCGTCCAGCCGCACCGTCCCGGCGGTGGGGGTATCCAGCGCCGCCAGTATGTTCAGCAGCGTGGTCTTGCCGCTGCCGGACTCGCCCATGATGGCCACATATTCGCCCTGCTCCACCGTGAACTCCACGTTATGCAGGGCCTCCACGCGGCTGCCGCCGAAGCGGGTGGTATACACCTTGCGCAGACCGCTGACTTCCAGAATCGACATAAAAACGACCTCCTTTTGTTTACAGGTCACAGTATAACAGGGGCGGGAAACGGCTGCCATGCGGTCAGCTTACATTTCCCGCCCCCATTCTAACAAAAATGTAAGGTTTTCACTCCAGCGGGCCGGTGCGGCGGCTGAGATCCAGCCGGATGACCGTCCCCTCCCCCACGGCGGACGCGGCGGTGATGGTGTGGCCCAGATCCCGGCAGATACGTCGGCACAGGTACAGTCCGATGCCGCTGGCCTGTCGGTGCGTCCGCCCGTTGCGGCCGGTGTAGCCCCGGTCGAAGATGCGGGGCAGATCCTCCGGCGCGATGCCGATGCCGGTGTCCCGGATGCACAGGGTAGCCGGTTCCTCCGCGTCAATGGTGATGCTGCCGCCCTCCGGCGTGTATTTCAGGGCGTTGGACAGCACCTGCTCCACCACGAAGCCCAGCCACTTCTCGTCCGTCACCGCCGTCAGACCCACCGGCGCATAGTGCAGCGTCAGCCGCCGGTCGATGAACTCCCCGGCGAATTTCCGCAGGCTCTGGCGGATCACCTCGTCCACGTCGCAGCTGCGGATCACATAGTCGCTGGTGCCCTCGTCCAGCCGCAGGTACATCAGCACCATGTCCACATACTGCTCGATGCGCAGCAGCTGGCTCATCAGCTTCCGCCCGTTGGGCGTGTCGTCCAGCTGCAGCGTCAGGCGCATGGCGGCGATGGGCGTTTTGATCTGGTGTACCCACGCGGTGTAGTAGTCCACCATCTCCCGGTGGCGGGCGGTGTTGGCCGTCTCTCGCTCCGACGCGGCGCGGCGCAGCGTCTCGATGGCGGCCATGCAGTCCGCCTCCCCGATGGTGTCCGGGGCGGGCAGCGCCAGCAGCATGGCGTTGGCCTCCGTCCGCAGCTCCGCCATCCGCCGGTGGCGGCGAACGGTGCGGGCATAGTCCCATGCCGCCGCGGCGGCGCACACCAGCAGACACAGCGCCGCCGGGTAGGCCACCGCCGCCAGCGGCAGCTGGTACAGCGCAAAGCTGCCCGCCAGCAGTGCGCAGCACAGCACAAATACGCATATCGCCAGCCGGTGCCGGCGGATATAGCGCCAGAAAAGTTCCATATCGCTCCTTACTCCACCAGATAGCCCACGCCGTGGCGGGTGGTGATAAAATCCTCCAGTCCCGCTGACGCCAGCTTCCGCCGCAGGCGGTTGACGTTGACCGTCAGGGTGTTCTCGTCCACGAAGCTGTCCGTCTCCCACAGGGTCTGCATCAGCTTTTCTCGGCTGACCACCTGCCCCGCCCGCTCCATCAGGCACAGCAGGATGCGGTATTCGTTCTTCGTCAGGTCTACGGATGCGCCGCCGTACTCCAGCTTCTGTATATCGGTGCGCAGGCGCGCGCCCCGGCATGCCGGTACCGGCGGCTGCACCGTGAAATCGTAGGCCCGCCGCAGCAGGGCCTGCACCTTGGCCATCAGCACGTTCCGGTCAAAGGGCTTGGCGATAAAGTCGTCGGCCCCCATGTTCATGGCCATGACGATGTTCATGTTGTCCGCCGCCGAGGACAGAAAGATGATGGGCACGCGGCTGCTTTTCCGGATCTGGCGGCACCAGTGGTAGCCGTCGAAAAACGGCAGGGAGATGTCCAGCAGGATCAGGTGCGGGTCGTAGGCCGCCGCCTCCTCCGCCACGCGGCGGAAGTCCGTGACGCAGCGCGCCTCCAGCGCCCAGGATGCCGCCTGCTCACAGACGGCCTGGGCGATGGCCGCGTCGTCCTCCACGATAAAAATGCGGTACATGGCTCTCCCCTCCCTCTCCGGCACTATGATAGCACACCGGCCCGCCGGTGGCAAGCCGCCGGAGCTTAGGACTTTTTTAATTTTCCCCTTGACAACGAACTGTACCACGCATATAATACAGTTAACATCCGTATTACACAAGTAATACAGTTTACAGAAAGGAGGTGCGGCGCGTGATCTCATTTCAGGCGTTCCGACAGACGGACGGCACGCCCATCTATCTCCAGATCATCCGCTATATCCAGCAGGGACTGGCGGCGGGCACCATACAGGACGGCGATGAGCTGCCCTCCCGGCGGGTGGTGTCGGCGCTACTGGCGGTAAACCCCAACACCGTGCAGAAGGCCTTCCGCCTGCTGGAGGACGAGGGGCTGGTCACATCCCGCGCCGGGGCCAAGAGCTATATTCAGGCCACGCCGGAGCAGATCGCCGCCCTGCGGCGGGAGCTGCTGGAAACGGAGATGCAGGCCATGGTGGACGCGGCCCGGCGCATGGGCCTGACCCGCGAGGACGCCCACCGCCTGCTGGACACACTGTATGACAGGGAGGGAACGGACGCATGAGAAAGCATCTATCCGTGCTGGCGCTGGCGGCGCGCGGCACCGTATGCAAGGTCATTGCCGTCACGATTTTGGCGGCGCTGCTGTCCGGCGCGCTGCTGCGGCTGGTACCGGCGTATGAGGACCGCGTCGTCTACGCCAACGACGACGGCAGCGTAACGTCAGAGTACTACCCCAGCGACTTCAGCGCGCTGCCGGGCAAGACCGGCGCGGCAGCCGTCTGCGCCGTGGGCTTCGCCGTCCTGCTGGCGGTGCTGAGCCTCAACGGCTGCGGCTACGGGGCCAAGACCGGCCTGACCGTGGGGCGGCTGCGGATCGGCGAGGACAGCCTCTGCCTGTGGTGGTCGCTGTACAACGCCGTGTGCGTCCTGTTTTACTGGGCGGTGATGGCGGCGGTGTGCGTCGCGGTGGTAAAGCTGCGCGTCGACACCGTGCAGATGCCCTACGGCAGCTATACGCCGGGGCCGCAGACGCTGCTGCTATCCGTCTACTCCGGCAGCTTTCTGCACCACCTGCTGCCCCTGCGGGACGCCGCCGTGTGGCTGGAAAATCTGCTGCTGACGGCGCTGTGCGCCGTGTCGGCCGCCCGGTTCTCCCACGCCCAGCGCCGGGGCCGGTTCAGCATCGCCCCCTTTATCGCGCTGGCGCTGACCATCGGCAGCTTTTTCTTCCGGATGGGCTCCGGCACCACCATTCTGCTGTGCCTTGTCACGGCGGCGGCACTGGGCATCACCATGACGCAGTTTCTGAAAGGAGAGACGGACGATGACGCAAAAACGGACTTCCGCACTGCGCAGGACGCTTGAGCGCATCCTGCCTCCCAACGTACCGGCGGACACCATGCAGGGCATCATCACCGGAAGCCTGGGTCTGGGCGCTCTGGTGAGCGCCATCGACTTCACCGTGCAGTACGCCGCAACCTATCGGGGCCTGTTCTACTGGGACGGACGGCTGATGGACACGGCGCTGATGAACCACTTCGCCGCCTATGCGGAGCCGGTGGTCATCGTGTTCGGCGTGGTGGTGCTGCTGGCGCTGCTGTCCGCCGTGATGCTGTACAGCTCCTACTATCTGGGTGGACGCAGCATCTACCTGATGCGACGCCTGCCCGATGGGCGGCAGACCCTGCGGCGTCAGGTGTGGACAGCGCCGCTGCTGTGGGCCGTGTGCGCCGCCGCGCTGGGCGCGCTGGTGCTGGGCCTGTGCTACGGGGCGTGGTACTGCATCACCCCCGACCAGTGCCTGCCCACAGAGGAAAATATCCAGCGGGCCATGAACGCCATCGCGGCGTCGCCCTATTCCAGCTAAGGAGGGAACGCACATGCTTGAGATCAACCATGTCAGTAAGAAATACGGCGCCAAGGAGGCGCTGCGCGACGTGTCCCTGACGCTGCCCCGCGGGCAGATCGTGGGGCTGTTCGGGGAGAACGGCGCGGGCAAGACCACGCTGATGAAGTGCGTGCTGGGTCTGACGAAGCACGAGGGCACGGTGACGCTGGACGGCGCGGCCATCGACCATGCCAGCATCGACCGGCTCAGCTTCGCCACCTGTGAGCACTCCTTCTTCCCCGCTCTGACCCCGGCGGCCCACCGGGACTTCTACGCCGCTCACTTCCCCCGCTTCAACGGCAAGCGGTTCCAGAGCCTGATGGACTTCTTCTCCCTGCCCATGGACAAAAAGCTGCGCAACTTCTCCGCCGGTATGCAGAACCAGTTCGAGGTCATCATGTCCCTGTCCCAGGGCGCGGACTATATCCTGATGGACGAACCCTTCGCCGGCAACGACATCTTCAACCGGGAGGACTTCTACAAGGTGCTGCTGGGCATCCTGACGGAGCAGGAGACGGTGCTGCTGAGCACCCACCTCATTGAGGAGGTGAAGGACTGCATTTCCCGCGCTGTCCTCATCCGGGAGGGCGTCATCGTGGGCGACTGCACCGCCGACGCGCTGGAGGAGTCCGGCAAAGACCTGATGACCTACATCAAGGAGACATATCACTACCGGCCCGACCGGGTCAGTCAGGCGCTGGACGCTCTGACGGACGGAGAGGAGGACACATGAAACGGAGTCTTGCGGCAGCGGCGGCGCTGCTGGTGCTGGCCGCCGTCATCCTCACCACCCTGTCCCTGCGGCTGGACAGCACCGCCACCCCCCTGCCCGTCACCGTCAAGGCCGCGCGGGGCGACGTAACGGCGGCGGAGGGACTGCGCTTCCACACCGCCGTCAAGTACGGCACCCGGCTGCGCTGGGACACGGAGTACGACGTGGGCAGCAATACATGGGACACCGTCCACCGTATGCCGGGCGGCTCGGACAATGGGCGGCTCTACTACTACGACCGGCGGGAGGATATCTACGACAGCCGCGACAACAACCGGCGGTACATCACACTGATGGCGCAGCCGGAGGACGCCATGATCCGGCATCTGGTGGCGGGCGCGAAGGCCGCGCAGGAGAGCGGTGAGCTGTACGGTCGGGACTACACGGAGCGGATACGCATGCGGGACTTCTACGACACCTATCCCCTGTATCTGACCTGGGACAGGAACGATATGAACCAGCTGCTGCGGGACGACCTGCACACCTACTACGATGACACGCTCCCCGCCTTCGACAAGCTGCGCATCCCCGTGGGCGAAACGGACTGGATGGAACCCACCCTTTACTACTACGCGGACAACAACATGAGCCTGTACGGCGACACCACGCTCCACGCGGAGAACCGGTTCACGTCGTTCTCCGTGGGGCTGGACGAGGGCTTTCTGACCACAGTGGGCTTCGCCGCCGATGCAGACCCCCAGCCGGACTGGGCTCCGGAGGGCTTCGGCCTGTGGTACGTCCCGCTGGAGCTGAACCGCTACACCGCCACCGGCGGCGGAGGTTACTCCTACGAGCAGCCGGACATGACGCGGCTGCGGCTGGTCTATCCGCTGGACATCGCGGCGCAGCGGGTGGTGGGCCTGCAGCTTACCCGTGACCGCTCGGAGATCCTGCTGACCACGGCGGAGGACGGCCAGTACGTCCTGCGGGTGCTGGACGCCGAAGACTTCCGCTGCAAGCTGACGCTGGTGGTGGAGGAGGATGCGTCGCCCCGGCACTTTACCGCCTCCATGCTGACGCAGAGCGGCACATCCTACGAGCTGGACTATTACGACTATGTGCTGCCGGTGTACAACAACAGCACCGATGACCTGCTGGTGGCCTGCACCGGCAGTCGCCTCACCGTGCTGCGCCCCGGCGGCGACGGCTGGGTGGTGGACTACGACATCGACCTGCTGTGGCCCGAGCTCACCGAGGACGGTCAGGTCGTCTGGAACAGCGAATACCGCCCGCTGGAGGACGGCAGCTACAGCTATACCTACGCCTACGGCGACTATTCGTCGCTGGGGCTCAGCAGCCAGCTGGACGAGATCTCCATGCTGTACCGGGACGGCAGGCTGGCGCTGGCCACCGGCGACCATACCGGCACCTACACGCTGGTGTCGGTGTACGACCACACCGGCCTGCTGTACGGCACGGTCATCGACACGGGGCTGGCGGAGCAGAACATGTACACCGGCTACTGGTCATTCTTCAACCCCCTGTACTGCACGGAGCTGGCGTGGGACTGACCCCCTCACAGCAAAAGAGACGCGGCCTTTCAGCCGCGTCTCTTTTGTTCATGTCTCCTGTATCCCGATTACCGGATCCAGTCCTCGGTCTGCTGCCGCAGCCAATCGCACCATGCGCCCATTCCCTCGCCGGTCTTGGCGGAGATGGGGAACACCTTCAGCCGCGGGTTGCGCATATGGGCGTAGGCCAGCACCTTGTCCATGTCGAAGTCAAAATACGGCAGCACGTCGATCTTGTTGATAAGCAGTACATCACAGACGGTGAAAATGAGCGGGTATTTCAGGGGCTTGTCGTGGCCCTCCGGCACGGAGAGGATCATGGCGTTCTTCACCGCGCCGGTGTCGAACTCCGCCGGGCACACCAGATTGCCCACGTTCTCCAGCACCACCAGATCCAGATCCTGGGTGCCGATCTCCCGCAGGCCCTGCTCCGTCATATCGGCGTCCAGATGGCACATGCCGCCGGTGTGCAGCTGGATGGCCCGTGCGCCGGTATCCGCGATGGCTCTGGCGTCCACGTCCGAGTCGATGTCTGCCTCCATGACGCCGATGCGCAGATCGTCCCGCAGCCGCTCTATGGTGCCCCGGAGAGTGGTGGTCTTGCCGCTGCCGGGGGAGGACATCAGATTCAGCAGGAACGTCCTGTCCCGCTTCAAGTCCTCCCGCAGCCGCGCCGCCTCCCGGTCATTGTCGGCGAACACGCTCTCCTTTACCTCGATGATCTTATACTGTTCCATATTAAGCGCCCTCTATCTCCTTGATACTGATCTCGCTGCCCCGCAGCAGCCATGTGTCCCCGCTGCCGCAGCGGGGACAGGTGCGGCCATGTGCCACGGTGGGGTAGTCCTGCCCGCAGCCGCCGCAGTGCGTGACGGCGGGCGTCGTTTCGATGCGCAGCGCCGCGCCCCGCAGCAGGCCGGACTTCTGCACGGCCCAGTCCCAGCAGCTCACCAGCTCCTTGGGGATGGCGCCGGACACCTCGCCCAGCTCCAGCGTGACGGAGGCCACCTCCGTCAGGCCGTTGTCCGCTCCCACGCGCTCCACCGTTCTGATGGTGTGAAATACGATGCCCAGCTCGTGCATATCACTTGGCCTTTTTGGCGCGGCGGGCGGCCTTCTTGATCTTGATCTCCCGCTTGACCATGTAGGGCAGGATGGCCTTCATCTTGTCCTCGCAGGCGTACATGGTGCTGCACTCCGGCCGCTCCCGGTACAGGTGGATGGCATCAAAGGCGCACTTGGTGGTGCAGACGCCGCAGCCGATACACTTGTTGGGGTCTACCACGCTGGCGCCGCAGCCGAGGCAGCGGGCCGTTTCGGCCTTGACCTGCTCCTCCGTGAAGGCGATGCGCTCGTCGCGGAACGTCCTGCGCAGCGCCTCGTTGTAGCCCACCCGCTGCCGGGGCGTGTTGTCGTAGCTATCCACGGCGATGAGGGCGTTTTTCTTGTCCAGCTCGATGAACTGGCGGCGGTCGCGGCCGATGGTCAGGGTCGCGCCCTGCACGAAGCGGTGCAGACTGGCCGCGCCCTGCTTACCGGCGGCGATGGCGTCGATGGCAAACTTCTGGCCGGTGTACACGTCGCCGCCCACGAAGATGTCCGGCTCCGCCGTCTGGTAGGTGACGGGATCGGCCTTGGCGGTGCCGTTTGGGTTGAACGCCGCCTGCGTACCGGCCAGCAGCTCCTTCCACTCCGCCTTCTGCCCGATGCAGAACAGCACCGTGTCGCAGGGCGCCATCTGCAGCACCGACTCGTCGTAGATCGGTGCGAAGCGCCCCTCGCCGTCCTTGACCCGCAGGCACTTCCTGAACGTGACGGACACGGCCTTTCCGTTCTCGGCGGACACCTCCACGGGGCCGAAGCCGGCGTGGACGGCGATATCCTCCCGCTGGCACTCGGCGCGATCCTCCTCGCCCATGGGCATCTCGTCGTAGGACTCCAGACAGTACAGACTGACACTGTCCGCACCGCAGCGCACGGCGGTGCGGGCCACGTCGGCCGCAATGTTGCCGCCGCCGATGACCACCACCCTGCCCGTCAGTTTCACATCCGCGCCGCTGTTGACCCGGCGCATGAAGTCGATACCGGCCTCCACCCCGGCCGCGTCGCCGCCGGGGACGGGCAGCTTTCCGCCGGACTGCAGGCCCACGGCTACATAGAAGCCCTTGTAGCCCTCGTCCCGCAGCTGCTGAATGGTGACGTCCTTCCCCACCTCCACGCCGCAGCGGAACTCCACGCCCAGCTGGCGCAGCACGTCGATCTCCGCCTCCACCACGTCCTTCTCCAGACGGAAGGAGGGGATGCCGTTCATCAGCATGCCGCCGGGACGGCTCTCCTTTTCAAAGACGGTGGGGCGATAGCCCTTCTCCGCCAGATAGTACGCGCAGCTCATACCGGCGGGGCCGCCGCCGATAATGGCGATCCTCTCGGTGAACTCGCCGTCCACCTTGGGGATGACCTTCTCCGGTATGAACCGCGTCTCCGCGTCCAGATCCTGCTGGGCGATGAAGCGCTTCACCTCGTCGATGGCCACGGCCTGATCCACCGTTCCGCGGGTGCAGGCGTCCTCGCAGCGGCGGTTGCAGATGCGGCCGCACACGGCGGGGAACGGGTTCTCCCGCTTGATGAGGGCCAGCGCCTCCCGGTACTTGCCCTGCGCCGCCAGCTTCAGATAGCCCTGCACGGCGATGTGGGCGGGACAGGCGGTCTTACAGGGCGCGGTGCCGGTGTCGTAGCAGTTGATGCGGTTTTTGTCGCGGTAGTCGATGCTCCACTTCTCCGGGCCCCACTTCACCTCGTCGGGCAGCTCGGCCCGGGGGTACTGGATGAAGCCGTCCTTGGTACACAGCTTCTGGCCCAGCTTCACCGCGCCGGCGGGACAGCTCTCCACGCAGCGGCCGCAGGCCACGCACTTCTCGCTCTCCACCGCCGCCACATAGGCGCTGCGGGACATATTGGGGGTGTTGAACAGCTGGCTGGTGCGCAGGGCGTTGCATACGTTGACATTGCAGTTGCAGATGCCGAAGATCTTCTGCTCACCGTCGATATTGGTGATCTGGTGGACGAAGCCGTTGTCCTCCGCCTTCTTGAATATCTCCATGGCCTCGTCGTAGGTGATGTACTCGCCACGCTGGGTCTGCACCACATAGTCGGCCATATCGCCCACGGCGATGCACCAGTTTTCCACGTCGTCGCCGCAGCCCTCGCCCAGCTTCTCCCGGCTGGCGCGGCAGGAGCACATGCTCTTGGCGTACTTCCCCTCGTACTTGTGGAGCCAGTAGGAGATCTTCTCCAGACCGATGGCCTCCTGCTCCGTCTCGATAGCCTTCTCCACGGGGATGACGTGCATGCCGATGCCCGCGCCTCCGGGAGGCACCATGGGGGTGATCTTCTCCAGCGGCAGCATGGTCATGCGCTCAAAGAACGCGGCCACCTCCGGGTGCTGGTCGATCTGGCTTTTCCGCATGTTCAGGAACTCGGCGCTGCCGGGGACGAACAGGGGCAGGACGTAGCGCTTCTCGTGGTTGGGGTTCTTGCCGTCCAGATTCTCCCAGTGGTACTCGATCAGGCCCAGCCACGCCATGTCGTCCAGCAGCTTCTGCAGCGGCTCACGCTCCATTTTCGTCAGTGTCATCAGCTGCTCAATGGTCTTGGGCTTGCGGACGCCCATCTTCAGCGCCACGTCCACCATCTCGTCGGTGACGACGCCGTCCAGTCCCCAGTACTCCGGGTCATCCACGGTGGTCTTCAGTCCGATCCGGTTGGTGATCATGCCGCCCAGCTTCAGCAGCTTCTCCCGGGGCGGCCGGTCGGGACAGGGGATCTTGAACGGGAGCTTCTCCTCGTCCAGCGGGAAATTTGTGGGCTTGCTGCCGTTGATATCTCGCATCGCGTATTCCTCCGTTGTCCGCTGCTCCGACCAGCCGCTTGCCCCGGCAGGTGGGAGCGCGTGATGATTTTTGTGCCGATTATCCCAATAATACCAACTTTTTCCGCAAATTCCTATTGACTATTCGCATAAACTTGTGTACCCTGTTTATATGGTCTTGGTCTGACCAAGAAAGGATGGTGCGCATGGTATTTCGTGAGATCGTCGCCCCCACCGTAAAGGAGCTGTTCGTGCAGCAGCTGGAGGGCATGATCCTGTCCGGCGAGCTGCGGCCCGGCGACCGTCTGCCCACGGAGCGGGAGCTGGCGGACGAGATGAAGATCAGCAAGACCGTGGTACACGAGGGACTGCGGGAGCTGCACCGGCTGGGGTTTCTGGACATCGCGTCGCGCCGGGGCGTGACGGTGGCGGACTACGCCCAGACCGGCAGTCTGGAGACGCTGCGTGCCATCATGGATTTCCACGGCGGCATCCCTGACCGGAAAACAGCGCTGAGCATCCTGCGGCTGCGGTACTATCTGGAGGCCCCGGCCATGGAGGAGCTGGCGGCACGGCACACGGCGGCAGATATGGCCGCGCTCCGGGCCCTGCAGCGGCAGGCGGAGGAGGCCTCCGCCCGGAGCATCGAGGACTTCGCGCAGGCGCTGTTCCGCTACCACCGGGGCGTCACGTTCCTCAGCGGCAACACCATCACGCCGCTGATCTTCAACGCCTTCACCACGGTGAATCTGGCCTTCTGGCAGAAGTATATCGCATCGGAGGGTACGGCCCGATGTCTGGAAACGCTGGAGCGCTTCACGGACTGCATCGCCGCCGGGGAGGGCGCGGCGGCGGCGGAGCTGCTGCGCACCGGCATCCAGCGCTTCTGCGCCTATGTGGAGTAAAAAAAGCTGACAAATCGGGATTGACAAAGGAGTGCGATGATATGAAAAAAACGATGGGCTTGATAGCCTTGCTGATTTTAATGATGGGGCTGGTCGGATGCAGCGGAGAAACGGTCAATATCGACTTTCCTTTTGAAGTTGGAGATGTTGAAAATATTGAAGTGTATCGCTACGCAGGAGTACCTGTATCTGCAGAAAAGAAAGTAGTTGTTGCAGCAACTGACATAGCAAACTTGTATGATAGGTTTGAGGACTTATCATTGAAAGAAAAACAAGTTGAGGAAACCACAGGGGCAGATGTGACCAGTTTTCGATTTAACCTTTCGGATGGGACAAACTACGAACTGATCTATGTCTGTAATGGAGTCAAAAACGGAAAACTGAAATCTTTCACGGGCAATTTTGAATACTTTACAAGTTCAGATATTGGTTCATATTGGTCCGATATTGACCTTGAAGCAGTACCGGCTGAAGAAAGCGAATTGCCAAAGCAGCCCGACTAATTCCTACTTGTGCGCCTGCTCATCGAGCCGTGCGCGCAAATCCTGCGCCGGCTCTTTGCTATACTCACTTGATCGCCTCACCGAGCACCTGACGCAGCAGGTCTGTCACGCCCTGCGCGGCCTGGATGGTGGCAATCATCAGCAGGTCGCCATCCACCTCCGACCAGTTGAGGTCATATCCCGCGCTGCGGATAAGCTGCGTCAGAAACGCCCGCTGGGTGCGTCCGTTGCCCTCGCGGAAGGGATGCAGGTAGTTGGTGGTGCAGTAAAAGTCGGTGATCTCCTCAACGAATGCGTCATGGGACAAGCCCTTGAAGTAATTCTGTTCCTTCAGCCGGTCAAAGATCAGCTTGGCCTGCGGTTCGATCTCCTCAGCAGGGCAGAAATCTGTCCCCTTCTTGCTGATGTTCACCGTGCGGATCTGCCCCGCCCAATCGTACAGGTCAGAGAAAAGAAATTGATGGATTGCCTTGTAGTGAGCAAAATCAAAAACGCCTTCCAGCGGGCATTGTTCCAGCTTGGAGGCGTTGACATAGGTGGCGAGAGCCTCCGCCTCTTGCAGCGCGGCCTCGTCATGGATATGCAGTTTGTTCACCAGCACCGTTGTGCCGGGATAACAGTTGTCCCGAATGGGATCAATGCTGTACGCCATATCATCGTCACCTCTCGGCTGGTTTGGAAAAATGCCGCAGCAGCTCCGCCGTGGTCACCTCGCCACGCAGCACACGCTGGCACTGCTCCCGCATCTGGGGCGTTACCTGACAGCCCTCCATGCGGACGGAGGCCTCCGCGTTCTTCATGGGAACCGTATATCGCTTGTCAGTGCTCTTGTACATAGAAAAACTCCTCGCGTCATCCGCGAGGAGTCTGGAGCTTGTGGCCGGATTCGAACCGGCGACCTGCTCATTACGAGTGAGCTGCTCTGCCAGCTGAGCCACACAAGCATCTCTATGAGAATCGGCTCCTCGCCGTACTCTGTTTGTTAGTTTACCACACCTGTGGGTCGGAATGCAATAGCCGCCCTAAGCAAATCCAGCGGCATAATCGTGGTCAAACACTGGATGATAGTATAACACGCTTTGCCGCCGCCGTCAACCTCCTTTTTCCCGCTGCGGCAAAATAATACATAACGTAATTTTTTCTGCCGCCGACGGATTTTTTCCCTTTACGCGAAAATTCCGCGCCTTTCTCCGCCGCCGGCGTCCCCCGTAAATCTGTGCCGCATTTTCCGTTTCGCCCACTTTTGCCGGACAATTCCGCACGGTTTCCGCAAGACATCCCCTTTACATATATTTTACATAATCCGACATGTCATAATTTTTACAAAGAGTTATCCACAGTTTCCACCGAGTTTTCCACAACGCTTTTCATCCTTTATTTTCAACGTATTTCAGTCTATTTTCATATATTTTCCAACGCTGAAAACACGGTCGTACGCTGTCATTATCCCTCGTTTTACTTTACATAACATCATTATTTGCCGTCCCGTTTACCATAACGACACCTTCTGTGTCCTATCACGGCAGCAGAACGCCCCGCTCCTGACGGAGCGGGGCGGCGCCGTTATTCCAATGTACCCAGATCCATGGTGGCGTAGGCATTCAGATCAAGACCAGCTCTGCGGCCCGCCTGATACTCGTAGTAGCCCTGCGCGCCGATCATGGCCCCGTTGTCGCCGCACCAGCGCAGCGGCGGCAGGAACAGGCGCACCCCCGCCTTGCGGCAGGCACGCTCCAGATCAGCACGGATAACGGAGTTGGCCGCCACGCCGCCCGCCGCTACCAGCGTGGTGTGACCCGTCAGCTCCAGCGCCCGCATGGCGCGGGGTACCAACTCGCCGGACACGGCACAGGCGAAGTCCCGTGCCAGCGCGGCGGCGTCCAGCGTCTCCCCCTTTTGCTGGGCGTTGTGGGCCAGATTCACCACCGCCGTCTTCAGGCCGGAGAAGCTCATGTCCAGCTCCGCGCCGGACACATGGGCCCGCGGCAGCTCGTATTTGCCGCCGGCAGACTGCTGTGCCAGCTCGTCCATAGGTCTGCCGCCGGGATAGGGCAATCCCAGCACACGGGCAGCCTTGTCGAAGCACTCCCCCGCCGCGTCGTCCCGCGTGGCGCCCAGCACCGTCATGTCCGTATAGTCCTTCACGTCCACAATGAGGGTGTTTCCGCCGGAGATGGCCAGCGCCACAAAGGGCGGCTCCAGTTCCGGGAACGCCAGATAGTTGGCGGCGATATGGCCCCGCACATGGTGGACGGGGATCAGCGGCACACCCAGCGCGTAGGCGGCGGATTTGGCAAAGGACACACCCACCAGCACCGCGCCGATGAGACCGGGCGCGTACGTCACCGCCACAGCGTCGATGTCCTTTTTCGTCAGGCCCGCGTCCGCCAACGCCTTGTCCGACAGGGCGGCGATAGCCTGCACATGCTTGCGGGAGGCGATCTCCGGCACCACGCCGCCGTACAGGGCGTGCATATCCGCCTGGGACAAAATCGCGTCGGACAACACCTGCCGTCCATCCCGCACCACGGCCACCGCCGTCTCGTCGCAGGAAGATTCAAAGGCCAGTATGTTCATTGCGCCGCCTCCTCCGTGTAGTATTTCGTCAGGATAAGGGCGTCCTCCTTGGGCAGGTCGTAGTAGTTCCGCCGCCGTCCCGCCTCTGTGAAGCCGAAGCCCTGATAAAGCGCGATAGCCGCCGCATTGGAGGGCCGCACCTCCAGCGTCAGGAACGCCAGATGGTTGCCCCGTGCGAAGCTGTCGAACACCTGCAAAAGCTGATTCGCCACGCCCTGCCGCCGGCAGGCGGGGTCTACGGCCACGTTGGTGATATAGCCCTCGTCGGCCACCACCAGCAGTCCGGCGTAGCCCACCGGCTGCTCCGTCTCCGGCTCTACCGCCACCAGAAAGGCGGCGCACTGATTGTCCAGCTCCTCCGCCAACATCTTCTTCGACCACGGCCGGGAAAAGCACATCCGCTCCAGCTGCTCCAGCCAGTCCAGATGCTCCGCCGCCATGGGTACGATCTTTACCTGTTTCATGTCTTACTCCTTTGCCGCCAGCCAGTTTTTGCCGCTATGCGCCTCTGCGATCAGGGGAACAGACAGGTTGACCGCCTGCTCCATCTCCTCCGTCAGCAGATGCTCGACCTGCGCCTGCTCTGCCGCCGGACACTCCACGATCAGCTCGTCGTGTACCTGCATCAGAAGCCGGGCGCGCAGGCCCTCCCGCTTCAGGCGGCGGTGTACCCGCACCATGGCCAGCTTCATGATATCGGCGGCAGCGCCCTGCACCGGCATATTCAGTGCCACCCGCTTGCCGAATTCCCGCAGATTGAAGTTGCTGCTTTTCAGCTCCGGCAGGGCGCGGCGGCGGTGCATCAGCGTCTGGACATAGCCGTCCTGCTCCGCCTTGGTCACCACGTCGGTCATATACTGCCGCACGCCCTGATACGTCTCAAAATACCGCTCCATATACGCCTTGGCCTCCGCCACCGTTACGCCGATGTCCTGCGCCAGCGAGAAGGCGGAGATGCCGTAGACGATGCCGAAGTTCACCGCCTTGGCCCGGCGGCGCATCTCCGGTGTCACCTCTTCCGGCGGCACATGGAACACGCGGGAGGCGGTGACGGTGTGGAAGTCCTCCCCTGAGCGGAACGCCGCCTGCATCTCCGTATCACCGGCGATATGGGCCAGCAGCCGCAGCTCGATCTGGGAGTAGTCCGCGTCCACCAGCACACAGCCCTCCGGCGCGGTGAACATCCGCCGCAGCTGGCTGCCCAGCTCCGTGCGGGTGGGAATATTTTGCAAATTCGGCTCGGTGGAGCTGAGCCGCCCCGTGGCCGTCACCGTCATCTGGAAGCTGGTGCGCACCCGGCCGTCCGGGTCGATGACCTTCAAAAGGCCGTCCACATAGGTGCTTTTCAGCTTGGCGTACTGCCGGTAGCGCAGCACGTCCGCCACGATAGGCGCATCGTACCGCAGCTTCTCCAGCACATCGGCGTTGGTGGACCATCCGGTTTTCGTCTTTTTCCCGTGGGGCAGCCCCAGCTTTTCAAACAGGATGGCCCCCAGCTGCTTGGGAGAGTTGATGTTGAACGTCTCCCCCGCTGCGGCGTAGACGGCCTGCTCCGTCTCGTCCATGACGCCCTGCAGCGTCTCGCCGTACTGGGCCAGCGCCTTCCGGTCCACCAGAAAGCCCGCCGTCTCCATCTCCGCCAGCACCCGGCACAGCGGCAGCTCCACATCGTAGTACAACGGCTCCATGTCCAGCTCCCGCAGCTTGGGCGTCAGTGTCCCTCGGAGCGCCGACACGGCGGAGGTATAGCTGATGAGAGCCGTCTGCGCCGCCGCGTCGTCCCCCAGCAGGGAGGTAAACGCCTCCGGCGCCAGATGGGCAGGCTTGGGCAGCTCCTCGTTGTAGAAGGAGAGGAACAGCTTGGGGATATCGTAGCTGCCGGCGGTGGCGTCACAAAGGTAGGCCGCCAGCGCCGTGTCGAACACGAAACCCTCGGCGGGCAGCTCCCGCTCCAGCAGGGCGCGCATGGTGTCCTTGATGTGATGTCCCACCTTTTTGATGTCCGCCGCGAACAGCGACGCCAGCAGATCATGCCAGTTCCCGGCGTAGCGGCTTTCGTACAGCTCCGCCATCAAGGTCGCGTCCTTCCCCGCTTCACACTCTACCGCCAGTGCAGAGAGATCCGGCAGGCCATAGACGGTGACATGATTTGCCGCCCGCCACAGGGTCAGCAGCTCCTCTGCCCGCGCCGCCGTCTCCACGATCTCCACATTGGCTGTGCGGGCCGGCTTTTCTTCCGTGGTGCGTTCGGGGGACAGACCGTACTTGTCAATGAGCTTCTGGAACTCCAGACGCAGGAACAGGTCATACAGCTCCGGCTTGAAGGGCCGGCGCAGGTTGTCCTCCGGCTTGAAGTCCAGCGGTGCGTCGGTGACGATGGTGGCCAGCCAGTAGCTGTGCCGTGCCGACGCCTCCCCCTCCTGCAGCTTGCGGAGGGCGGCGGGCTTGGCGTGTACGTCCGGCATCTGCGCGTACAGCGCGTCGACGCTGCCGTACTCCTGCACCAGCGCCATGGCGGTCTTCTCTCCGATGCCCGGTACGCCGGGGATGTTGTCAGAGCTGTCGCCCATCAGCGCCTTCAGGTCGATCATGTGAATGGGATCAAAGCCGTAGGTCTCCCGGAACGTCTCCGGCGTCATATCCTTTGTGGTGGTCTGGCCCATGCGGGTGGACACCAGCTTCACCTTGGTGTGGTCGGTGATAAGCTGGAGACTGTCCTTGTCGCCGGTGACCACGATGCAGTCCCAGCCATCGGCCTCGCATTTGCGGCTGATGGTGCCGATGAGGTCGTCGGCCTCATAGCCGGTCAGCTCGTACTGGGGGATGCTCATAGCCGTCAGCACCTGCTTCAGCGGCAGCAGCTGCATGGCCAGCTCCTCCGGCATCCCCTTGCGCTGGGCCTTGTAGGCCGCATCCGCCTCATGGCGGAACGTAGGCTCCCGCCGGTCGAAGGTGACGCACAGCGCCTCCGGCTTCTCCTCATCCAGCAGACGCTGGAGCGTGGTAATGAAGCCGTAGATGGCGTTGGTGTACAGGCCCTGCCGTGTGGTCAGGGGCCGGATGCCGTAATAGGCGCGGTTGACGATGCTGTTGCCGTCGAGAACCATCAGTTTCATAGGGAGCCTCCCAAAATTCCATAAGTAGCTGTACCATCGGTATTATACGCCGATTTCCTCCACAAAACAACCGTTTCTCTTGACAGGTTTTTGATTTGTGATAGACTTGTCTGGTACTTTCCACCGGAAAGGGGTCGTGACGGCGTGGAACAGCTCTCCCGCAAAGTGAATATCCACCATGCCGCCATACAGGGCGCTTTCTTCACCGGCTTTTCCGCCATGGTGGGCTTCGGCCCGGTGCTGCTGCTGAGTCGGGGACTCAGCAACAGTGCGCTGGGCGCGGTCACGTCGGCGTCGCTGCTGATCCCCTGCTTCCTGCAGCTGGCGCTGGCCTCCCTGTCCGATGCGGACAGCCGCTTCACGCCCCGCCGTCTGGTGCTGGGCCTGTCGCTGGTCACGCTGCTGACCGGCATCGCCATGTGGCTGGGCATAGCCAGCAAGACCGCGCTGCTGGTGTGCTACACCGTCATCTGCGTGTGCCTTATCACCACGTCTCCGTTCTTCAACAGCATGGTCATGGCGTTCCACGTCCGGGGCGTACCGGTGAACTACGGGCTGGGCCGGGGCACCGGCTCCGTGGCCTACGCCGTGGTGGCGCTGATCATGGGCTTCGTGGTGGAGCACCGCCCGCCCACGGTGATCGTGCCGGTGATGCTGGCGGCGCTGGTGCTGCAGCTCGCCGCCGTCTGGACGTTCCGCTATCCCCTACCACCGGTGCCCGCCGCCGATGGGCAGAAGCCCGCGCCGGTGAGCCTTTCCCGGCTGCTGAAGCGCTATCCCTCGTTCCTGCTGCTGGTGCTGGGCTGCGCCCTGCTGCAGGGCGGGCACAACGTGTCCAACACCTATATGGTACACATCGCCGCCAAGGCCGGGGCGGGTGAGAGCCTGATGGGCGTCATTCTGGCGCTGTCCGCCGCCATGGAGCTGCCGGCCATGTCGCTGTTTCCCCGTATGCGGCGGCGGTTCTCCCTGCGGGCGCTGTTCTGCCTGTCGGCGGCCATGTTTGCCGTGCGGCAGGTGCTGTTCCTGTTGGCATCGTCGCCGGTGCTGCTGTACACCGCCGCCGTCCTCCAGTTCTTCGAGTTCGGCCTGTTCCTACCCTGCACCGTGTACTACACGGCGGAGAAGCTGGACGCCGCCAATCAGGTCAAGGGGCAGGGACTTATCCACATCTGCGCCAACGGCCTCGGCCCCGCTGTGATGACCGCCATAGGCGGGCGACTGGTGGACAGCAGCGGCATCAACGCTCTGCTGGCCTTTACCGCCGCGGGCGCCGCGGCGGGTACGCTGCTGGTGGCACTGGCCACCGCAAATCATCCGGAAAAAGAAGGTGCTCCCCTATGATAGAATCCTTTCTGACGGTGGGCCGTCAGATCATTACGCTGTACCTGCTGATGGCCGCGGGCTACGTGCTGGGCAAGGTCAAGCTCATCGACGACCGCGGCTCTCTGTGCATCAGCAATCTGGTGATGTATGTCGTCTCCCCCTGCATGATGCTGGTGGCGTTCCAGCGCCCGCTGGAGCGCGAGTTGCTCCACGAATTCGTCATCATGCTGGGCGTGGCGCTGCTGCTCCACGCCGCGTTCATCGTCCTCTCCCGCCTGTTGATCCGGGAGAAGGACGCCCACCGCCGGAGCCTGCTGCTGTTCGGATCCGTATTCACCAACTGCGGCTTCATGGGCTACCCCCTGATGGCGGCGCTGTTCGGCACCATTGGCGTGTTCTACGGCTCGGCCTATGTGGTGGTCTTCACGTTCCTCAGCTGGACATACGGCATCTACGCCATGACCGGCGACCGCTCCCAGCTGAAGCTGCGGCCGCTGTTCATGAACCCCGGCGTCATCAGCATCGTACTTGCCATGGCCCTGTTCCTTCTGCAGATCACCCTGCCGGAGATCCTGATGGTACCCATCACCTATCTGGCCGACCTGAACACGCCGCTGCCCATGGTGGTGGTGGGCTATCAGCTGAGCCATGCGGACTTCCGCGCCGCCCTGCGGGGCGCGGGCTCGTGGGTATCCCTGCTGCTGCGGCTGGTGGCCTTTCCTCTGCTGACGCTGGGCATCTGTCTGGCGCTGGACTTGGACAGCCGCCTGACAGTCATCACCGTCATTGCCGCCAGCGCGCCCCCCGCCGCCCTGATGAGCATGTTCTCCGCCAAGTTCAAGCTGGACACGGCGCTGGCATCCTCCACGGTGTCGGTACAGACGGCGTTCTCCGCCCTGACCATGCCGCTGATGGTGAGCCTTGCCAACTATCTGGCCTGAGACAAAAACCTGAAAAAAAGCGTCCCGAAAACGGGACGCTTTTTTTCAGGTTTTTTCCTGTTTATTTCCGGCTTATTTCCGGTTTTTCCCAGATATTTTTCAGGTCAATTGCAGGTTTTCAGGGCTGTGCGGCGGACTTTTCCGCCATCATGCCCCGGATGACCTCATCGATGCGGCGGGCGACGCGGCAGAAGTCCTCCGCCGTGTAGCCTCTGGTGGTCATGGCGGCGGTGCCGATGCGGACGCCGCTGGTCTGGGACGGCGGGCGCCGGTCGCCGGGAACGCAGTTCTTGTTCAGGGTGATGCCGCAGGCGTCCAGCGCCTCCTGTACCTCCCGGCCGGTAAGGCCGGTGTCCGTCAGATCCAGCAGGAACAGGTGGTTGTCGGTGCCGCCGGTGACGACATGGTAGCCCATGGCCACGAACTCCGCCGCCATGGCCCCGCAGTTCTCCACCACATTATGGGCATAGGCGCGGTAGGCCGGGGTCAGGGCCTCCTCCGCCGCCACGGCCTTACCGGCGATGACGTGCTGCAGCGGCCCGCCCTGCATGCCGGGGAACACGGCGCTGTCCACCTTCTTCGCCAGCTCCGGACGGCAGAAGATCAGGCCGCCCCGGGGGCCCCGCAGGGTCTTGTGGGTGGTGGAGGTAATGACATCCGCCAGGCCGAAGGGACTGGGATGCTCCCCCGCCGCGATGAGCCCCGCGATGTGGGCCATGTCCACCATGAAGTACGCTCCCACCTCCCGTGCGGCGGCGGCAAAGCGGGTAAAGTCGATGATGCGGCTGTACGCCGACGCACCGGCAATAATGAGCCTGGGCCGCAGCTCGCGGGCCATGCGTGCCATGCCGTCGTAGTCGATGAAGCCGTCGCCGTCCACATCGTAGAAATGGAGATCGTACAGCTTGCCGGAAAAGTTCACCGGCGAGCCGTGGGTCAGGTGTCCGCCGTTGGCAAGGCTCATGGACAGCACCGTGTCGCCGGGCTGCAGCAGCGCCATGTACGCCGCCAGATTGGCCGACGAGCCGCTGTGGGGCTGGACATTCACATGGTAGTCGGTGGCAAAGACCTCCTTCCACTTGGCGATGCAGTACTCCTCCAGCTCGTCCACCACATGGCAGCCGCCGTAGTAGCGGCCCTGATTGCCCATGGCCCGGTGGGCGGGATAGCCCTCGGAATACTTGTTGGTCAGGCAGCTGCCCACCGCCCGCAGTACATTGCCGCTGGCAAAATTCTCGCTGGCGATGAGCTCCACCGTCGTCTCCTGCCGCAGCTCCTCCTGCGCGATGAGGTCAAAAACATGGGATGCCATACGCACCTCTCCCTTCCCCGTTGTGGTTCATTGCATAACATTATACACCATCTTGTGGTTTCTGCAACCAGAAAGTTGCGGCATGGCAGATGGCACGAAAACGCCTACGGCATGTGTAGGTTTTTTAGGAAAAATGCAGAAACGAGAAAAAAGGGTTGACATTTGACGGCAAAAGCGTTATGATGCGCCCAGCTTCGGCAAAATACAGTGAGGAGGAAGGCAGCATGAAGCGTCGCGGCACGGCTATGATGATGTGCGAGATGTGCATGGGTATGATGTCCATGTGCATGTTTCTGCGCGCCCAAAAAGATCGGTTGCTTTCCAAAAACTGTTTGTCGGCTTGAAAAAGCCGGTGTGTGAGCAAGCAGCGGAGGGTCGATCGACCTGCCGCTGTTTTTGTTTTGTCCCGGCGCGGCGCGCCGCCACCTCTTTCGTTTGTTCCGGCAGACAGCGGGGCACGTGCACAGCCCCACGGTATGCCGCCAGCAAGATCATATATTCCTTCAAGCCATATTTGAAAAGGAGACATGAACATGAAACGTAATACTTTTACCCGTCTGGCCGCTCTGGCCCTGACCCTGATCCTGGCCCTGAGCCTGACGGCCTGCGGCGGTAAGGACAACACCAGCGCCGACAACAACGACAGCGACACCAAGGCCACCGTCAAGATCGGCGTGCCCAACGATACCACCAACGAGGCCCGCGCCCTGCTGCTGCTGCAGGAGAACGGCATCATCAAGCTGGCGGACGGCGTGGGCATCACCGCCACCAAGAACGACATCGTGGAGAACCCTCACAATGTGGAGATCGTAGAGGCCGAGGCCGCCCAGCTGCCCAACATGCTGCCCGATCTGGACTACGCCGTCATCAACAGCAACTATGCCATCAACGCCGGTCTGAACCCCGTCAGCGACTCTCTGCTCATTGAGGGCAGCGCCTCTGCCTACGCCAACATTCTGGCTGTCAAGGAGGGCAACGAGAACGAGCCCAAGATCCTGGCTCTGAAGGCCGCGCTGGAGAGCAAGCAGGTGGCCGACTACATCAGCCAGCAGTACAACGGCTCCGTCGTCTCCGTGGTGGAGAACCCCACCGACGGCTATGACGCCAGCGTGGACTACGACGCCCTGAAGGGCCAGACCATCAGCATCGCCGCTTCCCCCACGCCTCACGCCGAGATCCTGGAGGTGGCCAAGGAGATCCTGGCCGCCAAGGACATCACGCTGGATATCCAGAGCTACAATGACTATGTGGTGCCCAACACCGTCGTTGACGACGGCACCGTGGACGCCAACTACTTCCAGCACCTGCCCTATCTGGAGGACTTCAACGCTCAGAACAGCACCCACATCGTCTCCATCTCCGCCGTCCATGTGGAGCCCATGGGCCTGTACGGCGGCAAGCAGACCACGCTGGACGCCCTGAGCAAGTAACCGGAAAAGGAGGGAGACGTCCGTGATCGAACTGAAGCATGTCAGCAAGACATTTGATGCCGGTACAGCCGGCGGGGTAGACGCTCTCAAGGACGTCTCCCTCACCATTGAGGACGGCGACATTTACGGCATCATCGGTATGTCCGGCGCCGGTAAGAGCACGCTGGTGCGCTGCATCAATCTGCTGGAGAAGCCTACCAGCGGCGAGATCATCGTCAACGGCCAGCGGCTGGACACCATGACCCCCGCCCAGCTGCGGGCGGCGCGGCGGGAGATCACCATGATCTTCCAGCGGTTCAACCTGCTGATGCAGCGCACCTGCCTGCGGAACGTGTGCTTCCCCATGGAGCTGGCGGGGGTGAAGAAAAGCGAGGCCGAGCAGCGTGCCCGGGAGCTGCTGGAGCTGGTGGGTCTGCCAGACAAGGCGGACGCCTATCCGGCCCAGCTGTCCGGCGGCCAGCAGCAGCGCATCGCCATTGCCCGCGCGCTGGCCACCCATCCCAAGGTGCTGCTGTGCGACGAGGCCACCAGCGCGCTGGACCCCAACACCACCCGGCAGATCCTGGAGCTGATCCGGGACATCAACAAGCAGCTGAACATCACCGTGGTGGTCATCACCCACCAGATGAGCGTGGTGAAGGAGATATGCAGCCATGTGGCCATTCTGGACGAGGGGCAGGTGGCGGAGGCCGGGCTGGTAGGCACGGTGTTCGCCGCCCCCAAATCCGCGGCCGGACGGCGGCTGGTGTTCCCCGGCGGCGCCGACGCGCAGGTGTACGACCCGGCGGAGGAAAAGCTGGTGCGGCTGGTGTTCAAGGACAGCAAGACCACCAGCATCCCCCTGATCGCCCGGCTGGCGGCGGAGGAGGGCATCCTCTGCAACGTGATCTCCGCCAGCACCCAGAAGCTGTCTGAAAAGGTGTACGGCAGCATGATGCTGGGCATCCCCAGCAGTCAGTTCGACAAGGCCGTGGCGTTTATCCACAATGTGGCCAACGTGCAGGTTGAGGAGGTGGAGTGAGTATGTACAGCGATCTGTTTTCCCAGAAGTCCGTGCAGGACCTGCTGACCGTGCTGCCCTCTCTGCCCTTCGCCGTGTGGGAGACGTTCTACGTCACCGTGGTGAGCACGGCGCTGTCGCTGGTCATCGGTCTGCCGCTGGGCGTACTGCTGGTGGCGGGCGAGAAAAACGGCGTGCTGCCCCTCCCCCGCTGGCTGATGCAGGTGCTGAACGTCCTCATCAACCTGCTGCGCTCCATCCCGTTCCTGATCCTGATGATTATGGTGTTCCCCCTGTCCCGTCTGCTCATCGGCACCGCCGTGGGCACCACGGCCACCATCGTTCCGCTGGTGGCGGCGGCGTTCCCCTTTGTGGCGCGGCTGGTGGAGAGCAGTCTTCGTGAGGTGGATGGCAACATCATTGAGGCCGCCCAGAGCATGGGCGCCACGCCCATGCAGATCATCTGCAAGGTGATGATCCCGGAGAGCGTGCCCTCCCTCATCCAGAACGTGACCATCGCGCTGACCACCATTCTGGGCTACTCCGCCATGAGCGGCATCATCGGCGGCGGCGGTCTGGGCAAGATCGCCATTGACTACGGCTACTACCGGTATAAATATCTGGTGATGCTGGTGGCGGTGGTCATTCTGGTGCTGCTGGTGCAGATATTCCAGAGTCTGGGCACATGGCTCAGCAAGAAGTGCGACAAGCGCCTGAAGCAGTGACAGAGATACGCAAAAGGAAAAGGCCCAAAGGGCCTTTTCCTTTTGCGCGGCGGCGCATGGTTCCGGGCAAAAAAAGGAAGGCCCCCCGCGGGGGGCCTTCCTTTTTTGCTTATTGCAGGGCAGATCAGTCGATCATGCTCTTGAGGTCAGCGGCAACGGCGAAGGGGGCAGCGGTGGCGGCCTTCACGTCGTCCACGGTGAACTCGGGGTTGATCTCGGTCATCAGCAGACCGTCCTTGGTGACCTCGAACACGCACATCTCGGTGATGATCTTGTTCACGCAGTGAGAGGCGGTCAGGGGCAGACGGCACTTCTCGAAGATCTTGGGGTTGCCCTTGGCGGTGTGCTCCATGCAAACGATGCAGTGCTTGGCGCCGACGCACAGATCCATGGCGCCGCCCATGCCGGGCATCTTCTTGCCGGGGATGATCCAGTTGGCCAGATTGCCCTTGGCGTCCACCTCCAGAGCGCCCAGGAAGCAGGCGTCCACATGGCCGCCGCGGATCAGGCCGAAGTTGGTGGCGGAGTCGATGAAGCCGCCGCCGAAAGCCACGGAGGAGGGGTTGCCGCCGGCATCCACAACGTGGTAGGGATCATAGTTGGCGTCGCCCTCCTTGGGGGACACACCGGCGGAGACGATACCCAACTCAGCGTGGATGATCACCTCAACGCCCTCAGGCAGATAGTTGGGGATCAGGGTGGGCAGGCCGATGCCCAGATTCACGACGTCGCCGTCCTTCAGCTCTTTGGCGCAGCGCTTGGCGATAAAGCCTTTGATCTCGGACTTTTCCATTACTTTCTGTCTCCTTCCACGATGTAGTCAACGCACATACCGTAGGTATGGATGTTCTCGGGCTCAAAGTCCCCCACGGGAACGATGTACTCGCACTCGGCAATGACGGTGTCGGCGGCGGTGGCCATGACAACGTTGAAGTTGCGCATGGTGCCCTTGTACCAGCAGTTACCGAACTCATCGCACTTATAGGTACCCAGCAGGGCGAAATCGGCGTGGATAGGCTTCATCAGCAGGTAATCCTTGCCGTCGATGGTCTGACGACCCATGCAGAAGGGGCTCTCCTCCACCAGCGTGTCGATGCCCACGGGGGTCAGCACGCCGCCCAGACCGGCGCCGGCAGCGCGGATGCACTCAGCCAGCGTGCCCTGGGGCAGCAGGTTGACCTCCAGCGTGCCCTCGGTGTGCTGCTGGCCGACCTCGGGGGTCATGCCCACATGGGTGGCGATGACGCGCTTGACCTGATGGTTGTGGATCAGCTCCGCGATGCCGAAGAACTCCTCACCCTTGGGGCCGACAGCACGACCCATATCGTTGGCGATCAGGGTCAGGTCCTTGGTGCCGCGGGCGACCAGCTCCTTGACGATGGCGCGGGCCTGGCCGCAGGCCAGAAAGCCGCCGCACATAATGGTAGCGCCATCGGGGATCATTGCCGCTGCCTCTTTGGCAGTCAGTACAGGTTTCTTTGCCATTTCTGTTCCTCCTTGTTTTATGCCGCCGGGCGGCCGGGGCGGATGCGGCGGCCGGACGACGGTGTACAGCCACGGAGACTCCCGCTTCGTGGCTTTTCTGACAATAGCATCATAGCATCCTTTGCACGAAAATGCAAGGGATTACCATGTTGTTTTTGCGCAAAACTACCCATATATTGTTGATTTGCGCAAAAAGCGGAGAGTCGGCCAGGCGGCTCTCCGCTTTGCTGAGGATCTTATTTCATGCCGCGCTTGACCATCTCGGTCACAGCGAAGGACGCCACGTCGTCGGCGTACTTGCCGGCGCCGAAGCCGGCGTCGAAGCCCAGCTCCTTGGCCAGCTCATGGGTGATACGGGGGCCGCCGCAGCAGACAACGAACTTGTCGCGCAGACCTTCGGCCTCCAGCAGCTCGATGAGGTTGGTCAGGTTCTGGATGTGCACATCCTTCTGGGTAACGGTCTGGGAGACCAGCAGCACATCGGCGTGCAGCTCCAGCGCCTTCTTGATGAACTCCTCGTTGGGAACCTGAGAGCCCAGATTGTAAGCCTCGATCATCTCGTAGCGCTCCAGACCGTAGTGGCCGGCGAAGCCCTTGCGGTTCATGATGGCGTCGATACCAACGGTGTGGGCGTCGGTGCCGGTGGAGGCGCCGACCATCACGACCTTGCGGCCGATGTGCTCACGGATATAGTCGTTGGTATCCTCCATGCTCATAACGTCGGACTCCACGGTGATGACGTGGATATCCTCGTAGTTCACGGAGTGGACGCAGCTGCCGTAGACCACATAGAAGGTGAACTCCTTGTCCAGCGCGGTGTGGTATGCCACGTTGGGCTCCTCAAGGCCCATCTTCTTGGCGATCTGGCGGGCGGCCTCCTCACCGCGCTCGTCATCCTTGACGGGCAGGGTGAAGCTGGTCTGCACCTTACCGTCGTTCATGGTGTCGCCATAGGGCTTCAGACGGGTCAGATCCAGCGTGGTATCGAAATCGATCTTATGGGTGTTGTACAGTCCGCTGCTCATGCTCCCACCTTGCCTTTCATGACTTCAATGAACGGATTGAAGTATTTGTCGTCCTTGACCACAACGCCGGCCAGGCCCTTGCCGCCGTCCTTGGGACGCTTGACATCGGCGAAGATGCCCTTCTCGATGGTGGTGAACAGGCCCAGCTTCTCGATCTCCTTCAGGAGGTCGGTGGCCTTGGTCAGCACCTCGTTGGCGCGGTTGCGGATGATGCCGTTCTCCTTGTAGGTCAGCTCGCTGCCCAGATCCTTCATGGTACGGAAGATGTACTGGGCGTTCTCGATGGACAGAGCACGGTCGGACATGAACGGGGTGTGGATGGCCTCGGTCATCATGCCCAGCAGGCACAGCCGCTGGTTGGTCAGGATGGTCACCATGTTGAACAGGGCGTCCTGAATGTGGCCGCGGAAGATGTTGCCGGTCATGAACTTCGTGGGAGGCATGTACTTCAGGGGTGCGTTGGGGAAGATCTCGCGGGCCATCTGCGCCTGCGCCAGCTCGTACAGGAAGGTGTTCTCCACGGCGGGATCCATCTCGAAGGCGTGGCCCAGACCCATCTGCTCCTCGCGCATACCGGCGTCCTTGGCGAAGGCCTCGTTCAGGAACTGGGAGGCCAGCACAGTGTGGGCGGCGGTGATGGCGTCGTCGGTGGTCAGGTAGTTATCCTCACCGGTGTTGATGATGACGCCGGCGTAGCCGTTGATGACGCGGGAGAAGTACTGGTCGACGATGGTGCGCTGCATGTTGATGTCGCGGAACAGGATGCCGTAGAGAGCGTCGTTCAGCATGACGTCCAGACGCTCCAGAGCGCCCATGGCGGCGATCTCAGGCATGCACAGGCCGGAGCAGTAGTTGCACAGCCGGATATAGCGGTGCTGCTCCTCGCCCACCTCGTCCAGCGCGGCGCGCATGAGGCGGAAGTTCTCCTGCGTGGCATAGGTGCCGCCGAAGCCCTCGGTGGTGGCGCCGTAAGGCACATAGTCCAGCAGGGACTGACCGGTGGTACGGATAACGGCGATGATGTCGGCGCCCTGCTTGGCACCGGCCTTGGCCTGGATGATATCCTCGTAGATGTTACCGGTAGCCACGATGATATACAGGTACGGGCCTTCCTTATCGCCCCACTCCTTCAGGTAAGCGTTGCGCTTGGCAACGTTCTTGTTGATGCGATCCACGGTGGCGTTCACCACGGGGGTGATGGCCGCACGAACCTCCGCGTCGGTGTGGGCGGGGATCTTGCTCAGATCCAGCTCGCCGCTGCTGACGGCATCCGCCACGCCCTGGGGATCCTTACCGGTCTCCACCATGGCGTTGCCGATGGCCCACGCGGCGCCGGCGGGCAGCAGGGAGTTGGCCATCAGGTGGTCGACAACCACGTTGGGCAGAGGGACATCCATATCATTGATGCCATCAATACCCAGCAGACGGCAAACAGCGCGCTCCACCGTGACGGTGGTGTGCTGGTCAATGAAGTGCTGGGTGTCGTCCGCCACCTTGGCGGCGGAGGCACGCGCCTGATTGACCAGCTCCATATTCAAGCCGAGTTTGCTTTCCATACGTTAAACCTCTCTCTTACTTCTTGACGTGACGCTCGTTACGCAGCAGCTTGGTGGGCTCCAGATAGCGCTGCTTGGTACCCTCGGCGACCCATGCCACGCCGGTCTTCTCCACCTTCTTCTTGCCGGTGCAGACGTCGCAGTGGCAATCCTGGACGTAGTGCTCGGGCTGGGTGTAGGAGGTGATGACGCCCTCGAAGTTGCGCAGGATGACCTTGCGGGGGGTCTCGGAGATCAGGTAGTTGGGCATAACAGGGGTCTTGCCGCCGCCGCCGGGGGCGTCCACCACGAAGGTGGGGATGCAGTAGCCGGAGGTATGGCCGCGCAGGGCTTCCATGATCTCGATGCCCTTGGACACGGGAGTACGGAAGTGGCTCAGACCCAGAGAAGGATCGCAGGCATAGATGTAGTAGGGGCGGACACGCATCTTGACCAGACCGTGAACCAGCTCCATCATCACATGGATGCAGTCATTCACGCCGGCCAGCAGCACGGACTGGTTGCCCAGGGGGATACCGGCGTCAGCCAACATGGCGCAGGCCTTGGCGGCTTCGGGGGTGAACTCCTTGGGGGTGTTGAAGTGGGTGTTCAGCCAGATGGGGTGATACTTCTTCAGCATGGCGCACAGCTCGGGAGTGATACGCTGGGGGCACACAACGGGGGTGCGGGAGCCCAGACGGACGATCTCCACATGGGGAATGGCGCGCAGGCGCTTGATGATGTACTCCAGATTCTCATCGGAGACCATCAGGCAGTCACCGCCGGACAGCAGGACATCGCGGACCTCGGGATGAGCGGCCACATAGTCGATGCACTTGTCGATCTGCTGCATGGGCACTTCGCAGTCGTTCTGACCGGCGAAGCGGCGACGGGTGCAGTGACGGCAGTACATGGAACACTGGTCGGTGATCAGCAGCAGCACGCGGTCAGGATAGCGGTGGGTCAGGCCGGGGGTGGGAGAGTCGGTATCCTCGTGCAGGGGATCGGCGTCCTCATAGTCGGCGTACTCCAGCTCCTCCGCGCGGGGAATGGCCATCTTGCGGATGGGATCGAAGGGATCGTTCAGGTCGATCAGGGACAGGTAGTAGGGGGTAACAGCCATGCGCAGCTTGCCCAGCGTCTTGCGGACACCCTCCTCCTCATCGGGAGTCAGGTTCATGTACTTTTTCAGATCCTCAACCGTCTCAGCGCGGTTGGCGACCTGCCAATGCCAGTCATTCCACAGATTCTCGGGAACATCGGCGAACAAACCGTTGCGAGTCTTCATAGTCGTTTCTCCTTCGCAAAATCATAATGTTTCGGGGTAGCTCAAAGGCTGGGAGGCCGTTTGGGCCTCCCAGCTTTTGAAGGAAGTCGTTTAGCAGTACTTCTCGTCGAACAGCTTGCGCAGCTTGGGGTTCTCACGCAGCACGTCCAGCGTGATCTGAGCGTGGTTCTTGGTGTAGCCGTTGCCGATGATCATGGTCACGTCCTTGCCGATACCCTCGGCGCCCAGAGCGGCCTTGGTGAAGGAGGTAGCCATGGAGAAGAAGTACACCATGCCGTCATCGCGGACGGGCAGGATGGCGGACATCTCGCAGGACTCGATGTTCACGCAGCAGATGGACAGATCGTACTCCTTGCCATCGTTGGCGGCCAGAGCAGCCTCCATGACCTCAACGGGCTTGGTGCAGTCGGCGACGATCACGTCGGTGTACACACCCAGCTCCATCAGGCCGGGGACCTGCTTGGGGTTGCGGACGACGCCCACGACCTTGCCGTTGGGGCCGACCTTCTTCATAGCTTCCCAACCGCACAGAACGCCGGACTTGCCGTTGGCGCCCAGGATCAGGACGCTGTCGCCCTCGTGGGGCAGCTTGCGGGCCTGCGCGGGAGCGCCGGCCACGTCCAGAGCGGCCAGGGCCAGAGGCTCGGACATATCATCGGGCATCTTGCAGTACAGAGCGGACTCGAACAGGATGGCCTTGCCGACGATGTCCACGCGGTCGATATCCTTGTGGATGGCCAGGATCTTGTCGATCTTCAGCGGGGTCATGGACAGGGACACCAAGGAGACGATCTTGTCGCCCTCCTTCAGGTCGAAGCCGGGCTTTTTCTTCAGATCCTCGCCGATGTGGGCGACGACACCCTTGAACATACCGCCGGAGCCGGTGACAGGATTCTGCTGCTTGCCGCGCTCAGCGACGATGCCCAGGATCATTTCGCCGATCTTCTTCTCATCGCCGCCGCAGGCCTCGGAGATCTGGGTGAAGGAAGCGGAGTCGATGTTCAGGGAGGTCACGTCGCAGACGATCTCGTTGGAGTAGACCTTGCTCATGTCGTTGTCGATCTTCCAAGCGGCCTGAGTCAGAACGCCCTTGGGCTCGATAACGCGGTGGGAACCGTACTTGTTGCCTTTCAGTTCAGCCATTGTAATATCCTCCTAAAATTTATATGTGTTGTTGTATGTAGGTACTTACTTCAGGGGCTTGAGGCTCAGGATCTCGCGGGCCTCAGCAGGAGTCGCGATCTCGCGGCCCAGCTCCTTGGCGATGCGGACGACCTTGGCCACCAGCTCGCCGTTGGACGCGGCCTTCTGGCCCTTGCCCAGATAGATATTGTCCTCGAAGCCGACACGGACGTTGCCGCCCATGGCGATGGCGGCAGCGGCCATCGTCCACGCAGCGCGGCCCACACCGGAGACAGTCCAGGTGGCGTCAGCGGGGATCTTGCTGGCGAAGAAGGCCAGATTCTCCACAGAGGCGGGGGTGCAGCCGTGGACGCCCAGCACGAAGTTGAACTGCATGGGGTGGCCGGGCACCTCGCCCTTCTTGGCCATGCCCAGAATGGTGTCGATGTGGCCCAGCTCAAAGCACTCGTACTCGGGCTTGATGCCGTTTTCGATCATGCGCTTGCCGAAGGCGCGCATGGTGGGCATGGTGTTGTCGAAGATCTCGTCGCCGAAGTTGCAGGTGCCGCAGTCCAGCGTGGCCATCTCGGGATACAGCTCGGTGGGCTGCAGACGCTCCTCGGGGCTCATGCCGGTGGCGCCGCCGGTGGAGGGGATCATGATCACGTCGGGCAGCTCCTTGCGGATGGCGTCCATGACGACCTTGAAGCGATCGCGGCTCTGGGTGGGGGTGCCGTCGTCCTCGCGGACGTGGATGTGCAGGATGGCCGCGCCGGCCTCGTAGGCAGACTTGGCCTCGCGCACCATCTCTTCGACGGTGTAGGGAACAGCCTCGTTCTGGGCCTTGGTGACCTCAGCGCCGCAGATGGCGGCGGTAATAATGAGCTTTTCCATCGTTCCGCTCCCTTACTTCTCGATCTTGTTGCGCTGGCAGTCCTTGGGGGTGACGCAGGTGCCATGGGCGCGGCAGACCACCACGGGCTCGGCCAGAACGTCAGCGGCGGAGGCGCTGATGTCGGGGCGGGACACGATGACCTTGCGGGCCTCGAACTTCATGGTGCGGGAGGTGTTGCCGATCTTCTCGATCTCGCCATAGGCCTCGATGTAGTCGCCGGCGTACACGGGAGCCAGGAACTCCACGTTGTCATACGCACAGAACAGACCCTCGTCGCCGTCGCACTTGATCAGCAGCTCGGTGGCGACATCGCCGAACAGATGCACCATGTGGGCGCCATCCACCAGGTTTCCGCCGTAATGAGCATCCTTGGCGCTCATACGCAGACGGAGCATAGAAGTCATCTTTTCCATAAGTTTTTCCTCCTTCAAAATTTTGGACGTGCAATTTCTCAACACCAGATCCGGCCGTTACCGCTTCTTTTTGGGTATGAAAAAAAGCGCTATCGGTCAAGGTCATTGACCAATAGCGCTCCATGTATCGCTACATGACAGCAGCGCCGCTTACACCGCGCTGCCAAGCGGCAGACCCTCAGGCTGATCTGTCGCTTTCGGCGGAGAACTCCTTCCCGCTGCATCACATGGGTGCCTGTCCCTTACACACAGCAGTACCCCGATCTCCGCGCCTCTATTGACTGATATTTATGAAATTCTACGTTCAAATTATACCGCTTTTGGGGCATTTGTCAAGGGACTTCGTGACAGTTTTGACAATAATATTTTTGCACCATACAAATTTTTCTTATCCTTTTCGCGGTTTTTTTCACGCCGCGAAAATCAGTAGGACTCCTCCACCATTTTGAGGATCTCCGGCTTCAAAGACAGCATCCGGCAGATGTTCAGCGCGTCCCGGGGACAGTCGGAGCGGCCCTCCACCCGGTACAGGCCGTAATTCATGTGGCGGGCGATGACGGCCACGCCGTCCTCGCTTGTGGCGGCCAGCTCACGGCGTATCTGCTCGGTATCCACGTCCCGCAGACCGATGATCTGGTAGTGCAGGCGGGCATACTCCGCCACCTTGTCGTAGTGGGTGGTCAGCAGGGAGATGGCGTTGACGCCGTTGAGGTAGCGGGTGACAGCCTGCACGATCACCGCGCCCTCGTCGGGGTTGGTGCCCCGGGCGAACTCATCCAGCAGGAACAGGGAATAGCCCCGCTCCACCTCCGCCAGCGCCTTCTGGAACTGGACGATCTCGGAGCCGAAGCCGCTGAGGCCCGACTGGATGGACTGGAGGTCATCAAACAGCATCTTCACGCTGTGGAACAGAGGCATCCGGGCCTCCCTGGCGCAGACCAGAAAGCCCGCCTGCAGCAGCAGGGCGTTGAGCGCCACGGTTTTCATGGCCACGGACTTGCCGCCCATGTTGGCGCCGGTGATGACGGTGGCCCCCTGCTCCAGACGGATGGAGACGGGGACGAAGCGCCGTCCCTGCTGGTCCAGCAGGTCGCAGATCTCGGGGTTGATCATGTCGGTCAGCTCCAGCTCGCCGTCGGTAAGCTCCGGGCGGATGCCGCCGTAGCGCACGGCGAACAGGGCCTTCTGGATGATGAAGTCCAGACGGCCGGATGTCTCCGCGTCCGCCAGCAGGTCGTCCACCATGGGAGCCAGCGCCGCGCCCATGGTACGGCGGACGTGCATCTCCTCGGCATCCTCCTCGGCGCACAGGCGGGTGCGCCGCAGGCGCAGGTCGTCCTTCTCCGCATCCGTCGCCGCCTTGAAAAGCCGCTCCTCCACGTCCTTCTTGGCCTGACGGATCTCCTTGAGCGTGGCGGTGGCGCTGTCGGGAATGTAGAAGCCGCGGCTGCCGGTGCCGTCGGGGTCGAGGATAGCCAGCGCGGGCTTTGGGTCGTGGAGAGCGATGCCCTTGAAATGGGTGACGGCATCGATCTCCGCCAACAGCGGACGCAGGCCGTCCAGCCGCTGGAGATAGCCCTTGATCTCGAACAGCTCCACATGGTCCGGCGTCTCCCCCGCCGCGCAGCGGCGCAGGGAGGTGCGGATGTCCTTCATCTGGCACAGGCCGGTCATCAGCTTGGTGTACTGGTCCTTCAGCTCCTCCGCCGCAGCCGCGGCCCGCTCCACGTTATACAGCTCCGTCTCCAGCTCGGCCCGCTCCTCCGGCGTATAGAACCGCAGGCGGCGGATCTTTTCCTGCCCGAAGGGCGAGCAGCCGTGCAGGGATTCCAGCACATATTGCAGGCCGATCTTCACGCGCTCCTCAAATCGGATCTCGATCATGCCAATTCCTCCTTTACGTTGATGACGGGCACCTCCACCGCTTCGCGCATGCGGTGCAGAAACTCGTCCTTGTCGAATTTCCAGCCGTAGGCCGACACCGGGTTCACGGTGATGCACAGGGTACGGGCGGCCTCCTCCGTCTCCAGCGATACCTCGCGGGCGGACAGCTTATCCAGCGTGTCGGCGGTGAGCAGCACCTTGCTGGGGTCCTTCACCACCAGACGGCAGCGGCGCAGTACGCCGGAGCGCAGCAGCGGCAGCACCATGGTGTCCGTCAGAGCGCCGGTGATCAGCGCCGCGCCGTGCTCCTTGACGCAGGCCTCCAGACCGTCCACGGCCTCCGGCGGCAGCTCCGCCGCCTTGGGCAGGTTCATCAAGCGGTAGATATGCACCGTGTCGGCGATGACCTTCTCCATGCTCATGTGGTAGCTGGCGCCGGTGCAGAGGATCACACCCTCCGCCACGGCCCGGGCGCCCAGACTCTTCCGGCCCAGCGCGCCGTCGATGATGGAGCGGTCGGCGCCCAGCTCAAAAAACGACTGGGACACGGACTTGAGCTGCGTGGTGATGGACGGGCCGGCCAGCTGGACATAGCCGGCGCTGCGGGCCCGCAGGATCACCACCTCGCCCAGCGGGGTGGGGATACCGGTGGTCATCAGGATCTCCTTGGTCACGTCGCCCAGCCGCAGCATATCCTTGGCCGTGGCGATGAGCGTACCCTCCTTTACGAAGATGCCGGGCTTCTCCGTGCCGGTGACCACGTCGGTGGACTCGCCGTCCCGGCCGATGGAGGTCAGGCCCAGCGTGCCGCGCAGGTGGCCGCCGGTGAGCATCCAGTTGAGCATGGTGGTCTTGCCCGCGTTCTTGCACATGCCCACGATGGACATGGTCTTTGTCTCGTTGAGCCGGCGCAGCAGCTCGTCGTGCATGTCGTACACGCCCTTTCCTTGGTATTCAGTCAATTTTTAAGTATAGCACACCATTTTGGAAAAGGAAAGGGGGGAAACGGCTTTTGTCCGTTTCCCCCGGTTTTTCTTATTCCACGGTGACGCTTTTGGCCAGATTCCGGGGCTTGTCGATATCGCAGCCCCGCTCCAGCGCGATGTAGTAGGCCAGCAGCTGCAGGGGCACCACGCCCAGCTGCGGCAGCAGCATCGTCTCCGTCTCCGGGACGGTGAGCACACGCTCCACACGGCTGTGCATCTGCGCCGCGCCGGCGTCGGTGGTCAGGGCCAGCACCTGCGCGCCCCGGGCCTGCACCTCCACCACGTTGCTCATGGCCTTGTCGAACAGCGGCATGTAGGTGGCGGCGGCGATGACCGGCGTGCCCTCCTCGATGAGGGAGATGGTGCCGTGCTTCAGCTCACCGGCGGCGTAGGCCTCGGAGTGGATGTAGGAGATCTCCTTGAGCTTCAGGCTGCCCTCCAGCGACAGGGCGTAGTCCAGATTGCGGCCGATGAAGAAGATCTGATCGTGTCCGGCCAGCTCTCTGGCGGCGGCGCGGATGTCCTCCGTGTCGGCCAGCAGCCGCTCCATCTGGGCGGGCAGGGCCTCGATGCCCCGCACCATGGCGGTATAGGTGTCCAGATCCACGGTGCCCAGCACGTCGCCGAAGTACAGGCCCAGCAGGTTCAGCACCACCATCTGGGTGCTGTACGCCTTGGTGGTGGCCACGGCGATCTCCGGCCCGGCCCATGTGTACAGCACGTCGTGGGACTCCCGCGCGATGGAGGAGCCTACCACGTTGACGATGGACAGGATGCGGGCGCCGCGCTTTCTGGCCTCCCGCAGGGCGGCCATGGAGTCCAGCGTCTCGCCGGACTGGCTGATAACGATGACCAGATCACCCGGTCCCACGATGGGATCGCTGTACCGGAACTCGGAGGCAAGGCTCACCTCCACCGGGCGGCGGAGCAGCCGCTCCAGACTGTATTTGCCCACCATGCCCACATGGTAGCTGGAGCCGCAGGCCACGATGCAGATGCGGCCCAGCTCACGGATCTCACGATCCGTCATGGTCAGGTCGCTGAGCACCACGCGGCCATTCTGGACGCGGCCGGTAATGGCGCGGGCGATGGCGGCAGGCTGCTCGTGTATCTCCTTGAGCATGAAGTGGTCGTAGCCGCCCTTTTCCGCGGCGTCCACGTCCCAGTCGATGTGCTGGTGCTCCTTTTCGATGGGGCGGCGGCGCTCGTCGTAGATGCGGATGCCGCCCGCGGTGATGACGGCCAGCTCGCCGTCGTCCATATACACGATGTCGCGGGTGTGGCGCAGCAGGGCCGTCACGTCGGAGGCCAAGAAGTTCTCGCCGTTGCCGCAGCCCAGCAGCAGCGGCGCGTCCTTCCGGGCGGCGATGAGCCGGTCGGGCGCGTCGGCGCAGACGATGCCCAGCGCATAGGCGCCCTCCACGGCGGAGAGCATGCTGTTCACCGCCTCGAACAGGTCGTGGCTGGCGGCGTAGTAGTACGCCAGCAGCTGGGCCACCACCTCCGTGTCCGTCTGGGAGCGGAAGGTGTAGCCCTTTTTCGTCAGCTGCGCGCGCAGCAGGGCGTAGTTTTCGATGATGCCGTTGTGGACAACGGCGAACAGGCCGTTTTCACTGACCTGCGGGTGTGCGTTGATGTCGTTGGGTTCCCCGTGGGTGGCCCAGCGGGTGTGCCCCACGCCCAGCGTACCGGGCACGGCGCGGCCCTCCTCCGTCAGCTCGGCCAGCGCCTGCAGGCGGCCCTTGGTCTTGCAGACACGCAGCCCCTCCGGGCCGCAGACGGCCATACCGGCGGAGTCGTAACCGCGATACTCCAGACGGCGCAGACCGTCCAGCAGGATGGGGGCCGCCTGTTGGGCGCCCACATATCCTACGATCCCACACATATTTGATTTTCCTCCCGAAAGATAAGATATCTGTCGCCCCGCGCGGCATATTCCGGCCGCATGAGGGCATACTGAAAAAACCATGAAAGGGCGTGTATCAATTTGGCAACTGCTTTTCTGCGCACCGTGATCCTGTATCTGCTGCTGATCGTGGGCCTGCGCCTCAGCGGCAAGCGGCAGATCGGCGAGCTGGAGCCGATCGAGCTGGTGCTGACGCTGCTGATCTCCGATCTGGCGTCGGTGCCCATGCAGGACTTCGGCATTCCCCTGCTCAACGGCGTGGTGCCGATCCTGGCGCTGATCGCGCTGTCCACCCTGTTCAGCTGCATCAGCCTGCGGAACGTGCGGTTCCGGTCGCTGGTGTGCGGCGAGCCGGCGCTGGTCATCAAAAACGGTCAGATCCGGCAGGAGGTGATGCACCACAACCGCCTGACGCTGGACGAGCTGATGGAGGAGCTGCGGGGGCAGGGCGTGCTGGACATCAACACCGTGAAATACGCGGTGCTGGAGACCAGCGGGCACCTGTCGGTGCTGCTGCGGGCCGACCAGCAGCCCCTGACGGCGCGGCAGATGGCCGTGGCCGTGGAGGACGACGTGTCCCTGCCCACGGTGGTCATCAACGACGGCCGCATCATGGCGGAGAACCTGCGTCTGGCCGGGCGGGACGAGAACTGGCTGCGCCAGCAGCTGCAGAAGCGGAAGATCCGGCACGCACGGGACGTGTTCCTCCTGTCGGTGGACGAAAACGGCGGCGTGGTGTGCCAGCTGAAGGAGGACGCACGATGAAAGCCATGCGCATCCCCATATTCGTGCTGGCGGCGCTGCTGGCCTTCTCCGTGTGGAACGCGGTACACCTCACCCGCCGGTGCGCCCTGTGGCAGCAGGAGCTGGCCGCGGCGGACAGCGCGGCCATAGCCGGTGACACGGGGGAAGCGGCAGCGGCGCTGGCGCGGCTGCGCGCCCTGTGGCAGGCAGATCAGGTGTATCTGCACATCGTGGTGTCCCACGAGGACATCAACAGCGCCGAGACGCTGCTGTGCCGCGCCGCAGTGCTGTGCGCCATCGGCGGCGAGGAGCTGCGTCCCGCGCTGGCAGAGCTGGGGGCCAGCCTGCGGATGGTGGCGGAGACGCAGCAGATCAGCGTGAAGAATATCCTGTGACTTACTTCTCGCTGAGCAGCTTGTTCAGCTCGCTCATGAACGTGTTGATATCCTTGAACTGGCGGTAGACGGAGGCGAAGCGGACATAGGCCACCTCGTCGGCCTTCTTCAGCTTCTCCATGACCTTCTCGCCGATGACCTCGGTGCTGACCTCGCGCTCCAGCGCGTTCTGCAGCTCCTGCTCGATCTCCATGGCCATGCGCTCCATGTCCGCCACGGGGACGGGACGCTTTTCGCAGGAGCGCTGGATGCCGCGCAGCACCTTGCTGCGGTCGAAGCTCTGGCGGGAGCCGTCCTTCTTGATGACCACCATGGGCAGGCTCTCCACCGTCTCGTAGGTGGTGAAGCGCTTTTCGCAGGACAGGCACTCCCGGCGGCGGCGGATGCTGCTGCTTTCGTCGGCGGGGCGGGAATCCACCACCTTACTCTCTTTGTATCCGCAATAGGGACATCTCATATGCTGACCCTCCTATGCTGCGGCAAAAGGCCGCTGATTGCCAACAGTATACCACAATCACACAAGATGTGGTAGTCCCCACGGCGAAATTTTTCAGCTTTTTCCTGTTTTTCCCGGCATACAGGGCGTCCATCCGGCGGAAAACGAGAAAAAGACATACCGGTTTCCCTGCCGCTGCCCCACGCAGGCGAAGCAGAAAAGCTCCGTCAGCGGGAACGGCGCGTCCGGCGGCCACGGTACGGCCAACCGCGTCAGGCCGCCCTCCCGCCGCAGCAGCGTACCGGCGGGGACGGCCCACGGCAGGCCGTCCGGCGGCGTTGGCTCACGCCATTGCGGAGCCGCCGCCGGCTGCGCGCGGCACCGCTCCACCACCCCCAGCGGGGCCGTCATGGCGGCGGAGAACCGCCGGTGCAGGCAGCCGTCCTCCGTGACGCCCAGCAGCAGCTCGCCCCCGGCGCCGCAGGCGTACAGGCGGTACAGACCGGCGGGCAGGCCGGTGCAGCGGACGCGAAGCTCCGTGTCCCGTCCCACAGGCATCACGGACATCTCCCCCACACAGCACCCGTCCAGACAGACCGGCACCTCCATACGCGCCCTCCTCTCCGTCACGACAAAAAACAGGTCTGTGCCATGGTATGCACAGACCTGCTCTCGTTATGCTCATGCGCGCCGGCGGTCACACCAGATGGCTGCCGGTAAGGCCGAAGCTGACGGCGATGGCGGCGTCCACCTGCTCCATGACGGCGCCGTCCACACGGCCCATCCGCTCGCGCAGACGGCGCTTATCCAGCGTGCGTATCTGCTCCAGCAGGATCACGGAATCCTTGGGCAGCCCGCTGCCCTGCGCCGCCAGCGCGATATGGGTCGGCAGCTTGGCCTTCCCCAGCTGGGAGGTGATGGCCGCCGCGATGACCGTGGGGCTGTGGCGGTTGCCGGTGTCGTTCTGCACGATGAGCACCGGGCGCACGCCCCCCTGTTCACTGCCCACCACGGGGCTGAGATCGGCGTAGTATATGTCGCCGCGTCTGACAATCGTATCCACAAAGTTCACACTCCGCCGCAAGAAGTACCGGAGGGATATATGTCCTCAGGTCACTTCCATTGTCCCACGCAGCCGCGGAATTTATACCCTTTGCGCGTCAGTAAATTCCGGATTTGTTCCGCCCGTTGTATCCTATGCGGATGCGGGGCGGGGCGTACCGTCAGAACCGCAGCAGCAGCTCCTTTTCCACCTCCCGCCCGTTTTGCAGGTACACCCGGGGCACCCGCTTGCTGACGGCGCAGGTCAGCTCATACGAAATGGTGTCCGCCAGACGGGCCAGCTCCTCCACCGGGTGGACGCGGCCGAAGATCTCCAGCTCGTCCCCCACCTGTACCTCCGGCAGGTCGGTAAGGTCGATCATGCACATATCCATGCAGATGCGACCCCGCTGAGGGGCGTCGCCGCTTTTGGCGGCAAAGCGGCACTTGCCGCTGAGGCGGCGGAAAAAGCCGTCGGCATAGCCGTAGGGTACCACGCCCATGCGGGTGGTGCGGGGCGTGGTATACAGCCGTCCGTAGCTGATATCCGTCCCCGGCTCATAGGTCTTGATGGTGCTGACGGTGGTTTTGAGGCTCATCACCGGGCGCAGGCCCATGCGCGCCGCCAGATCGCCGCAGCCGTACAGCAGGATGCCGGGGCGCACCATGTCCAGATACGTCTCCGGATAGGAGGCCACGGCCCCGGAGTTGGCGCAGTGGCGGATGGCGAACCGCTGTCCCCGCTGCCGCTCCACCTCCGCCACCACGCGGCGGAACAGGTCGAACTGGGCGCGGGTATAGGCCGCGCTGTCCTCATCCGGCTCGTCGGACACGGCGAAGTGGGTGAAGATGCCCTCCGCCCGCAGGCCCGGCAGGCCGCAGGCTGTGCAGATATCCGCCGTGCCGGCGGCGAAGTGGCCGCCGGACACCAGATAGCCCAGACGGGACATGCCGGTATCCACCTTGATGTGCACCGTCAGCTCTCCGCCGCAGCGCACCGCCTCCTGGCTGTACTCCAGCGCCTTGGCCTGACAGGACACCGCCTGGGTGATGTGCAGGTCGATGAGGTTCTTCACCTGCTCGCGGGGCGTGTGGCCCAGGATCAGGATGGGCATGGTGATGCCCCCGGCCCGCAGCTCCATGGCCTCGTCCAGACTGGACACGGCCAGATAGTCCGCTCCCAGCGTCTGCAAGGCGCGGGAGACCTGTACGGCGCCGTGGCCGTAGCCGTCGGCCTTTACCACGCCCAGAAATTTCACGTCCGCGCCTACCCGCCGCCGCAGCGCATGGTAATTGTACGCCAGCGCGTCCAGATCGATCTCGGCCCATGTTCTCCTCAGTGTAGATTCCATCTTTTATCCCTCCGATGTGGTGCAGGTGAAGTCCAGCAGCTTTGCCGTCAGCACCACCTGTTCATTCTGTGAAAACTCCGCATAGCGCGGGAAAAGCCCCTCCGCGTCCAGCCAGACGGCGCACAGCACCTTGTTCCCGCCGGGGGCGGTGGTGTCCAGCGTCAGGCGCAGGCACGGGGTATCGGCCAGCGTCTCGCCGCCCTGCTCCAGCACATAGCCCTCCGCCAGCGCCCGCAGCAGGTACGGCAGACAGTTGGCGGGACAGATGTCCAGCGACGCCCCCGCCGGTAATTGCAGCCCGTCGCAGGAGAGGGTCATGTCCTCCCCCGACACGATGACGGAAAGGCCCGCCAGCTCGCCGGGGGCGGTGACGGTGGTGACGGAGTCCCCCGCCGCGTCGTACCGGCACCGCAGCGTGAACGTCCGGCTGTCGGTATCCGTATGGCTGGTGACCTCCGCCTCCAGCTGGGCCGTCCGCACCGTGCGGTACTGCTCCTGCACGGCGCTGCCCGTCTCTCCGCCGCCGCAGCCGCACAGCAGCAGGCACAGCAGCAGCGGCCATATGATCTTCTTCACGGTCATCCCTCCTTTTCGGGAAGGCTCTCCGCTACTCCACCTCTTTCAGCGCATAGGGCAGTTTCTCTAACAGGTCGGTGGGGGTCATGCCCCGCCGTCCCTTCTCCGCCGCAGCCAGATCCCCGGCGCGGCCGTGGAGCCACACGGCGCAGCAGCAGGCGTCGAACGGCGCCATGCCCTGCGCCAGCAGGCTGGCGGTCATGCCGGTGAGGATGTCGCCGCTGCCGCCCTTTGCCATGCCGTCATTGCCGGTGGTATTCACCGCCAGCCGTCCGTCCGGCGCGGCGATCACCGTCCGGTGCCCCTTCAGCACCAGATAGACGCCCCGGCGGGCGGCGTAGGCCGCCGCCCCGCTCTCCCGGCCCCGGCTCACATCGCCGCCGGCGCGGAAAAACTCCCCCTCGTGGGGCGTCAGTACCGTGACAAGGCCGCGGCGGAGGGACAACTCATCTATATGCCGCTCCAGCGCGTTTATGCCATCGGCGTCCAGCACCAGCGGCTGCTCCAGCGTCAGCAGGCGGCGCACCAGCGCGTCGCTCTCCGTACCGCGTCCCATGCCGCAGCCCATGGCCACGGCGTCGCACCCGGCGGCGCGGCGGCGGATGTCCGCCTCCGCCGCAAGGCTCAGCCGTCCGTCCAGCGACGGCAGCGGGTGGGGCATGGCCTCGTCGGACTTTACCGCCGCCACCTGCCAGATGCCGGCGGGCACGCCCAGAAAGACCAGCCCGCAGCCGGTGCGGACGGCGGCGCGGGAGCAGAATACCGGCGCGCCGGTGTAGCCCACGCTGCCGCCCAGCACATAGACCTTGCCGAAATCGCCCTTGTGGCCCTGCGTATCCCGGCGGGGCAGGGCGGCGCGCACATAGGCGGCGTCCAGCGTCAGCATCTGCGGTCACTCCTTTCCGGCGTCCTCTGCGGGATTTTTTGTTCAGTATACCACATTTGTCAATCGCCATTTCTGCTATTTTTGTTGCGTGATGGGAAAAAAGTGCTTGCAAGTTCCGTTCTGCTGTGGTATAAATGGGTGCATCAGATGAAAAAGTGATGAACGGGAAGATCTGCGGGTCACGCATCTCCAAGAGAGGGCCGGCCACCGGCTGCAAGCCGGCCTGAGACACGTCGCAGTGTTCGCCCGGGAGCTGCCGCGAGGAAATGCGCGGACGGGTCATCCTCCGTTAACGGGAAACGAGTGCGCGGGCCATGCCCGCGAAGCTGGGTGGTACCACGGAAGCGTCGCCTTTCGTCCCATGTCATGTGGGATGAAAGGTGTTTTTTTATCCCCTGAAGCGAAACTCTCAAAAGGAGGCATCACATTATAATGAAAGAGAAACTGGAAAAGCTGCTCACCGAGGGCAGGGCCCGGATCGAGGCCGTCCGCTCCGAGCCGGAGCTGCAGGAGGTCAAGGCGCTGCTGCTGGGCAAGCAGGGCAGCCTGACGGAGCTGCTGAAGGAGCTGCCCAAGCTGGACGTGGCTCTGCGTCCGGAGATGGGCAAGGCGGTAAATCAGGCCAAGGCCCAGCTGACCCAGCTGCTGGATCAGCGCCGCGACGAGCTGAAGATGAAGGCGTCCGAGGTCGATCCCGACTTCGATATCTCCGTGCCGGGTATACTGCCCCCCAGCGGCGGCCTGCACCCCATTACCCAGATGTGCTACGACCTGAACGACGCCTTCCGCTCCATGGGCTTTGAGATCTATGAGGAGGACGACATCACCAGCGAGCTGTACGGCTTCGACAACCTGAACTTTCCTCCCAACCATCCCGCCCGGGAGAGCATGGACACCTACTGGCTGGCCGGACACGACAAGGGCGAGTGCTGGGACAAGCTGTGCCTGCGGCCCCATCTGACCGGCGGCTCCGTCCGCTATATGCAGACACACAAGCCCCCCTACCGCTTCGTGTACCCCGGCAAGGTGTACCGCAACGAGACGACGGACGCCCGCCACGAGCGCGCCTTCTTCCAGTACGAGGCGCTGATCGTGGACAAGGACTTCACCTTCGCCTCCGGCAAGGTGATGATCAAGAGCATCCTGAGCAAGGTGTTCGGCCGGGATGTTCCGGTGCGGATGCGCGCCGGCTTCTTCCCCTTCGTGGAGCCGGGCTTTGAGATCGACATGGGCTGTCTGGTCTGCGGCGGTAAGGGGTGCAGCGTGTGCAAGCACGTGGGCTGGATCGAGGTCATGCCCGGCGGCACGCCCCATCCCAACGTTCTGAAGGCCGCGGGCCTCGATCCCGACGAGTACACCGGCTTCTATGTCAACATCGGTCTGGACCGTCTGGTCATGATGCGCTACGGCGTGGACGATGTCCGCCTGTTCCACAGCGCCGACCTGCGGTTCCTTGAGCAATTCCATTGATGGGAGAGGGGTGCTGAAATGAAAGTATCACTGAATTGGATCCGGGACTATGTAAAGCTGCCGGAGGATATGGACCTGAAGCGTCTGGCCTACGACCTGACCATGTCCACCGTGGAGGTGGAGGACGCCGTCGATCTGGGCGCTTCGTTCCGCAGCATGGTGGTGGGCGAGATCCGGGAGATCCTGCCCCATCCCAACGCGGACAAGCTGCGCATCTGCCGCACCGACATCGGCGGCGGCGACATCAGGGAGATCGTCTGCGGCGGCTCCAACCTCCGCGACGGCATGAAGGTGGCCGTGGCCCTGCCCGGCGCCTTCTGCCGCTGGCACGGCGAGGGCGAGCCGGTGGAGATCAAGAAGAGCAAGCTGCGGGGCGTGGACAGCTACGGCATGATCTGCGGCGCGGTGGAGATCGGTCTGGACGACCTGTTCCCCGCCGACGGCGAGGCCGTCATCCTCGACCTCAGCGATTTCGACGCCCCTGCCGGTACGCCGCTGGCGGACGCGCTGGAGCTGAACGACATCATTCTGGAGATCGACAACAAGTCCATGACCAACCGCCCCGACCTGTGGGGCCACTACGGCATCGCCCGGGAGCTGGCGGCGCTGTACCACCTGCCTATGAAGGAGTTCCCCCGCTTCGACCGGAACGTGGCCAACACCGCCGGATTCCACGTCACCGTGGAGGACGCAGAGCGGTGCCCGCGCATGACCGGCACGCAGATCGAAAATGTCTGCGTCAAGCCCGCTCCGTACTGGATGCAGGTGCGGATCTGGAAAACCGGCATGCGCCCCATCAACGCGCTGGTGGATATCACCAACTACGTGATGCTGGCCACCGGCCAGCCCTCCCACGCCTATGATTCCGACCATATCGCCGGGCACATCATCGTTCGCCGCGCCAAAGCGGGCGAGACGCTGACGCTGCTCAACGGCAAGGAGCTGCCCCTCAGCACGGACGATCTGACCATCGCCGATGACGCGGGCATCGTGGGTCTGGCGGGCGTCATGGGCGGCGCCAAGGACTCCATCCTCCCCACCACCAGCAGGGTCATCCTGGAGATCGCCAACTTCCAGGCCGCCGGTATCCGCCGCACCGCTCTGCGATACGACAACCGCACCGAGGCCTCCGCCCGGTACGAGAAGGCCATCGACCCCGAGCGCTGCGACCAGGCCCTCGACCTGTCCATGCAGCTGTTCCGTGAGCTGTATCCCGAAATGCAGGTCACGGGTCTGGTGGATCAGTACCCCGTGCCCCTGAAGAACGCGGAGATCGACGTGCCCATCAGCTGGCTGGAGCGCCGTCTGGGCAAGACCCTGACGCCGGAGGATGTGGCCCGCAAGCTGGAGCCGCTGGGCTTCCAGCTGACCTTCGACGGCGACAACATGCACGTCGTGGCGCCCACATGGCGCTCCACCGGTGATGTCAGCATCAAGGCCGACATCATGGAGGAGGTGGCCCGGATGTACGGCTACGAGAACTTCGAGGCCGAGCCTATCACCACGTCCTTCGACGGCGCCATCAACCAGCTGGACAAGGATCTGGAGCGCCACATCAAGGAGTATCTGTCCATCCGCTGCGGCATGCAGGAGATCTTCACCTATCCGTGGATGGACGAGACATACGTCAACGCCGTCCTGCAGAGCACCGACGGCATCCTGTCCCTGTCCACGCCGCCGTCCCCCGCCGAGCGCTTCATCCGCTCCTCCCTGCTGCCCAACCTGTGCAAGGCCGTGGCCAAGAACGAGCGGTACTACGGCGACTTCGCCATCTTCGAGACGGCGCAGGTGTTCCGGGACGAGAACTACACCACCCCCTATGACCAGCGGGAAAAGCTGCCCTCCCAGCGCAAGAACGTGGCCGGTGCCTTCGTGTCCGCCGGTAAGGACGTGACGGCTCTGTTCCGCAAGGCCAAGGGCGTGGTGGAGCTGATGCCCCGCTACACCCACATGGAGGGCTATACCTTCAGACAGACGGAGAAGCCCGTGTGGGCCGACGAGGTGGTCTGGCTGAACATCTATCTGGGCGAGGCGCACATCGGCGATCTGGCCCTGCTGAGCAAGCGCGTGTCCATGGCCTGCGGCATCAAGAACGTCAACGTCATGCTGTTCCAGCTGGATCAGGACGCGCTGGTGCCTCTGCGCTCCCGCACCAACACCTTCACCCATCTGGCCGAGTATCCCATGACCGACTACGATATCTCCCTCCTGCTGGACGGCGAGGTGAAGTGGGCGGACGTGGCCCAGACCATCGGCGGCGTGAAGAACGAGCTGCTCCACGGCGCGTCCTTCGTGGACGAGTACCGGGGCAAGCAGATGCCGGAGGGCAAGAAGTCCCTGACCGCCCGGCTGACCATCGGCTCCAGGGAAAAGACCCTGACCTCCGCCGAGATCGAGGAGGTGGCCAACACCGTGCTGAAGAAGCTGGCCAAGCGCTTCGGCGCGGAGCTGCGCTCCCGCTGACAGGCCACTTTTTCCGGGGGCGGCACGTTTTCCCTCTTTACAGAAACGGGGAAATGGCGTATACTAAAAGGGATATGAGAGAAAGGCGGTGCCAATATGGACGACTACACCAGAAGGTTCAATGCGGCTGAGGATAAGGATCAGCAGGTCCACTATATCCTGACCACCGTCTACGAGGCCCTGAAGGAGAAGGGCTACGACCCCATCAACCAGATCGTGGGCTACATCCTGTCGGAGGATCCCACCTACATCACCAACCACAACTCCGCCCGGACGCTGATCTGCAAGATCGACCGGGACGAGCTGCTGCAGGTGCTGGTCAAAAGCTATCTGGAGCTGTAAAAGATGCAAAAAAATGCCGCGTGGCCATGCCGCGCGGCATTTTTTCCGTCTTTTTTCTCTGTTCCGGCGGCATTTTCCGAATTTTTCCTGTTGGTGCGCGTTGACAGCGGCGGCCTGATGTGTTACAATTTGGTTACAAAGTTTTCAACGGAGGTACTTTACATGGCAGACGTGAAAAAGGGCGAAGGCCTTGTCTATAAAAATCATCCCCTGCGGCGGGTGGACAATCTCATCTACTACGGCAGCATGGCCGACAAATACATCGTCATGTTCCAGATCCTGGACACCAAGAAGGAGCAGGATCTGAACGTGGCCACCCGCGTGTCCGTGCAGCTGCAGCTGACAGACCCCGATCTGCGCTCCCGCGACCGCGTGGTGAAGAAGTCCGAGAAGGACAGCCTGTACGCCGCCATGGATGTGGGCACCATCTGGCTGGAGCGGGCGCTGGCCGGAAAGCTGTGAGCCTATGAAGCGCATTGTTACCGCAGCGCTGGCCGCTGCTCTCATGATCTCCGCCGTCACCGGCGTCACCGTTCTGACGGGACGGTTCAAGGACTCCGTGGTGCCGGTGGCACACGCCATCCCCCTGCACACATCCGTCTCCCTGCCCTCCGCGTCTTTCAAGCTGGAAAACGCGGCAGGCCCGGCCATGACCTCCGGCGCGGCGCTGTGCGCCGTGGTGACGCCGGCCACGCCGGACGCGGTGGAGACAGCCGTCGCCACCATCCAGCGTAAGGCCGCGGAGAAGGCCGCCGCCGAGGCCAAGGCCGCAGCGGAGGCCAAAGCCAAGGCGGAAGCGGAGGCAAAGGCCAAGGCCGCCTCCCAGCTGATGGCGACGATGAACTCCGGCAAGTCTCTGGGCAGCGGCGTCATCAACGGCTCCGACGTGCGCCTGCGCAGCGACGCCAGCACCTCCGCGTCCATTCTGGCCACCCTGTCCAGAGGCACCTCCGTCACCGTGCTGGCCGAGAACGGCAGCTGGTACGCCGTGTCCTATAACGGCACCGCCGGCTATGTGGCGCAGCAGTATGTGACCATGGGCGACTCCCTGCCCGCCGACACCGGCAGCGCGGACAATACGGACGACAGCACCGGCAGCGCCAGCACCGTGCCCTCCGGCACCTACGGCAGCTCCGCCGTCAGCATCGCCTATCAGTACATGGGCGTGCCCTATGTCTACGGCGGTGCGTCCCCCAGCGGCTTTGACTGCTCCGGCTTCACCATGTATGTCTACGCCCAGCTGGGCGTGTCCCTGCCCCACGGCGCTACGCCGCAGCTGAACTACGGCACCTACGTCAGCCGCAGCGAGCTGCAGCCCGGCGATCTGGTGTTCTTCTCCGACGGCAGCTACCCCGCCTCCCATGTGGGCATCTATGTGGGCGGCGACGAGTTCATCCACGCCTCGTCCTCCAGCAGCAACGGCTACTGCGTGTGCGTGTCCTCCCTGAACAGCAATTACTACAGCAGGAACTTCGTGGGCGGACGCCGCTTCTGAGCGCCGCGGCAAGCTATGACATAAAGTAAGCCCTCCGGCAGAGCCGGAGGGCTTACTTTATCGTTCGTTCAGCTTTTGCCGCGGATCTCCCCGCCGCACTTGGGGCAGGTGATGACGATCTTCCCCTTGCCGCGGGGCACACGGCACACCGTTTTGCAGTTGGGGCAGGTGAAATATTTGTGCTCCTTGTCCATCCGCTGCTGCCTGCTGCCGGCGGCGCGGCGCCTCACCGGCCACCAGACCTTTTCCAGAAAACGGGCGTTCTCCGCCCGGCGCTTTTGCAGGTTCCGGGAGAACACGCGGTAGACCGCGATGACCAGCAGCACCGTGGACAGGAAGCTGACGGCCAGATGGACGGTTTGCTGCTTGATGAAGATGTTGACCACGTCCAGCAGGATCGCCGCCCAGATGGTGGTCAGCCCCAGCTGATCCGCACCGTTGCGGCCGTACATGAACCGCGACAGCGCATTGCCGATTCTTTTCAGAAAACTCATACGGAAGACCGTCCCTTGCTGTGTTATCTCAACGCGACATTCTACAGGAAAAGCCGGCAAAGGTAAAGCCCCTTTATGGAAAATTCACAAATTAGACAAATTTTCGTGGTGGGCGGGGCGCTCTTGCAAACGACAGGCGCTCTATGCTATAATGTGTTGATATGTACATCCGCCCGGGCGGGAGCCGGTATGCCCCCGGCCCCCGCCGGTGCAAAACGGCAGGCCGCCCCGCCAGCGGGCGAAACCGGCTGCGCCTTCTGCACAGGTGCGCGGCGGTCTGCACGTCTTATACTATGCCGCCCCGGCCAGCGCCGTGCGGCTGAAAGGAAGTTTCCCATGATCAAGATCGCCCCCTCCATCCTGTCCGCCGACTTTGCCCATCTGGCCCGCGACATCGAGGCCATCTCTACCGCCGACTACGTCCATGTGGACGTGATGGACGGCCTGTTCGTGCCCAATATCTCCATCGGTATCCCCGTGGTAAAGTCCATCCGGCCCACCACCTCCCTGCCGCTGGACGTACACCTGATGATCGAGCGCCCCGTCCGCTATGTGGAGCAGTTCTGCGACGCCGGCGGCGACCTCATCACCTGCCATGTGGAGGCGGACACGGAGGAGAACATCCTCGCCGCCATCGACAGGATCCACGCCAAGGGCAAAAAGGCCGGCGTGGTGGTGAAGCCCAAAACTCCCGCCAGCGCCGTGCTGCCGTTTATCGACAAGGTGGAGCTGATCCTGGTCATGACCGTGGAGCCTGGCTTTGGCGGTCAGAAATTCATGGCCGACATGATGCCCAAGGTGCAGACTATCCGGGGCTACATCGACGCCATGAACCCCGGCTGCGAGCTGGAGGTGGACGGCGGCGTGGATACCCAGACCCGCAGACTCTGCATCGCCGCCGGCGCCAACGTGCTGGTAGCCGGCTCCGCTGTGTACAAGGCCGCCGACATCCCCGCCGCCATCGCCGCACTGAGAGGTTGATCGCCATGGAATACTTCCCCGCCCCACTGGAAAAGCTGGTGGAACAGTTTGCCAAGCTGCCCGGCGTGGGCTACAAGTCCGCCCAGCGGCTGGCGTTCCATGTGCTGAGCCTGCCCGCCCAGGAGGCGCAGGCCTTTGCCGACGCCATCACCGATGCCAAGCGCAGCGTGACGCTGTGTCCCGTCTGCCAGAATCTGACCGCCGGGGGCCTGTGCCCCATCTGTGCCGACCCCAAGCGGGACGACGCCACCATCTGCGTGGTGGCCGACCCCCGGGACGTGATCGCCATCGAACGGAGCCGGGAGTACCGGGGCCGCTACCACGTCCTCCACGGCGTACTGTCCCCCATGAATCATGTAGGGCCGGACGACCTGCATATCAAATCCCTGCTGGATCGGGCGGCGCAGGGCGGCATCACCGAGGTCATCATGGCCACCAACCCCGACACCGAGGGCGAGGCCACGGCGCTGTATATCGCCCGGCTGCTGAAGCCCTTCGGCGTGAAGGTCACGCGGCTGGCCTACGGCATCCCCGTGGGCGGTCATCTGGAATTTGCCGACGACGCCACGCTGATGCGGGCGCTGGAAGGGCGGCGGGAGCTGTGAAACGTCTCGCCTGTCTGCTGCTGGCCTGCCTGACGGCGCTGGCCCTTGCCGCCTGCGGGGCGAAAAAGCCGCAGGAGATATCCCTGTTCGCCATGGATACCTACATGACCCTGGCCGCCTACGGCGACAGCGCCGACGAGGCGCTGACCGCCGCCTCCCGTGAAATCAACCGGCTGGAGGCCATCCTCTCCCGCACCATCGACACCAGCGACGTCAGCCGGCTCAACGCCGGTGAGACCGTGGCGGTGCAGCAGGAGACGCGGGAGCTGCTGACGCGGGCGCTGGCCCTTGCCGATGAGACGGGCGGCACGTTTGATATGACTGTGGCCCCGCTGGTGGCCCTGTGGGGCATCACCTCCGACGCGCCCCACGTCCCCGCGCAGGAGGAGATCGACGCGCTGCTGCCGCTGGTGGGCGGCGGGCACGTCCATATGGACGGCGGCGTGACGCTGGACGAGGGCTGCGCCGTGGATCTGGGCGGCATCGCCAAGGGCTACGCCTCCCAGCAGGTGGCGGATATTTTCCGGGCCTATGACGTTACCTCCGCCGTGGTATCGCTGGGGGGCAACGTCTACGTCTGCGGCAGCAAGCCCGACGGCTCCGTGTGGAACGTGGGCATCCAAGACCCCGCCGCCAGCGGCTACGCCGCCACCGTGGCGCTTACCGACTGCTTCGCCGTCACCTCGGGCGGCTATCAGCGCTATTTCGAGGCGGCGGACGGCACGGTGTACCAGCACATCCTCGACCCCCGCACCGGACGTCCCGCCGACAGCGACCTGCTGTCCGTCACCGTTATCTCCGACGACGGCACGGCGGCGGACGCCTATTCCACCGCTCTGTACGTCATGGGCGAGCAGGAGGCCGTGTCCTTCTGGCGCGCCCACGGCGGCTTTGAACTGATCCTCATCACCGCCGACGGCCGTCTGCTGTATACCCCCGGCCTGTCGGATGCCATCACCGCACCGGAGGGCTGCGCCTATGACTTCCAACCCATCGCCGCCTGAGTTAAAATTCAACCGCTGGGACGTGCTGCTGGCGGCGGCGGTGCTGCTGCTGGCCGTCGTCTCCGCGCTGTGGTTCTACCTGCCCAAGACCGGGGGCGGCGACCAGCTGACGCTGGTCATCACCGTAGGGGGGCAGGAGCAGTCCCGCACGCCGGTGACGCAGCTGCCGGACGGGCCTGTCCGCATCGAGGGCCGCGGCGGCTATACGCTGACCCTCTCCCCGTCGTACAGTGACCTGCCCTTCAGCCCGGAATGGAGCGTCCGCGTCTCCGACTCCGACTGTCCGGGGCAGGACTGCGTCCACACCGGGGCCATCTCCCGGGCGGGACAGTCCATCGTGTGCCTGCCGGCGCAGGTGGTCATCTCGCTGGTGGGCGCCGCGTCCGACGTGGACGCGGTGCTGGGTTAGGAGGTGCGCCATGAAGCTGAACGCACGCTCCATCGCCCTGTGCGCCGTGCTGACGGCATTGGCGCTGGGTCTGAGTACGCTGGAAAGCCTGTTCCCCGTGACGCTTATCGTGCCGCTGCCCGGCGTGAAGCTGGGTCTTGCCAACATCGTCACCGTGTTCGCTCTCTACGAGCTGGGCGCCGTCCCCGCGCTGACCATCCTGACGGCCCGGTGCCTGCTGGGCGGTCTGTTCGCCGGAAACCTGTCGGCCCTGCTGTTCAGTCTGCTGGGGGGCTTCACCGCCATGCTGGTGATGATCGCCCTGCGCCGGTGCAGGAGGCTGTCCGTCTACGGCGTGTCCATCGGCGGCGCGGCGGCCCACAACCTCGGCCAGATGGCCGCCGCCTGCATCACACTGGGCAATACCATGGTGCTGGGGTATCTGCCGTTTCTGCTGGCGGTTTCTCTGGTCACCGGCACGCTCACCGGCTTTGTGGCCGGTCTGCTGTTCCGCGCCATGCGCAATATCCACCTATCCTACTGAGGAGGTCTACCTATGGATAAGAAAGACAAGATCATTCTCCAGCAGCTGGACGTGATCCGCTCCATGACGGAAAACAGCATGAAGCGCATGAACAGCGATTTCTGGGGCACGCCCTTTGAGAACGTCACCGGCGACATCCCCAAGTCCCCCGCCGCGCCGTCCGCCCCCGCCAAGGACGCGGAGAAGAAGGCGCCTCCCACCGCCACCGCCAAGCCCGGCGACGAGAAGCCCGCCGAGGAGGAGCTGCCGCCGCCGGAGAAGATCGAGGATCTGCTGGCGGAGCTGGACAGCTACATCGGACTGGGTGTGGTGAAGGAGGAGGTACACAACCTTATCAACATGGTGCAGGTCTACAAGCTGCGCCAGCAGCACGAGCTGCCCACCACCGACATGTCCCTGCACATGGTGTTCACCGGCAATCCCGGCACGGGCAAGACCATGATGGCCCGGATGATGGCCCGCATCTACCGGAGTCTGGGCATCCTGTCCAAGGGGCAGCTGGTGGAGGTGGACCGCAGCGGTCTGGTGGCGGGATATGTGGGGCAGACGGCCCTGAAGACCCAGAAGGTCATCGAAAAGGCCATGGGCGGCGTGCTGTTTGTGGACGAAGCCTATGCCCTCAACGGGCGCAGCGAGAACGACTTCGGGCAGGAGGCCATCGACACGCTGCTGAAGGCCATGGAGGATCACCGGGATGATCTGGTGGTCATTGTGGCGGGCTACACTGATCTGATGGATAAGTTCATCCACTCCAACCCCGGCCTTGAGTCCCGCTTCAACCGCTTTTTGCTGTTTGAGGACTACTCACTGGACGAGCTGATGGCTATTTTCAAGATGCGCTGCGGCAAGGGCTACGTCCTGTCGCCGGAGGCGGAGCCACTGGTACGGGACTACATCGCGGAGGAGAGCGCCGACGGCGACGGCTTCGGCAACGCCCGGGGCGTCCGGAACATTTTCGAGCACATTCTGGTGGCCCAGAACAACCGCCTTGCCAAGCTGGAGAGCGTCACGCGGGAGGATCTGATGACCCTCACCGCCGATGATGTGCTCCACGCACGGGGCAAAATTGATGAATAAAGAACAAAGGAGGCCCGCGCCGATCGGCGCGGGCCTCCTTTATTGCTCTTTCAGTCACCCACGCCGGTGTGGATGACCTTGCCCATGTTCCACAGCAGCGCCACGCGCCGTGCGGCCTCCAGCCGCTGCTCCGGCGTGCGGTACTCCGCGTGGGCCGTCTCCGCGCCGCAGTCCATGCAGCTGACAGAGACGCTCCAGCCCTGCTCATCCTGCATGACGCCGGCACCCCGGCAGACGGGGCACTCCTCCAGCTCGATCTCAAAAATAGGATCCATATCCGTTCTCCTTATACTTTTTCATAGGCCACGCGGGGCGTGCCGTCCGCCACATAGATGACGCCGCAGTACACGAAGCCCGCCCGCTCCATGCAGTGCCGCATGGTCAGATTGGCCGCGTGGGTATCCGCCCGCAGGTGGGGGCACTGCCGCGCCGCCCACGCCGCCGCTTCCGCGAATACGCCCCGGCGGGTGCCGTCGCTGCCCAATCGGTGCAGGGTACCGTAGGCGCTGTCATCCCGCCATGCCCCCTCAATGTGGGCATAGGTGGGGTCATCCCCCGGTATAAAGGCGAATACGGCGTATACACCATCTGCGTCCTCCATGACGTACAGGTGTCCCGCCCCGATGTCCTGCCGCAGCAGAGTCTCGGAGGGGTAGCCGTTCACCCACTGGACGGTGTTGCCGTTGGCCCGCATATACCGCCGCGCCGCGTCGTAGATGGCCATGACGCGGGGCAGATCGTGTACCGCCGCCGCCCGTATCATCAGTTTTTCAGGCTCTGAAGCGGCGCGGGGATGCGGCCGCCCCGGGCGATGAAATCGGCGCTGGACGCCTCATGCACCGGCATCACCGGCGCGCTGCCCAGCAGGCCGCCCATCTCCACCATGTCGCCCACATCCGCGCCCTCCACGGGGATAACGCGCACGGCGGTGGTCTTGCTGTTGACCATGCCCACCGCCGCTTCGTCGGCGATGATGGCGGCGATAGTCTCGGCGCTGGTGCTGCCGGGTACGGCGATCATGTCCAGTCCCACGGAGCACACGCAGGTCATGGCCTCCAGCTTGTCGATGGTCAGAGTGCCGTCCAGCGCGGCAGCGATCATGCCCTCATCCTCCGACACGGGGATGAACGCGCCGGACAGGCCGCCCACATGGCCGGACGCCATGACGCCGCCCTTTTTCACCGCGTCGTTCAGCAGCGCCAGCGCCGCCGTGGTGCCGTGGGTGCCGCAGACGGCAAGCCCCATCTCCTCCAGAATGCGGGCCACGCTGTCGCCCACCGCCGGGGTGGGAGCCAGCGACAGATCCACGATACCGAAGGGCGTGTCCAGCCGTCTGGACGCTTCCGCCGCCACCATCTGGCCCATGCGGGTGATCTGGAACGCCGTTTTCTTGATGGTCTCCGCCACCACATCGAAGGGCTGGCCCTTGCAGGACTGCAGGGCGTGGTACACCACGCCGGGGCCGGACACGCCCACGTTGATGACGCTGTCCGCCTCGCCCACGCCGTGGAACGCGCCGGCCATGAAGGGGTTGTCCTCCACGGCGTTGCAGAACACCACCAGCTTGGCGCAGCCCAGACCGTCCCGCGCCCGGGTCAGGTGGGCCGTCTCCTTGATGATGCGGCCCATGCGGGCCACAGCGTCCATGTTGATGCCCGCCCTGGTGCTGCCCACGTTGACGCTGGAGCACACCAGCTCCGTCTGGGCCAGTGCCTGCGGAATCGAGCGCAGCAGCAGCTCGTCGCCCTTGGCGAAGCCCTTCTGCACCAGCGCGGAATAACCGCCGATGAAGTTGACGCCGCAGGTATGGGCCGCCCGATCCAGCGTAAGGGCGAAGGGCACATAGTCCTCGGTATCGCAGCCGCCGGCCACCAGCGCCATAGGCGTCACGGAGATGCGCTTGTTGACGATGGGGATGCCGAACTCGCTCTCGATATCCTCGCCGGTGCGCACCAGCTTCTCCGCCCGGCGGCAGATCTTGTCGTAAATTTTGTCGCAGCAGCGGCCCGCGTCCTCGCTGACGCAGTCCAGCAGGGAGATGCCCATGGTGATGGTGCGGATGTCCAGATGCTGCTTGTCGATCATGTCGATGGTGTCAAAAATGTTTTGCAGATTCAGCATGGCGCGTCCCTCTTACAGCTTGTGCATGGCGTCGAAGATGTCCTCCCGCTGGATGCGGATGGACAGAGCGCGCCCCTCGCCGTACTCCCGCAGGGCGGCGCGCAGCTTGTCGAACGGCTCCCGGCACAGGGTCAGATCCACCACCATCATCATGGTGAAGTAGCCCTCCATAATGGTCTGGCTGATATCCAGCACATTGATCTGATACGCCGCCAGCGTGTTGCACACACCGGCGATGATACCCACCTGATCCTTTCCCACCACTGTTACGATGGCCTTCATAGTCGTCACTCCTCTTGAAAAAATTACTCCATCTCGTCCAGCGTCAGCTGGAACGAGCCTAAAAAGTGCTCACGGAAATATTGCAGCTCCGGCATATCGTAGCCTTCCAGCGCCTGCGCCGTCTGCCGCGCCGCCTGCCGGAACTCCTCGTTGCCGGCCTTCAGCTCCTCCAGACACTTGATGTGGGCGCTGAGCTTGTCCGCCGCCTTCACCAGCTCCTCTACCTCCGGGTCGGCGGGGCGCAGGATATCCTCGTAGACCGGCCGCAGCTCCGGCGGCAGCATGTCCAGCAGCTTCTCGTCCGCCACCTCCTCCACCTTGCGGTAGGCCTCCCGTATCTCGGGATTGAAGTACTTGATGGGGGTGGGCATGTCGCCGGTGAGGATCTCCCCGGCGTCGTGGTACAGCGCCGCAGCGGCCACCGCGCCGGTGTCCACCTGTCCGCCGAACAGCTCGTTGCGGATCACCGCCAGCGCATGAGCCAGCACCGCCACCTGATGGCTGTGCTCCTGAATATTCTCCCGGACGCTGTTGCGCATCAGCGCCCAGCGTTCAATGTAGCGCATACGGTCGATGTAGGCGAAAAAGTGATGCATTATGTCAACTCTCCTAATAGTATTTCTCCGTCTGTTCTAACGATCTTTACGTCTCTTATAATGTTATGTAATCCATCCGCCGCCACGGCCACCTCCATGTAGTTGGGGGCGTGGCCGGTGTAGCGGCCGTCCTTGGGCTGCTCGAACAGCACCGGGTAGACCTGGCCCACGCAGCCCGCCAGATAGGCGCGGTGCAGCTTCTCCGCCACCTGTCCCGCCCGGGCGGCGCGGGCCTCCTTCACCGCCGGGGGCACCTGCGCCATGGCCGCCGCCTTGGTGCCGGGGCGGATGGAGTAGGGGAAGATGTGCATGGCCGCGAAGCCGCAGGACTCGATAAATGCCAGCGTCTGGGCGAACTCCTCCTCCGTCTCCTCCGGAAAGCCGCAGATGAGGTCGGTGGTGACGGCGGGGCGGTGGAAGTATCGGTTCAGCAGGGATACGGACTCCCGGAACCGGGCCGTGTCGTACTTCCGGTTCATCCGCTTCAGCGTATCGTCGCAGCCGGACTGGAGAGACAGGTGGAAGTGGGGACACAGGTTAGGCAGTGCGGCGGCGCGGCGGCAGAAATCCTCCGTGATGGTGCGGGGCTCCAGACTGCCCAGACGCAGCCGCATGTCCCCCGCGGCGGCGGACACCGCCTCCAGAAGATCGATGAGCGTCTCGCCGTTTTTCAGATCGTGGCCCCAGCTGGAGATCTCGATGCCGGTGAACACCAGCTCCCGATAGCCCTCGCGGCGCAGCTGCTCCGTCTGGGCCACCGCCTCCGCCTTGGGCAGAGAGCGCACCGGGCCGCGGGCGTAGGGGATGATGCAGTAGGTGCAGAAGTTGACGCAGCCGTCCTCCACCTTCAGCATGGCGCGGGTGCGCTCGGCCATGCCGCCGGCGGGCAGCACCTCGAATGTCCGGCGCTTCAGGGCATCGTCCAGCAGCGTCACCTGCTTCTCCCGGGTCACCTGCTCCAGCAGATCCAGAAAGGCCATCCGGTCGCCGGTGCCGGCGACGAGATCCACGTCCAGCCCCGCCGCCTCCTCCGCGTGGGTCTGCACATAACAGCCGCAGGCGGCCACCACCGCCTCCGGGTTCAGCTTCCGGCACCGCCGCAGCATCTGCCGTGATTTCTTATCGCTGACGGCGGTGACGGAGCAGGTGTTGACGATATAGGCGTCCGCCCGCTGGTCAAAGGGCACCAGCGTATGGCCCCGGCGCACCAGCTCCTGCTCCATGGCCTGCGTTTCGTATTGATTGACCTTACAGCCTAATGTGTAAATCGCTGCCAGCATGGGATTCTCCTTGCACTTTCCGTCGAATGTCGGTATAATAAGTGGTAACGCTTTATTATACTGGATACTTACGCCGGTGGCAAGTCCTCCGGCCAATGAAATTGAGAGGTTTTTCCCATGATCTATCTGGATAACGCCGCCACCACGCCGGTACCCGCCGCCGTGGCGGACGCCATGTATGAGGTGCTGACCCGGCACTTCGGCAATCCCTCCTCCCAGTACCCCGCCGGGCAGGAGATGAAAAAGGCCGTGGAGAGCTGGCGCGCCGTCGTCGCCGGGGCGCTGCACTGCCCGCCGGAGCGGCTGTACTTCACCTCCTGCGGCACGGAATCGGACAACTGGGCCATACAGGCCGCCGTCTGGCAGGGACGGCACACCGGCAAGCACATCATCACCACCGCCGTGGAGCACAGCGCCGTGCTGGAGCCATGCCGCTGGCTGGCGCAGCAGGGCTATGAGGTCACCTACCTCAAACCAGACCGCACCGGGCACGTCACCGCGGAGCAGGTGGCATCCGCCCTGCGGGAGGACACGGTGCTGGTGTCCATGATGCTGGTGAACAACGAGACGGGCTGCATCTTCCCCGTGGCGGAAACCGCCCGCCTCCTGCGGGAGCGGAAGTCCCGCGCCCTGCTGCACTGCGACGCGGTACAGGGCTTTTTGAAGGTGCCCTGCGACCCGGAGGCGTGGGGCGTGGATATGATGAGCCTGTCCGCCCACAAGCTGGGCGGACCCAAGGGCGTGGGCGCGCTGTACATCTCCGACCGGTTCCGCAACGTGCGGCCCCTGCTGCCCGGCGGAGGGCAGGAGCGGGGCCTGCGCTCCGGTACAGAGGCCACCGCCCAGATCGCGGGCTTCGCCAAGGCGGTGGAGCTGCGGCTTGCGGGCTATGACGCCAAGATCGCCCACATGGCCGCCCTGCGGGACTACTGCCGGGAGAAGCTGCTGACCATCCCCGGCATGGCGCCGGTGGCGGCAGGCACGGCGCCCCACATTCTGGCGGTGTCGATGGCGGGCTACCCCAGTGCCAACATCGTCACCGATCTGGGGGCGCAGGGCATCTGCATCTCCGCCGGCTCCGCCTGCCATCAGGGCAAGGCCAGCCATGTCGTGTCGGCGCTGGGGCTGGACAGGCGCACCGCCGCCGGCGTCATCCGCATCTCCTTCTCCCCCGACAACACCACATCGGACGTGGACGCCCTGTATGACGCGCTGAAGGCCCATCAGGCCGCCCGCTTCCCCATGCTGTAAGAGGTACACCGCTATGCTGAAAGCACTCCAACGCGACAAGGGCTTTTACCGCTATCTGGCGCGGCTCACCGCCCCCATCGCCCTGCAAAATCTTATCACGTTCTCGCTGGGTCTCATCGACACCCTGATGGTCAGCCAGCTGGGCAACAAGGAGATGGCCGCCGTCACTACCGCCAACGTGCCGGTGTTCCTGCTGATCTCCATCGTGTTCGGCGTCCAGTCCGGCGTGGGCATCCTCATCAGCCAGTACTGGGGCAAAAAGGATCTGGAGAGCATCAGCCGTGCCATGGGCGTGGCCGCCTATCTGGGCGTGGGCATCGCCGCCGTGCTGGCCGCCGCCTTCTTCCTCTGGCCTGTGGAGATCATGGATCTGCTCAGCAACAAGCACGAGCTGTCGCTGCTGGGCGCGCCGTACCTGCGGGTCATCGGGTTCTCCTATGTGTTCAATATGCTGTCCTCCATCTACGTCAGCGCCCAGCGCAGCGTGGAAAATTCCGCCTTCGGCATGAAGCTGTTCGGCATGTCCACCGTCATCAACACCAGCATGAACTACCTGCTGATCTTCGGCAAGGCGGGTTTCCCCATGCTGGGGGTGGAGGGCGCCGCCGTGGCCACGCTGCTCAGCCGCGTGGCGGAGTTCGCCGTGTGCCTGTTCTGCGCCCTGCGCAGCAAGACCATCCCCCTGCGGCTGCGGGCCTTCTTCCGCCCGGGCTGGGAGATGTGCCGCCGCTTCATCAAATACTCCTCCCCCGTGCTGCTCAATGAGATCGCGTGGGGACTGGGCAACAGCATGCTCACGGTGATCCTGGGCTACACCGTCATCTCCGTGGAGTATCTGGCGGCCTACGCCGTCATGGGCAATCTGAACCGCCTGTTTCTGGTGGTATGCTTCGGCCTGGGCGCCGCCACCGCCGTCATCGTGGGCAAGGCCATCGGCGAGGGCAGGAGCCACGAGGAGGTGCTGGAGCTGAGCCATACCCTGCTGTGGGTCACGATACTGGTGGGCGTCGCGCTGGCCGTGGCCGCGCTGGCGCTGGTGCCGCTGCTGTTCCAGCCCATCGTCTTCCCGCTGTTTGAGCTGTACGGCCAGACGGCGGAGATCGCCGCGGCGCTGGCCGTCACCGGCTTTGCCTCCATCCCCCTGCACGCCTACTCCATCACCGCCGTCACCGGCGTGCTCCGCGCGGGCGGCGACGTGTTCTGCTCCGCCGCGCTGGACATCTCCCCCCAGTGGCTGCTGGCCCTGCCCCTGACGGCGCTGCTGGCGCTGGTGCTGGACGCCTCCTACTGGTGGGTGGCCGCCGCCATTCAGGCGGAGTCCCTGCTGAAGTGCCCCCTGTGCTGGTACCGCATCCGCAGGGGCCGCTGGATCCATGACGTGACGCTGCCGGAGGGGCACGGCCTATGACCAGTCTGTTCGTCTGTCCCCTGTGCGCCGCGCCCCTGACCCGTCAGGACGGCGTCTACCGCTGCCCCGACGGGCACACCTTCGACATCGCCAAGGAGGGTCACACCTACCTGCTCCCGGTGAACCGGAAGCACTCCAAGGCGCCCGGCGACGACAAGGCCATGGCCGCCGCCCGCAGCGCCTTCCTCTCCAAGGGCTACTACGCCCCGCTGCGCGATGCGTTATGTCGACTCACCGTCTCTCTGACCGGCCCAGCCCCGGCGGTGCTGGACAGCGGCTGCGGCGAGGGCTACTACACCGCCGCCATTTATCAGGCTCTGTGCGCCGCCGGAAAAGCGCCCCGGATGGCCGGCACGGATATCTCCAAGTTCATCCTGCGGCTGGCGGCCAAGCGGGAGAAAAACGTGGAATTCGCCGTGGCCTCCTCCTACCGCCTGCCGGCGGCGGACGGCAGCATCGACCTGCTGCTCAACTGCTTTTCCCCGCTGGCCATCGAGGAATTCCGCCGGGTGCTGCGGCCGGAGGGACACTTTCTGTATGTCGTCCCCTCCGCCATGCATCTGTGGGAGATGAAGCAGGTGCTCTATGACCATCCCTACCCCAACGAGGTGAAGGAGACGCCCTACGACGGCTTCCGCTACGTCGACATCCGCCATGTGGAGGATGTCATCCATCTGGACAGCGCCGCCGACATTCAGGCGCTGTTCGGCATGACCCCCTACTGCTGGAAGACGCCGAAAAGCGGCGTTGAAAGATTATGTAAACTTGACACGATGGACTGCCGCATCGCCTTTGACATCCATGTGTTTCAACGAGAAAGCAGGTGAAGCAATGGAAGCTACCGCTGTACGCCCCCGCCGCCGGCGCCGCAGGAGACGGCGCAGACGGCTGCTGCCGCTGGTGATACTGCTGGCGGCGCTGGCCGTCGCCATTCCCGTGGTGCTGAGTCTGCTGCCCCGCCAACCCCGCACCGTCGAGGAGCCTGATCCCCACGCGGGGCAGGTCTATGTCAACGACGGGGCCAACATGGTGTGGCTGACGCCCCACGAAAACCTGCCGGTGAATCCCTTCACCGCCGAGGATTTCACCCGCGAGGAGGACGGAGCCCTCCGCTACACCGGCATGACCGGCACTGTCCGCATGGGCGTGGACGTGTCCGACTATCAGGCCGGCGTGGACTGGCAGCGGCTGGCGGCGCAGGGTGTGGATTTCGCCATCCTCCGCATCGGCTATACCGGCTATACAAAGGGCGCGCTCCGGACGGACGGTTCCTTCACCAGTCATCTGCGGGGCGCACGGGCCGCCGGGATCGACGTGGGCGTGTACTACTTCTCACAGGCCGTGACGGTGCAGGAGGCCGCTGCCGAGGCTGCCCATGTCCTGCGCCTGCTGGACGGGCAGCAGCTGGATCTGCCGGTCTACTTCGACTGGGAGCCGGTGTTCGCCGACGATTCCCGCACCAAGGACAACGACAACGGCTATCTGACGGAGTGCGCCGCCGCCTTCTGCGGCGTGGTGGAATCCGCCGGGTATCCCGCCGGTATCTATCTCAACCGCCAGCAGGGCTATTACCGCTATGACCTGAGCCGTCTGGCGGACTACGCTCTGTGGGTGGCGGACTACAACGACTATCCGGATTTCTACTACGCCTTCGACATGTGGCAGTACAGCGACAGCGCCGCGCTGAACGGTATGCCCACGCAGGCGGATCTGAATCTGCTGTTCGTCCCCTCTCCCCGCGCATGATGCAGAAAGCAGCCTGTCCGTCGGACAGGCTGCTTTTTTAGCGGAACAGCTTTCCGCACAACCAGTTGGTGAACGGCGCCGCCGCGATGATTCTTACGCGCCTGTTGGCGCGGAATATCCCAGAGATACAAGCAGGCGGCGGGCCCAGCGGGCCGCACCTGAAATACCGCATGTAAGCCAAAAGACCGGCGGAGCCGGTCTTTTGCGAGGTTTTGAGGGGTGTCGTTCAGTTTTTCTTGCCGCCGTGGGTGGCCTTCATCCGCTTTTCGTGGTTCAGGATGGTCTTACGCATCCGCAGGCTCTTGGGCGTGACCTCCAGCAGCTCATCGTCCGCCAGGAACTCCAGGCACTGCTCCAGACTCATCTTCCGGGGCGGCACCAGCCGCAGCGCTTCGTCGGAACCGGCAGCGCGCATATTGGTCATCTGCTTTTTCTTGCACACGTTGACCGTGATATCCTCCTGCTTGGGGGAGACGCCCACGATCATGCCCTCGTACACCGGCACGCCCGGCCCGATGAACAGAGCGCCGCGCTCCTGCGCGTTGAACAGGCCGTAGCCCACGCTCTCGCCCGTCTCGAAGGACACAAGAGAGCCGGTGTTCCGGCGGGTAAGGTCGCCCTTATAGGGGGCGTAGCTGTCAAATATGCTGGCCATGATGCCCTCGCCCCGGGTGTCCGTCAGGAACTCGTTGCGATAGCCGAACAGGCCGCGGCTGGGGATCAGGAACTCGATCTTCATGCGGCTGCCCACGGGGGTCATCTCCAGCATGTCCGCCTTGCGGCTGCCCAGCTTCTCGATGACCGCGCCCACGCTCTCGCCGGGTATGTCTACCACCAGCCGCTCGATAGGCTCGCACTTCTTGCCGTCGATGGTCTGGTACAGCACGCGGGGCGGCGACACCTGAAACTCGTAGCCCTCCCGGCGCATCGTCTCGATGAGGATGGACAGGCTCATCTCGCCGCGGCCCGCCACGTTGAAGGCATCGGTGGCCCCCTCGATCTCCGTGACCCGCAGGGACACGTCCTTCAGCGTCTCGCGGAACAGCCGCTCCCGCAGCTGGCGGGAGGTGACGAACTTGCCCTCGCGCCCGGCGTAGGGGGAGTCGTTGATGGAGAAGGTCATCTCCATAGTGGGAGCGCTGATCTTCACGAAGGGCAGCGGCTCCACGCAGGACGGCGCACAGATGGTGTCGCCGATGGTGATGTCGCCGATGCCGGACATGGCGATGATATTGCCCGCCGTGGCCTCGGTGATGGGCACCTTGCCCAGACCGGCGAACTCGTACATGCTGACGGCCTTGGCCTTCTTGGCCGGGGCGTCGGGATCGTGGTAGTTGCACACCGCGATCTCCTGATTCTGCTTCAGCACGCCGCGCTCCACGCGGCCGATGGCGATACGGCCCACGAACTCGTTGTAGTCGATGGCGCTGACCAGCATCTGGAACGGCTGATCCAAATCGGCCTCCGGCGCGGGGATATAGTCCAGAATGGTGTCGAACAGCGGCTTCAGGTCAGTGCCCACCACGTCAGGGGAGTAGCTGGCGGTGCCGTTGCGGGCGGAGCAGAACAGCATGGGACTGTCCAGCTGCTCGTCGGTGGCGTCCAGATCCAGCAGCAGCTCCAGCACCTCGTCAATGACCTCGTGGATGCGCTGGTCGGGCCGGTCGATCTTGTTGATGACCACGATGACACGGTGACCCAGCTCCAGCGCACGGCTGAGGACAAAGCGGGTCTGGGGCATGGGGCCCTCGGCGGCGTCCACCAGCAGGATGACACCGTTGACCATCTTCAGGATGCGCTCCACCTCTCCGCCGAAGTCGGCGTGGCCCGGGGTGTCCACGATGTTGATCTTGGTGTCGCCGTACTGGATGGCGGTGTTCTTAGCCAGAATGGTGATGCCGCGTTCACGCTCCAGATCGTTGGAGTCCATAACGCGCTCCACCGTCTCCTGATTCTCGCGGTAGACGCCGCCCTGCTTGAGCATCTGGTCTACCAGCGTGGTCTTGCCGTGGTCGACGTGGGCGATGATGGCCACATTTCTCAATTTCTCGTTCTGCAAAGGTAAGACCCCTTTCTCTCGGGTATAAATTCACTAACCTTTGTATTATATGCTCTCAAAGTATCGAATGCAAGACTTTTCGCCAACTTTTTCTTTTCGCCTGACCGGAAAAAATAAAAAAGCGGAGGGGGCGGCGCACCGTCCCCCCCTGCCCTATTCCGCACGCCGCCGATCCATCTGGCGGTACAGGCTGTCCAGCGCGTCGGACAGACTGCCCACATGGTCGATGATGCCCAGCGTCACCGCCTCCTCCCCGTACAGCACGGTGCCCACGTCGTTGGCCATGTCGCCGGTGGCCAGCATCAGCTGGCGGAACCGCTCCTCGCTGATATGGCTGTGGGCCGCCACGAACCTGACGATGCGCTCCCGGATGCGCTCAAAGTAGCGGTACGTCTCCGGCGCGGCGATGACTGTGCCGGACATGCGCACCGGGTGGATGGTCATGGACGCGCTGGAGGCGATGAACGTCTCCTTGCCGCACACCGCCAGCGGCACGCCGATGGAGTGGCCGCCGCCCAGCACCAGCGTCACCGTGGGCAGGCGCATGCCCGCCACCAGCTCCGCGATGGCCAGCCCCGCCTCGATGTCGCCGCCCACCGTGTTCAAAAGCAGCAGCAGGCCGTCTACGTCGTCCGACTCCTCCAGCGACGCCAGCAGCGGCAGGACGTGCTCGTATTTGGTGCTTTTCGTGTTGTTGGGCAGCACCATGTGACCCTCCACCTGTCCCACGATGGTCAGGCAATGCACCGTGCCGTGGCGGTTCTTCACCACGGACGAGCCCATGTCCACGATCTGCTGCATGGCCGGGGAGGACTGCTCCTGCCCGTCGCCGCCGTCCGCCGACGACCTGGTTTCCTTTGTCTCATCTGTCATGCTCCGCGCCTCCTTTTCTCCGGTAGGATGCGCAGGATGCGGGGGTTTATACACGGAACGGCCGCCCAGAGGCGGCCGTTCCGTGTATCCGTTCTCGGTATCTGCTTTGTCAATCGTGAGGGCGCTCCAACTGCCAGCCGGCGCCGTCCGGCGTCCTGTAATAGATGTTCTGCAGGAAGCCGTGAAGGTCGTACTCCACCTTGGTGTCCGGCTCCGCCGGCTCGCTGCCGTACATGCCCACCGCCTGAATATCCTCCCGGCTGCCGATTTCCTCCTCCGTCAGGTCGCCGCCCTCCGCAACGGTGCGGTTCAGGTCGGCGTCGTAGTACACCACGGAATACGGCTCCATCCACAGCGGGAGATAGACCACCTTCCCGTCGTCCTCCTCCGCCTGCCTGCCGCAGGCGGTCAGAGCCAGTGCCAGCAGCAGCACCGCCAGCAGCAGCGCCGCCAGCAGCGTAAATTTCTTCATGCGTTGCTCCTTTCCTCATACATGCTCTCCGCCATGCGGCAGAGCGCCTCTTGTCCCGGGGTGCCGAACAGCAGGAATACCTGTCCGGCGTCCTCGTCCACCCACACCAGCAGCCGCCCCTGCTCCGGTATGGCCACCTGATAGAACGGCGCCCAGCCGCCGTCCAGATAGAACAGCACGCTGTACACGCTGGCGGCGCGCTCATCGGGCAGATGGCGGAACCGGTAGAGCTGGGCGTCCCGGCCCTGCACCTGCACCTCCGTGATGTCGTACCCCTCCGGCTCTCCCGGTTCGCCCTGGGGGCGCTGGCCGGTGAGGATGTCGGACAGCCCCGCCGTCCGGTGGCTGCGCACCTCCATGGAGACTATCCGGTCGCTGCGGAAGCCCACCGCCGCCAGCAGGACATCACCCTGCTGCGAGGTGTACCGCACCGTGCGAACGCCGTCGCCGCCTGTAAAGTCAGAATCCATTACATAGCCCTCCGGCAGCCATGTGGGGCCGTTTCCCGTCCATGTCCCGGCGCTCTGCTCCGCCGGGAAGCGGTAGGCGGTGACGGCCGTTGTCATCTGGCGCAGCCAGCGGCTCACGGCGGCCCGCGCCGCAGGGCTGACCGCCAACACCGCGCCGAAGGTCAGTACCACGGCCAGCAGCGCGGCGGCTGTCCGCTGCCGCACCAGCCGCACCGTGCGGCGGCGCTTCTGACGGCGGAGCAGCGGGGCCATCCGTCCCCCGAACCCGGCGGAGAAAACGGTGTCCTCCTCCGGCAGGGCGGCGGCCAACTGGCAAGCCAGCTTCCGCGCCGCCTGACGCAGCGCCGTGTCGGTGATTGTGATGCTCATAGGGATATCGCCTCCTTTTCCAATTCTGCGCGCAAGGCGTCCCGCGCCCGGTACAGCAGCTTCTGGGCGGCGGCAAAGGACAACTCCAGCAGCGCCGCCGTCTCCCGGGTGGAATAGCCGCAGGCGTGGCGCAGCAGCAGCGCCTCCCGGTAACGGGGCGGCAGGCGTCCCATGGCGTCCGCCAGCGTATCGCCGCAGGGCGGCGGCGTCACCAGCGGCAGCGTCTCGTCAAAGGGCGTGCCGGACAGCCGCGCCTGCTGCCGCAGGAGGTCGATGCACTTGCGCTCCACCACCACCGTGAGGTACGCCTCCAGCTCCGGGCGGGGCAGTCGGGCCAACCGGTGAAAGTGCTCCGCCAGAGAGAGGAACGCCTGATGCACCGCGTCCTCGGCGTCCTCCGGTGTACGCAGCCTGCGGCGGGCCAGCGCCAGCATCCGTCCCCGATAGGCGGCGTATACGTCCTCAAAGAGCCGTTTCTGCTGCGGGTCGCCGATGACCTGTGTGTAAAGGAGCATTCCTTCACCCCCTCCGTGTCCGTTTTATCTGCATTGTACCACAGACGCGCCGTGTGCGCCATCACTCTATATAACGGCACAGCCCTTCGGATGCGGACACGGGAAAGCGGAAAAAACTGCGTCCGATAACGGCTCCCGCTGCCAAAAAAAGTAAGCCCGGCGGCACAGCCGCCGGGCTTACTTTTTGTGCTTATTTGTTGTTCAGCTTGCCCAGATATCGGTAGATGCTGGCCTCGGAGCTGTGGAGCGCCTGCGCCACATAACTGACGGAGCCCTTCAGCAGAAATACGCCCTTGCGGTTCAGGATGTCCATGATCTCCATTTTCTCATCCTGCGTCAGGCGATCCACCTCCACCGGATAGTCCTCCACCACCTGCGAGACGATGCTGGCCGTGGCGCCGGCGATGGACGTGGGATAGCCGCTGCGCACCGGCGTCTCCACCGGGTCGTTGCCGTCGGCGATGAGCCGGGTGCCGCTGGGCACGCCGCGCTTTGCGCCGCCTCCGCACAGCTCCATGACCCGGCGGGACAGCTCCTCGTACCGGCTGGCGTCAAAGTTGATGCACAGCAGGCCCGCCAGCTCGCCGGAGCGGCCCTTGATGAACATGGAGTTGGAGCACATGGTCTTGCCGGTGGCGGACACCGACTCGAAGTTCAGCACATAGTTCTGCGTCTCGTACAGATTGCCGGCCACATATTCCAGCATCTTATTGCTCAGCGGCGACCCCAGATGGCGGCCGGTCAGCTCGCCGTTGGCGATGGCGACGATCTCGTTGGAGTCGTCGTTCAGCTCATGCAGGGCGATCTCGTAATCCGGGCCCAGAACGTGGCCCAGAAAGTCCACAATCAGCATATAGTGCCGTTTCAGTTCCTTTTCCATGGGGTCAGCCTCCTTTTTTCTGTACTGCGCGGGGCGTTACGCCTCGGTCTGCCGGGCGGCCAGCTTCGCCTTCTCCTCGTCCTCCAGCACACGGTAGGCCACCTTGCCCACCAGCGTCTTGGGCAGCTCGTCCCGGAATTCGATGTCGTAGGGCATGGCGTACTTGGCGATGTGCTTGCGGCAGTAGGCCAGCAGCTCCTGCTTGGTGTTGTCGTCGGCGGGGACGCCGGGCTTCAGCATGACGAAGGCCTTGACCTTCTGCATCTTATAGGCATCGGGCACACCGATGATGCAGCTCATCTGCACCTTCTCGTGGGCGTCCAGAATATTCTCCAGCTGGCCGGGGTACACGTTGTAGCCGGAGGAGATGATCATGCGCTTGGCGCGGCCCTTGAAGTAGATGAAGCCCTGCTCGTCCATGCTGCCCAGATCGCCGGTGTACACCCACGTCAGGCCGTCGGCGTGCTTACGCAGGGTCTTGGCGGTCTCCTCGGGGTTGCTCATGTACCCCTTCATGACGGTGGGGCCGGCCAGCAGGATCTCGCCCTCCTCGCCGTAGGGCACCTCCTCGTCGGTGTCGGGCTTGACGATCTTGATGTAGGTATCGGGGAACGGCAGGCCGATGGAGCCCTCCTTATAGATATTGGTGGGGGTCAGGCAGCAGGCCGTCACCGTCTCAGTGGTGCCGTAGCCCTCCCGTACCTGAATGACGGCCTTGTGGTCATACAGGAACTTGTCGAACTTCTTCTTCAGCTCGATGGACAGGCTGTCGCCGCCGGAGAACACGCCCTTCAGGCTGCTGAGGTCGGCGTTGTCCATGCTGGGCAAGCGCAGCAGCGCCTCATACAGCGTGGGGACGCCGGCAATGAAGTTGCACTTGTACTTCACGATCTGCTTGGCGTAGCTCTTGGCAGTAAAGCGGGGGATCAGAATGCAGCGTCCGCCCTGAGACAGCATGGAGTGGACGCACACGCCCAGACCGAAGCCGTGGAACAGGGGCATGGCCGCCAGCATCCTGTCGCCGGGACGGAACATGGGGTTGGTGGCGATGATCTGCTGACCCAGCGCGTTGAAGTTGCCGTTGGTCAGCACGATACCCTTGGTGGTGCCGGTGGTGCCGCCGGAGTACAGGATAACGGCGGGATCGTCGAAGCTCCGCTCCACCCGGTAGTTCTTATAGAAGCAGTACCGGGACATGTCCATGAATTCCTTCCAGCGGATCACGGGGGCGTCATCGGGGATCTTCTGGATCTTGCGGCCCTCGGTGAGCATGTAGCCGGCGCGGATGGTGCGGCTCAGCTCGTCCTTCACGGAGGCGATGATGATGTTGATGATGCCGGTGTTCTGGCGGATGTGCTCGAACTTGTTGTAGAACTGATCCAGCGTGATGGCCGTGGTGGATTCGGAGGCGTTGAGATAGAATTCGATCTCCTTCTCCGCCGACAGGGGGTGAATCATGTTGGCGATGCCGCCCACCAGATTGACGGCGTAGAACATATAGATGGCCTGCGGGCAGTTGGGCATGGCGATCGTCACCTTGTCGCCCACCCGGACGCCCAGCGTCTTCAGGCTCTTGGCACACCTCTCGATCTCCTGCACCATCTTGCGGTAGGTGACGGAGCGGCCCATAAAATCAAAGGCGATGCTGTTGGGATACATGTCGGCCATGCGCTCCACGGCGTCGAACATGCTGCCCTGAAAATAGTCCAGATGCATGGGAACATCGCCCATATAGTCCTTCCACGGGGTCTTTACTTCACTCATACTGTACCTCCTCCTTCAACGGTTTTTCCAGCTCCTCGGGGTGCTCCAGCAGATACTTCAGCAGGCGCACGGACTTTGAGTAGTAGTACCCGTCCGCCAGACGCTCATCAATGGTCAAGCCCAGCTCCAGTGTCTCCCGCATGCTCACACTGCCGTCCGCGTCAAAAAACGGCGACAGCTTCTTCTCGCCGATGATGCAGAACATCGAGCAGGTACCCCAGTTGGTCAGGTGGTGATAGCCGCACTTGAGCTTGATGGAGCCGAGGTTGGAGATGACCACGGAATTATAGTAGGGGTCGGTGGCGATAATATCCGCCGGCACCCAGCCGTGTTTATCCAGCCACATGAGGATACGGATAGCGGTCTTGCTGATAAACCGGGGGATCTTGTTCAGATAATCCATGACGCCGGTGGTCGGATCGACCTTATCACTGCGGCATTCCGTCACCTGCTTGCGGATATACGCATGGACATCCTCCAGCGTGTTGTCCTCTCGGCTGTGCAGTACTGCCAGTGCCTCGGCGCCCTTGTCGGAAAACTGCTTTTTCACCACGAACGCGGCGGACACCTCGTTGCGCTGGTAGAAATTGCTGTTGACGATAAAGCGGTTCAGCTTGGGCCGCAGGGTGATGGCCTTCAGCAGTGCCGTCACCACCAGATGGAACATGGTGTAGGGGAAGTCCGTCTCCGTCCGGTTTTTCTCCGCCAGATAGGCGTTCATGGCGGTCAGATCAATGCGCTCGGAGACATACGCCTCGTTATCGCAGCGGTTGGGGTAGATGATGCCCGTGATGAAGTGCAGAGAATCCAGCTCCCGCAGCAGGCGGCCATCCTTGCGGTCACCCCGGCGCTTTTTCTGTGTTTCCATTTTTTTCTCCTGTCAGATGTACCTAATATAATCACTATCTTTTTACAAGCATATCTAATATTTTATATCAGATAGTAACGATAATCCGCCGAACTTGCAGTTTATCATTATAGCAGGGTCATTCTGAAATTACTACCCTTTTTTTGTAATTTCTGCGGCACATCCTGAAGATGTCCCGAAAAAAGCCGCAAAAGGGCCGAAGCTCATCAGCTTCGACCCTTTTGGAAACATTTTTTCAGAACTCGGCGCTGCCGACGGTGCGGGGGTGCAGCTCCACGTCGCGGATGTTGCTGACACCGGTGAGGTACATGACCATGCGCTCGAAGCCCAGACCGAAGCCGGCGTGGCGGCAGGAGCCGTAGCGACGCAGATCGCAGTACCACCAGTAATCCTCCGGCTTCATGCCCAGCTCGCGGATGCGGCTCTCCAGCAGCTCCAGACGCTCCTCGCGCTGGCTGCCGCCGATGATCTCGCCGATGCCGGGCACCAGACAGTCCGCCGCGGCCACGGTTTTGCCGTCGTCGTTCAGGCGCATGTAGAACGCCTTGATCTCCTTGGGATAGTCGGTGACGAACACCGGCTTCTTGAACACCTGCTCCGTCAGGTACCGCTCGTGCTCGGTCTGGAGGTCGGTGCCCCACTCCACCTTATAGTCGAATTTGTCGTTGTTCTTCTTCAGGATCTCCACGGCGTCGGTGTAGCTGACGCGGCCGAAGTCGGAGGAGGCCACATGCTCCAGACGCTCCCGCAGGCCCTTGTCCACAAAGCTGTTAAAGAAGTCGATCTCATCGGGGCAGCGCTCCAGCACCCGGCGGATGATGTGCTTGATCATAGCCTCGGCCACGTCCATGTCGCCGGCCAGATCACAGAAGGCCATCTCCGGCTCGATCATCCAGAACTCGGCGGCGTGGCGCTGGGTATTGGAGTTCTCGGCACGGAAGGTGGGGCCGAAGGTGTACACATCGCCGAAGGCCATGGCAAAGTTCTCGGCGTTCAGCTGGCCGGACACGGTAAGGCTGGTCTTTTTGCCGAAGAAGTCCTGGGTGTAATCCACCTCGCCATCCTCGGTCTTGGGTACGTTGTTGAGGTCGAGGGTGGTCACCTGGAACATCTCGCCGGCGCCCTCACAGTCGGAGCCGGTGATGATGGGGGTCTGGACATAGACGAAGCCCCGGCTCTGGAAGAACTCGTGGACGGCGTAGGCCGCCACGGAGCGGACGCGGAACGTGGCGGAAAACAGATTGGTGCGGGGCCGCAGGTGCTGGATGGTGCGCAGGAATTCCACGCTGTGGCGCTTCTTCTGCAGGGGGTAATCCGGGGTGGACTTGCCCTCCACCTCGATAGTGGCGGCCTTGACCTCCAGCGGCTGCTTGGCGTCCGGTGTCAGCACTACGGTGCCGCGGACGATCAGGGACGCGCCCACGTTCTGCGCGGCGATCTCCTTATAATTGGACAGCTCCTCGGCGGACATGACCACCTGCAGATTCTTAAAGCAGGAGCCGTCGTTCAGCTCGATGAAGCCGAAGGTCTTCATATCGCGGATGGTACGCGCCCAGCCGCAGACCGTGACCTCTTTGCCGCCCAGAGCTTTCTGATCGGCGAAGATCGCTGCGATTCTCATTCGTTCCATAGTCTTTCACCTTTTCTGTTGATATTTCGGGTCACATGCTGTGACATGGTATTATACACTACCCTGCTGATTTTTACAAGGATGAGTTTTCCCTCTTGACAAGTCGGCGCCGCCGCGCTATCATAAGCATGTGATTAGAAACTTAATTTTCGTTTAGGAGGCGATACCATGACCCAGCGGGAGCGCCAGCTTCTGGAGTGGATCCGGGAAAACCCCATGATCTCCCAGCAGGAGCTGGCCGAAAAGGCCGGTATCACCCGCTCCAGCGCGGCGGTACACATCTCCAGCCTGATGAAGAAGGGCTACATCGCCGGGCGGGGCTATCTGCTGCGCACCGACCCCTACATCGTGGTGGTGGGCGGCGTGAACATGGACATCGGCGCGGTGTCTCATGCGCCGCTGGTGGCGCGGGACTCCAATCCCGGCCGGGTCACCACCTCGCTGGGCGGCGTAGGCCGCAACATCGCCCACAACCTGTGCCTGCTGGGCGAGCAGGTGTCCATGGTCACGGTGCTGGGACAGGACAGCTTCGCCCAGAGCGTGCGGGAAAACGCCGCCGCCATCGGCCTTGACCTGACCCACAGCGCCGTCATCCCCGACGGGCGCACCGGCACCTACCTGTTCATCGACGACAGCGACGGCGACATGGCGCTGGCCGTCAACGACATGGCCATCTACGACCACATGACGCCGGACTTCCTGCGGCAGCGGCTGGACTTCATGAACCACGCCGATCTGGTGGTTGTGGAGACAAATCTGCCGGAATCGTCGCTGCATTGGCTGTGCGAGCACTGCACCGCTCCCCTGCTGGCCGACCCGGTGTCCACCATCAAGGCCCCCAAGCTGAAGCCGGTGCTGGGCCGCTTGACGGCGCTGAAGCCCAACCGCATGGAGGCGGAGCTGCTCAGCGGCATGACCATCGAGACAGACGCCGACGCGGCCAGAGCGGCGGAGAAGCTGCTGGAGACGGGCCTGCAGCAGGTGTACATCTCCCTTGGCGGCGACGGGCTGTACGCCGCTGACCGGCAGGGGCACACCGCCCGCGTGGCCTGCCCAAGGGTACAGATCGCCAACGCCACCGGCGGCGGCGACGCGGTGGCCGCCGCGCTGGCCGCCTGCATCGCCCACGGCAGAACGCTGGAGGAGACGGCGCAGCTGGCCATCGGCGCGGGCGCGCTGGCCTGCACATCACCTGAGACCATCCACCCCGGCATGAGCTGGGAGAACATCCATTATATTTTGCACAAGGAGGAGCATTGATATGAACCGTTATCTGGACGTTGCACCCGAGGTACAGGAGGCCATCAAGGCCGGTAAGCCCGTTGTGGCGCTGGAGAGCACCATCATCAGCCACGGCATGCCCTATCCCCAGAATGTGGAGACGGCCCTGAACGTGGAGAAGATCATCCGGGAGGGCGGCGCCGTGCCAGCCACCATCGCCATCATCGGCGGGCGGCTGAAGGCCGGTCTGACCCCGGAGGAGATCGACTATCTGGGCAAGACCGGCGCGGGCGTCACCAAGGCCAGCCGCCGCGACCTGCCCATTCTGGTGGCGGAGAAGCGGGACGGCGCCACCACCGTCACCACCACCATGATGATCGCCGCCATGGCGGGCATCGAGATATTCGCCACCGGCGGCATCGGCGGCGTCCACCGCGGCGCGGAGACCACTATGGACATCTCCGCCGATCTGGAGGAGCTGGCCCAGACCCCCGTGATGGTGGTGTGCGCCGGCGCCAAGTCCATTCTGGATCTGGGCCTGACGCTGGAGTATCTGGAGACCCACGGCGTGCCGGTCATCGGCTATCAGACCGAGGAGCTGCCCGCGTTCTACACCCGGAAGTCCGGCTTCGGCGTAGACTACCGGCTGGACACCCCCGCCCAGCTGGCCGAGGCGTTCCATGTCAAGCGCGAGCTGGGCCTGCGGGGCGGCATGCTGGTGACGAATCCCATCCCGGAGGCGTACTCCATGGACGCGGACGTGATCAACAAGGCCATCGACGAGGCGGTGGAGGAGGCCAAGGCGCAGGGCATCCACGGCAAGGCCACCACCCCCTTCCTGCTGGCCAAGATCAAGGACATCACCGGCGGCGACAGTCTGGCCGCCAATATCCAGCTGGTGTACAACAACGCGCGGCTGGCCACGGCCACAGCGGTGGAGCTGAGCAAGCTGCGGAAGGCCGACTGACGGTGGGAGAACTTCTGACCACGCCCGCCGGGGCGCTGGCGGTATGGCTCATCGCCATCAACCTCGTTACGTTCGCGGTATACGGCGCGGACAAGCGCCGGGCCCGGCGGGGTGCGTGGCGCGTACCGGAGAAGACGCTGTTCCTGCTGCCTCTGCTGGGCGGCAGCGTCGGCGCGCTGCTGGGGATGCGGGTGTTCCGCCACAAGACGAAGCACTGGTACTTCGTATGGGGCGTGCCCGCCATCCTGCTGGCGCAGCTGGCGCTGGCGGTGTGGCTGCTGTACAGGTGAAAAAACCGGCCTTCCGTGCGCGGAGGGCCGGTTTTCCGCGAAAAAGCAGGTGACAGCACTGCGGGCCGGTGCTATAATGCAGGAGAGGTGAGCATGATGATACGAAAAGCGACAAGCGCCGATATCCCCGCCGTGGCGGCCATCTACGACGCGCTGCTGCGGCGCGAGGAGCAGGGGCTGCTGACCACCGGCTGGACGCGGGGCGTATACCCCACGGAGCAGACGGCCTGGGACGCGCTGGACGCCGGAACGCTGTATGTGCTGGAGGACGGGGGCCGCGTCACCGCCGCCGCCAAGATCGACCATCACCAGATGGCACAGTACGCACAGTGCGCGTGGCGGGACGACGCCCCGCCGGAGCAGGTGCTGGTGCTGCACACGCTGGTGGTGGATCCCGCCGTCAAGGGCAAGGGCTACGGCACCGCTTTCGTCCGGTTCTACGAGGACATGGGGCGCGAGACGGGGCGGAGCTGCCTGCGCATCGACACCAACGCCCGCAACACCCCGGCCCGCGCGCTGTACGCCCGGCTGGGCTACACCGAGGCGGGCATCGTGGCCGGTACGTTCAACGGCATCCCCGGCGTGGAGCTGGTATGTCTGGAAAAAACCGTATAGCTGTTGCAAATACCACTGATAAGCAGCAGGATCCTACATATAATAAAGAAAACGATACACAAAGGAGGGCGCGTAATGGCTATCGTACACGCAACGACGCAGAGTTTTGAGCAGGAAGTCCTGCACGCGGACAAGCCGGTGCTGGTGGATTTCTGGGCGGCATGGTGCGGGCCCTGCCGGATGCTGGGCCCCGTGCTGGAGGAGCTGTCCGGCGAGGCGGACTTCAAGATCGTCAAGGTGGATGTGGACGCGGAGCCGGCGTTGGCCATGCAGTTCGGCATTGAGAGCATCCCCACGCTGCTGGTGTTCCGGAACGGGCAGCTGGTGAACAGATCCGTCGGGCTGGTGTCCAAGGCGGACATCCTGCGTCTGATGCAGTAAGGCGGCATGCCTGCGCTCCGCAAGGGGCGCAGGTATTTTTTTGTTGACAGCGGCGGCGATGCTGGGTACAATGGGGCAAAATCAAAGGACAGGGGGGTATTCCCATGAACATCGGTCTGCTGGGCTTCGGCGTGGTGGGCGGCGGCGTGCTGGAGCTGGCACAGGGCCGCAAGGACATCGCCGTTTCCCGTGTGCTGCTGCGCAGTCCCAAGGCGGGGCTGCCGGAGAGTCTGGTCACCTACGACTTCAACGACATCCTGCTGGATGACGCCATCGACACGGCAGTGGAGGTCATGGGCGGGCTGCACCCGGCCTATGAGTACGTCACCGCCGCTATGGAGCGGGGCAAGAACGTGGTCACGGCCAACAAGGCGCTGATCGCCGCCTACTATCAGGAGCTGACGGCGCTGGCAAAGGAAAAGGGCGTGGCCCTGCGGTGCACTGCCGCCGTGGGCGGCGGTATCCCTTGGCTGGTGAATCTGGCCCGGGTCAAGCGGCTGGACACCGTGCGCGCCGTGGGCGGCATCATGAACGGCACCACCAATTTCATCATGGACGCCATGCACAAGGCCCCCGTGGACTTCCCCGCCATCCTCAAGGAGGCGCAGGAGCTGGGCTACGCCGAGGCCGATCCCTCCGCCGACATCGACGGCGACGACATCCGCCGGAAGCTGTGCATTTCCGCCAACATTGCCTTTGACGCGGTGCTGGACGAGACGGCTATCCCCACCTTCGGCATCCGCACCGTCACGGCGTCGGACATCGCCGCCTTCAAGGCTCACGGCTTCGTGTGCAAGCTGCTGGCCGCGGCGGAGGCCGCGGAGAACGGCGTGTGCGCCTATGTGGAGCCGACGCTGGTGGACGCCGGCGAGCCGGAGGCCGCCGTGCCCGCCAACTACAATCTCATCACCTATACCGCCGAGCGCATCGGCCGCCAGAGCTTCTTCGGGCAGGGCGCGGGGCGCTTCCCCACCGCCGCCAATGTGGTGCAGGACTGCCTGACCATTCTGGCCGGGGACAAGTCCTTCTACACGGACAAGGCCGCAGCGGCGGCGCTGGACGGCTCCGCCGAGGCCCACCCCTACTATGTGCGTACCGCCGCGCCGGATGATTTCCTGCGCAGCGTCACCGCCGATGACTGGGGCGCCGGCGTCATCACCGGAGCCGTCAACACCTGCGACATGCTGGCGTGGGCCAGGCGGCAGCTGGCCGTTGACCCGTCCTGCTTCATCGCCGGGATCCGGTAAGCTGGGCAGAGAGCCGCCAAGGCGGCTCTCTGCCTGCGTTTAAGCAAATCTTCATTTCCTGTTCAAATATTCCCCCGGTTTTTGTGGTAGGATGAGCATATCATACGAAAGAACGAAAGAGGCATCTGTTCCATGAAACAGCACCGCACATTCACCAAAAAACAGAAAAAGCTGCTGTCCGGCGGCGCTGTCGCCATCTTTATCCTGCTGTCGGCGGCGCTGGCGTGGTTCGTGGGACGTCCCATGGTGCGCTTCGCCCGGGAGCCGGAGGTGTTCCGGGCGTGGGTGGCGGATCATGGCTTCTGGGGCATGGCCGCCTACGCAGGCATGGTGTTCCTGCAGGTGCTGGTGGCCGTCATTCCCGGCGAGCCGCTGGAGATCGCGGGTGGCTACGCCTTTGGCGCGGTATGGGGCACGGTGCTGTGCCTGCTGGGCGCGTTTTTGGGCAGCGTGGCGGTATTCGCCGTGGTGCGGAAATGGGGCGTACCGCTGGTGGAGGTGTTCTTCCCTAAGGAAAAGCTGAACAAGCTGGCGTTCCTCAAGACCTCCCCCAAGCGGACGGCGCTGCTGTGGCTGGTGTTCACCGTGCCGGGCACGCCCAAGGATCTGCTGTGCTACTTCGCGGGGCTGATGGATCTCCGCTGGCCGTCGTGGCTGCTCATCGCCTCGGTGGGACGGCTGCCCTCCATCATCACGTCCACCGTGGGCGGCAACGCCCTGGGACTGCAGAACTACCAGTTCGCCGCCATCACCTTCGCCGCCACGCTGGCCATCGCCGGCGTGGGCCTGCTCATCTACCGGCAGGTCTGCCGCCGCCATGAAAAACCGGCGGAGGACGGGCCGTCCGAAAAAAACCACTGAAAACACGCAGCAGCGCCCGCCTGACGGCGGGCGCTGCTTTTCCGCTCTTGACCTTTCCCGCCGCAGCGGGTATAGTAGGAGATACGATTGTAACGAAAGGAGGTATGCGCCGTGAAAAAAGATCTTCTGCTGTCCCTGCGGGGCGGCGAGGAGCTGACGCTGCGGCAGCAGACGCTGCTGGCTCTGCAGTTGAGTATCCCGGCCATTCTGGCGCAGGTGTCCTCCATCGCCATGCAGTATATCGACTCGTCCATGGTGGGCCATCTGGGCCGGGAGGCCAGCGCCGCCATCGGACTGGTGGCCTCCAGCACATGGCTGCTGAGCGGTCTGTGCCGTGCCCTGACCGTGGGCTTCTGCGTCCAGACGGCGCAGCGCATCGGCGCGGGCGACGAGCGGGATGCCCGCAATCTGGTGCGGCAGGGTCTGATCATCGGCGTGATTTTCGGTCTGGTGCTGGCACTGGCAGGCATCGCCGTCTCCGGCAGTCTCCCCCGCTGGCTGGGGGCGGAGGCGAGCATCTGGCAGGGTGCGTCCGTGTACTTCCTCATCTTCGCCCTGTCCCTCCCTGCTCTGCAGCTCAACAGTCTGGCCGCCGCGCTCCTGCAGGCCGGAGGCAACATGCGGACGCCCAGCGTCCTGCTGGTGCTGATGTGCGGACTGGACGTGGTATTCAATCTGCTGTTCATCTTCCCCTCGCGGCAGATCGGCAGCTTCACGCTGCCCGGCGCAGACCTGGGCGTGGCCGGTGCGGCGCTGGGCACGGCGCTGGCGGAGGTGGTGGTGGCGTGCATCATGTGCGCGTGCCTGCTGCGCTCCCCCATGCTGGGCCTGCGGAAAAGCGAGAAGCTGCGGTTCGTACCGGAGCAGCTGAGGCGGGCCGTCCGGCTGGGTATCCCGGTGGCCATTGAGCAGATGGTGATGTCCGGCGGGCAGATCGTCACCACCGGCATCATCGCGCCGCTGGGCACGGTGTCCATCGCCGCCAACTCCTTTGCCGTCACGGCGGAGGCTCTGTGCTACATGCCGGGCTACGGTGTGCAGAGCGCGGCGGTGACGCTGATCGGCCAGAGCGTGGGCGCCAGGCGGCGGGATCTGGTGACGCGGCTGGGCTGGGTCACGGTGCTGCTGGGCATATCCATCATGGCGGTGATGTCGGCGGCCATGTACGTTCTGGCGCCGTGGATCATCGGCATTCTCAGCCCCGATGCGGAGGTGGTGTCGCTGGGGACGGAGGTGCTGCGGATCGTGGTGTTCTCCGAGCCGCTGTTCGGCGCGGCCATCGTGTGCGCCGGAGTGTTTCAGGGAGCGGGCAGCTCTCTGCTCAGCTCCGTGCTGAACTTCGCCAGCATGTGGGGCGTGCGCATCACACTGACGGTGCTCCTCACCGCGCAGCTGGGTCTGCGTGGCGCGTGGATCGCCATGTGCGTGGAGCTGTGCTTCCGGGGACTGCTGTTCCTGTTCTGCCTGTGGCGGCAGTTCTGGCTGCCCAAGGAGCTGCGGACACCGGCGGGCGCGGAGAAATGACTTGAATGAACAGCAGGGCGGCGGGTATGACCCGCCGCCCTGCTCGTTATGTGACGGCACAGCGCAGTGCCGCCTTTCGATTTTACTTGACGCCGAACAGCAGGTCGCCGTAGGTGGGGAACGGCCAGCAGCCGGCCGCCGTCTGCGTCTCGGCCTCGTCGGCGGCGGCCCGCAGCTGGGACATGGCGGGGATGATCTCGTCGCGGATAAAGGCCGCCTCCTCCGTCAGGTCGTGGAGCGTGTCCAGTCTGACCGTCTTTTCCTCCAGCGCGTCTACCCGGCTGTCGATGGTATCCACCAGCGAGGACAGGCGGCGCAGCTTCTTCGTCTCATAGCCGCAGGGCAAATCCGCGTCCACCGTCTTTTTGGCGGCGGCAGCGGCGGCAAGGTCGGAGACATAGCTCTCCACCGCCGGCAGGATCTCCTTGCGGGCCATGTCCACCATGGTCAGCGCCTCGATGCGGACGGTCTTGCAGTAGTTCTCCAGCTGTATCTCGTAGCGGGAGCGCAGCTCGGACTCCGTGTAGACCTTGTGGGCCACCAGCATGTCCATGTTCTGCTTCTGCAGCAGCATGGGGATAGCGTCCGGCGTTGTCCGCAGGTTCAGCAGGCCGCGCTTTTCGGTGGCCTCCCTGATCCATGCGTCGTCGTAGCCGTTGCCGTTGAAGATGATACGCTTGTGGGCCTTGACGGTGCGCTGGATCAGATCGTGCAGCGCGGCGGGCAGGTCGTCCGCCCTCTCCAGCTCGTCGGCGAACAGGCGCAGGGACTCGGCCACCGCGGTGTTCAGCATGATATTGGCGCAGGCGATGGAGTTGCTGGAGCCCAGCATGCGGAACTCGAACTTGTTGCCGGTGAAGGCGAAGGGCGAGGTCCGGTTGCGGTCGGTGGTGTCGCGGATAAAGCGCGGCAGCACATCCGCGCCCAGCTTCATCCTTTTCTTCTCCACGCCGCTGTAGGCCGTATCCGTCTCGATGGCCTCCAGAATGCCGGTCAGCTCATCGCCCAGAAAGACGGAGATCACGGCGGGCGGCGCTTCGTTGGCTCCCAGCCGGTGGTCGTTGCCGGCGGTGGCCACGGCGGCGCGCAGCAGCCCCTGATAATCGTCCACGGCCTGGATCACCGCCACAAGGAACAGCAGGAACTGCGCGTTCTCGTAGGGCGTCTCGCCGGGGGACAGCAGATTGATGCCGGTGTCGGTGGCGATGGACCAGTTATTGTGCTTGCCGCTGCCGTTGACGCCGGCAAAGGGCTTCTCATGGAGCAGGCACACCAGACCGTACTTGGCGGCCACCCGCTGCATAATCTCCATGGTCAGCTGGTTGTGGTCGGTGGCAATATTGGTGGTGGTGTAGATGGGGGCCAGCTCATGCTGGGCGGGCGCCACCTCGTTGTGCTCCGTCTTGGCCAGGATGCCCAGCTTCCAAAGCTCCTCGTTCAGCTCCTCCATATAGGCCGCCACGCGGGGCTTGATGGAGCCGAAGTAGTGGTCGTCCAGCTCCTGCCCCTTGGGGGGCCTTGCGCCAAACAGCGTCCGGCCGGTGTAGATCAGGTCGCGGCGCTTGTCGTACATGGCCTTGTCGATGAGGAAGTACTCCTGCTCCGGGCCCACGGAGGAGGTCACGCGCCGCACGTCGTCGTGGCCGAACAGCTTCAGGATGCGCAGCGCCTGCTTGTTGAGGGCCTCCATGCTCCGCAGCAGGGGCGTTTTCTTGTCCAGCGCCTCGCCGCCGTAGGAGCAGAAGGCCGTGGGGATACAGAGGGTCTTGCCCTTGATAAAGGCGTAGCTGGTGGGATCCCACGCCGTGTAGCCCCGGGCCTCGAAGGTGGCGCGCAGGCCGCCGGAGGGGAAGGAGGAGGCATCCGGCTCGCCCTTGATCAGCTCCTTGCCGGAGAACTCCATCAGCACCCGGCCGTCGGGGGCGGGGGTGATGAAGCTATCGTGCTTTTCGGCGGTGATACCGGTCAGCGGCTGGAACCAGTGGGTGAAGTGGGTCGCGCCGTTCTCGACTGCCCAGTCCTTCATGGCCGCGGCGACAGCATTGGCCACGGAGGGGTCGAGCTTGGCCCCCTTCTGGATGGTGTGCTTCAGGGAACGATATACATCTGCGGGCAGACGGGCCTTCATGACGCGGCTGTCAAAAACCAGGCTTCCGAAGTATTCCGGTACAGTCAACATAGTCGTGCTTCCTTTCAGAAAAAGTAAAAAAAGACACCTGCGCCGCAGAGGGATCGCCCTCCGAGACGCCTGTGTCTCTCAATGTGGCCGAATATACACCCAACCGCTTCAAAAGTCAACCGCAAAAACGTAAAGGCACCGTTTTTTTCACATTCTGACAGAATACGAAAATTCCGCAAAAGCATTTTTTTGCAATCTGCCGCATTGAAAGCGCCAAAATCGCGGTGTATACTGAAGTCGAACGACGGTGTTCTGCAGGTACGGAGGTACTGCGCCTGCACAGCACCGCCGTTTTTCTTTTTATGCATCTGGAGTTTAGGAGTTGATGATATGGACAAGCTGGAGGGCCAGATCCGCATCCCGTCGGGCTGCGCGATCTCTGCCGTTATCGCAAGAGACGGACAGCGGATGACCGGTGAGAAGATCATCGAGAGCATGCGCCCCATGCACGACCGCTCCAACGGTCTGGGCGGCGGCTTCGCGGCCTACGGTATTTACCCCGAGTACAGGGACTTTTTCGCCCTGCACATGTTTCTGGAGGATCGCACCGCCCGGAAGAACTGCGAGGCCTTCCTCCGGGAGACGATGGAGATCGTCCATCTGGAACGCATCCCCATCCGGACGACCCCCGCCATCACCGGCGAGCCGCTGATCTGGCGCTTTTTCGTGACGCCGCTGCGCAGCGTGCTGGCCTCCATGCAGATCGATGAAGAGGAGTGCGTGACCCGCACCGTCATGGCCATCAACACCCGGATGAAGGGCGCGTATGTCTTCTCCAGCGGCAGGAACATGGGCGTTTTCAAGGCTGTGGGCTACCCGGAGGACGTGGGGTACTTCTACCGGCTGGACGAGTACGAGGCGTACAGCTGGACGGCCCATGGCCGCTACCCCACCAATACCCCCGGCTGGTGGGGCGGCGCGCATCCCTTTGCCCTGCTGAACTACTCCGTCGTCCACAACGGCGAGATCTCCTCCTACGACGCCAACCGGCGCTTCATGGAGATGTTCGGCTACAAGTGTACCCTCCAGACGGATACGGAGGTCATCACCTACATCGCCGACTACCTGCTGCGGCGGCAGAAGCTGTCTCTGGAGGAGATGGCCGCCGTCATCGCCGCCCCGTTCTGGTCTACCATTGCCCGGAGGCCCCCGGAGGAGCAGGAGAAGCTGCTGTATCTCCGCAAGGTCTTTTCCAGCCTGCTGATCACCGGGCCCTTTTCCATCGTGCTGGGCTTTGAGGGCGGGCTTATGGCCCTCAACGACCGGCTGAAGCTGCGCAGCATGGTGGTGGGCGAAAAGGGCGACAGGGTGTACATCGCCAGCGAGGAGGCGGCTATCCGCGCCATGGAGCCTGATGCGGAGAACATCTATGCACCGGCAGGCGGCGAGCCGGTGATCGTGCGCGTAAAGGAGGGGAAGTTCTGATGGGAGTCGGCTACATCTACCCGCAGTTTGAGGTCCTCCGCGACAGCGAAAAATGCACGGCCTGCCGCGTCTGCGAAAAGCAGTGCGCCCACGGCGTACACGCCTTCGACAGCCAGCGGGGCCGCATGACCAGCGATGACAGCAAATGCGTGGACTGTCAGCGCTGCGTGTGCTTCTGTCCCACCCACGCGCTGAAGGTCAAAAAAAGCGACTGCGCCTTCCGGGAGAACGCCAACTGGGACGAGGACACCGTCAAGGAGATCTACAAGCAGGCGGCCAGCGGCGGCGTCCTGCTGTCCTCCATGGGCAACCCGAAGCGCTTTCCCGTGTACTGGGACAGGCTGCTCATTAACGCCTCGCAGGTAACGAACCCGCCGGTCGATCCCTTGCGGGAGCCTATGGAGACGCGGGTGTTTCTGGGCGAAAAGCCGGACACCATCCGCCGGGATGAAAACGGACGTCTGGACTGCCGCCTGCCGCCGCAGATACAGCTGTCCATGCCGGTGATGTTCTCCGCCATGAGCTACGGCTCCATCAGCTACAACGCCCATGTCTGTCTGGCCCGGGCGGCGCAGGAGCTTGGCATCTGCTACAACACCGGCGAGGGCGGCCTCCACGAGGATCTCTACGCCTATGGCGAAAACACCATCGTGCAGGTGGCGTCCGGCCGGTTCGGCGTACACAAGCAGTATCTGGAGGCCGGCGCCGCCATCGAGATCAAGATGGGACAGGGCGCAAAGCCCGGTATCGGCGGCCATCTGCCCGGCACCAAGATCGTGGGAGATGTATCCCGCACCAGAATGGTACCGGAGGGGGCGGACGCCATCTCCCCCGCCCCGCACCACGACATCTACTCCATCGAGGATCTCCGGCAGCTGGTGTACTCTCTGAAGGAGTCCACCGAGTACCGGAAGCCCGTGATCGTCAAGGTGGCGGCGGTACATAACATCGCCGCCATCGCCAGCGGCATCGCCCGCAGCGGCGCGGATATCATCGCCATCGACGGCTTCCGCGGCGGGACGGGCGCGGCCCCCACCCGCATCCGGGACGCCGTGGGCATCCCCATTGAGCTGGCGCTGGCCGCCGTGGATCAGCGTCTGCGGGACGAGGGCATCCGGAACCGCGTCTCACTGATCGTCAGCGGCAGCATCCGCTCCTCGGCGGACGTGGTCAAGGCAGTGGCGCTGGGCGCGGACGCCTGCTATATCGGCACGGCGGCGCTGCTGGCGCTGGGCTGCCACCTCTGCCGCACCTGCCAGACCGGCCGGTGCAGCTGGGGCATCGCCACGCAGGATCCGGAGCTGGTCAAACGGCTGGATATCGAAAGCGGCAGCCGCCGGCTGGTGAACCTGCTGACGGCATGGAAGCATGAGATCAAGGAGATGATGGGCGGCATGGGCATCAACTCCATCGAGGCCCTGCGGGGCAACCGGCTGATGCTCCGGGGCATCGGCATGACCGACCGGGAGCTTGCCATATTGGGAATTTCCCATGCCGGTGAATAATTTCATGTACAGAATGTGCGGAGGTGTGCTATAATGACCCATATTGATGCATCCCAGCTGGACTACCGGCAGCTGAACGCGGCCATACGGGACTGCGCCGGAGATGTTGCGGTAACGGGCTGTCTGGGACAGCGGTTCATCGGCGCGGGGCGGGGGCATGACCGCCTTACCATCACGGGCACGCCCGGCAATGCGCTGGGCGCCTATCTGGACGGCGCGTGCATCGAGGTACGCGGCGACGCGCAGGACGCCGTGGGCGACACCATGAACGCCGGGCGCATCATCGTCCACGGCAGCATCGGCGACGCCGCGGGCTATGCCATGCGGGGCGGCGAGCTTTACGTCGCGGGCAATGCGGGCTACCGCGCCGGTATCCACATGAAGGCCTACGGCGACAAGCTGCCCGTCATGGTCATTGGCGGCCGGGCCGGCAGCTTTCTGGGCGAATATCAGGCCGGCGGCATCATCATCGTACTGGGACTGACGGACGGCAGCCGCCCCATCGTCAGCAACTTCCCCTGCACCGGCATGCACGGCGGGAAGCTGTTCCTCCGCTCCGACTGCCGGGACATCCTGTTTCCCGGTCAGGTCGTGGCACGTCCCGCCGTTCAGGACGAGCTGCGGGAGATCGAGCCGTATCTGCATACGTTCTGCCGCCTGTTCGGCGGGCGCTGCGATGCGCTCCTGCGCCATCCGTTCACCGTCGTCACGCCCAACAGCACCGATCCCTACCGGCAGCTGTATGTTACAAACTGAATGAAGAATGAAAGAGGTGGAACCGTGAAGTATACGCGGGAAGATGTCATGGAGTTCGTCCGGCAGGAGGATGTCAGATTCATCCGTCTGGCCTTCTGCAACGTCTACGGCAGGCAGCACAATGTGGCCATCATGCCCAGTGAGTTGCGCCGTGCTTTTGAATACGGCATCGCCATTGATGCCTCCTCCATCGAGGGCTTTGGCGGCGAGACGCGCTCCGACCTGCTGCTGCGGCCGGATCCGTCCACGCTGGTGCAGCTGCCGTGGCGGCCGGAGCAGGGTAAGGTCGTGCGGATGTTCTGCGATATTTTTTATCCAGATGGCCGCACCTTTGAGCGGGACACCCGCAGCATCCTGAAAAAGGCGGTGGCCGATGCCGCCGGTAAGGGCTTCCGCTTCTCCTTCGGTGCGGAGATGGAGTTCTACCTGTTCGAGATCGATGAGCATGGCCGGGACACCACCATCCCCCATGACATGGCCGGCTACATGGACATCGCCCCCGACGATAAGGGCGAGCATATCCGCCGGGAGATCTGCCTGATGCTGGAGCAGATGGGTATCCAGCCCGAGTGCTCCCACCACGAAAGCGGCCCGGGTCAGAACGAGATCGACTTCCGCTACTCCGATCCGCTGACGGCGGCGGACAACGCCGTCACGTTCCGCACCGTCGTCCGCACGGCGGCGGCGCAGAACGGCCTGTGCGCCAGCTTCTCCCCCAAGCCCCTGCCGGACCGGGACGGAAGCGGCATGCACATCAATATCTCCGCCCAGGGCAGCGGACAGACGGAGCTGCCTGCCGCCGTCATTGCCGGCGTCCTCGACAAGGCGGCGGAGATCACCCTGTTCCTTAACCCCTGCGAGGAGTCCTACCGCCGTCTGGGCCACGACAAAGCGCCGCGCTATGTGACGTGGTCGGAGGAGAACCGCTCCCAGTTGATCCGCATCCCCGCCGCTATCGGGGAGAACCGCCGGGCGGAGCTGCGCTCGGCGGACGCCACCGCCAACCCCTATCTGGCCTATGCCCTGCTGATCCATGCCGGTCTGCACGGCATCGAAAACGGTCTGGTGCTGCCGCCTGCGACGGATCTGAACCTCTACACCGCGCCCGCTGAGGCACTGAAGGCCCTGCGGACGCTCCCCGGCTCGCTGGCGGAGGCCGCCGCGCTGGCTGATGCCAGCCCGTTCGTAAGGGCACACCTCCCGGCATCGGTGATCCGCGCCTACACGCGCCTGTAAGCCGTCCGACACCCGCACAAGGCAGAAAGGAGGGAGTCTGTGGTCTTTCAGGAACGAACATACAGCGTACTGATCGTCACCGCCTCGGACAGCTTTACCGACAGCGTCATGCCACTGCTCCCTATGACGGATTACTGGCCGGTGTCCACGGCCCGCAGCGTAGGCGAGGCCCGCAGGAAGCTGACGGACACGGAATTCGACATCGTGCTCATCAACACGCCGCTGCCGGACGATTTCGGCATGGGGCTGGCCATTGACATCTGCAGCGGCAGCGGCGCCGGCGTACTGCTGCTGGTAAAAAGCGACCAGTATAACGACGTGTACGCCAAGGTGGTAGGCTATGGCGTCATCACGCTGTCCAAGCCCACCAGCCGCCAGATGGTGGCGCAGAACCTGCGCATCCTCTGCGCCACGCGGGAGCGGATGCGGCAGATGCAGGCGAGGCAGGCCACGGTGGAGGAAAAGATCAAGGAGATACGCCTTGTCAACCGTGCGAAGTGGCTGCTGATCGAGTGCCTGCGCATGACGGAGCCGGAAGCGCACCGCTACATTGAAAAACAGGCCATGGATCTGCGCATCTCCAAACGCGAGGCGGCGGAGAACATCATCCGGACGTATCAATAGGCAAGCCACATTTAGAGCACAGCGCAGGCTACAAAGAAGGAGCGCCATCGCAAAGAAGGAGCGCCATCCTAAAGGATGGCGCTCCTTCTTTGTCAGCCACAATGTAGCCCACGGAACAGGTTTTACACAAACTTAGGGCAAGTCAGGGCAACACTTGCGCAGGATGCAGAAAGCCCCGGAAGCCTTGCAAATACAAAGTTTCCGGGGTTTTGGCGCGGAAGGAGGGATTTGAACCCTCGCGCCGCTTTTGACGGCCTACTCCCTTAGCAGGGGAGCCCCTTCGGCCACTTGGGTACTTCCGCAGATATGAAGTTACTGGCGGAGAGAGTGGGATTCGAACCCACGGATGCTTTCACATCGCCGGTTTTCAAGACCGGTGCTTTCGACCACTCAGCCATCTCTCCGTATGCAAAAGCGCCCCTGCTGCCAGATGCGAGTAATATATTACCATGCGGCGCAGGCTTTGTCAACAAAAAGAACTGCAACTTTTTTGCGAAAAATTTGAAATTGGGGGTTGAAAAAGAAAAAGAACTGTGGTATTATCAACAGGCTGTTTGAGACAGCAAGAATATCCGGGTGTGGCGAAGTTTGGTATCGCGCTTGAATGGGGTTCAAGAGGCCTCGAGTTCGAATCTCGACACTCGGACCAAAAAAGTCCTGAAACCGTAAGGGTTTCGGGACTTTTTTCTTTTGCCCGAATGAAAGAACACCACCGTTTTTCTAACACATTTCCAACACTTTCAAGCATTGCTGTTAGAAGAAAGCAGGCTAAGGCAATTATGCCTGAACGCTGTGAATAAATCTATTGCTTTTCGTAACGGCAAAAAATAACGGGTACACAGATTTTGCACCGAATACCCGTTATCTCGTTTACCAACCCCGTCTGACAGATGCCACAATCGTAATTTCGGTCTAAACCTGTTTTGCGAACACCTGTCTAAGGTGTGGGTCTTCTTTTTTCACTTTTTTCATGCTTTGTCAGCATCCGCACGGCATATTTCAGGAACATCCGCACCGCCGGAGACAGATCGGCCCGGGAGTGCAGGGCGATGCCCAGCGTGATGGATGCCGGGGGATCCACCGGCAGCATGGCGATGTCGCAGACCCGCTTCTCCGTGATAAGCTTGTTCATCACGCTCATCCCCAGCCCCTGCTCCACCATGGACATGGCGGAAAAGCTCTCGATGGTGGTGAACTGCACATTGGGCACGATGCCCGTCCGGTGGAACAGCGCCGTCACGTCGTCATCGCAGCCCTTGGCGGGCATGATGAACCGGTCTGTGGCGCAGTTGGCCAGCGGATAGACCGCCGCCCCGGCCAGCGGGTGATCTCTCGGCAGCAGCGCCAGCATGGGATCCTCCGCCAGAGGGATCCACTCATAGGGCATGTTCTCCTGATAGCTGAAGAATCCGATATCCGCCACCCGGTCATCCAGCCACTGGGACACCTCCTGCCAGATGCCCTCCAGCAGATTGATGTGGATCTGGGGATAGTCCCGCTGGAACGCACCGATCACCGCCGGCAGCCAGTGGGTGGCAATGCTGGAGTACGCCGCGATGTTGACGCTGCCGATAAGCAGGCCGTTCATCTCCGCCGACAGCTCGAAGATACGATCCTCCTGCCGCAGGAACTTGCGGATCACCGGCAGCAGCAGCTCGCCGTTCTCCGTCAGCGCCACGCCCTTGGTGTTCCGCCGGAACAGCGGGAACCCGAACTCCTTCTCCAGCGCCGTCACCAGCTGGTTCACGCCGGAGGGCGTGTAGCTCAGCGCCTCCGCCGCCTTGGAAAAGCTGCCCGTCTCCGCCGCCGCCACAAAGGCCCTGCACCGTGCCGTCTCCATAGCCGTCCCTCCTGTCCTCCCGCGCCGCCGCGGTTTCTCCCTCGATTTTACTATATCCCCGCCCGTACCGCAAGCCCCCGTCTATCACCGCAGCGAAAAAGCCGCCCCTCCGGACGGCTTTTTTTATGTTTCCTGTCTATTGCGCGGCGGTGCGGCGGCGGAGTACAATGGAAAAAACGCGAAAGGACTCGCCGCCCATGAATACCCGCATCCTCACCCGTACCGCGCTGTTTGCGGCCCTAACCGCCGCCGGCGCCTTCATCCGTATCCCGCTGGGCTACTCCTCCGTCACGCTGCAGTTCCTCTGCACCGCCATGGCCGGGTGCCTGCTGGGCCCCGCCTGCGGCGCCGCCAGTCAGGCGGTCTATGTGGCGCTGGGCCTGCTGGGCCTGCCCATCTTCACGCAGGGCGGCGGGCTCTCCTACCTGCTGCAGCCCACCTGCGGCTTCCTGCTGGGGCTTATCCCCTCGGCGTGGGTCATCGGCCTGCTGACGGCACGCCGCCCGCCTCACCCGCTGCGGACGGCGCTGGCTTGCTTCGCGGGCCTCGCCGTGCTGTACGCCGTGGGCCTGCCCTACATGGCGGTGATCCTGAACCGCTACATGGGCAAGGCCATGGACTTCACCGCCATCCTCTGGGCCGGCATGCTGCCGTTCCTGCCCGGCGACATGCTGAAGATCGCCGTTACGGCTGCGCTGGCCCCGCTGCTGCAGAAGCGTCTGTCAGCCGCGCAATAAGCGCCCCGGCAAAGGCAGCGGCATGCCCGGCCTTCTCCCCGTCCATGAACGCCGTGCCGTAGCCCATGTGCCGCTCCTCCAGCGACCCCAGCACCGTCATCCTCATGTCGCAGTCCCTCCCATATTCCGGCAGACCCCCGTACCGCAGCGGCGGTACGGGGGTCTTTTGTGGTTCTGTTCCGATTATAGCAGGTCTGCGGACGCCGCGCAAGCGGTCATTACCGCTTGAAGGCGCCGAACAGCCCCTTTTTCTCGTAGGGATGGGACTCGCTGCCCGTCACCTCGTAGCCGGTGGCCTTGATGGCCGCCGCCAGTGCGGCTTTGTCCAGCGGCTGCTCCGACAGGATCACCGTCTCGCCCTTGCTGTGGGAGGACGTGACCTTCTTCACGCCGCAGGTGCGGCGCACCACGTCGTTGATATGGCTCTCGCACATGCCGCAGGCCATGCCGTCGATCTTCAGAACGGTTTCAATCATGATAGTACCTCCAGATATTTGATCTCACGCACAAGACCCCCGGCTCTCGCCGGAGGTCTTGTGCGTTTATTTCGCGTGGGTGCCGTGGCACTCACCGTGCATGGCGCAGTGAGCGCACCCGGCGCCGCAGGAGTTCTTTCCCGCCTTCTTCTGACGCAGCAGGTATCTGACAATGAGAAATACGATGAGGATCAGTAAGGCACAAATCAATATGGTGGCAAGGTTTGCCGCGATCCAATCCAGCATGAAAATCACTCCTTTTCTGATGGGTTTATTGCTTCAGCCGCTCAGACCTTGGCGCTGAGCTTGGTGGCCTCCTTGTAGGGGCGGCACAGCATGTAGATCAGGCCGGCCAGCAGGATAACCGCCACGATGACGCCCAGAATGTTGGCGCTGCCGGCGAACAGGTTGCCGAACTGGTTGATCATCAGGCCGATGACATAGGCGAAGCCGCACTGGTAGCCGATGGCGAACCACGTCCACTTGGCGTTGTTCATCTCACGCTTGATAGCGCCGATAGCCGCGAAGCAGGGAGCGCACAGCAGGTTGAACACCAGGAAGCTGTAGCCGGTGATGCCGGTGAAGGCCGCCGCCATGGCGTCGTACACGCTGCCGTCGCCGCCGCCGTACAGGATGCCCAGCGTACCGACGATGTTCTCCTTGGCCACCAGACCGGTGATGGAGGCCACGGTAGCCTGCCAGTTGCCCCAGCCCAGAGGTGCAAAGATCCAGGCGATAGCGCCGCCGATGGCAGCCAGGATGGAGGAGTCGATCTCGGACTCATCCAGCATGCGGAACGTGCCGTCCACCCAGCCGAAGTAGGTGGTGAACCACACGAAGATGGTGGACAGAAGGATGATGGTACCGGCCTTCTTGATGAAAGACCAGCCGCGCTCCCACATGGAGCGGAGGACGTTGCCCAGCGTGGGCCAGTGGTAGGCGGGCAGCTCCATCACGAAGGGTGCGGGGTCGCCTGCGAACATCTTGGTCTTCTTCAGCATGATGCCGGAGATGATGATGGCGGCCATGCCGATGAAGTACGCAGAGGTGGATACCCATGCGCTGCCGCCGAACAGAGCGCCGGCGATCATGGCGATGAAGGGCACCTTCGCGCCGCAGGGGATGAACGTGGTGGTCATGATGGTCATACGGCGGTCGCGCTCATTTTCAATGGTACGGGAAGCCATAACACCGGGCACACCGCAGCCCACGCCGATGAGCATGGGGATGAAGCTCTTGCCGGACAGGCCGAACTTGCGGAAGATACGGTCAAGCACGAAGGCGATACGGGCCATGTAGCCGCAGGCCTCCAGGAAGGCCAGCATCAGGAACAGCACCAGCATCTGGGGCACAAAGCCCAGCACGGCGCCGACGCCGGCCACGATACCGTCAAGGATCAGGCCGCTCAGCCAGTCCGCCGCACCGGCGGACTCCAGCGCATCGCCGATCAGAACGGGGATACCGGGCACCCACACGCCGTAGTCGGCGGGGTCGGGCTCCTCGCCGATCTCGTCCAGCGTGGCCATGGCCCCCTCATAGTCGGCCATGGTCGCCGTCTTGGTCTCGACAGCCAGCGTCTCCTCGTCCTCCACGTCGTAGGTGAAGGTGCCGTCGGCGGCCAGCGCGCCGTTCTCCTCGATGTAGGCGTTGTAGCCGTCCACGATCAGGGAAGCCTCGCCGTAGGCGTCAGCCACCTCATTGTACTCGGCGGAGCCGATGCCCAGCAGGTGCCAGCCGTCGCCGAACACGCCGTCGTTGGCCCAGTCTGTGGCGGGGGCGCCCACGGCCACCATGGCGATCCAGTACACCAGGAACATCACCAGTGCGAAGATGGGCAGTCCCAGCCAACGGTTGGTGACGATGCGGTCGATCTTATCGGAGGCGGACAGCTCGCCCTTGGCCTTCTTCTGCTTGTAGCAGCCCTTGATGATCTGGGCAATGTAGACATAGCGCTCGTTGGTGATGATGCTCTCGGCGTCATCGTCCAGTTCCTTCTCAGCGGCCTTGATGTCCTCCTCGATGTGACCCATGACGGTGGCGTCGATCTTCAGCTGCTCCAGCACCTTGTCGTCGCGCTCAAAGATCTTGATGGCGTACCAGCGCTGCTGCTCCTCGGGCATGTTATGTACGGTGGCCTCCTCGATATGGGCAATGGCGTGCTCCACGGGGCCGGAGAAGGTGTGCATGGGAACAGTCTTGGTGCTGGCGGCAGCGGCCACAGCGGCCTCGGCAGCCTCCATAACGCCGTCACCCTTCAGAGCGGAGATCTCCATCACCTTGCAGCCCAGCTCGCGGCTCAGCTCCGCCACGTTGATCTGGTCGCCGTTCTTGCGGACAACGTCCATCATGTTGATGGCGATGACCACGGGGATGCCCAGCTCGGTCAGCTGGGTTGTCAGGTACAGGTTGCGCTCCAGGTTGGTACCGTCGATGATGTTCAGGATGGCGTCAGGACGCTCGTTGATCAGATAGTTACGGGCCACCACTTCCTCCAGCGTGTAGGGGGACAGGGAGTAGATGCCGGGCAAGTCCATGATGACCACGTCCTCATGCTTCTTCAGACGGCCTTCCTTCTTCTCCACCGTGACGCCGGGCCAGTTACCCACGAACTGGTTGGAGCCGGTCAGTGCGTTGAACAGGGTAGTCTTACCGCAGTTGGGGTTGCCCGCCAACGCGATCTTGATTTGTTTTTCCATATGTCTCTCCTTTCGGTCAGTCTTATCGACTCACATTTACAAAACTCACTCGACCTCGATCATTTCGGTGTCAGCCTTCCGCAGGCTCAGCTCGTAGCCGCGGACGGTGACCTCCATGGGGTCGCCCAGAGGGGCCACCTTGCGGACGTAGACCTCCACGCCCTTGGTAATGCCCATGTCCATGATCCGGCGCTTCACCGGGCCTTCGCCATGGAGCTTCACGACCTTGGCGGTCTCTCCGATCTTCACTTCGCGCAATGTTTTCATCGTTGCTCTCTCCTTCTATGTAATTTCTTTTTGATCTGTTCACACCATGATCCTCCGGGCCATTTCCTCGCTGATAGCCACGCGGGCTTCCTTCACCTTGACGATGATGTTGCCGCCCATGGCGGCCACCACCGTGGCGGTACCGCCGGCCACAAAGCCCAGATCCTCCAGATGCTTCTTCACTTCGGGAGAACCGCCCACCTTACGGATGAGGTTCTCCGTCCCCACGTCGGCCAGTGCCAACGGCATCATAACGATCCCTCCGTTTTCTTTTGGTTAGTCCGCACTAACCTGTATCTGAAAAAGAATGGCTGTCACTGCCGCCCTCCGCAGGTAAGTTAGCACTATCTAACTGACGCAGATAGTTTAGCCCCTCTAACCCCGTTTGTCAAGAGGTGTACAGAAAAATTTTTACCTACTTGCAAATTTAGTTAAACTGTGTTAACCTGTTTGTATTCTAAAACGAAAAGTTGGTGAACTTATGCAGATATTACGGGCCTCCGAGGACTATCTGGAAGCCATGCTGATGATGCAGCAGGAGCACGGTTACATCCGTTCCATCGACATTGCCGATAAGCTGGGCGTCACGAAGCCCAGCGTCACCTACGCCACCAAGCGTCTGCGCGAAAACGGCTACATCACCATGGATAAGGACGGTCTTATCACCCTGACGGAACGTGGCATGTCCATCGCCGCCAGCATGCTGGACCGGCACCACACCCTGACCCGGTTCCTTATGGCGCTGGGCGTCGATCAGGAGACGGCGGAGGCCGATGCGTGCAAAATGGAGCACGACATCAGCCAGACCAGCTTCGAGGCTATCTGCCGCCACGCCCGCAGCCACCTCTGAGCCGCACACGCAAAGAGAGCCATTGCACCGCTGGTGCAATGGCTCTCTTTTGATCGTTTTTATAGCGCCGCCAGCACCGCGCCGCCCCGTTTCTTCAACCACAGGTACAGCACGGCGCACGCCGCCAGCGTAGCGGCGGCGAAGCAGCCCATGTACAGCGCCGCGCCCAGATGCCATCCCGCCAGCAGGTAGCCGCCGCCCAGCAGCAGAGCGTAGGCCCAGCCGCCGAGCAGGGCGATGCCCACGCAGGCACTCTGCTTGATGGGCGTGATCTCGCTCGTCCACGTCAGGTTTGGCATCTTCAGCCCCAGAAACAGCCCCAGCATGGCGGACAGCACCACAAACAGCAGACACACCGCCGCCAGCAGCACCGCCTCCGCCGCCGTCATGGATATGGCCAGCACCGCGCACAGCAGGCACACCGCCGCCGGTATGCCGGTGAGCAGCAGCTGCATGACCAGCTTAGCCCGCAGCACCTGCCACGGCGTCACCGGCAGCGACTGGGCCAGCCACAGGCTCTTGCCCTCCAGCGACACCGAGGGGGCCGTCATATCGTTCATGGAGATCAGCATGCACACCGCAGCGGCCAGCAGCACCGGCAGCAGCCCGCCGTCCGCCATACCGCCCAGCGCCTCCTCCATCGCGGCGCCCTTCCACAGCAGCGCCGCGCCGGCAGCAGGCATCAGCAGAACTCCCATTCCGCAGTTGAGCATATAGTTGGGACTGGCGGTGAACCGCGCCAGCTCCTTGCCCAGCAGCGCCGCCGGAACAGAGCGCCGCGCCGCCGCCTTCTCCCGGTAGGCACGCCGTTCCGTCCGGCCCGTGGAGGTAGCCAGACGCAGGAAGCTGCGGGCAATAAGCGCCCACATCACCGCGAACAGCGCCAGCACCGCCGCAGAGACGATGGCCATGGCCAGACCGTCGCCGGTGCCCACCTGCCCCAGCAGGTACAGCGGGTACGCGGCGCCCTTGATGCTGTCGCCGTAAGCCGCCGCGTTGCCCACCAGCTCCTTGATAAAGGTCTGCGCCCTGAAAACGAAGAAGTAGTAGACCCCGATGAACACCAGCGATACCAGCATCGTGATAAAGCTCTTATTTTTCAGCTTCAGGCTGATCTTCGCCACCACCCAGCCCAGCGCACAGGACAGCGTCAGCACGAAGACGGACAGCAGCGCCAGCAGCAGTACGCCGCCCAGAATGACGCCCGCCGTCACCGGCGCCACTACCCAGTAGACGATGACCGCCGGCAGGATCACCACGCCGCTGTACATCAGCCCCATCAGATACACGCTGAGGAGCCGGGAGGCCATCAGCGTGTTCACCGGGATGGGCATGCTCAGCAGCAGATCGTTGTCCTTAGCCAGATACAGCCCCGAATAGGTATTGAACACGCTGCCGAAGGCGCCCAGCAGCACCGCCAGCAGGCTCATCAGCGCGAAGTACAGCCACCCCATGCCGGCGGAGACCAGCGGCCCGCACAGGCCCAGAGACATCATGGTGAACATGCCGCCCAGCAAACCCACCATCACCACCGCGAACAGGATGATATACCCGGCCACCGCGCCCTTGGAGCGGGCCTTGTTGGTCTTGGGGTTGTAGAAATAGCTGCGGAAGATCTCCGTCAGCTGCTTTTTCACCAGAATTTTCAGCATTACGCCTCATCCTCCAGTTCCAGAAAGACCTGCTCCAGTGAGTCGTCTCCCTTGACCTCCTCCATGGTGCCGGAGCGGATAAGCCGCCCGCTCTTGATGATGGCCACCTTGTCGCACAGCTTCTCCGCCACCTCCAGCACATGGGTGGAGAAGAAGATGGCGCCGCCCTGGCCGCACAGCTCCCGCATCATGCCCTTCAGCAGATGGGCCGCCTTGGGGTCAAGCCCCACGAAGGGCTCATCCATGATGATGAGCTTGGGCTGGTGCAGCCACGCGGCGATGATGGCCAGCTTCTGCTTCATGCCGTGGGAATAGGCGGCAATGGGCTGGGCCAGATCGTCCGTCAGCTCGAACCGCGCCGCGTAGTCCCGGATGCGGACCTGCCGGTCGGCGGCGCTGACGCCGAAGATGTCGGCGATGAAGTTCAGGTACTTGATGCCGCTCATAAAGTCGTACAGGTCGGGGTTGTCGGGGATGTAGGCGATCTCCCGCTTGCAGGCCAGCGGCTCGTTCTTGATGGACTTACCGTCAATGGTGATCTCCCCCGCGTCGAACTGCAGAATGCCCACCACCGCCTTCAGCGTGGTGGTCTTGCCCGCGCCGTTATGTCCGATAAAGCCGTAGATCTCGCCGGGCCGGATGTGCAGGCTCAGATCGTCCACAGCCCTTTTCTCGCCGTAGGTCTTGGTCAGGTGCTCGATTTTCAGCATAATATACTCTCCTGTCTGTCTTGCGCGGCGGCGCGCAAAGCGCACCGAACGTTTTAAACCTAATGTTGCACAATCTTTATTATACATCGTGCTTATTATACGCCGCCACCCCTCCCTTGTCAATACCTCGTGCCGCCGCAGCGTTCAAAAGCGGCACGCCGGTATGGCGCGCCGCTTTTCGTTTATGCCGCGGGGAACGTGACCCGGATCTCCGTGCCCTTCCCCACCTCGCTTTTGAGCTGGATGACGCCATGGTGGTACTGCACGGCGTGCTTCACGATGGACAGGCCCAGCCCCGTGCCGCCTGATGCCTTGGAGTGGCTCTTGTCCACCCGGTAGAACCGCTCGAACACGCGGCTCTGGTGCTCCGGCGGGATACCGATGCCGGTGTCCCGCACCGTGACGGCGGTGCCGCCGTCCTGCGCCACCTCCACCTCCACGCGGCCGCCCTCGGTGTTGTACTTGATGGCGTTGTCGCACAGGTTGAGCACAATCTCGTACAGCAGCCGCCTGACGCCGGAGACGGTAGCCGGTGTCCCGGTGACCTCCACCGTCACGTTCCTGGCCTCCGCCGCGCTGCGCAGGTTCTCCGCCACCTCCCGGGCCACCGCCAGCAGCTCCACCGGCTCCGTGGGCATGGGCTCGCCCTCGTCCAGCTGGGACAGCCGGATAATGTCGCCGATCAGCGTCACCAGCCGCTGGGCCTCCGCACGGATGTGCCCCACGAACCGGGGCACGTCCTCCTGCTTCACCATGCCGTTCTCCAGCAGCTCCGCGCTGCCGATGATACCCTGCAGGGGCGTTTTCAGCTCATGGGACACGTTGGCGGTGAACTCCCGCCGGTTCCGCTCGGCAAACGCCCGCTCCGTCACATCGAACACCAGCAGCACCGTGCCCGCCGTGCGGCCCTCCGTCTGGATGCGCGTCACATCGAACTGGTACTCCCGGCCGTTCCGCTCGCCCCGGAACTCGCTGTGGCCCTGCTCCGCCGCCTGCCGCAGCGCGTCGCTCATGGTCACGTCCCGGTCGACCGTCAGGAAGTCCTGCCCCACGCAGTCACCGTCCGCGTCCAGCAGCCGCCGCGCCGCCGGATTGATGCTGAGGATGGCGCCCGCCTCGTCCAGCAGCACCAGTCCCTCGTTCATGCTGCCGGTGATCTGGTCAAACTCCTCCGACCGCTGCCGCAGCTCGCCCATCTGCCGGTCGATCTGGCGGCGCTGGTGCTCCATGCGCCGCAGCAGCGGCGCCAGCTCCTCGTAGGTATCGTTCTCCAGCGGATGCTCCAGATCCAGCCGGTTCAGCGGCTCGGTGATACGCCGTGCCAGCCGCCCGGCCAGCACGCCCGACAGGATCAGCGCCGCCGCCAGCACCAGCAGAATGGGCTGCAGCATGTTCAGCACCAGCACCCCCGCCGTCACCCGGACGGCGGACAGACGCAGCACCGTGCCGTCCGGCAGCCGCTGGGCGTAGTACACGGTTTTCTGCAGCAGCGTACTGCTGTACCGGCTGCTCTCGCCCTCGCCGGCAGCCAGCGCCTGCTGTATCTCCTGCCGCTGGGCGTGGTTCTCCATGGTTTCCGCATCGACCTGTGTGTCGTACACCACCGTGCCGTCCGCCCGCACCCATGTGATGCGATACTGGTGGGACTGCAGCGCACGGAGATAGTCCGTCCCGTTTTTCTCCACGCCTACGGCGGCCAGACTCAGCTCGTCCCGCAGCTGGGACTCCTGCACCCGGCCGAAATAGCTGTACAGCACGCCCATCACCAGCGTCAGACTGGCGATGAGCACCGCCACGCCCACCAGCAGCGTGGCCCGGAAAATACGTTTTGTCATGGTACTCATGGCTGTGCCCTCCATCGATAGCCCACGCTGCGCACTGTCTCGATACAGCCGCCGTAGGGGCCGATCTTCTGGCGCAGCGTGCGGATGTGCATGTCCACTGTCCGGCTCTCGCCGCAGAAGTCCATGCCCCACACCTGTTCCATCAGCTGGTCACGGGTGAACGCCGTCCCCGGATGGGCCAGAAACAGCCGCAGCAGCTGGAACTCCTTGTAGGTCAGCTCCACCCGCGCACCGTCGGCGGTGACGCTGTGCTCCTGCTCGTCCACCGTCAGCCCGCCGCAGCGCAGCACCTCTGCCTGCCGGGGCCTGCACCGCCGCAGCACCGCCTTGACCCGGGACACCAGCTCCATGACGCCGAAGGGCTTGGTCAGGTAGTCGTCCGCTCCCAGATCCAGCCCCAGTATCTTGTCGTACTCCGCGCCCTTGGCCGTGGCCATGATGACGGGGATATCCCGCAGCGCCGCGTCGGCCTTCATCCGCCGCAGCAGCTGGATGCCATCGATCTCCGGCAGCATCACGTCCAGCACCACCAGCTCCGGCCGCTCCTTCTCCAGCGCCGCCCAGAAGGCCGCGCCGTCGGCAAAGCCCCGCGCCTCGAAGCCTGTGGAATTCAGGGCGTATACCTCGATGTCTCGGATGCTGGCGTCGTCCTCCACGCACCAGATCATGGGTCACTCCTCCTTGTGTACGCCTGTGACGGAAAACTCCACCCACTCGGCGATATTGGTGGCATGGTCGCCGATGCGCTCCAGATACTTGGCGATCATCAGCAGATCCAGCGCCGTGCCGCCCTCCTCCGGGTCGGCGGCGATGCGGCGGATCAGTGCCTGCTTCACCTTTTCAAAATAGTCGTCCACCGTGTCGTCGGCGGCGATGACCTGCTCGGCCAACGCCACATCCTGCCGCACATAGGCATCCACGCTGTCGCTGACCATGCCGATGGCGGCCTCCGCCATCTTGCGCAGCAGCGCGTGGCTCTCCGCCGGTACGCCCTCCAGATACAGCACGATCTCGGCGATGTCGTCGGCCTGATCGCCGATGCGCTCCATGTCCGTGATCATCTTCAGCGCGGCGGAAATACGCCGCAGGTCGCCGGCCACCGGCTGCTGGTGCAGCAGCAGCCGCAGGCACAGGTTTTCAATGTCCCGCTCCTTCCGGTCGATGTCCCGATCCAGCGGCGGCACCTGCTGCGCCAGCGTCTTGTCCCCCGTGGTCAGCGCCCGGGAGGCCAGCGCGATTACCCGCTCACACAGCGCGCCCATCTCGATGAGCTCCCGGTGCAGCTGGGCCAGCTGCTCGTCAAAACGGCTCCTCATTATCCAAACCTCCCCGTGATGTAGTCCTCGGTCTTCTTCTGCGACGGCGTGGAGAACATCTTCTCCGTATCGTCGTACTCGATCAGCTCACCCAGCAGGAAAAACGCGGTTCGGTCGGAGATACGCAGCGCCTGCTGCATATTGTGTGTCACGATAACGATAGTGTACCTTTTTTTCAGTTCCATTGCAAGTTCTTCTATCTTCGATGTGGAGATGGGATCCAGCGCGGAGGTAGGCTCGTCCATCAGCAGCACCCGCGGCTCCACCGCCAGCGCCCGTGCGATGCACAGCCGCTGCTGCTGGCCGCCGGACAGCCCCAGCGCGTTCTTCTTCAGCCGATCCTTCACCTCGTCCCAGATGGCCGCCGACCGCAGGGACTGCTCCACGATCTCGTCCAGCTTGGCCCGGTTCCGCACGCCGTGGGTGCGGGGCCCGTAGGCCACATTGTCGTAAATGCTCATGGGGAACGGATTGGGCTTCTGGAACACCATGCCCACCTGCCGCCTCAGCTCGTTGACATCCACATCCGCCGCGAAGATGTCCTTTCCGTCGTAGCGCACCGTACCCTCGATGCGCACGCCGGGCACCAGATCGTTCATCCGATCCAGCGTCTTGAGGAACGTGGACTTGCCGCAGCCGGACGGCCCGATCAGGGCGGTGATGCTCTTTTCCGGGATGTCCATGCTCACATGGTGCAGCGCCTGCGTACTGCCGTACCACAGATCCAGCCCCTCCACCGTGATGATATCACTCATAGGCTCCTCCGTTTCTTGAAATACCGCCCCGTCAGGGACGCCGCCAGGTCGATGAGCAGCGCCAGCGCCATCAGGATGGCGGCGATGGCGAAGGCCACGTCGAACTCGCCCTGCTCCTTGGCGTAGACGTACAGCGCCACCGACAGCGTGGCGCCGGCATTGTTCAGCGTCTCGCCCAGACTGCCGTACAGTGCGTGGGCGAAGCCCGCCGTGTACAGAAGCGCCGCCGTCTCGCCCAGAATACGGCCCACCGCCAGGATGCACCCGGTCAGCACGCCGTCCACGCAGCCCGGCAGCACCACCGTCCGGATGGTGCGCCACTTCCCGGCGCCCAGCCCCAGCGCACCCTCCCGGTAGCTCTGGGGCACGGTCTTGAGGCTCTCCTGCGTGGTGCGCATGATGGTGGGCAGGTTCATGATGACCAGCGTCATAGCGCCGGCGATCAGGGACTTCTTCATCCCCAGGAACTGGCAGAAGAACATCTGTCCCACCAGTCCGTAGATGATGGACGGGATGCCCGACAGCGTCTCCGCCGTGTACTCGATGGCGGCTGCCAGCCGCCGGTTCCGTGCGTACTCCGTCAGATACACCGCCGCGCACACGCCCACCGGCAGCACCACCACCAGCGTGGTCAGCACCATGCACACGGTGCTGATGATGTCCGGCAGGATGCCGATGGTGCCCTCCAGATAGCTGGGCTTGGTGCTTAGCAGCGCCCAGCTCAGGTTGGGAACGCCCTTGACCAGCACATATATAATAAGGAACGCTGCCAGCGCGCAGGTCAGCGCCGCGCACAGCACCATCAGGCACCGCATCACCGCGCTCCATACACGCCGCCGGGCGGAAAAATTCGTCTTGTCCATGTCTTACTTCTCCTTACTGCGCTTCAGGAAAAAATTCAGCGCCGCGTTGATGAGCATGATGAACAAAAACAGCACCAGCGCGATGGAAAACAGCGCCTGCCGCTGCAGTCCCGCCGCCGCGTAGCCCATCTCGCTGGCCACAGCCGTGGTCAGGAACCGCACGCTCTCGAACAGGGACGGCATGTTGGGCCGGTTGCCGGACACCATCATTACCGCCATGGCCTCGCCGATGGCACGGCCCACACCCAGCACCACCGCCGCCGCGATACCGCTGCGGGCGGCAGGCACGGATACCCGGAACCACGTCTCCGTGGCGGTGGCTCCCAGCGCCAGCGAGGCGTCCTCGTACTCCTTGGGCACTGCCTCCAGCGCTGTCATCGCCACGTTGATGATGGACGGCAGGATCATGATGGCCAGCACGACGATGGCAGCCAGCAGTCCCGAGCCGTCGGGAATATGGAAGATCCGTCGGATCCCCGGCACCAGCACCAGCATGCCCACCAGACCGTACACCACCGATGGGATGCCTGCCAGCAGGCTCACCGCCGACGAGACTGCGGACTTTAGCCCCGGCGGCGCCATCTTTGCCAGAAACACGGCGGTCATGAACCCCACCGGCACGCCCAGCAGGATGGCCCCCGCCGTGCCGTACACGCTGGTGAGGATAAAGGGCAGGATCCCGAACTGCGGCATGGCCGCGTTGGAGTCCCACACCGGCCCGAACAGGAACTTCACCAGCCCGATCTCCCGTATGGCCGGGATGCCGGAGATGATGAGGTAGACCGAGATCAGCAGCACGCAGCCTACCGTCACCAGCCCCATCAGCAGGAACCAGCCGTGTATGGCGTTTTCCATAAATCGTTTCGCTTTCATGTGCGTACCTCCGCATACGGGGCAAGGCGGCGCCCGTTTCCGGACGTCGCCTGCCGCGCCTTACTTTCAGTTGGCCGCTACCGCGCCGGCCTTGGCGATGATGTCCGCCGCGTCAGCGGAGGTGGCGTAGTCGAAGAAGGACTGCGCCGCGGAGGAAAGTGCCTTGCCCTCCACCGTCACCAGCACGAAGGGACGCTGCACCTTGTAGCTGCCGTCCTTGACGCTGGCCTCGCTGGGCGTCACGCCGTCCACGTTCAGGGCCTTCACGCTGTCCTTGATGGAGGCCAGGGACGCATAGCCGATGGCATCGGGGTTCTGGCTCACTGTGGTGATCACGTCGCCGGTGGAGGTCAGCTCCTGCCGGTACTGACACTTGTCCTTGGTGCCGGTGATGGACTCGAAGCCGTCGCGGGTGCCGCTGGCCGCCTCGCGGCCGATGAGCACCACCTGCGCGTCATTACCGCCCACATCCTTCCAGTTGGTGATCTCGCCGGTATACAGCTGGGCGATCTGCTCCAGGGTCAGGTCGCTGACAGGGTTGTCGGGGTGTACGATGATGGCGATGCCATCGTAAGCCAGCACCGTCTCCTGCAGGCCGGCCGCCTTCTCCTCGTCCTTCAGGGCGCGGGAGGAAAGGCCGATGTCGCAGGTGCCCTCCTGCACGGCGGTGATGCCCGCGCCGGAGCCGGTGGGGTTGTAGTTCACGGTGACGTCCTTGTTGGCCGCCATATAGGACTCGCTCAGCGCGCCGATGACCTTCTCCATGGAGGTGGAGCCGTCGGTGGACACCGTACCGCTGACCGCCGCCGCGCCGCCGTTATCGGCGCTGTCGCCGCCATTGTTGGCGTTGTCGTTGTTGGTCTGATTGCCGCAGCCCGCCAGCAGCGCCAGCGCCATCACCGCGGTCAGTGCAAATGCCATGATCTTCTTCATAAAAGCATTACCTCGTTTCACATGTTTTTGGATATCTCCTGTGTATGCTCTCATTGTAGAAAGACCATGTAAAGTGAAAAATCACACCTTTGTAAAATCCGCGTAAACTGCAAAAGGCAGCCCCGTCCCCAGAAGCTGCACACGACGCAAAACCGCCCTCCGGCCAGTGGCCGGAGGGCGGTTCGGTATGCGTTATACGATTCAGGGACGGCAGGCGCTTACTTGCCCATGCTCATCTGAGCGGCGACCTCAGCGGCGAAATCCTCCTGCTTCTTCTCGATGCCCTCGCCGGTCTGGAAGCGCACGGCGTCCACGAACTTCACGGAGCCGCCCAGCTTCTTGGCCGCGTCGGCCACGTACTTCTCCACGGAGCCCTGGAAGATGTCGCTGCGGACGAACTCCATCTGCATCAGGCAGTTCTCCTCGTAGAACTTGTTCATCTTGCCCATGACGATCTTCTCCTTGACGGCCTCGGGCTTGGAGGCCATCTTGGGATCGGTGTCCATCAGGGCCAGCGCGATCTTCTTCTCCTCGGCCAGCACCTCGTCCGTCACCTGAGACTTGTCCCAGAAGCGGGGGTTCAGGGCCGCGATCTGCATGGCAATGTTCTTGCCGATCTCGGTGGCGTCGATGCCGCCCTCCACGGCCAGATTCACCAGCACGCCGATCTTGCCGCCAGCATGGACGTAGCCCACGCTGGTGTTCTCGGCAAAGCGGATGAAGCGGCGGATCTGCAGGTTCTCACCGATGGACATGACCTTCTCGGGCATGGTCTCGGACACGGTCAGGTCGCTGCCCACATACTTGCAGTTCATCAGCGCGTCCACATCGGCGGGGTTCTGCTCGGCGATGATCTTGGCAATGTCCTTCACAAAGGCCACGAACAGGTCGCTCTTGGCGCAGAAGTCCGTCTCGCAGTTGACCTCCACCACGACGCCCACGCCGTTCTCGGTCAGCGCATAGGACATACCCTCGGCGGCGATGCGGCCGGCCTTCTTGGCAGCCTTGGCCAGACCCTTCTCGCGCAGCCACTCAACAGCCTTATCCATATCGCCGTCGCACTCGACCAGTGCCTTCTTGCAGTCCATCATACCCACGCTGGTCATCTCGCGCAGGGTCTTCACATCAGCAGCAGTAAAAGCCATTTTTGTTTCCTCCTGTAAAATATTGGTTGAAAAAGGGGCAGGGACACTTCCCTGCCCCGTGAGATTACGCGGTGTTATTCCGGACTTACTCGGCGTCCTTGGCCTCGGCGGCCTCCTCGTTCTGCTCGCCCTGACGGCCCTCGATCATGGCGTTGGCCATAACGGAAGCGATCAGCTTGATGGCGCGGATGGCGTCATCGTTGCCGGGGATGGGGTAATCGATCTCGTCGGGATCGCAGTTGGTATCGGCGATGGCCACAACGGGAATGCCCAGACGGTGCGCCTCGGCGATGGCGTTGCGCTCCTTGCGGGTGTCCACGATGAACAGCGCGCCGGGCAGCTTCTTCATTTCCTTCACGCCGCCCAGATACTTCTCCAGCTTCTCGATCTCGCCCAGGTGCTTGATGACTTCCTTCTTGGGCAGCATGTCGAAGGTACCGTCAGCCTGCATGGTCTTCAGCTGGTTCAGACGGTCGATACGGGTGCGCATGGTCTTGAAGTTGGTCATCATGCCGCCCAGCCAGCGGGCGTTGACGTAGTACATGCCGCAGCGGGTCGCCTCGTCCTTGATGGCCTCCTGGGCCTGCTTCTTGGTGCCCACGAACAGCAGGGACTGGCCGTTCTCAGACAGCTGACGCACGAAAGCATAGGCCTCCTCCAGCTTCTTGACGGTCTTCTGCAGGTCGATGATATAGATGCCGTTGCGCTCGGTGTAGATATAGGGCGCCATCTTGGGGTTCCAGCGGCGGGTCTGATGGCCGAAGTGTACACCGGCCTCCAGCAGGGCCTTCATGGATACGACGTTCTGATTTGCCATTTTTGTTGTTTCTCCTTTGATTTTTAGTTTGTACCTCCAGCCTCCTCCTCCCCCCGGCCAACCTTGCGGCACCGACCGGGAGTCCGAAGCTGTGCGGATTTACCGAAATATAATAGCACGACTATTTTCGTTTTGCAAGGATAATTTCTATTTTTTGTGGTTTTTTTGCGGTTGCAAGCGGCGAAAGGAAATCCAAACGCCTTGGGCTTTTGGCGGCGTTCTCCCCCCATTTCTTTCGCTGCTGAAAGAAATGGGGCCGCCGGAGGCATCCCCGCGCCGGGGCGCGAAATATCCCACAGATAAAAAGCAACGCGGCGGGGCACATAGGCCCCGCCCCGCGCCGTGCGCCACTGTGCGCGCGGCTCACGACAGCATGTCGGACAGCACGAAGCGGATGTCCTTCGCGGTCTGCGCCATGGAATACCATTCCTGCTGCTGTTCCGCATCCGTCGGATCGAACTGGATATCGCCTGCGTACAGCACCGCATAGGTAGCGTCCTGCGTCGCAAACAGGTACTGTCCGATGCCCGCAAGGCCCCCCTGCGCAAATTCCTCCGCCGACATGGAGTAGTCCGCGCATTGGAGCACAGTAAACAGCGTCCCTCGGTAGAAGCTGCCGCCGGCACCTTCTATGGGCGTTTTCGCCTCATAGACTGACCGCACACAGAACTCCCACATGGCGGAGCCATACGGGGCAAATGTGTCCTCTACCACCTCGTAACGGCCCTTCCAGCTGTCCGGAAGGAGCAGCGTCACACCAATCTCCCGCAGCACGACCTGCTCCTGCTCGGCGGGGACTTCCGTGACCGTTTCCCGGCTGAAGGCGAGGGCGCCCACAGCGCCGCTGCACGCCATCAGCACAAGCACAGCCGCCATACCGGCCAGTCTTTTCAGGCGTTTTTCCCGGCGCAGGCGTGCGTAATTGGGAACGTCCTCCGCCTGCTGTACAAGGCGGTCATCGATGTTCCCGATCCTGTCCGCTAATTGTTTCCGGTTCATAATATGATACCCTCGCTTTCCAGATGCTCCCGCAGCTTCTGCCGCATGCGGAATAGGATGGATTTGACCCGGCTCTCGCTGGATCCCGTCTGTTTGCAGATGGTCTGGATGGAATCGAAATACCAGTAGCGCCGGATAAAAATATTCCGCTTCTCGCTGTCCTGCGCCCAGAGGAATTCCCCGATCGCATTTTCGATGTGTCGGTTTTCCAACTCATTCTCCACGCTGGATGTGTCGGACACGCAGTCACCCAGTTCATCGAGAGACGTAACCGCCGCAGTATTGCGCTTGGCAGCGGAAAGATACTCCCACCTTTTCAGCGCCAGATTTCTGGTGATCCTGCTGATGAAAACGGAAAAGCGATCCGGGCGCTGGGTGGGAATGGCGTTCCAGATGGAGAAATAGGCGTCGTTCACGCACTCCTCGCAGTCCTCCGTACTGTGCAAAACGTTGTGCGCGATGTATGTACACAGCTTTCCGTATTTTGAGGCGGTTTCCGTAATAGCCGCCTCGTCTCTTGCCCAATACAGTTCAATGAGCGCTTTATCCTCCAAGGTGATCCCTCCTTTGTCTTGTGGTCTGCGAGCCGCTCACACCTGAATAGTACGGTTTTCTTCCGGATGGTCGCGCCGGCGCATAAATAAAATTTCCCGCGCCCCTGCCCTATCTGTCAAAAATGCCGCCCGGATGGGCGGCATTCTTCACTTCATCTTCACATGGTATCCGCCTGCGCTTTACAGGTGGTACTTCTGCTGGTACTCCTCGTAGTACCGGGCGAAGGAGTGGGACTTCATGACCCGGACGCTGTTGAGGTACTCATGGGTGTCGAAGGAGTCAGACCCCAGCTCGATGATGGCCACGGCGATGTTGGAGCAGTGGTCGGCCACGCGCTCGTAGTTGGTCAGCAGGTCGTTGAACACGAAGCCCTGATCCAGCGTGCAGGCTCCGGACTGCAGGCGATCCACATGGTGGGATTTCATCTCGTCACACAGGCCGTCGATGATCTCCTCCAGCGGCTCCACCCGTGCGGCCTGCTGCACGTCGTTGGCCGTAAAGGCGGCGATGGAGATAGCCAGTATCTCCCGCAGCGCGGACTCCATGACCTCCAGCTCGCGGCCGGCGGCGGCGGAGAACACCATCTCCTTGTCGTGGATCTCCTTGGCTGTTTCGGAAATGTTCAGCGCGTGGTCGGAGATACGCTCAAAATCCGAGATGGTGTGGAGGAACTTGCTGACCTCCTCGCTCTGGGCGCTGGACAGGGAGCGGCTGGTGATCTTCATGAGGTAGGTACCCAGCTTGTCCTCATAACGGTCGATAAGGGACTCCGTCTCCGCCACAGCCTGAAAGCCCTTGTCGGAGTAGTCGGTGCGCAGGGCCATGGCATCCAGCAGGTTGCCGGCGGCGCGCTCGGCCATGGAGTTGGTGACAAGGCGGCTCTGCTCGATGGACAGCGCCGGATGCTGGAGGAAGCGCTCCTCCAGACGATCCATGTCCTGATCCTCCGCCTGCTGGCCGTTGTCGGGGAACAGGAACACCACCAGCTTTTCCATGGCGCCGATCAGCGGGAACAGCACCACCAGCGTGGCCAGACGGAACAGGGTGTTCATCAGGGCAATGCTGACGGCGTTCATAGTGACGGCGAGGAACGTGAAATGCAGGAAAGCGTTGAGGGTGTAGAACATCAGCGACCAGATGACCACACCCAGCACGTCGATGAGCAGATACACAAAGGCGGTACGCCTGCCGTTGAGGTTGGCGCCCAGCGCCGACAGCAGCACCGGCACCGCCGCGCCAATGGCGATACCCATGATGATGGGGAACGCGATCTCAAAGGTGATGGCCCCGGTGATGGACAGCGCCTGCAGGATACCCACGGCGGCGGAGGCGCTCTGCAGGATGCTGGTGAACGCAATGCCCACCAGAATACCCAGCAGCGGATTGGAGAACGACGTCAGGATACGGATGAACGCCTCGCTCTCCCGCAGGGGAGAGACGGCGCCGGACATGGCGGACATGCCGTACATCAGCACGGCAAAGCCCAGCAGGATATCCCCCACATGGCGAGAGGAGGTCTTGCCGGAGAACATGCGCAGGACGATGCCGGCCACGGCCACAAGGCCGGTGAGCACCTCGGTGCTCAGCAGCTGGACAAGGCCGCTGCCGCCGGGGATATAGGACAGGCACAGGATCCAGCCGGTGATGCTGGTACCCAGAATGGCGCCCATGATGACGCCGATGGCCTGCCGCACCTTCATCATGCCGGAGTTGACGAAGCCCACCACCATCACGGAGGTGGCGGAGGAGGACTGGATGACGGCGGTGACGCCGGTACCCAGCAGGACGCCCTTCAGCGGTGTGCTGCTGAGCCGGTAGAGCACCAGCTCCAGCTTGCTGCCGGCCACCTTCTTCAGACCCTCGCCCATCAGAGACATGCCAAACAGGAATAAGGCGATACCTCCCAGCAGCGATATGACGTCTGAAATGCCCATATGCGCATCCCCTCCCATTATCTACCGTAATAACTGCTATCAGTATACAGGATGGGCGGACATTTGTCGACAGGGCGGCGCATAAAAAAGAAGTAAAATTTTCAGGGTGCTTTCCTGCGGGTCTTTGACGTTCTTGCCAAAGCGGGGCAGAACGGGTATAATAGGGACAGTTTTGGAAAAAGGAGTATCCCGGTCTATGCTGAAACACTATCTCATCGTCTTTTTCGTGTCCATGGTGCCCATTATCGAGCTGCGGGGCGCCATCCCCTACGGCGTGGGCTTCGGTCTGCCGCTGTGGCTGACGTACTGCATCGCCATCGTGGGCAATATGCTGCCGGTGCCGATGATCTACCTCTTCGCCCGGAAGGTGCTGGTCTGGGGCAGCGATAAGCCGGTGATCGGAAAATTTTTCACGTTCTGTCTGGAAAAGGGCGAGAAGGCCGGGCGGAAGCTGCAGCAGAAGGCCGGGCGCGGCCTGTACTGGGCGCTGCTGCTGTTCGTGGGCATCCCCCTGCCGGGCACCGGCGCGTGGACGGGCACGCTGGCGGCCAGTCTGCTGGACATGGACTTCAAAAAGAGCGTGCTGGCCTGCACGGGCGGCGTGCTGCTGGCGGGCGTCATCATGGGAGGACTGAGCCAGCTGGGCGTGGAGGTGTTCCGCGCCGCCGCGTAACGGACAAAAACAGAGGGCGCACACCTGCGGTGTGCACCCTCTGTTCCGTTTTCAGGCGTGGTAGCGGGGCTCCTGCCCCTGGTAGATGTCCTGCATCTCCTGATCGATCTCGCTGATGGCGTCGGAGCACAGGCGCAGCCGGGCGGCGTCCTCGTCGGTGAACTTCCGGTCGGACTTGTAGCGCAGCTCGTGCTCCAGACTGGCCCACATGTCCATGGCGATGGTGCGCAGCTGAATCTCCACCGGCAGCACCATGGTACCCTCGGAGATGACGATGGGCACGTTCACCACCAGATGCAGGCTGCGGTAGCCGGATGGCTTGGGCTCCTTGATGTAATCCACCTCCCGGATGACCCTGAACGACTCGAACCGGGTCAGCAGCGAGCGGAGGTAGTAGATATCGTCCATGTAATTGCAGATAACGCGGATCCCCGCCAGATCCTGTATGTGGGCGTAGATGTTGTCGATGGTCACATCGTAGCCCCGGCGCCTCAGCTTATCCACGATGCTGTCCAGCGACTTGATGCGGTACTCGATGTGGTGGATGGGCGAATGGTCGTACATCCGGGCGAATTCCTCGTCCAGTATCTCCATCTGCGTCACAGCCACCTTCAGGGCGCTGCGGTACAGATGGGTCACGCGCACCATCCCGGCAGCCAACGCCTGCTGCTCCGGCGGCAGGTTCCCGGCCACAGGGATATCCCGCAGCCGGATGCTGCCGCTCTTTTCGATCATCATGGGCAATGCCCTCCTTCTTTCCTCATGCGCGCATCATAACGCGAAAGTATGTCCTGCTTATGAACAAACCCGTTTCTTTTTTCTATTATATACGACAGATGCTCCGAAATGCAAGAGAAGCGTTGTACAATCTGCCCGAAGCGCGCAAAAGAGAACCGGCAGCTGTGCTGCCGGTTCTCTTACACGCGTCTTATACGGCGGCAGGCGTTCTGCCGCAGCGGCACAGCACCGCCTCCGCCACGCGGGCGGCGGCCTGTCCGTCGAAGTCCCGGCGCTGTGCCTCCACCAGCGCCTGCCGCCGGGCGTTGTCCGCCAGCAGGGACAGCGCACTGTCCGCGATGGCGCTGGTATCGCAGAGCTCCGCCCAGCCGTGGGCAGCGAAAAACGCCTGGTTCCGCGTCTCACAGCCGCCTACCAGATCGGCCAGCAGCATGGGGACTCCCTTGCAGGCGGCCTCGGTGATGCTGATGCCGCCGGGCTTGGACACCAGCAGGTCGGCGCTGTCCATATACTGTGCCACCCGGGAGGTGAAGCCCACCGCCTGCACCCGCAGCAGACTGCGCATCTGCAGGGCGTAGAGCATCTGGCGGTTGCTGCCGCACAGCACCGTGGCATAGTCCCCCTCCGGCAGCAGTTCGTCCAGCCGGCGGGCCAGCTCCGTCATGGGCCCGCAGCCGATGCTGCCGCTCATCAGCAGGATGTGCCGCCCCTCCGCCGGCAGCTCCAGCTCCCGCCGGGCGGCGGCCCGATCCACCGGCGCACGGAACACGCTGCGGGTGGGAATACCGGCGGGCAGCAGCGTCTCCGCCGCCATACCGCAGCGGATAAACTCCTCCGCCAGTTCCTGATGGGGAATAACGCAGATGTCCGGCGTACAGCTGCCCACGGTGGGCGAGCAGGTGTAGTCCGTGGCCACGAAGCAGAACGGCATGGCCGCGCCGCCGTTCTGCCGGAGCATGGTCATCATCAGCGCCGGGATCACATGGACGCACACCACGGCGTCGCACCGCTGGGCCTGCAAATAACGGTACAGTCGGCGTGCGCCCCGGGCCAGATAGCGGTCGACCGGGTTGTTTTTCGGCACGGCGCGGCCCGTCTCCTCCTCGGCGGTCATGTACCCCGCCTTGTAGAGGTGGGGGTGGTGGCGGTACAGCCGCGTGTGCCAGCGGGACACGAATTTCGACGCCTTCTGGGAGATGAAGGACAACCCGTCCAGCACGGTGCAGTCCGCGCCCCGGCTCTGGAATTCCTCGGTGAGTGCGGCGGCCACGGCGTTGTGTCCGCCGCCGGTATTACAGGTCAGTATCAGGATGTTCATGGTTTCCTTTCCGCTGCTCCCGTCGTTGCAGCAAGTCCCGCAGCCGCATGAGCCGCGGTCTGTTGTAGCGTTGGATGAGAATGAAGGGCAGGTTTCCCAGCAGGAACCACACCAGCCATACGGCGGCGCCGCCCCAGCCGGGCCACAGCCACAGGCAGATCAGCCCCAGCAGACTGGAGGCGGTGTGTACCGCCTCGGCCACGCAGGTCTCCTGCACCAGCACAGCCGCCTGCGCGGCGGTGACAGCAGTGGGCGTCACCTGCTTTCGCACCATATCCGGCAGGATACGGCTCATGTCCGGCACCAGCGTTTTCCAGCGATCCACGCCGATGCGCGTATAGAGCTTACCCTGTTTTTCCCATTTGTAGCATGCATAGGGAAAGCGTCCGCCGTCGAACCACCGGCGGGGCAGGGCCTGTCCCACCGGATGGGCCAGCAGCGCCAGCGTCAGCAGGTACAGAGCGCACCTGAGAAAGCCGCTCATGTCCCCCTCCCCGTCTCGCAGCTGCGCTCCAGCATGCGGCGCAGCGTGCCCTCCAGCAGGTAGCCGGTGCGCTCCACCGCTGCCTCGGCGTCGTCCTTCATGCCCACGCGCAGCCACCGGGAGATCATGCCCAGCAGCGCACTGGTGAAGTACAGCGTCACCGTGCGCAGATCCTCCTCCGACACCGGCAGGCCGTCGGCGGTGCGGCGCACCAGCGACTCCGTGACGGCGTAGGTCACCTCGTAGATGTGATCCTCCAGCAGCTCCCGCTGGCTGGAGTGGAACAGATGGTTCACCGCCCTGCGGTGCTCCCGCATGAAGCACGTCACCTGCCGGGCGATCTCCGTCCAGTTGCGGTCGGACAGGCCGGCCGCGATCATCTGTGCCGCCACCGTCTCCATCAGTTCCCGGATCAGTGCGTAGATATCGCAGTAATAGTAATAGAACGTGTTGCGGTTGATGCCGCAGTGCTCGGCAACGTCCACCACCGAGATCTTGTCCAGCGGACGCTGCTCCAGCAGCTCCAGAAAGCCCTCCATGATACGTTTTTTCGTGGTCTGCGCCATGAGTTTCCCTCGCTTCGCTCTTTCCGTTTTGTGTCAATGGACAGGGGCAGGCCCCTGTCCATTGATAGTATCGTGTTTCGGCAGATTTTGCAATCTGTCGGGCTTGGGCAGATTCTGCCGTTTGCCTGATTTTCAGACAGCGGCGGACGGATCACAGGTCCAGCTTCAGATCGCCCTCCCGGATCCAGCCCCACCTCCGCAGCGGCACGGCGATGAGCCACGTCAGCACGGCGGGCAGCACGAAAGAGATCAGCACCAGACCCAGCCAGTCCATGCCGGTGATGGCGGCCTTCGTACCGGCGGCCACGTCGCTGACCCAGCCGGTGTAGACGCCGATCTGCCCCACCAGACCACAGGTGCCCATGCCGCTGGACACAGCGGGGCCGTTCATCTCCAGCCGGAACAGACAGGTAGCCAGCGGGCCTGTGATGGCCGAGGCCAGCGTGGGCGGGATCCATATCCGCGGATTGCGGACGATGTTGCCCATCTGGAGCATGCTGGTACCCAACCCCTGCGCCGCCAGACCGCCCCAGCGGTTTTCCGGAAAGCTCATGACGGCAAAGCCCACCATCTGGGCGCAGCAGCCCGCCACCGCAGCGCCGCCGGCCAGTCCCGTCAGCCCCAGCGCAAAGCAGATGGCGGCAGAGGAGATGGGCAGCGTCAAGGCGATGCCGATAACCACCGAGACGATGATGCCCATGAAGAAGGGCTGCTGCTTCGTGGCCCAGATGATGGCCTGCCCCACGGCGGCAGCGGCACTGCCCACCGGCGCGGCGATCAACGCAGCAAAGCCCACGCCCACCAGCACCGTGACGATAGGCGTCACCAGAATGTCGATCTTCGTCTCCTTGCTGACGGCCTTTCCCACCTCGGCGGCCAGAATGGCCACGAACAGCACGGCCAGCGGCCCGCCCGCGCCTCCCATATAGTTGGTGGCAAAGCCCACGGGGATCAGGGAAAACAGCACCAGCGGCGGCGCGTTCAGCGCCCGGGCGATGGCCACCGCCATGCCGGGACCCACCATGGCCGAGCATAGCCCGCCGATGGTGTAATGCACCGCGCCGTCACCCGTTCCCAGCGTGACGATGACGGCGTTCAGGAACCCGATATGAAACTGTTGCCCCAGCGTGTTGAGGATGGTGCCCACCAGCAGCGTGCAGAATAACCCCTGGGCCATGGCGCCCATGGCGTCGATGAAGTAGCGCTTTGCGGAGAAAACGATGTCCTTGCGGCGTAGGAATGCCCGTATCTTTTCCATTCTTTTCCACCTCATATGTAACAGTGGCCCGCAGGTGCGGGCTGTCAGTCTCCATTATATAGGCTGGCACCGCCGTTTGTCAATGCGTCTCTGAACCACCGGAACACCGGCGCGCCGTCGGCGGCGTCCTCCCGCCGCAGGGCAAAGCTCTGGCGCTCCGGGTGCCACTGTACCCCCAGTACCGGGCGATCCGGGGCGTACAGCGCCTCCGCCGTGCCGTCCAGCGCCCATTGGCAGAGCCGCAGGCCCTCCCCCGCCCTGTCCACCGCCTGATGGTGATTGCTGTTGACCACGGGGCACGGCCACAGCAGCGCCGCCATCAGGCCCTCCGCACGGGTAGGGTGTACCATATCCCCCTCCGGCAGCTGGTGGCCGGGAACGCCGCTGCGCAGCGTGCCGCCCCGGAACACGTTGAGGGCCTGCATCCCCCGGCAGATGCCCAGGATCGGGCGGCGCGCCTCCCAGAAGGCGCGGAGCAGGAACGTCTCCTCCGGCGGCAGCGCGCCGTGGATGTCTCCGCCGCCGGGCAGCAGCAGGCCGCCGCAGCCCAGCGCCGCCATCAGGCTGCGGCCCGCCACCGGACGCAGGCCCACGGACTCCAGCGCCGCCCGGTAGTTGGGGTAGTTTTCCGGGCTGCCCCAGAGGAATACGGTATTCGCAGGTTTTCGCATGGCTGACACCTCCTGTTCCAGCAGATGAGCCGCCGGTGGAAAATATACCGGAAAGGGTGTTGCGCCGCCGGGAAAAATGTGGTATGATACACACCATCTCACACGGAGAGGTATCGAAGTGGTCATAACGGGGCTGACTCGAAATCGTGTCGGTCGCTTTCCGGGGTGACCTCGCAAACCCTTGATACTTCGGGCTTCTTCCGCTTTTCTACACTTTTTCAAAACTGAATATCTACGGTTTTTCTACGCTTTGTCTACGATTTCTACACTTGGTTATCAATCAGCCGGAAACCCGCAAAGCCTTGAAAATACAGCATGGAGATGTATCGAAGTGGTCGTAACGAGGCTGACTCGAAATCCTCCGCAGCTCAGGCTTTTTCGTCCACCCGTTTCCCTTTGTTTTCAAGGGTTTTCACGGGTTCTAAAAACTAAATATTTCGTTGTTCTAACACGCCGTTCTAACATTTTGGTTTTCCCTCTTTTTTGAGGTTCAAGGTGTTCTGACCGTGTTTGACATATACGGAGAGGTATCGAAGTGGTCATAACGGGGCTGACTCGAAATCAGTTTGCGAGCAATCGCACATGGGTTCGAATCCCATCCTCTCCGCCAAAAAAGTCCAGTAAACTCAAGGGTTTGCTGGACTTTCCTTTTTTGCACAGCTCCTTAAATTCGCCGATTTTTCGTGTTAGAACGGCCCGGTTTTCGTGTTAGACCGGCGTATTTTTTAGTCAAAAAACCGGGTTCAAATCTGGTTCGGTTATATAAAGCGGTGTTCAATTCTTCGTTTGTCATTTTGCTTCCTCCTTCATTTATGTTTTTGGGATAACACGCT
>URHT01000001.1 GCA_900547745.1 uncultured Eubacteriales bacterium | reverse complement strand
AGACAGAGGCCTCTCACGCCTTTAACATCGGTTCGAATCCGGTACGGGTCACCACAAAGTAAAGGGACACACATGACGTGTGTCCCTTTATTCTGCGATGACATACCTTATATCCTAATGCCTGCCGCAAGGCAGGCCATTGCTGCACACAGGAGCATTTCTATGGAAAAAAGCATCCGCTTATCCGATCACTTCTCCTACTCCAAGCTGCTGCGCTTCACGCTGCCGTCCATCGTCATGATGGTGTTCACCTCCATCTACGGCGTGGTGGACGGCCTGTTCGTATCCAACTTCGTAGGCAAGACGGCCTTCGCCTCTGTGAATCTGGTGATGCCCTTCGTGATGATCCTGGGCGGCATGGGCTTCATGCTCGGCACCGGCGGCACGGCTCTGGTATCCAAAATTCTGGGCGAGGGCGACCCGGACAGCGCCAACCGGACGTTCTCCATGATGGTGCTGTTCACGCTGGCACTGGGCGCGGTGCTGTCCGCCGCCGGCATCGTCTTCATGCGTCCCGTCTCCCGGTTTTTAGGGGCCACCGACGCCATGATGGACGACTGCGTGCTGTACGGCCGCATCGTCACGGGCTTTACGTTCGCCTTCATGCTGCAAAACGTGTTCCAGAGCTTTTTCATCGCGGCGGAAAAGCCCAAGCTGGGTCTGAAGGTCACAGTGGCGGCGGGCCTGACCAACATGGTGCTGGACGCCCTGTTCATCGCCGTGTTCAAATGGGGCGTGGCCGGCGCGGCCTTCGCCACCGGCCTGAGCCAGTGTGTGGGCGGCGTGCTGCCGCTGGTGTACTTCCTGCGGCCCAACAGCAGCCTGCTGCGCCTGTCCCCCACGCGCCTGCGTCTCCGGCCTATTCTGGCTGCCTGCGGCAACGGCTCGTCGGAGCTGATGAGCAACATCTCCTCATCGCTGGTGAGCATGGTCTACAACCTCCAGCTGCTGCGGCTGGCCGGCGAGGACGGCGTCTCCGCCTACGGCGTGCTGATGTACGTCCAGTTCATCTTCATCTCCATCTACATCGGCTACTCCATCGGCTGCGCGCCGGTGGTCAGCTATCACTACGGCGCGCAGAACCACGGGGAGCTGAAAAATCTGCTGGGCAAGAGCGTCCTGCTGATGGGCATCACCGGCGTGGCGCTGACGGCGCTGGCCATGGCGCTGGCCGATCCGCTGGCCCGCCTGTTCGTGGGCTACGACGCCGAGCTGTTCGCCCTGACCAGCCACGCCTTCCGCCTGTTTGCGTGGTCGTTCCTGCTGGCGGGCTTCAACATCTTCGCCTCCGGCTTCTTCACCGCGCTGAACAACGGCGGCGTGTCCGCCGCCATCTCCTTCCTGCGGACGCTGGTGTTCCAGTCCGCGTCGGTGCTGATCCTGCCCGTTTTCTTCGGTGTGGACGGCATCTGGTGGGCCATCACCGTGGCGGAGGTGTTCGCGTTCCTGATCTCCGTGCTCTTCCTGCTGGCCAAGCGCGGCAAATATCATTATATGTAAGGCTTGCGTCTCCATCAGCATAGTGATATACTATGCTTGTCTCGAAGGGGGTCTTATCATGCTGGTTTCCACCAAGGGGCGCTACGCCCTGCGGGTCATGCTGGAGCTTGCCCAGCGCCCGGCGGGCAGCTATACGCCGCTGCCGGTCATCGCGGAAAAGCAGTCCGTGTCTGAAAAATATCTGGAGAGCATCGTCGTGCTGCTGTCCCGTGCGGGACTGGTGGACGGCGTCCGGGGCAAGGGCGGCGGCTACCGCCTGACCCGCACGCCCGCCCAGTACTCCGTGGGCGAGATCCTGCGGCTGACGGAGGGCTCGCTGGCGCCCGTCACCTGTCTGGAGGGGGAGGAGAACACCTGCCCCCGGGCCGGTCACTGCCACACCCTGCCCATGTGGGAGAAGCTGGACAGCCTCATCAACGGCTATCTGGACAGCGTATCGCTGGCCGATCTCCTGCGGCAGACCGACGGCAGCGGCCTGTAAGGCCGCGCCGCCAACGAAGCTCGATACGCGCATAAACGGAGGATACCTATGGAACAGCTGACACGCACCATGATGGAACTCATCGCGTCGGAGGTCTGCGGCAGGGCCATCGACCCGTCGATGCCGCCGCTGGATGAGGACGCGGCGGCCCGTCTGTACAAGCTCTCCGCCGCCCACGATATGGCGCACCTGACGGGCAGCGCCCTGCTGCGCCGTAAGCTGCTGCCCGACGGCAGCGCCCGGAACGCCTTTGAAAAGCAGGTCATGTTATCCGTCTACCGCTGTGAGACGCAGCGCCGCGAGCTGTCGCAGCTGCGGGACACGCTGAACGCGGCGGGCGTCCCCTTTCTCCCGCTGAAGGGCACCGTCCTCCGGACGCTGTATCCGGAGCCGTGGATGCGCACCAGCTGCGACATCGACATTCTGGTGCCGGAGGAGCGCGTGGATGCCGCCACCCAGCTCCTGGCGGCGCAGCTGGGGTACACCGTGGGCGACAAGGACACCCACAACGTCGTCCTGACCGCCCCCGGCGGCGTCCTCCTTGAGCTGCATTACCGCCTGCTGGAGGATCACTACAACGCCACCGCCGCACCGCTTCTGGACACGGTCTGGGACTATGCGGACGCCCCGGACGGTGCCTTTGAACACACCCTCCGGGATGAGATGTTCTATCTCTACCATATCGCCCACATGTCCAAGCACTTTCTCGTCGGCGGCTGCGGCATCCGTCCTTTTCTGGATCTCTGGCTGCTGGAGCACCGCGTGTCCTTCGACGCCGCCCGGCGCGACGCCCTGCTGGCACAGGCCGGGCTCCTCCCCTTTGCCGTACAGGCCCGCCGCCTGTCGGAGGTCTGGTTCGGCGGCGCCGCCCACGACGATGTCACACGGGAGCTGGCGCACTACCTGCTGACCGGCGGCGTCTACGGCTCGCAGGAGAACCTGATGCACATGCGGCAGCTGCAGCTGGGCGGCCGCGCACGCTATTTGCTGTCCCGCATCTGGATGCCCTACGGCGCCCTGCTGCGCAAATACCCCGCGCTGGAGGGCCGCCCCGCTCTGATGCCGCTGTACCAGCTGCGCCGCTGGGGCCAGCTTCTGCTGTCATCCTCTGCCACCAAGCGCAGCCTGCACGAGCTGCAGCTGGCCGCCTCCACCACGGAGGAGAGCCGCGCCCGCACCCGCGACCTGCTGGAAACACTGGGGCTGGAGCCCTGATCCATACGGCAAACGCCCCCGGCATCCTGCCGGGGGCGTTTTTATGTCAACTTATCCGTCCACCGCATCACCGGTGTCATCCGCAGCTCCTGCCCCGGTGCCATCTGCGCCGGATCGGGCCGGGCCAGCACATAGAGATCGGTACACCGGCTCTCCACGGCAAAGAGCGTTTCCGCTTCCGTCCCCAGCCGGGACACATCCGCCGGCTTCGTCAGCACCGGTGCGCCGGCGTCCCGCATCTGCCGCAGCAAACGCCGCCCCGTATCGTTGGCGGCCAGCACCCGCAGATAGGGCGCGCATACCGGCGGCTCCGGCAGCGCCAGCCACGCCGCCAGCACCATCCGCCGCAGCCGTGCCAGCGGGTAGCGCTTCGTCTTGGCGGCGGCCAGCACCTCCTCCAGCGTACCGCCGGTGCGGGACGCCTGATACAGCCGGTTGCCCAGCCCCTCGCCGCCGCCGTCGTACCGCTGCCAGTCATCGGCGGTCATGGTACGCAGCCGGGACAGGATGGCCCGCTCACACAGGGCCGGGTCGGTGACGCGGCCCGCCGCCTGCTCCCGCCGGAGGATCTCCGCCGCCGCCGGAGGCATATACGCCGCCGCCCGCTCTATTTCACCCGCCGCCAGCAGCCGCCGCAGATAGGATGCCGACGCAAAACCGCCGAACGCCTCCTGACCGTGCTGCGCCCCGGCCCGCCGCACCGTCCGGGCCTCCAGCGGGCTTCCCAGCCGCCGGATGGCCCGGAGATATTCCACCGCCAGCGTGTTGTTGGGCCGCTCCAGCACCGCCGCGCCCTCCGTCCCCAGCAGCGTGGCCACCGCCGCCTGCCGCCGGGCGGCAAAGGTGCGTCCGTCCTCCGGCAGCGCCGCCAGCGCCGCCGCAAATTCCGGACTCTCCAGCGCGTCCGCCGCCCGCCGCAGCGCCGCGATATCGCCGCACTCCGAGCCGAACACCAGCTCCGTTACCACGCCGGTACGGGTCAGAATGTCCACACCGCCCTGTGCGAACCGCTCCGCCGTGGACATGGCCCACACCGTGGGCGCCTCCAGTACCAGATCGGCGCCGCAGAGCACGGCCATCTCCGCCCGGGACAGCTTGTCCGTCACGGCGAAGCCGCCCCGCTGGGTGAAGTTCCCGCTGAGGGCGCAGACCACCGCCTCCGCCCCGGCCCGCCGCGCCTGTTCCATCAGGTACGCATGGCCGGTGTGGAGCGGATCGTATTCACAGATGATCCCCGCAACAGACATAGACGCCCTCCCCCGCCGATTTCTTATTCCGATTATACATAAAACCCGGCCGTAATGCAACGCACCCCTTGACTTTTCCCGATGCGGGTCATTACAATAGGGAAAAACGGTTTTACAAGGAGGAGCTGCCCATGTGCATCGGACTGCTGTACGCCATGAAGGGCGAGATCGAGAGTATGCTGACGGAGGATACCCCCCTGCTGCAGGAGAAGGCCGGCGTGTCGTTCTACCGCATCCGGGAGGATATCATTGCCTGCTGCGGCGGCGTAGGCAAGGTCAACGCCGCCATGGCCACCCAGCTGTTTATCGACCTGTACCGCCCCGACCTCATCCTGAATGTGGGTGTGGCGGGCTGCTTTGAGGATCTGCCCATCGGTACGCTGGTGCTGCCGGATCGCTTCATGCAGCACGACATGGACACCTCCGGCATCGGCGACCCCGTGGGACTGATCTCCACGGTAAATCGCATGGACTTCCCCACCGCCCGGCTGGAGGACGCCAAGACTGTGCTGGACGAGCTGGGCATCGCCTATCGAGTGGGCAGCGTGGCCACCGGCGACTGGTTCGCCACAGAGGGTGACCGCGCCCGCTGGATCGCCGGCACCTTCCATCCCCTGCTCATTGAAATGGAGGGCTGTGCGGCGGCGCAGGTGTGCTGGCGCAACGACGTGCCGTTTCTGGCGCTGAAGTCCGTGTCCGACTGCGTGCTGGAGCATCACGATTTCTATTTCAATTTCCCGCAGGCCATGCGGGATTTGAATAAAACCGCGCTGCCGCTGGCGCAGCGCCTTCTGGAGGTTTGAGTCATGGAACGTATTGCGAGCTTTAGCGTAGACCACACTGTACTGGTTCCCGGCCTGTATCTCAGCCGTCGTGACGGGAATATTGTGTCCCTGGACCTGCGATTCAAAAAGCCCAACACCGGCGACCTTCTGAGCAATGCCGAGATACACTCTGTGGAGCATATCATCGCCACACTGCTGCGGAACTCCGAGCAGAAGGACGCGGTGATCTACTTTGGGCCCTTTGGCTGCCAGACAGGGTTTTACTTCCTGTTCGATGAGGCGCGGATCACCATCAGCGAGGCCATCCGCCTCCTGCAGCAGACATTTGCCGCCGGCGCCGCCTTTGAGGGCGAGATGCCGGGAGGAAGTGTGTCGGAGTGCGGCAACTGCCGGAATCTGGACGTAGCGCTGGCACGGGAGTGCTGCCGGTACTATGCAGAGGTCATCGCGGACTGGAGCGTGGAAAAGCTGGCCTATCCCACGGGAAAATAGTGAAAATTTCCGCAAAACAGCGGGTATTTCTGTTGACAAACGGAATATCCGCTGTTATACTTGATAGGCCGCTTTGAATGGGTATCAAGCTCCGGCCCGTCCGGACGCCCCCGACAGCGAGTCCGTAATAAAGGAAAGGCAGGTGCAACAAGTCATGCAGGCTATTATCGTGACTGGCGGTAAGCAGTACAACGTCAGCGAGGGTGACACTCTGTTCATCGAGAAGCTGGACGTCAACGCTGGTGATTCCGTGGTTTTCGATGAGGTTCTGGCCATCGTGGATGGTGAGAACACCAAGTTCGGCACTCCCGTGGTGGAGGGCGCGAAGGTGGACGCCACTGTCGTGAAGAACGGCAAGGGCAAGAAGATCCGTATCTTCAAGTACACCCCCAAGAAGGGCTATCGCAAACGGCAGGGCCATCGTCAGCCGTACACCAAGGTCGAGATCGGCAAGATCACGTTCTGAGGGCGGGATGACCACTGTTACATTCCTCACGGAGGAATCGCGCATCATCGGTTTTGATGCCAAGGGCCACAGCGGTTACGCGGCCGAGGGCGAGGATATCGTCTGCGCCGCCGTGACCAGCGCCGTGCGGCTGGTGGAAGCCACCGTCAACGACGTGATGGGACTGTGCGCCGCGGTGAAAGTCAACCAGCGGGACACCACCATTTCCCTGCGTCTGCCCGGCGGGCTGGCGCAGACGGCGGAGAGCACCTGTCAGAATCTGCTCACCGGCCTGATGGTCTATCTGACCCAGCTCCACGACGAGTATCCGGATCATATCGAAGTCATGGAGGCGTAACACCCTCCTGTTCCCGCGAAAGTATCTTACAGAAAGGATGGTACTGAATTATGCTGAACATTTCTCTGCAGTTCTTCGCCCATAAAAAAGGTATGGGCTCCACCAAGAACGGCCGTGATTCCGAGTCCAAGCGTCTTGGCCCCAAGCGCGCTGACGGGCAGTTCGTGCTGGCCGGCAACATTCTGGTGCGCCAGCGCGGTACCCATATCCACCCCGGCACCAACGTGGGCAAGGGCACTGACGACACTCTGTTCGCCATGGCGGACGGCGTTGTCCGTTTCGAGCGTCTGGGCAAGGATCGCAAGAAGGTCTCTGTCTATCCCGCCGAGTAAACACGCAGTAAAAGCTCCCGCCTGTGGGCGGGAGCTTTTTTATTGACCTTTTCCCGCTTTTCGGGTAAAATACCACTATGATGGCGTCATAGGCATATTTTCAGATACAGCGAGGTAAACACCATGGCAACTGGTTTCATTGATAAGGCCCGGATCACCGTGCGGGCCGGCAGCGGCGGCAACGGCGCGGTGGCCTTCCACCGGGAGAAATACATCGCCGCCGGCGGCCCTGACGGCGGCGACGGCGGCAACGGCGGCTCCATCATCCTGAAGGTGGACGACAACATGTCCACGCTGATGGACTTCCGCTACAAGCGCAAATACGTGGCCGGCAACGGCGTGGACGGCCAGGGCGGCCGCAAGTCCGGCAAGGACGGCGAGAGCCTGACCATCCGCGTGCCCCGGGGCACGCTGGTGCGGGACGCCGAAAGCGGCGAGATCATCAAGGACATGTCCGACGATGCGCCCTATGTGCTGTGCAAGGGCGGCCGCGGCGGCTGGGGCAACCAGCATTTCGCCACCCCCACCCGTCAGGTGCCCCGCTTCGCCAAGGCAGGTCTGCCCGGTGAGAGCCACGACGTGGTGCTGGAGCTGAAGCTGCTGGCGGACGTAGGGCTGGTGGGTTTCCCCAACGTGGGCAAGTCCACGCTGCTCAGCGTAGTCAGCAAGGCTCACCCCAAGATCGCCAACTACCACTTCACCACCCTGTACCCCAATCTGGGCGTGGTGTATGTGGACGAGGGCGCCAGCTTCGTCATGGCGGACATCCCCGGCATCATCGAGGGCGCCAGCGAGGGCGCCGGGCTGGGCCACGACTTCCTGCGGCACATCGACCGCTGCCGCCTGCTGGTGCATCTGGTGGACGTGTCCGGCAGCGAGGGCCGCGACCCCATCGCCGACTTCGACGCCATCAACGCCGAGCTGCGGGAGTACAGCCCCGAGCTGGCCACCCGGCCCCAGATCGCCGTGGCCAACAAGACCGACCTGCTGGCGGACACGGAGCAGCTGGACGCCTTCCGCGCCCATGTGGAGGCGCAGGGCTACGAATTCTTCGCCATGTCCGCCGCCACCCATCAGGGCACGCGGGAGCTGGTGCAGCGTATCGGGCAGCGGCTCAGCGAGCTGCCCCCGGTGACGGTGTACGAGCCGGAGTATGTCCCCAAGCCGCCGGTCATCGACACCACAGAGCCGCTGCACATCGAACGGGAGGACAACACATGGCTGGTGGAGGGCCCGTGGCTCCAGCGCCTCATGGGCAACATCAATTTCTCCGACTACGAAAGCCGGATGTACTTCGACAAGATGCTGCGCCAGAGCGGTCTGTTCGACACGCTGGAGGATATGGGCATTCAGGACGGCGACATCGTCAGCATGTACGATCTGGAATTTGAATACCAGCGGTAACACAAAAAGAGACGGCGTCCGCCGTCTCTTTTTGTGTGTGGGGCGCGGCGGTCAACGACCGTTGTTCAGGGCCAGAAGCTGGGTGATGATGCCGTCCAGCAGCGGCAGGTAGCGGCTGTCGATGCGGCCAATCCGCTGGGCCCGCAGGTCGTCCTCGCCCCGCTGCTCGCCAAACAGGACGTAATCGGCGGACAGGCCCAGCACGTCGCATATCTTCACCAGCATTTTCACGGACACGCCGGTGCGGCCGCGCTCCACCTCCGCCATGTAGGAGACACTGACATCCAGAAGCTCGGCAAACCGTTCCCGTGTATAGCCCGCGTCTTCGCGAGCTTTTCTGATGCGCGTATACATATACTATCACCTCCGCATACAGTATCAGTGATAGTTTGCACAAATAACATCAATGAATATTGTATGAAAAATATATTGTAAAAGTTGATGATGCGGACTATACTGGGAACACGGCAGAACTGTCGAACCAATGGACAGCAAGGGGGAAAGAGCAGATGCAGAGGGAACTTACGGACAGGCTACGCGCCTGCAAAACGGCGCTGGAGGCGCGGGATGCCGCGCGGCAGGAGCTGTTCCACGCCAAGGAACGGCTGGACGCACTCCGCCGTCCGCCCAGCCCGCGGAAATACGGCGGGGGAAAATTCTCAGTGGGCGCTTTCCTACTGACAGGATACCTCGCCTTTCAGGTGGGGAGCGTGACGCTGTATCCGAAGGGGCTGGTGGGGGTTCCGATGCTTTTGGCCATCTGCCTTGCAGCGGCCATTCTGGCCGGTATGCTGATTGGGCGGCTTGTCCATGGACGGAAAACCGCAGAGCTGGAGAAGGTCAACCAGCAGCTGACGGCGCAATACCAGACGGCCCTGCAGGAGAAAGAGGCGCGTTTTGCGGCGGACTATCAACGGTGCCGTGAGCGAGCCTATCACGCCCAGCAGGAGGCGGCGCGGCTGGCGCACAGCTGCGGGCTGCACGAGGACTATCAGGATGTGCAGGCGGTGGGCCGTATGGTGCGCTATCTGGAGACGGGGCGCAGCGACTCGCTGAAGGAGGCCATCAACCTGTACGAACAGGAACTGCGGGAGGATGCCCGCGACGCGGCAGCGGCGCGGCACCGGCGGGAGATGCAGCGGCAGGCGGCGGCCATCTACGCAGAGACGGCACGGGGCGCGGACGCCGCGGAGGAGGCGGCGCAGCACGCGAATGAGGCCGCGTTCTGGGGCGCGGCGGCCACGGCGGCGGCAGCGCAGGCGGCCGCCGAGGTCAAGCGGACCGGTGAGTCCGGCGAATACCATGTGGTGTAAAATAGGAGGAACAGATCATGGAACTCGGAGAATACAAGCAGAGAAACGGACGGATCAGCGGGGCGGCGCAGGCATTTGTGGACACGCACTTTCCGGTGTGCCCGCTGTGCGGCGGCACAAGACCGGCATGGGCGCTGAAATACGCCGCCGACCTGGCGGATGCGCGGGTGCGGTTCCGTTGCGGCTGCTGCGGGAGCGTCCTGTCCGTCACCACCGCTGACCTCAGCGGATTTTCCAAGCTGACAAAGAGCAAGAATCCGTTGGTGTGGGCTTACACCTGGCAGGCACAGGCGTATAACGCCGTCAACAAGACGCTGAAGGGCAAAAAGATCTCGCAGAGTTATGTTCGGATCGAGGATATCGGAGCGGTGAAGTGTTGCGGCTACCAGATCGGACAGGAGGTGCCGCTGGAGGAGCTTGCCACGGAATAGGGCTGCATACGAAAAAGAGACGGCGTCCGCCGTCTCTTTTCGCTTCTCCCCTCAAAACGCGCCGGGGCGGCGCTGGATCTGTTCATCGGCGGCGGCCTGCCGCAGCTGGGACAGGGAGCGGATGCCGCCGTGCTGCTGGAGGGCGGTCTGCATCTCCGGCGGCAGCGCGTAGAAATACTCGTAGGCGGCGGGGTCGTTGTTCAGCAGGTCGGTCAGCGTCTCATAGCACATAGATAAACACCTCCGCGCTCATTGTGCGCGGAGGTGTTCTGCTTTATACCACTTTTTCAAAATAGAAGTATGTCTCATCCTCGCCGCCGGGGCGCATACACGACGCCAGCATCCGGTGGGACGCGGCGTTCTCCTTGAAGCACTTGGCCACCACGCGGGCAAGTCCCAGCTGGTACAGCGCCCAGTCCGCCGCCGCCGCGAAGGCCTCCGTACCGTAGCCGTGTCCGGCGTAGGCCGGCGCGATGCGGCAGCCCTGCTCAAAGCCGCCCCGGAAGTCCGGCCGGTACAGCACCACCTCGCCGATGAGCTTTCCCTTCAGCCGCACGGCGAAGTTCACGGCGCGGCGGGCGGCAAAGTCCGCCTTGGCCATGTCCAGGAAATAGTTCTCCGTCAGGGGCTTGTCCCCCAGACCGGTGCGGTAGTCGTAGCCCCACCAGCGGTTGCGCTCGTCGTCCAGACACAGGGCGTTGTAGGCCTCCCTGTCCCCGGGCCGCAGGGCCGTCAGGGTCAGCCGCTCCGTTTTCAATGTCGGCACACGGCGCAGCATGTCCAGCTCCGTCCCTACCTCCAGCCGTACCTTGCCGGCCAGCTCCGCAGGCAGGTATTGCAGCTTGGAGGTGCGCAGTCCCTTGTCCCGTGCGTCGTCCTCCCGGTTCACCCACGGGCAGTCCGCGCCGTAGTGGGCCGCGAAGGCCTGCACGATGGCGGGGTACGCCCCGGCGTGGGAGTACAGCGCCTTTTCGATGTGGTTCACCAGCGTACCGCCGCACTTCTCCGCCAGACTGACGGCCACCAGCCGTCCCTCCGCCAGCATGCCCCCGGCGCAGAACCAGCCGGTGTCCAGCAGGTCAAACATCTCCCGCGCCAGCACCAGCTCCTGCTTGGCCAGCGGCCCGGCCTTGTGGAACTCCGCCTCGTAGTCCCGCCAGAACGCCGCCAGCCGGGGATCCGCCGGATCGGTGAGGGCCACAAATTCCGCGTCCGGATAGTCCCGGCGGAACTTGTTGATGTGGTTGCGCTGGCCGCTGTACCGCCGTCCGGCGAACTGCGCCAGCTCCTCGGTGCGGTAGAGATAGTCCTTCCACGGCCGCTCGCTGATGACCCTCACCCGCGGATAGCGCAGGATCAGCTGCGCCGCCTTTTCCTCCGGCACCACGGACAGCACCAGTGGCAGCTCCTTCTCGCCGCAGTACTGCTCGATGGCGGCCAGCGCCGCCTCCGCATCGCCCTCCGGCCCTGTGACGGGGTAGTCGAACACATACTCCCCCTCAATGCGGTTGCGGACGATGAGACAGCCCGCCGTCTCCGCGAACCACGGGTGCAGGTGCTCCCGCCACATCAGCTTCACGCCCAGCGAGTATTCGCACAGGCGGTAATCGCACGTCTCATAATACGGGCGCAGCCGCGCCCCCTCTTTGGCAGTCAGTTCCTGAAATTCCAGCATAGTATCCTCACATTTTTTCGATCATTACATTTTTTCGATCATTTCCCGGGCCTCGGCGATGAACCTCCGCACGGCGAGCCGCAGCTCCTTCCGCGGCCGGGAGGCGATGCCCAGCTCCCGGACGGCTCTGGGCGCCAGCGGCAGGGCCTGCACATCGTCCTGCCGCCCCTGCAGCACCAGCCGGGACAGCATGCTGACGCCCAGCCCGTGCTCCACCATGGAGATGATGACGCTGTCCGACACCTGCGTGGTGCGGATCAGCGGCAGCACGCCGTGTCGGTTCAGCACCCGCATAATGTCCAGGTTGAAGCCCATGGACGGCATGAGAAATTCCTTCCCGGCGAAATCCTCCACCGGGAACACGTCCCGCCCGCCGTTGTCGTAGTCCGGCGGCAGTATGGCGAACAGCTCGTCGTCCCGCAGGGGCGTCCAATCCAGCGTCACGCTCTCCTGCCGGCTGGCGAAGCACATGTCCACGCGGCCCTCCTGCACCCAGCGATACACCTCCTGCACGCTGCCCATCTGGATGTCCACACCCACATCCGGGTGGGCCCGGCGGAACTGCTGGATCACCTCCGGCAGCCAGTGCCGCGCAATGGAGTCGTAGGCCGCCACGCGGACGCTCTCCTCCTGATGTGTGTTGATGAGCAGGATCTCCCGCTCCAACGCCTCCGCGCCCTGCAGGCACTCCTGCACCAGCGGGAAGACGCGCTGTCCCGCCGGGGTCAGTCTCACGCCGGTACGGCCCCGCACCAGCAGGGGAAAGCCCACGTCCTTTTCCAGACTGTTCATCATGTGGGTCAGACCGGACTGGGTGTAGCCCAGCTCCTCCGCCGCCCGGGTGAAGCTGCCCAGCCGCACCGCCGCCGCCAGCGCCGCCAGCTTTTTCGTGTCCATGCCCGCACCTCCCCATGACGTTCCTTCATACTGTTATGATACCACGCCGTCCACGCCGTGGCAACCCCTCTTATTCTGCGGTGCAGAGCCGGAATTATGTATCTATGACATTCTCTAATGTAAAGATGAGATTTTGTCGCTTTACAAAAAAACTCTCGCCCTGTATCATACAGACAGTAATTCGTAACATGAATTGCTTTTCCTTTCTATCCTCAAATCGTTGGACAGCCGCACCAAGGTGCGGCTGTCGGCGCGTTCGGCACAAAAAAGAAGGAGACGCTCCGCGTCTCCTTCTTTTTTGCGTTTACGGCTCCTGCCGCCGCAGCAGCGCCGCCACCGCCGCCGTACCTCCCAGCGCCGCGATACCCGCACCGCTGGACAGCGCCAGCGCCGCCAGCAGGCCAAGGCCGCCGTCCCCGGTCTTGGGGGAGGGCTTCACCGGATCCTCCGGGTCGGGCCGGTACCGGTAGCGGTTGACGAACTCGATGGCATCGTACTTGTCGCCCTCCTGCGCCGCGTCGCCGTACACCGCCGCCGTGACCCGGCCGTCCTCCGTCACCGTCACGGTGATGTAATACGTCCGGTGGTCGTACTGCCCCCGTGCCAGCTTTCCCGGCTCCTGACACAGGGTATAGCGGTACTTCCCCGCCTTTTCACAGGGGATGCGCAGCGTCACGGCGCCGCCGCCGTCCACGGTGAGGGTATACGCGCCGCCTGCGGCTCCCTCCGGCAGGGGCGCACCGTCGGATGCCGCCCGCAGTGTCAGGGTAAACGTCTCCGGTACGGAGGGTGCGCCGCCGCTGACCGTCACCCGCACCGGCAGCTCCGCCGCCGCTGCCGCCGCCATTGCCGGGACGGCCCACAGCGCCAGCAGCAGGGCCAGCAGCGCCGCTGCGGCCGGTATCCTTCTGCTCATAGCGCCGTCAGCTCCTGTGGGCGCGCCGCCGCAGGAACAGCACCGCGCCGCCGGACAGCGCCATCACCAGCAGCAGCGCGTAGGGGGCGCTGTCCAGCAGCACGCCGGTATCCACGCTGCCGCCCTTGGTGTTGGTGAACGCCGCCGTCACACCGGCGGCGCTGATGGTGCCGCTGTCGCCGGTCTTTTCCGTGGTGTAGCCGATGGCGGTGTAGTCGTCCTCTGCCACGGTGTAGCTCATGCCGTAGGGCAGGTTGGTCAGGGACGCGGTCTGCCCGTGCCGCAGGTCAAATGTCACGGTACACCGTCCGTTGCTGTCCCACACCGGCGTAAAGCTCTGCGCCGTACCGGCCACGGTGAGGCCGATGGTGCTGGCCATGACCAGCTCCGCCGGTCTGGTCAGCGTTACAGTGAAGCGGAAGTCCCGGTTCGTCTCGCCCATAAGACCGGCAACGGTCTTGGTGACGTCCAGTGTACCGGCGGCGTAGGTGTTGACCACCTGCTTCACCTTGTCGCCGTCCTCGTTCCCCAGATGCACGGCGGCCACGCGCACCCGGCCGTCCTCCGTCTGGATCACCGTTACCTTCAGCAGCAGCTTCTGGCCGTTGTAGGTGACGCCTGCCGTGCGGGCATCGTCGTCCACCACCTCCGCGATCTCGTAGGAGTAGATACCCACGGTGTCGTACTCCGGCAGCATCAGCGTGTAGGACTTGACGGTGCCTGCCGCCGTGGCCTCTCCCTCGGCAAAGCTGATGTCGAAGCCGGTGATCGGCGCGCCGTCGGCGTCGGTGAACCGGGGCATGGTGTCCAGCGTCTCCGTGGAATCGGTGACGCCCAGCGTGGTCAGGGTAAAGTGGAACGTCTCGGCGGGGCTGACCGCGCCGTCGTTCACCAGCCGGTAGCACTTTTCAATGACGATCCGGTCATCGTCCGTGTACGTCTGGCCCGCCTGACCGCCGGGCTCCTCCTCCGTCACGGCCCATGCTATGGTGGTCAGCCCCAGCGCCAGCACCGCCGCCAGCAGCAGGGAAAAGAGTTTCTTCATACATTTGTCCTCCTTATGTCATATAGGTGTTTGCCAAAACCGCGTTCTGCGGTACAGCACAGTGTTACAGACCCCGTCTCCGCCGCCGGGTCAGCGCCAGTCCGCCGCAGGCGGCGGCCAGCAGCCCCGCGGGCAGCAGCGTTGGGCCGGGCACGCCCATATCGGGCACGGCCCCCTTGGTGTTGGTGAACCGCAGTTCCCGGTCGCCGCTGAGCTCCGCCGCCCCGCTGTCCCCGGCGCGGCTGCTGTTGCTGACGGTATAGCCCGCGTGCTCCGTCTCCTCCACCGTCACCACCGCGCCGTAGGGCAGACCGGTGAACGTCAGGCTCTCCCCGTGGCGCAGAGCGAACACCGCCCGCCCGTCCTCCACGGTGTAGCCCGCCCCCGCCGGAAACGGGACGCGCTCTCCGTCCAGCGTCATGGACGCGGCAAAGGGGAACGCCTTCGTCCGGTCGCCCAGCTCCCCCTGCACCGTCTTGCTGACGGTCAGGCTCTGCGCGGTGCGGTTCACGAAGGGCAGCGCCGTCTGATCCCACAGACGGCCGTTGACGGTGATGCGCGATGCGCCGTCCGTACCGTTGGGCTGTACCGTCAGCAGATACGCCCCGCCGTCCTGCCGGAACCCGTCGGCCTCCGCCTCCCGGATGCGGTAGCAGTGCAGGGCGGTGTCCCCGGACGTGAAGCCCAGCACCAGCCGTCCCCCGGCGGTCTGCCCGCCGTCCACGGTGATGGCCGTCTCTGACAGCTGCCGCAGCACGGCGCCCCGGCTGTCCGTCTCCTCCAGCAGGAACCGGAACGTACCGGATGCCTCCGCCCCACCCAGCAGCGTCTTGGTCAGGGGGATCTCCACTGCGTAGTCGTAGGTGGCGTTGGTAACGGTGACCGCCGCGCTGCCGCCCATGGGGATCTCCCCGGACGGTCTGGCGGCCGCCGTCTCCCCGTTCGCCGTGACCGATGCCTCGAAGCTGGCCCGGAAGCCCTCCGGCGGCGTCTCCGTCACGGCGTAGGCCGTCCCCGCCAGCAGCCCGCCGAACACCGCCGTCTCCCCATGGGCCAGCGGCACGACGCCCGCCGTCTCCACCGTCCGGGCCTGCCCGTTCACGGTGTAGGGCGTCCCCGCCGGGACGGGCTGCCCGCCCAGCGACACGCCGATGTCGAACGTCTGCCCCTCCGGACAGACGGAGCCCTCCGCCACCCGCTTCGTCACCCGCAGCTCTCCCAATCCGGCGGTATCCACCACGTTGCGGTATGTCACCAGCTGCGTCTCAGCGGCGGAGCGCGTATCGGTGCGGTAGCCGGTGAAGTCCGTGGAGACGGATGGCGTGGCGGCGGTGCCGGTGCCGCTGCCCACGGTGTACTGCACCTGCTGGTACTGCCCTGTCAGCCGCTGCGGCATCGTCTCCTCCACCACATAGTCGTACTGTCCGCCGCCCAGCGTCATCATGTCGGTGAACTGCGCCATCTGCCCGGCCCGCAGGGTGAAGCAGCCGCTGCCGTCCACCCGGCCGCTGCCGGTGACAGCCGTGCCCTCCAGCACCTGATACGTCGTGCCCGCCGGCACATACAGGCTGCCGTCTGGCCGCAGCACCCGGAACCGGTAGTCCATCGTCCGGCTCAGATAGCCGTTCAGGGCCTCCCCGCCGCCGGACAGCTCCTTGGCCACCGTCAGGGACTTGTCGGGCAGCGTGGGCATGTTGAACCGCAGATAGCAGTAGGACACGTTGCCGCCCCGCTCCAGATAGAAGAACTTCAGGGTATGCTTGGTGTAGTCAGCGAACGTCTCCCCGCTGAACACGCCGTTCTTCCCGGCGGCGCGGAACTTCGCCGCCAGCGTGGATGTCCCGTAGCCGTCGGCCCCGGCGTCGCCGGACAGCCCGGCCCTCGGATGCGTCACCGTGCCGTCGGCAAAGTTGACGGAACCGCGGTTGGCGCCGTGGGTGCCGCCGATGTCCAGCACCAGCACGTCGTCGATGTACACGAACACATCGTCGTCTCCCAGGAACTGGAACACCATGTCCTTCCCGTCGATCTGCCCCCCGGCAGGCATGAAGAAGTCGAACTCCATGGTCATGCCGAACCACAGATCCACCGCCCCCTCCGGCAGGACGTAGGTCTTGGGCGTCTTGTCTGCAGGCGTCTCCGTGGCGCCGGTCATGTCGTTGAACGGCAGGAAATTGCCGTTGAAGGCGATCCTCCGGTTCTCGGACACCGTCTTGCCCTCCGGCTCCACATAGGCGGTGTAGCTGGGCCGCATGATGCCGTCGTACAGCTGGAACCGCCCCGTCTCCGTATCGTACCCGGCAGCGTTCTGCAGCGAGTCGTAGTACAGATACCCCTCGCCGTCCCGCCGGAACAGGCCGGTGCTGCCGCCGCTGCCCACGTCGTAGGCGGTCTTGCCCGTGACGGCGCTGCCGCTGAACAGATACCCCAGACTGCCGCTTTTCTCGCTGCCGGGGATGCTGTCGACAAAGGGCCACCCGTCCACCAGCGTGGCCGCCATAGACGGCCGCGTCCCGCTGCCGGCGGCGGTGCCGTCCACCGTGGCATCGTACCGGCTGTTGTGGAAGAAGTCCAGCGGCCCCTGCCCGTTGATGGCCCCGGTGTAGTTGAACAGCCGCATGGTCACGTTGTCCCGCGTCGCCTGCGCCGTCCGCAGCAGCCGGACGGTGTCCTCCCCCACGGTATAGGCGCTGTCCTCCCCCACCTCATAGATATCCCCGGCGGCATAACCGGCGGTGGGCAGCAGCGCGGCGCACAGCACCGCCGCCAGCAGACCGCCCAGCAGCCGCAGCCCCATTTTCCTGTATCGGCTCATGTTTCATCCTCCTGCCCTGCGTGATGCGGCAGCTCTCCTGCCTTGCGTGGAGGATTATAGCACCCGTCCCCGGCGACTCCTGTCGAAACCCGTTTTCCGCCGGAAACGACAAAAAGCCCCCATTTGCGGTGTGCTTCACCGCAAATGGGGGTCGTTTCGTATGCTGTTTTTACCGCAGCTGTCCGGCCAGCCGTCCGCTGCTCCACGCCCACTGGAGGTTGAACCCGCCGCAGTCGCCGTCGATGTCCAGCACCTCGCCGCAGGCGTACAGCCCCGGCACAAGGCGGCTGCCCATGGTTCGGGGATCGAACTCCCCGGTCTGTAAGCCGCCCGCCGTTACCTGCGCCTGATCGAAGCCGCAGGTGCCTGTTACCGGCAGCGTAAAGCCCACCGCCTGCTCCGCGATGCGCCGCAGGTCGCCGTCGGAGAGGGACGCGGCGCTCTGGCTGGTGAACCCGGCGGCCTTGCAGAGCATCTGCCCCAGCCGCGTGTGGCAGGAGCCGGTCAGCAGCGTGGATGCCTCCCGTCCCGCCGCCGCCTGCCGCCGCTGCCGCAGCCAGTCCAGCACCTCCCGCTCCTCCCAGTCCGGGAAGAAGCTCAGCACACAGACAAGCCCCTCGCCGCCGGTGGCCGCCGCCCGGGAGATGTCAAAGACGGCCGGGCCGCTGACGCCGTACTCCGTGAACAGCACCTCGCCCCGGTTCTCCGCCACGGTCTGCCCGCCCCGCCGGAGGTTGATGCCGCACTGGGCCTTGACGCCCTTCAGCGCCCTCGGATAAGTGGGGTCTGTCCTGATCTGGACAAGGGAGGGATACAGCGCGGTGCGGTGGTGCCCCAGCGCCCTGCCCAGCCGGTAGCCGTCCATAACGCCGCCCACCTTGCTGCCGGCGCAGCCCCCGGCGGCCAGTATGAGCTTCTCCCCGTGGAACACATCCGTCTCCGTCCTGACGGTGAAGCCCGCCGCCGTCCGCTTCACGGCGGTGACGGTCTGCCCCGTGCACACCCGGATGCCGGGCCGCTCCAGCGCGTAGCGCAGCACGTCCAGCACGCTGCCGGCCATGTTGCTGGCGGGATAGACCCGCCCGCTCTCCTCGCTGACCGTCAGCAGTCCCAGCCCGGCGAAATACTGTAAAGTCTCCCCTGTGTCGAACGCCTGCAATGCATAGGCGCAGAACTCCGCGTCCTCCCCGTGGTAGCGGTCGGGCGAGACGTGGCAGTTGGTGAGATTGCAGCGGCCGTTGCCGGTGGCCAGCAGCTTGCGCCCCACCCTGCTCTGCCGCTCCAGCAGCGTGACGTCGTACCCGTTTTCCGCCGCCGTCAGCGCCGCCATCATGCCGGAGGCCCCGCCGCCGATGATGATGACCTCCCGGCTCATCGCTGCGCCTCCAGTCTCCGCCGGGTGAGATAGCCCTCCAGCATCAGCGCCGCCGCCACGGCGTCCACGGTCTTTTTCCGCTTTTTGGCGTTCTGCCCGTTCTGGAACAGGATGTTGTGGGCGTCGATGGTGGTGCGCCGCTCGTCCCACAGGATCACCTCCAGCCCCGTCTCCTGCCGCAGCAGCTCCCCGAAGGCGGCGCACTTCTCCGCCCGGGGGCCCTCGGAGCCGTCCATGTTCCGGGGATAGCCCAGCACCAGCAGCTTCACGTCGTGTCCGGCGATGAGCCGCCGGATCCCCGCCAGCACCTCCTCCTGCTTCCGGCTGTGCAGCACCTCGGAGTGCCCCGTCAGCGTCTCGGTATAGTCTGAAATGGCGATGCCGGTGTGGGCGTCGCCGTAGTCGATGGCCATGATCTTCATAACAAATGCACCTGCTCTTTCCGTACAATGGCATCATTGTACACAAAACCGCCGCCGTCTGCAACGGGAAAAGGCGGAAAACCCCCGAAAAATCCGGATTTTTTCCAAAAAACAGGTTGACCTCCCCTGCAAACCGTGCTATACTTGGCATTACCTGTGAGTGGGTGCTTTCTTTTTGCGCGCTTTTTCGCTTCGGGCGCGGAGGAGGACGGTCACCCGGCAGGGAGGCAAAGAGTCCGCAGGTGCGGACTGAATCTAATAAGGAGGTGCCGTTAATGCGCGTGAAGATCACCCTGAGATGCAATGAGTGCAAGCAGAGAAACTACAACACGATGAAGAACAAGAAGAATACCCCCGACAAGCTTGAGCTGAACAAGTATTGCCCCTTCTGCAGAAAGCACACCGTCCACACTGAGACGAAGTAATCGGAAGGAGATAGTAAGCTATGGCTGAAGAGAAGAAGGTCAAGAAAGACCACGGCAAGTGGTTCCGCGAAATGAGAAGCGAGCTGAAGAAGGTCGTATGGCCTGACGGCAAGACCACCATGAAGAACACGGGCACCGTGATCCTGTGCTCCCTGCTGGTGGGCGCGTGCATCTGGATCTTTGATGCAGTCAGCGTTCTGGCGGTGAACACACTGATCGGCCTGTTCGCCTGAGGATACGGGCATGGCTGATAACGCGAAGTGGTATGTAGCCCATACCTATTCCGGCTATGAGAACGCGGTGAAGGCCGCCATCGAAAAGTCCGTGGTGAACCGCGGCATGGAGGACATGGTGCTCCAGATCGAGATCCCTCTGGAGACGGTCACGGAGATCACCGAGTCCGGCGTTGCCAAGGAGATCCAGCGCAAAGTCTTCCCCGGCTATGTTCTCATCAAAATGGTCATGACCGACGACACCTGGCACCTGATCCGCAACATCCGCGGCGTCACGGGCTTCGTGGGCGAGGCCAACAAGGCGATCCCCCTGACCGAGGACGAGGTAGCCGCTCTGGGCATGGAAAAGCGCGAGATCGTCGTGCTGTACCATGTGGGCGACACCGTCCGCATCACCGAAGGCCCCCTCGCCAGCTTTACCGGCACGGTGGAGGAGATCGAACCGGACAAGAACAAGGTTCGCGTCGTTGTCTCCATGTTCGGCCGCGAAACGCCGGTGGATCTGGAGCTGGATCAGGTGGAGGTCAGCAGCAACTGAGTACGGGCTGTCCGTACAGGCCGGAGCAGTACGACTCCGGCGCAAGTGGGAGAGATGCACGTCATCTCGCCAAAAGCGGCTCCGGTACAGGCCGGCCGCTACCACATCTTATTGAAGGAGGTGCCTACAAATGGCACAGAAAGTAGTTGGATACGTCAAACTGCAGATCCCCGCGGGCAAAGCAACTCCCGCACCCCCCGTCGGCCCCGCTCTGGGCCAGCACGGCATCAACATTGCCGCGTTCACCAAGGAGTTTAACGAGCGCACCAAGAACGACATGGGCCTGATCATCCCCGTGGTCATCACCGTCTATGCCGACCGCTCCTTCAGCTTCATCACCAAGACCCCTCCCGCTGCCGTCCTGATCAAGAAGGAGTGCAACATTGAGTCCGGTTCCGGCGTTCCCAACAAGGAAAAGGTCGCTACCATCTCCAAGGCCTCCATCCAGAAGATCGCCGAGCTGAAGATGCGCGACCTGAACGCCGCGTCTCTGGAGGCAGCCATGAGCATGATCGCCGGTACCGCCCGCTCCATGGGCGTCGTCGTCGGCGAGTAAGGAGGGTGTAACGATGTTTAGAGGTAAGAAATATCAGGAAAGCGCCAAGCAGATCGACAAGGCTATGCTGTATGACCCCAAGGAGGGTCTGGAGCTGATCTGCAAGACCGCCAGCGCCAAGTTCGACGAGACCGTGGAGCTCCACGTCAAGCTGGGCGTCGACTCCCGTCACGCCGACCAGCAGGTGCGCGGCGCCATCGTGCTGCCCAACGGCACCGGCAAGTCCGTCCGCGTTCTGGTGTTCGCCAAGGGCGACAAGGCCGAGGCCGCCAAGGCCGCCGGCGCCGACTATGTGGGCGAGATGGATCTGGTGGAGAAGATCCAGAAGGAGAACTGGTTCGACTTCGATGTCGTCGTCGCCACCCCCGACATGATGGGTGTCGTCGGCCGTCTGGGTAAGGTCCTGGGCCCCAAGGGCCTGATGCCCTCCCCCAAGTCCGGCACCGTGACCCCTGACGCCGCCAAGGCCGTGCAGGAAGCCAAAGCCGGTAAGGTCGAGTACCGTCTGGACAAGACCAACATCATCCACTGCCCCATCGGCAAGGTCTCCTTCGGCGCTGACAAGCTGTTCGAGAACTACTCCGCTCTGCTGGGCGCCATCATCAAGGCCAAGCCCGCCGCCGCCAAGGGCCAGTATATCAAGTCCTGCGTGGCCGCTTCCACCATGGGCCCCGGCGTGAAGATGAACGCCAACAAGCAGCTGTAAAAAAACCGATATCTTTGGCTTGACAAGCCGTCTCGCCATTGGTATAATACTGGTTGCGTTCCAAAGACAGCAGGTGGCCGCAAGGCCGTAAGTCCTGCCGAGGATGGCACATCGTAATGATTGCTTTTACCGTCCTCATGTCCTTTGGCATGGGGACGGTTTCCTTTTTTGAACGCACCGACAATTCTGACGGAGGTGAACACAAAGAATGCCCAACGCAAAGGTTCTGTCTGAAAAGCAGGCGATCGTGGCGGCGCTGACCGACAAGCTGCAGAACGCAGCCGCCGGCGTCATCGTTGATTACAAGGGCATCACCGTGGCAGAGGATACCGCTCTGCGCGCTGAGTGCCGCAACAACAACGTGGAATACGCTGTCATCAAGAACACCCTGCTGCGTTTCGCTTTCAACAACTGCGGTCTGAACGAACTGGACGATCAGCTCAACGGTACCACTTCTCTGGCTATCTGCGCTGATGATCCCGTCGCCCCCGCACGCGTGATCGCGGATTACGCCAAGAAGCTGAAGGATAAGTTCGAGATCAAGGGCGGCTTCATGGACGGCAAGGTCGTCTCCATGGAGACTGTCAATGCTCTGGCTTCCATCCCCGCGCTGCCCGTGCTGCAGGCGCAGGTTCTGGGTACCATGCTGGCCCCCATTTCCGCGCTGGCCTGCGTGCTGAAGCAGATCGCCGAGAAAGACGGCGCTGCCGCCGAGTAAATCGGCCCCCTGACCCCCGCGGGCGGCAGGCCCGCATCCATTCAACAAAAATCTTACAAATAGGAGGCTATCACAATGTCTGAGAAGATTACTGCTATGATCGAAGAGATCAAGGGTTTGACCGTTCTGGAGCTGTCCGAGCTGGTGCACGCTCTGGAGGAGGAGTTCGGCGTTTCCGCCGCTGCCATGGCTGCTCCCGCTGCCGGCGCTGCCGCTCCCGCCGCTGAGGAGAAGACCGAGTTCGACGTGGTTCTGACCGGCTTCGATGCCGCTCAGAAGATCAAGGTCATCAAGGTCGTCCGCGAGATCTCCGGTTTGGGTCTGGCCGAGGCCAAGGCTGCCGTTGAGGGCGTGCCCCACACCCTGAAGGAAGCCCTGTCCAAGGACGATGCCGAGGCTATGAAGAAGCAGGTCGAGGAGGCCGGCGGCAAGGTCGAGCTGAAGTAAGTTTCTTACACAGCCATAGACGTTGTAACGTAGAAAAGAGAGACGCACCTGCGTCTCTCTTTTTTTGCGCCCGCCGTTTCCTTTTACGCTGAAATGCACTGGTGCGCTGTTCCAAGCATGGGCATGTGGACGTGATGTTCTTCAATTCGCTTTCGTAGGGCGGGGCCAATGTGCCCCCGCCGTTTCCTTTTGTATTTGCGGACCCTCCGCGCCCCGGCGCGGGTCACTTTTTATGCCTCCGGCGGCCCCATTTCTTCCAACAGCGGAAGAAATGGGGAAAAGAACGCCGCCAAAAACCCATGGTTTTTGGATTTCCTTCCGCCGCTTCCAGTGTGTGCTGAATCGTCCAAAATGTTGAATCGATTTGCTTCTCTGCGCGCTGCCGCTTTTGCTCTGAAATGCGCCGTTGCGCACTTCTATATTTTGCGTTGCCAGCGGCAGCGGGGATCGTCGCACTTCCATTCCACATTTCGGGCAGCTTTCACCTTACCCCAGCCGCGTGGAACGCGCCCCGCACAGCACAACGCACGGAACGCGGGCGGATCTTCAAACCGCAGGTTTGAACGGCGTTTTTGCCCACTTTTGCCGCCGAGGGCAAAAGCGGGTCGCGCCGGTGCGCGAAATATCCCCCGCCAGCAGGCACGTAAAAATCATCGCGGCGGCGTGAGGGCACGCCGCCCTACGAAAGCGCATCCGAGCGATGCGCCGGAGCGCAATCCCTCTGTATCCCATCCCATATCCCCGGAAGCCCTTGCAAAACCCCGCTTTTCGCGCTACAATAGGCCCAATAACGCACATTGGAGGTACCTACATGGAACAGCTCACCGTCCAACTCCCGTCCGCCGCCTACCCCGTGTACATCGGCCGCGGCCTGCTGGCCCGGGCCGGTGCCCTGCTGCGGGAGGCCGCGCCTGCCGCCCGCTGGGCCGTGGTGGCCGACGAGACTGCCGCCGGTCTTTACGGCGGTGCCGTGCTGGACAGTCTCCGCGCCGCCGGACTGGACGCCGCGCTGTACCCCGTCCCCGCCGGTGAGCACGCCAAGACCGTCCCCGTCTATGAGGAGCTGTGCCGCCGCATCCTGCGTGATGGCTTCGACCGCACCTGCGGCGTGGTATCGCTGGGCGGCGGTGCCTGCGGCGATCTGGCGGGCTTTGCCGCCGCCACCCTGCTGCGGGGCGTGGCGCTGGCCCACCTCCCCACCACCCTGCTGGCGCAGGCGGACAGCGCCATCGGCGGCAAGACGGCCCTTGACCTTCCCGAGGGCAAGAACCAGCTGGGCGCTTTCTGGCAGCCCTCGCTGGTGCTGTCCGACCCGGCGTGTCTCGCCACCCTGCCCCCCCGCCAGCTGACCTCCGGCATGGCGGAGGTCATCAAGTGCGCCTGCATCGCCGACGCCGCCCTGCTGGACTATCTGGAGGAATCGCCCCGGCCCGACCCGGAGAAGCTTGTTGCCGCCTGCTGCCGGGTGAAGGCCCGCTGCATCGCCGCCGATGAGCGGGACGACGGCCCCCGCCGCCTGCTGAACTTCGGTCACACCTTCGGCCATGCCTACGAGGCGCTGGGCGGTTACGCCGCCTGCACCCACGGCGAAGCGGTAGCCGCCGGTATGGCCCAGATGCTGCGCTGGCAGATCGGTCACGGCTTCGGCGGCGACTTCCTGCTGGCCCGGCTGGAGCGCCTGCTGCCCCGGTTCGGCCTGCCCATCTCCATCGACTGCGAGCAGGACGCCCTGCGCCGCTTCCTACCCCGGGACAAGAAGGCCGCCGGCGGGCACATCACCATCGTGGTGGTGGAGCGCCCCGGCGAGGGGCGTCTGGAGAAGGTGCCGCTGGAGAGCCTGTGGGAGGATGCCCTATGATGCTGCGGCTGCACCCCTCCCGGCTCTGCGGCAGCGTGACGGTGCCGCCGTCCAAGAGCCTGCTCCACCGGGAGCTGATCTGCCGCCGTCTGGCGGGACAGGCCACCCCCCTGCCGCCCCGCCCCGCCGACGATATCCGGTACACGGCGGCGGCGCTGCGCCTGCTGGACACGCCGTCCCCCACCGTCTGCTGCGGTGACAGCGGCAGCACCCTCCGCTTTCTGCTGCCGCTCTTCATGGCGCTGGGCCGGACGGACGCCGTATTCACCGGCTCGTCCCGTCTCCTGCAGCGCCCCATCCCCGCCGAGCTGGGACTACGCGCCGCCCCGGCGGGACTGGCGCTGACGCGGCCCCTCCGCAGCGGCACATGGACGCTGTCCGCCGCCGCCACCTCTCAGGTGGTCAGCGGTCTTTTGATGGCGCTGCCGCTTCTGCCCGGATCGTCAGATATTATGTTAACCGATAAACCGGTGTCCCGACCCTACCTGGACATGACCTGCCATGTCCTCCGCCACCATGGCGTCACCGTGACCGGGACTGATGGCGGCTGGCACATCGACGGCGGGCAGACCTACCGCCCCGCGCCGCTGCTGACCGCGCCGGACTGGTCGGCGGCAGCGTTCTGGCTGGTGCTCTCCCATGTGCAACAGCAGCGGGATCCCGCCGCAAAGGGGGATCTGCTCCGTGTGGCATTCCCGGATACTGAAAAACCGGAAATTGATCGGAAAAAAATCGGAAATAAATCTGAAATTTTTGAAATTCATGGAAATAAATTGTTGCGGAATCTGCATGGCGATTCGATCATCCTGTCGTATCTGGACGACCTGCCGCCGTGCGTTGACATGACCGACACCCCCGATCTGCTGATGCCGCTGGCGCTGTACGCCGCCCTGCAGCCCGGCCGCACCACCCGTTTCACGGGCTGCGGCTTCCTGCGAGGCAAGGAGAGCGACCGCCCCGCCGCCGTGGCCCATGTGCTGCACGCGCTGGGCGCGCAGGTGCTGAAGGAGCCGGAAAGCCTTGTCATCACAGGTGTTTCCGGGCTTCACGGCGGCTGCGTGGACAGCTTCGGCGACCACCGCATCGCCATGATGGCGGGCTGTGCCGCCATGCTGTGCGACGGCAGCGTGACGCTGACCGGCGGGGAGCAGGTATCGAAGTCCTACCCCGATTTTTGGAAAGATATGGAAGCCCTTGGCGGCAGGATGGAGGTGCTGGAGCCATGATGGAATACACGATCTTCGGAGAGTCCCACGGCCCCGCCGTGGGGGTTCTCATCCAGAATATTCCAGCCGGTCTGCCGGTGGACGGCGAGCTGATCCACGCAGACCTGCTGCGGCGCAAGGCCTCCGGGGCTCTGGCCACCGGACGGCACGAGCCGGACGAGGTAGAGCTCCTCGCCGGGGTCTATCAGGGCCGCACCACCGGCGACGCGCTGGTGGCGGTGCTGCGCAACCGGGATGTCCGCTCCGGCGACTACGCGGCGCTGCGGGACACCCCCCGCCCCGGCCACGCCGACTACGCCGCCTTCGTCCGTTCCGGCGGGTGCAACGACTACCGGGGCGGCGGGCGGTTCTCCGGGCGGCTCACCGCACCGCTGACCGTGGCGGGCAGTCTGGCAAAAACGTTCTTGAAAACGCTGGATATCACCGTAAATGCCGTGGTTCTGGAGGAAGAAGTGCTGCGGCGGCGGGCGGCAGAGGCCCGCGAAAACGGCGACAGCGTGGGCGGGCAGATCCGCTGCACCGTCAGCGGCGTACCCGCCGGACTGGGCGGCCCCGACTGGCGGGACACCGTGGAGTCGGAGATCAGCCGCCATGTGTTTGCCATCCCCGCTGTGAAGGCCATCGGCTTTGGGGAAGGCGAGGGCTTCGCGGCGCTTCACGGAAGTGAAGCGAACGATGCATTTCGTACCGATGGAAGCCGCATTTTTACGGAAACCAATCACTCCGGCGGCATCAACGGCGGCATCAGCAACGGCATGGATATTGTGTTCACCGCGACGTTCCGCCCGACGCCGTCCATTGCCAAGCCGCAGGAGACAGTGGATCTGGCGCGGATGGAGAACACCGCCGTCACCGTGGGCGGGCGGCACGACAGCTGTGTGGCCCTGCGGGCGGCACCGGTGGTGGAGGCCGCGGCGGCGCTGGCCATCTGCCGCCTGCTGCCCGCCGATGATGGATCGCTGGCCGGTCTGCGGCGGCAGCTGGATGACGTGGACGAGCAGATGACCGCCCTGCTGGCGCGGCGGCTGGCACTGGCCGGTGAGATTGGCCGGTACAAGGCGGCGCAGGGCTTTCCGGTGCTGGATGAGGCCCGGGAGAAGGAGGTGCTGGCGCGGCGGGGCGATCTGCTGCCCCAGCGGCGGCAGCAGGTGGAGCGGCTGTTCCGGCTGCTGATGGCCGAGAGCCGGGAGGAGCAGGAGCACCATGCATGACCTGATCCTCATTGGGCTGCCAGCCAGTGGCAAAACCTCCGTGGGGCGGGCGTTGGCCCGGCGGCTGGATATGCCCTTTTACGACTGCGACGAGGCCGTGGAGACAGCGGCGGGGCAGTCTGTATCTGCCATATTTTCCCAGCACGGCGAGACGTTTTTCCGGGATATGGAAAGTAAAATACTGGAAGACCTATGCAGTCGAGAGCGGTGCGTCATCGCCACCGGCGGCGGTGCGGTGCTGCGGCAGGAGAACCGTCTGCTGCTGCGCCGCAGCGGCGTCGTGTTCTGGCTGGACAGGCCGCTTGAAGATATTATGTCTACTGACTTTCAGACGGGACGCCCCCTGCTGGCGGAGGGGCGTCAGGCGCTGGAGCGGCTGGCGGCGGCGCGGCGGGGGCTGTACGCATCCTGCGCCTGCCATCGTATCCCGGAGTCGCTGCTGGAAAAGGCTGTCGAGGATATTGAGAACATCTGGAGAGGGGAAAACATATGAAACTGCTGATCCTGAACGGGCCGAATCTCAACCTGCTGGGCTCCCGCGAGCCGGACATCTACGGGCGGGAAAGCTATGATATGTTATGTCAACAAATATACCGTCACGCCGATACCATCGGCTGCGCGGTGGAGGTGTTCCAGAGTAACCACGAGGGAACGCTCATCGATGCCATTCAGGCGGCGCAGGCCGGGTACAGCGGCATCGTTATCAACCCCGGCGCTTACGCCCACTACAGCTATGCCATCTACGACGCGCTGCGGGCGGCGGACGTACCGGCGGTAGAGGTACACATCTCCGATATCACGGCGCGGGAGCCGTTCCGGGCGGTGTCCGTCACGGCGGCGGCCTGCGTCAAGACCATCTGCGGCCATGGACTGGCGGGGTATCTGGAGGCCATGGACTACCTGATGGCCACCGCCTCTGACCGGAGCGATAGCGCGGCACCCCACGCGGGCTGCGGCGGCGCGGCCTGCGTATGAGGCAGCTGTATGTGATCGGCGATCCGGTGGCACACAGCCTGTCGCCGCTGATCCAGCGGGCCATGATCCGGCAGACCGGGGCGGCGTACCGCTACGATGTGCGGACGGTGCGGCCCGACGAGCTGGCGGATTTCGTGGCCTGGGCCAGGGACGGCGGGTGCGCCGGGTGCAACGTGACCATGCCGCTGAAGGAGGCCATCGTGCCGCTGCTGGACGAGGTGGACGGCGCGGCGGCGGCCTGCGGTGCGGTGAATACCGTGTGCATCCGGGCGGGCCGGGCCGTGGGGCACAACACCGACGGCGACGGGCTTCTGGACAGTCTGGCCGGACAGGGCTTTGACCCGCGCGGGGCGCGGGTGCTGCTGCTGGGTGCGGGGGGCGCGGCCACGGCGGTGTGCCACGCGCTGACGCAGGCCGGTGCGGCCCGCATCGCCGTGTGCAACCGCAGCGTCCTCCGGGCGGAGACGCTGGCGGCGCGGTACCCCGGGTGCGCCGTGGCCGGCGGGCTTGGGGATCTGGCGCGGTACGCGGCGGACAGCGAGCTGGTGGTCAACGCCACCTCGCTGGGCATGGCCGGCTGCGCGGGCTTCGATGATCTGTCGTTTTTGTGGGCGGCGCCGGGCAGCGCAATGGTGTACGATCTGGTGTACCACCCGCGGCAGACGACGCTGCTGGCGGCGGCGGACGGGCTGGGGCTGCGGACGGTGGGCGGCATCGACCTGCTGATCCGGCAGGCGGTACGGGCGTTCGCGCTCTTCACCGGCGTGGAGCCGGACACGGAGGCGCTGTACGCGGCGCTGCGGGAGCCGTTGGGGTTGGAATAAGTTTACATAAGAAAAGACGGCTCACGCCGTCTTTTCTTATGTGGGGATGCTGCTTTTACCTCCGGCGGCGCGATGATTTTTTTGCGCCTGCGGGTACGGGGGCGTCTCCGACGGGTCACTTTCTTTGCCGAAAGGAAGTGACCGAAGAACGGCTGTGAGGAGTGTTTCGCGCTCCGGCGCGACCCACTTTTGCCCTCGGCGGCAAAAGTGGGCAAAAACGCCGTTCAAACCTGCGGTTTGAAAATCCGCTCGCGCCCCGTGCGGCGTGCTGTGCGGGAGGTATCCCACGCGGGCGGAGCAGGGCAAAAGCTGCCCGAAATGTGGCATTGGCCTGCGTCTATCCCCGCTGCCGCTGGCGGTGCAAAATGTAGGAGTGCCCGGCTCTACCGTTTTTAAGCGATTTGATAATCGCAAAAAGCGGTAGAACACCGCACCCTGCATTTCAGAGCAAAAGCGGCAGCGCGCAGAGGAGCAGGTCAGTTCAACATTTCGGACGAATCCGCGCACGGCGGCAAGCGGCGGAAGGAAATCCAAAAACCATGGGTTTTTGGCGGCGTTCTTTCCCCCATTTCTTCCGCTGTTGGAAGAAACGGGGCCGCCGGAGGCATAAAAAACCGACCAGCGCCGGGGCGCGGAACGGCCACAAATATAAAAGGAAACGGCGGGGCACAATGGCCCCGCCGTGCGGATGGTGCGGTTATGCAAGGTATGTACGGTGCATGGTGTACGCGGGGACAAGCCTCCGCGGGTCAGGCGAGAATGTCGGAGAGATCCTGCAGGCCCATAGAGTGGGCGATGACCAGCACGCGGTCGCCCTCCTCGATGGTGGTCAGACCGCCGGGAATGATGGTAGTCCCGCCACGGACGATGGCCGCCAGCAGCACACCGCTGCGCAGGGTCAGATCCTTCAGCGGGATATGCAGCAGGCGGGCGGAGGGTCCGGTAGCCAGAAACTCCAGCGCTTCCACCTGCCCGCCCAGCAGCTTATACAGCGACTCCACGGCCATGCCCTGAGAATTGGCCAGCGCACGGACGTAGCGGGTGATCTGGTTGGCGATGATGTCCTTGGGGCTGATGATGCTGCCGAGGCCGGTGTCCTGCACCAGCTCCATATAGTTGGGGCGGGTCATCTTGGCCAGCACCTTGCGGACGCCGGCGCGGCGGGCCGACATGGCCATCAGCAGGTTCTCCTCGTCACGGCCGGTGAGGGACACAAAGCCGTCGGCCCCGAAGATGTTCTCCGCCTGAATGAGGTCGTTGTCCGTGCCGTCGCCCTCGATGATCATGGCCTCCGGCAGGTGCTGGGACAGGAGCAGGCACTTCTCGTGATCCTGCTCCACGATGCGGACGTGGGTGCTGGTGTGGGCCAGCTCCCACGAGAGGTACATGCTGATGCGGCTGCCGCCCAGCAGCGCCACGGTCTTGACCCGGTGGAGCGGGCGGCCCATGGCCTTGAGCATCTTTTGCAGCTCGCTTTTGGTGCCCACCATGTACAGCCGGTCGTCGGGCTGCGGCACGAAGGAGCCGTTGGGGATGATGCACTCGTCGCCCCGCTGGGCGGCGCAGATCAGGATGTCCGCCTTGCGGTCGCTGTGGGATTCACTGAGGCTGCGGCCCACGATGGAATCCTCCGGCAGCGCCTGCAGACCGATCATGTCGATGCGGCCGCCGGCAAAGGGCTCCACGGAGATGGCCGCGGGGAAGCTGAGGATGCGGGCGATTTCCTGCGCCGCCGCCAGATCGGGGTTGATGACCATGTCCAGCCCGATCTCCCGCTTGAGGATCTCCGCATCGCGGCGGTACTCGGTGTTGCGGACGCGGGCCACGGTGTGGCGGGCGCCCAGACTCTTGGCCAACAGGCAGCAGACCATATTGGTGTCGTCCGCGCCGGTGACGGCGATGACCAGATCCGCCGTGCGGGCTCCGGCGTCCATCAGGACGCTGATGGACGCGCCGCTGCCGGGGACGCACATGACATCCAGCGTGCTGTCCGCACGGGACAGGTGGGCGATCTCGTTGTCCACCATGGTGATGTCGTGCTTCTCCTGCGCCAGCTGGCGGGCGATGGCGTAGCCCACCTTGCCGCTGCCTACGATGATGATCTTCATGCTTCCTCCTCCCCGTCCGGCAGGGACGCGGCGTGTTTTTTACGGTGTGTCAGGGCGGCGGACAGCTCCGCACCCAAAATCAGGATCTGGCCCGACATATACAGCCACAGCAGCACCACGATGACAGTGGCGATGGAGCCGTAGAGCCGCGCATATTGGGCCACGTTTTCCACATAATAGGAAAAGGCCATGCTCAGCAGCAGCCACGCCGCCAGCGAGCTGCCTACGCCGGGCAGCACCTCCCGCAGGGGGCGGCGCTGGCCCAGCGCCAGCTGGTACAATATCCCCAGTGAAATGGCCATGACAAGGCCCAGAATGATGAAGCGCAGGTAGCCCCAGACGCTGATGAACGTCTCCGACAGGGGGACGATGCGGGACAGGAAGTGCAGCGCACGGCGGCCTACCACCACCAGCACCAGCGTCAGGCCGATGACGAGGATCATCCAGACCGTGAAAAGCAGGTTGCGCAGCTGGGTCAGCAGCATGTTCTCCGGCGCGCTGCGGCCGAACGCCTTGCGCAGCGAGTGCATCAGGCAGCCGGTGGAGCGCATGGGGAACCAGATGGAAAAGATCAGGCTGAACCACAGCAGCTGGCGGCTCTGGTTGGCGGCGACGTACGTCAGATAGGAACGCACCACGCCCACCACATCCACCGGCAGCAGCGGCGTCAGCACGGCGGTGATGCTGTCGATATCCAGCTCCAGAATGCCCAGCAGGGCGCTGACGAAGATCAGCAGCGGGAACAGGGCAAACAGCAGGTAATACGTCAGGGCCGCGCTGTCCCGTGCCACATCGTGCACATAGTAGCGGCGGAGCATGTCGCCCGCCAGACGGCCCACGCCGGTCTTCGGTGTATAGAGTTTTGGTGTTTTCATAGGCAGAAACTCCTCTGAGGGTATATTGTACCACAGTGGGATGTAAAATAAAAGGGGCATTTGCCGGCGGAAAACTTCGGCATAAGTGCCACACTTTTCCGATTTTCTTGTGACTTTTTTATAAATTTTTCAATTTGCCTATTGGCTTACGGAAAAATTCGTGCTATACTGTGAGCGTCTTGACTGGAAATTCTTTACAGAAGTGAGGTTCTGATATGGATAATCTGACAAAAGTAGTCCGCGATGAGATCTCGCGGCAGTACCGGAGTGTGCGGCAGTTCGCCTTTGCCGTGGACATCCCCCTGTCCACCATCAACAGCGCACTGCACAACGGCGTGGGCGGTTCCTCCTTTGACACGGTGATGCGTATCTGCAAGATCCTGGGCATCAAGGCCATGTCCGACGATGCGGCCCTGTATCTGACAGATGACACCGAACGGCTGCTGACGCAGTACGCCAAGCTGGACGACTACGGCCGGCACACCATCTCCTCCGTTATGCAGGTGGAGTATGACCGGTGCAAGGACGAGAAGTAAATTACGAACGATCCCACAGGCATGAAACCGCCGTCCCGGAAGGGACGGCGGTTTATTTTGTTGGCGGGGCTTACATGATGCCTGACTTCTCCTTGCTGGCGGCAATGGCCGCATTCAGCCTGCGGGCGGGATAGTAGACCAACAGGCCGAACACCGTGAACAGCACGCACATGCCCAGCAGGATCAGGGCGCAGCGGAGATAGGTGTGGCCGTACAGGCCGCCGATGGTCTCTCGGAGCATGTCCATGCCGTAGTGGAAAGGCATGAAGGGGTACAGGCGCCGGAACAGCGCAGGCAGCACATCGATGGGGTAGGAGCCGCCGGAGCCAGCCACCTGCAGCACCATGATGATGACGGAGGCCGCAAGGCCCACATTGTCCAGCGAGTAGACCAGCGCGTAGTTCATGGCGGCAAAGTTCAGGGAGCAGAGACAGCAGGCCAGCACGAACAGGGCCGGCTCCGCCGTCTCCATGCCCACGAACCACAGGCAGCCGAAGGCCGTGACCAGCGCCTGCGCCATGGCCATGCAGAAGAAGGTGAGGAATCGGCCGAAGTACCGCTCTATGCCCCGGCAGTTCAGGAATTCCGGCTGGGTGACGGGCACCTTGACCATCACCGCCGTGAGAAGGCTGCCCACAAACAGGGCCAGCATCACATAGTACGGCGACATGGCGGCGCCGTAGTCCTTGATCTCGTAGATGATCTCCGTATTCATCTGCACCGGGGAGGCAAGGTAGTCCGCCATGCTGTCGGAGTCGCTCTCCATCAGCTCGATGAAGCGCCGGAAGGCGGCGCTGTCCGTTACGCGGCGGACATCCTCCTCCATATCGGCCAGATAGCCGGAGACGCTCTGTGCCAGAGTGATGCCGGAGGCCAGTGTGGGCTGGGCGGCGGCCACGGCGTCAGCGTAGGCGGCGAGGGTGCCGGACACGCCGCCCAGCGAGCCGGAGGCCGCGTCCAGCAGCTGCTGCACGGAATAGAGGGTGGACTGGGCCCTGGCACCGGCGTCGTGGAGGTAGTCGCTGACCTGCCGGTTGGTGTTGACGGCGGCGGTGCGCAGGCTCTGCCGCACCTGCAGCACCATGTCCAGCAGCGGGCCCTGCACCTGCGAGATGCCGGTCTGATCCACGGCAGTGCGCAGGGACTCCAGCCCCGCGATGGCATCGTCCAGCAGGGCGATGAGCACCTCGTCGTCCGTCATAGACCGGGCTGTCTCCAGCTTCTCCAGCGCACGGTCGATGAGGGCGTCGATCCGGGCATGGACGGCGTCATCCACCGGTGTCATGTCCGCGTCACGCAGCAGCTGCTCCAGATCGGCGAGGATGGCATCGGCGGCGTCCAGCACACCCAGCAGACCGTCTGAGGTGTCATCCGCCGCATCGAGGCCGCTGTCGATGAGGGTGACGGTGCTGCCGACGGCGGCAGAGGCATCATCCAGCGTGCCCTGCGCATCGGTGATGGTGATGGCGGAGGCGGCCAGCAGACTGCCGGCTCCGTCCATGACGCTTTGCAGTGAGGTAAACACCTGCGCCATCTCATCCATGTCGCGGCGGGCGTTGGACAGCTTTTCCAGCAGACCGTCGGCAATGTCCTGCCCGTCAAGGCCCATGGCCTTGAACACGGAGCCGGCGGTGGTCAGGGCGTCCGCCACCTTTTCCAGGATCGTGGTGTTGATCTGCTCCTGCACGGCGGTCTTGGCCTTGCCGGTGATCTTGGGGGCGATGGCGTTCTTCTTCTCGTTTTCGTAGTACTGGATCTCCGGATGGCGCAGGTCGCCCTCCAGAATGCTGACAAAGTCGCCGGTAAACTCCGACGGCACGATCAGTGCGGCGTAGTAGTCGCCGGCGTTCACGCCGTCCAGCGCCGTTTGGGCATCGTCCACAAAGACCCAGCCCATCTGGTCGTTGCTCTCCAGTCCCTGCAGCACCAGCTCGCCGATGTTCAGGTGGAGCCCCAGCGCCTCGCAGCCCTCGTCCTCGCTGGCCACGGCCACCTTGATGCGGCTGGTGGAGGCGGTGCCGTAGGGATCCCAGTTGGACAGGATGTTGAACCACGCATACAGGCAGGGCACCAGACACAGTCCCAGCATCACCACAACGGCCACCACACTGGCGGTCAGGCGCTTCCAGTCGGCGCGGAAGATATTCCAGATATTCCTCATCTGTCCGCCTCCCCGTCCTTCTGCTGCGCCGCGCTGCGGCGCAGGTCGTCAGACAGTCCCTGCAATGCGCGGGTCAGCAGCTCCAGATCGCCGACCAGCTTCTCCGGGTCACGCAGCAGACTTTCCAGCAGCTGCGCGCCGTCAGCGGCTCCGCCGCCCTGTCGCTCCCGCGGCTCCTGCATCTTCCGCCGCACCTGCGGCTCCCGGGGCTTTTGGGTTTCCTGTCCGTGTATTTCTTCCAGGATATCCTCCACAGAATAGGCCTTCTCGGTCTGTGTATCCTGCGGCTCCTCCTCAGCGGCAGGATCCGCCTTGATGACGATATCCGCCGCCGTTTCCTCCCGCCGTCCGTGAGATCGCCGGTCGGGCAGCCGCGGCATACGGGGCAGCTCCGGCAGCTCCAGCAGCGCGCCCATGCTCTCCAGCTCCATCTGTGTGACCTGCTCCAGCTTCTTTTGCAGCTCGTAATCCGCATACTCCACGGCGATCAGGTATGCCGCCACGGCGAACATGGAGAAGATCCACAGCATCAGGGTAAACACCTTGTTGCCCTGGGCCAGAAACATCAGCAGCATCAGCCCCACCGTTACCACCAGCAGCATCCGCATACCGTTGCGGATGCGCCGCCGGTTGTTCCGGTGCAGCGTCCTTACCTCATCCAGCAGGCGGTCGTACAGCTCCTGATACTCTCTTTCCGTTGTCATGGTACATCCGCCTCCTTTCACAGCAGCTCCGTCTCCTCCAGCTTTTCCTCCATGAAGTGGTTCAGACCCATAAAGGGGCGGCGAACCAGCAGGCCGATGAGCAGCGCCGCCGCGGCGAACAACAGCAGAAACGCAAGCTGCGTCATATAGTAGTCGCCGTACAGGCCGCAGATGCACTCGCGCATGGCGTCGATGGCATAGGGGAACGGGAAGAAACGGTAGATCTTCTGGTAGATCTCCGGCAGCAGCTCGATGGGGAACGTGCCGGAGGAGCCTGCGATCTGCATGACCATGATGACCACCACCACGGCCTTGCCCACATCTCCGAAGGCGATGGCAAGGGAGTAGATCAGCAGGCTGAAGGTAAAGGCCGTCAGGGATGCCGTCAGATACAGGAGGCCCGGGTGCAGGCATTGGATCTTCAGCAGATACAGGTCGCCGGTGACGATCACCGCCGCCTGTATCTGACTGAGCAGGAAGAAGAACAGGTAGCGGCCGAAGTACAGCTCCGCCGGTCTGGGGTCGATGAGGCCCTCGGTGCGGGCGTGTATCTTCACCAGAGACGAGAGGATGACGCCGCCCACCCAGATGGCCAGCGTGGTATAGAACGGCGCCATGGCGGAGCCGTAGTTTTCAATGGGATAGACCTTGTTGACGGTGGTCTGTACCATCTCCGGGAAATAGCGACTGTACGCCGCAGGATCGCCGCCCAGTATCTCCAGCAGCATGTCCATGTACTCGCCGGCGGTCATGCCCTCCAGCTTGTCGATGGTGTCGGACAGGGCGTTCACCATCCGCTCCGCCGCCGGGCGCAGCTGCTCCATGGTAACGCTCAGCGCGGCGGTGGTATCGGACAGGGCGGCCCGCATGGCTTTCGCGTCCGCCGACAGGGACTTGACACCGTCCATGGCGTCGGACACCTCCGACACCACGGTATCCAGCTGGCGGCGCAGGTCGCGGTCAGTGACGGGGATCCGGGCGGCGGCGTTCCGGATGGCTTCCACCAGCGCGCCGCAGTCGGCCAGCAGGCCGCCGGCGGCGCCGCCGTCAGCCAATTGGTTCAGCGCGTTCTGGAGTTGGGTGCAGTGGCCGGCCAGCTCCCGCAGCTGGATCGCCTGTGCGGTGAGGACAGGGTTGCCGGTGACGTTGATCCCGTCCAGTTGGCCGGCCAGACCGGACAGCTGGGTGCTGAGCTTCCCCATGGCGGCAGCCGCGTCGCGCAGCTGCTGCTGGGCAGCGGGCGGCTGGGCCGTGTCCAGCGCCGACTCGAAGCGATCCAGTGCGCGCTCCACATTGGCCAGCGCCGTGTACAGCGCGTGCTGCAGCCGGGCGGCGCTGTCGGCGATGGCATCGCCGTCCGGCAGGCTGCTGTTGATGCTGGCGATGGCGTCGGACAGGGCCTGAGCGTCGGTCTCCGACACGCCGGTGCTGCCGGCGGCGCGGAAGGCGTCCATCATGGCGCGGCAGCCGGAGAGAACATCCTGCGCCTGATACAGCAGGCCCTTGACGGCGGTTTCGGGATCCGTCTCCGTCAGGTCGGCGGCCAGCAGATTGCTCTGCTCCATGATGCCGCTGATGACCACCTCCAGATAGTTCTCGCTGATGGAGCGCTTCAGCGTCTCCACCGCCGTGTCGGTGATCTTGGTGGCCACGGCGTTTTTCTTGGCATTCTCATAGTAGGTGATGGCGGGCTGGCCCGTCCAGTCCGTGAACATACGGTACATCTTGCGGGAGAAGTCCTCGTCGATGACCACGGCGGCGTAGTAGTCGCCGGCATAGACGCCATCGGTGGCCTCCTGCTCCGTGTCCACGATGACCCAGTTGATGGAGGTAGCGGTCTTTAAGTCCTCCAGCACGTCCCGGCCCTTGTTGACGTATTCGCCGTTGTCGGTATAGCCCCTGTCCAGCGACGCCACGGCAATGGAGATGCCGCCGGTGTTGCCGTAGGGATCCCAGTTGGAGTAGATGTTCAGCCACGCATACAGGCTGGGCAGCAGCGCGATGGCTACGACCACCACGCAGGCAAAAAAGCACTTGCTCAGCGTGCGGAGATCCGTTTTGAATACCGTCCAGATATTGCGCATATGTCCTCCATCGGCGGCGCGGGAAGCCCCGTGCGCGCATGTGTTCTATATGTACGAAACAGCCCGCAAAAGCAGGCATTATCCATTATACAGAATAAATTTTGGAAAGAACCAAACACTTTGGCGCTTTTGTCTGAATTTTGTACAGTACGGGCGGAAGGACGGAAAAGGAAAGCATCCCGCAGCGGGCGTACCCGCGGCGGGATGCTTTTTCCTATGCTTATTCCAGCACCATCAGAAGCTCTTTTGCCTTGACGGGCTGGCCCTCCTTGACCCGGACGGTCTTGACCGTGCCGGCGGTACGGGCGGTAATGGCAGTCTCCATCTTCATGGCCTCGATGACGGCCAGCACCTGATCCTTCTCCACAGGGTCGCCCTGCTTGACGCAGAGCTTGGACACCATGCCGGGGATGGACGTGCCCACCTGCAGGGGGTCGGACTCGTCGGCCAGCGTGGCCTGACGGGTCTGCTCCGAGGCGTGGGGGTCGCGGACGGTGACCTCGCGGCGCATGCCGTTCAGCTCGAACTGGACGTTGATGGTGCCGTCGCTGTTGCGGTCGCCCAAGCCCAGATACTTGATGACAAGGGTCTTGCCGTCCTCGATGTTGATCTTGTTCGTCTCGCCCAGCGCCATGCCGTTGAAGAACACATGGCTGCCCATGCGGGTGATATAGCCATACTCCTTGCGATGGCGGCAGAAGTCCTCGTAGACCTTGGGATACATAGCGTAGGAGATGAGATCCTTCTTCTCGGGATCGGCGTGGAACTGCTCCACCTCCTGCCGCAGCTCATCGAAGTCCACCGGGGACAGCAGCGCGCCGGGGCGGCAGGTGATGGGTTCCTCGCCCTTGAGGACTACTCTTTGCAGATCCTTCGGGAAGCCCCACGCGGGCTGGCCCATCATGCCCTTGAAGTAGGACACCACGGAATCGGGGAAGGCCAGTGCCTCGCCGCGCTGGACGATGTTCTCCGGCGTCAGGTCGTTCTGCACCATAAAGATGGCCAGATCGCCCACCACCTTGGACGACGGCGTCACCTTCACGGGATCGCCCAGCATATCGTTGACGGTCTTGTACATCTCCTTGACCTCCTCGAACCGGTCGCCGAGGCCCAGAGACTCCACCTGCGGGCGGAGGTTGGTGTACTGACCGCCGGGGATCTCGTAGCGGTAGATGTCGGTGGTGGAGGACTTCAGGCCGTGGTCGAAGCTCTCGTACCGCAGGCGCACGTCGGCCCAGTAGTTGCTCAGCTCCTGCACCCGGCGCAGGTCAAGGCCGGTGTCGCGCTCCGTGCCGTGGAGGGCGGCAACCACCGCGTCCAGCGAGGGCTGGCTGGTGAGCCCCGCCAGGGGGGCGCAGGCCACGTCCACCACGTCCACACCGGCCTCGGCAGCCAGCAGCAGCGCCGCCACCTGATTGCCGGTGGTGTCGTGGGTGTGCAGGTGGATGGGCAGACCCACCTCCTGCTTCAGCGTAGTCACCAGCTTCTTGGCGGCGTAGGGCTTCAGCAGGCCGGACATGTCCTTGATGGCCAGTATGTGGGCGCCCCGCTTTTCCAGCTCCTTGGCGAGGTTGACATAATATTTCAGAGTGTACTTGTCCTTTGTCTCGTCCAGAATGTCGCCGGTGTAGCACATGGTGGCCTCCAGCAGCTTGTTCTGGCGGAGCACCTCCTCCATGGCCACCTCCATACCCGGCACCCAGTTCAGGGAGTCGAAGACGCGGAACACGTCGATGCCCCGCTGGGCGGCTTCCTCCACGAAGGCGCGGACGAGGTTGTCGGGGTAGTTGGCGTAGCCCACCAGATTGGAGCCGCGCAGCAGCATCTGGAACGGGATGTTGGGGATCTTCTCACGCAGCAGGCGCAGGCGCTCCCACGGGGACTCGTGGAGGAAGCGGTAGGCCACGTCGAAGGTGGCGCCGCCCCACATCTCCAGCGAGAAGCAGTCCCGGAGGATGTCGGCCACGCCGTCGGCGCCCTTGACCATGTCGCGGGTGCGCATGCGGGTGGACAGCAGGCTCTGGTGGGCGTCGCGCATGGTGGTATCGGTGAGCAGCAGCTTCTTCTGGTCAAGCACCCACTGCTTCACGGCGTCGGGGCCCTCCGCGTCCAGCAGCTGCTTGAGGCCGGGGCCAAGGGGCTCTCTGGCCTCCGGGAAGCGGGGAATGTCGTACTGGCGGCGCTCTGCGTTGGGGTTGGCCACCTGAATTTCGGAGATGTAGCGCAGGACGCGGGTGGCGCGGTCACGGGAGTCCATGAGCTCGAACAGCTCCGGCGTCTCGTCGATGAACTTGGTGTGGCACTGGCCGTTGATAAACACGGGATGAGCCAGAATATTGGTGACAAAGGGGATGTTGGTCTTGACGCCCCGGACGCGCACCTCGTTGATGGCCCGGGCAGCCTTGCGGCAGACGGCGGGGAACGTGCGATCCCAGCTGGTGACCTTCACCAGCAGCGAGTCGTAGTAGGGGGAGATGACGGTGCCCACGCCCACGTTGCCGCCGTCCAGACGGACGCCGAAGCCGCCGGGAGAGTGGTAGGCCGTGATCTTGCCGTTATCCGGGGCGAAGTTGTTGGAGGGATCCTCCGTGGTGACGCGGCACTGGATGGCATAGCCGTCAAAGTGCACGTCCTCCTGCTTCGTCAGGCCGATCTCCGGGCAGCTGAGGGGATAGCCGGCGGCCACCAGCAGCTGGGCGCGGACGATATCCACGCCGGTGACCATCTCGGTGACGGTGTGCTCCACCTGAATACGGGGGTTCATCTCGATGAAGTAGTAATTGCCGGACTTGTCCACCAGAAATTCCACGGTGCCGGCGCTGACGTAGTTGACAGACCTGGCGATCTTCACCGCGTCGCGGCGAAGAGCCTCCACCGTGGCCTGCGGCACAGACCACGCAGGGGCGAACTCCACCACCTTCTGATACCGGCGCTGGAGGGAGCAGTCGCGCTCGCCCAGATGGTAGACATTGCCGTACTTGTCGGCCAGGATCTGCACCTCGATGTGCTTGGGCTCCACCAGATACTTCTCCATAAAGATGTCGCCGCAGCCGAAGGACTTCTCCGCCTCGCTGTGTACCAGCTCGTAGGCGGTCTTGACCTCCTCGGGCCTGTCGCAGCGGCGCATGCCCCGTCCGCCGCCGCCGGCGGCGGCCTTCAGGATCACGGGAAAGCCGAAGCTGACGGCCTTTTCCAGCGCGTCGTCGGCGTCCCGCAGCGGCTCGGTGCAGCCGGGGATGATGGGCACGCCGCACTTGACGGCGATCTCCTTGGCGCTGAGCTTGTCACCCATCTGGGCCAGCACGTCGGAGGACGGGCCCACGAACAGGATACCGTTGGCCTCGCAGGCCCGGGCAAAATCGGCGTTCTCCGACAGGAAGCCGTAGCCGGGATGGATGGCGGTGACGCCACGGCGGCGGGCAAGGCCGATGATGCCGGGGATATCCAGATATGCGCCCAGCGGGGACTTCTTCTCCCCCACCAGATACGCCTCGTCCGCCTTGGTGCGGAACAGCGAATAGGTATCCTCGTTGGAATAGATGGCCACGGTATGGAGGCCCAGATCGTAACAGGCGCGGAAAATACGCACGGCGATCTCGCCGCGGTTGGCGACCAGTACCTTTTTAAGCTGTGTGATCTGCATAAGCCGATCTCGCTCCTTCCTGCCGTGCCGCTGGCACGGTCTTTATTTTCTCCATTATACACGGATAGAGCCCTCTGCGCCAGACGGAAAATGTGCAAAAATGCACAGGTTTCCCGTCAAGAGAATTTGGGACTTCTGCGAGGGGCGCGGACAAAAAACGCCCGCCTGTCCACGACAGGCGGGCGGTAGGGCAAAGCGGGGTGCGGCAGGCAGGGTCAGCCGGTCATGCCGCCGCCCACGTCCTTGCCAAGGTCGCAGGTGTAGACCCAGCGGACGGTGTCGCCGTCCTGCAGCTGGTAGCGGGAGCAGCCGTAGTTGGGGAACCAGTCGTTGACGGCGTACATCCAGCCGGACAGGCTGCCGGCGTCGAACTCGTACAGGTTGCCGATGCCCTCGATATAGGCGCTGTTGTACAGGGGCGTGAAGCTGGACTCCATATGGAGCTTGTTGTCGCGGCAGACGCGCTGCAGCACGTCGAAGGCGCTCTCCCCGGCGGAGAACGTCACCTGCGTCTCCGGCAGGAGCACGCCGTCGGCAGGCACCAGCGGGCGCTTGTTCTGGGACAGCTTGTCCATGTTGTCCAGCAGCGTGGCACAGGAGATGGAGACGGTGCAGGTATAGGTGGTGTTCCCGTCCACCTGCGCGTCCTCCGGCTCCACCGGCTGGGGCTTGCCCGCCGGGACGGGGTCGGTCTGGTAGGCGTCCTGCGGGGCGGCGGTCATGTCGAACAGGCGGGACTGGCCCCTGGTGAAGCGGTCATAGGCGGCCAGCGCGTAGAAGCCCTGCTCCGTGGCCATATTGTCCGGGGCGGTCTGCTCGGCGATGTGGCGGAAGCCGCCGCCCTCCACGGCAAAGGCGCACAGGGCGTCCAGCACCGTGGCGCCGTCCTTGAGGAAGCGGCTGTCGGTGAGGGGGTCGATGCCCAGCGAGGTCAGGGCCACCAGCACCTGCGCCGCAGACTCGCAGTTCTCCGTGTCCCAGCTGACGAAGCCGCCGGTGGGCAGCTGGCTGTCGGACAGCATCTGCAGTGCGGCGTCCACCGCCGTCTGCACGGCGGCATCCTCCGTGTAGGGGGCCAGCGCCGTCAGGGCCATGGCGGTGATATCCACGTCCAGCGTGTCGCCCAGCAGCGTCCAGCCGCCGTCGGCGCAGCGGGAGGACAGCACCTCCGACACCAGCGCGGCGCGGGTCACGGGCGACGCGCCGCCGGCAGGGGCGGGGTCGGGGTACGCGCCGCTGTCCAGCGCGATCAGCGCCCAGATGGGACCGTTGACGCCCTGACGGCGGAGATACTCCATGTCGCCCAGCCCCGCCGTCAGATCCACGCCGCCCACGTCGGCGGCGCTGTGTCCGGCGGCGGTGACACCCAGAATGGTGCGGGCGTTCTCCGTGGATTTGTTGGGGTTCAGGCGGTTCCCGTCCGCCTGCGCCGCGTAGGTCACGGCGGATTCGTAATAGACGGCGGCCGTCTCGCGGGACAGCAGTCCGGCGGCGCGCAGGCCCACCACCGCCCAATCACCGCCCACGGAGCCGGCGGCGGGCGTCTCCTGCGACAGCAGGTATTCCCCCGTCTGGCGGTAGGCGGTCTGCCACGGAGCCTCCTCCCCGCCGGACGGCGGCGCGCCGCAGGCGGTGAGCAGCAGGCTCAGCAGCAAAAGCAGGGGCAGCAGGGTTCGTTTCATGACGCGCATGGATGTTCCTCCTTACAGAAATTCCTTGTATTTCAGGCGCAGCTTCTCCCCCGGCTTCGCACGGCGCCACGTCCGCGTCCAGATCTGCTCCTTCAGAGCGAGGGCGCGGCGGCGCTGGGGCTCGCCCATGGGGACGGCGCTGAAGCGGGCCTGCTCCCACAGTGCGGCCACGGCGCGGTACTCCTCCCGCAGATCCTCGTCCAGATAGGGTGCGTAGGCGGCGGGGGCGCAGTTGGCGGCAGGCAGTCCGGCGGCGTGCAGCACGTCCATGGTGTAGCGGTAAATGGCGTCCACGGCGGCGGACACGTCGGGGGCGGCGAAGCGGGCCTTGCGGCGGGCAGTCCGGCGGCGCTGGCAGATGAGCCAGCCGGTGAACAGGCACATCGCCGCCGCGGCCAGTATACACGACAGAGTCAGCAGAATGGTCAGGCGGTGCTTGAGCCAGAACTCCCGGAGGGTCTGGGTCAGGTCGCTGTTCGGGGTGTCCGGCTCCTGGTTATCCTCCGTGTCCGGCGGGGCCTGTCCCACCAGGCCGGAGACGTTCTGGTAGCTCTCGGCCTGCTCCATGACGCTGAGGTAGGGCGGGGCCACCTCGAAGGGCAGCCAGCCTACGCCGTCCTGATAGTACTCCACCCATGTGTGGCCGCTCTGTCCGGTGAGGGTCAGGGGGCGGTTCGCCGCCATGGAGGCGGCATCGTCCTTCGTCACCAGAAAGCCCTCCACGCAGCGGGCGGGGATGCCGTAGTACCGGAACATCATGGCCGCTGCCGCCGCGTACTGGGCGTCGCCGCCGGTCTGGGCGCCGTCCAGAAAATACAGGATAGGGTCGGTACCGGCGGGAGGCGCGGCGGCCGCGTCCGTGTAGGAGGCGTAGGTGGTCAGGTAGAACAGGATGTTCTGCTTGGCGCGCTGGAGGTCGAAGTGGGTCTGACCCGGCTCCTTCTCCCAGCCGCTGAGCTTCTCCGTCAGGAAGCGGCGGATATCGTCGGGGACATCGGTATAGTGGTCGTAGGCAAAGCGGTTATAGGCGCTCTCCGCATCCAGAAAAGCGGCGTTGGCCGTGGTGTCCTCCGCCAGAGACGCGCCGATGCGGCGGTATTTGGTGATGATGTTCCCGGCGGCGGTGAGGGTATACGTCCGCTGGCCGCGAAGGCCGGGGGCGGCGAGAGACACCTCGCCCACGGCGTTTTCATCGGGTACAGGGGTATCATACCCCAATTCGTAGGGCGCGTAAAGATATTTTGAGGACGCACCGGTATTTTCCACCGTCACGGTATTGACGGTGTCCAGCAGCTCCGGCGCGGCGGCGCGGGCCGCCGCGGTCAGCTGGGTCAGGGGACGGAAGCCATCCTGATGCAGCCAGTAGAATGTGCCGGCGCTCTCCGCCAGAGACGCGCTGTCCAGCTGCGTCCAGCGGCCGCCGGCATACGTCTCGCCCACGAAGCCCCGCAGGTAATAGGACGTGGGGGTGGTCATGGTGACGGTGAGCATGGGGGTGTCCGTCCGTGCGGGCGCGGCGGCGGTAAGGTCGCCTCCCGTCAGGCCGGCGGCGGTATTATCGCCATAGCGCAGGGTGTCCACACCATCGGAAACGGCGGCCCTGCCGCTGTCCAGCCACGCGGGACGGGCGGCAGCGCCGTTCCAGCCGTCCAGCAGCGTGACGGCCAGCAGCACAACGGCAGCGGCGCGGCACCAGACGCGCAGGGCGGCGCTCCCCTCCCTGCCAAAGGCCAGCAGGTACAGGAACAGCAGGCTCAGCGCGGCCAGCGCCATCCACCACAGGGGGGCGGCGGGTGCCAGCACCACGGCGGCCGCGGCCAGCGGCAGCGCCGTCAGGCACAGGGACAGCAGCCGGGGACGCAGGGTGCAGCGGGCGCTCCACAGTCCCCAGAGGGCGGACAGCACCGCCAGCAGCGCCGTCAGGGCCCTGTCGTCCTGCGGCGCGGTGTAGGCGGGGTAGATCCGGGGGAACACCTGCTGCCAGGTGTGCAGCGCGGCGTTGACCAGCGCGGCAAGGCCGCCGGGGAGGGCTGTCCCCAGCACCGGCAGCGCGGCGGCGCACAGCCCCGCCCAGCAGAGGTACGGGAGCCACGGACGGCGGCCTCCGGACAGGGCCGCCGCAGAGCCGGCGGACAGCACGGCGGTCAGCAGCGGCAGCCACAGCGGCGCGGTGAGGCCGAGAAGGCCCGCCAGCAGTACGGGAAAGGATGCCGCCAGCAGGGCGGCGGGTACGATACGGCGAAAAACGTCAGAGCGCAAGGGTCAGTCCCTCCTTTCCCGACAGCGCCGCCGGGGTGACGGTGCAGAACGTCATGGAAGCGGACGGCTCCCCGGCGGGGCGCAGCGTCAGCACCAGCATGTGGGCGGCATCGGCGGCGCGGCAGCCGGCCAGACGGGCGGGCACGTCCTGGTCATCCACCTCCGTTTCGGCGGAGAGGATGTCGGGCATGGCCGCCGTCAGCTCGTCCATGGAGGAAACGGCGCGGAAGGCCAGCTCGCCGCCGGGGCGATCCAGCCACGCCACCCGATGGGCAAACCCCTGACGGCACAGGGCGGCGGAGACGGAGATCACCGCCTCGCCCAGCGCTTCCCGCTCCGCCGGGGCGGGCGGCGCGGCGGCGGAGTTGTCCAGCACCAGCAGCAGCGTGTCATCCACCGGCAGGCCCAGCTGGCGCACCATCAGGCCGCCCGTCTTTTCCGACAGCTTCCAGTGGATGCTGCGCAGGCGGTCGCCGGCCTGATATTCCCGCAGGCCCAACGTCTCGCTGGGGTCGTCGCCGGGGCGGGTCATGGAATACTCCGCGCTGTCCGCGTCCGGCACGCAGCGCTCCGACAGGGACAGGGTGACGGGGTACAGCTCCGGCAGCACCAGCGCCGAGGCGGCGAGGGATACGGACTGCTTCGCGCCCCACAGGCCGAAGATGTCAAGGGCCGTCAGGGTCTGCACCGTCAGCTCCAGCTTGCCGCAGCGGGGCGGCGCGAAGGACGCGGCGGCGCAGCCCTCCCCCCTGCCGGGAACGGCAAGGCGCAGGGTCTTTTCCCACTGCTCACCGGTGAGCAGGTTGCGGCAGCGCACCACGGCGCGCACCTGCGGCGCGGTGAAAAGGCCGGTGTTGGTCACGGTCAGCGTTACCGGCAGCTGGCCGCCCTTCCGGCAGGACAGGGCGGCGGTGAGGGACGCCGACAGCCGCTTCCGGACGCGGCGGGCCAGCAGCACCTCCCCCAGCGCCAGCAGCAGGCTGCCCAGCAGGATGCCGCCGGATACATTGCCCGCGCCCAGCGCCCACGCCGCCAGCCACAGCAGCAGCCAGAGAAGAAACAGGATACGGTTCCGCGCCATGGTCAGATGCGGTCGGGGCGGGGCACCGCCGCCAGCAGCTCCGCCAGCACGTCGGCGGCGGAGGTTTCGGTGATGCGGGCCTTGGCGGAGAGGATGAGACGGTGGGCGCAGACATCGGAGAAGATGTAGGCCACATCGTCGGGCAGCACATAGTCGCGGCCCTCCATAAAGGCGCGGCTGCGGCACATGCGGCAGACGGCCAGCGCGCCGCGGGGGCTGACGCCCAGCGTCACCAGCGGGTGGGTGCGGCTGGCCTCGGCCAGATGGGTGATGTATGCCAGCAGGGCATCCGCCACATGGACGCTCCGGGCCTGCGCCTGCATCTCCAGCAGCGCGGCGGCGGAGGACACGGTGTCCACCGCGTCCAGCGGGTCGCCGGTGCGGCGGTCACGGAGGATGTTGACCTGACTGGCAAAGTCGGGGTAGCCCATGGCAAGGCGGATCATGAAGCGATCCAGCTGGGCCTGGGGCAGCAGCTGGGTGCCGGCGGAACCCACCGGGTTCTGGGTGGCGATGACCACGAAGGGGTCGGGCAGCGGGTGGGTGATGCCGTCCACCGTGACCTGACGCTCCTCCATGACCTCCAGCAGCGCCGACTGGGTCTTACTGGACGTGCGGTTGATCTCGTCGGCCAGCAGCAGGTTGGTCATCACCGCGCCGGGCTGGTAGGTGAACGTGCCGGTGTCCCGGCGGTACAGGGAAAAGCCCACGATATCCGAGGGCAGTACGTCGGGGGTGAACTGGATGCGGCCATATTGCAGACCCAGTGCGCGGCTGAAGGCCAGCGCCGTGGTGGTCTTGCCGGTGCCGGGCACGTCGTCCAGCAGCACATGGCCGCCGGAGAGGATCGTCATGAGGATCTTCTCCAGCACATCGTCCTTACCTACAATGACCTTCCGCACCTCGTGCAGGATACTATCTACGCCGGTATGCATCATCGTTTCTCCTTTACCATTCTCTGTAGTAGTTGCCGCTGGATTCGCCGTAGGCCCCGCCGGAGCCGTCGTAGGCCCCGATGTCCTTGCCCATGGCCAGCGTGAAGCGGACGCGCAGCACCGCGCCGTCCTGCGGCGCGTAGGACGCCATGCTGATGCCGGGATAGCTGCCGTTGACGGAGAACATCCAGCCAGACCAGCGGTAAAAGTCAAATTCACCCAGACGATCCTCCGACGCCGGGGATGGCTCGTAGCCCACGCCCTGCGCGTCCATGCCGTCGGCCACGATGAGCTCCATCAGCTCCGGGTCGATGCTGTAGCCGGTGCAGATGCCGGGGCCGCAGATGGCGGACAGGTACTCGCCCCGCTCCACATCGGCGGTGTAGCCGTACTGGGCCAGCGCCTGCTCCAGAATGGTAAGGGCGTCGGTGCCGCCGGGGACGGTGACAGCAGCGTAGGGCACCAGCGTACCGAGGCCCACGGTGGTGGCCTCCACGCTGACGGTGACGGTGATCTGCCCCGCCTCGTAGTACACCGTCCACGTCCGGGAGGCGCTGACGCCGTCGTTATCCACGGCGGTGACGGTGATGGTGTTGGCCCCCTCGTACAGCAGGTAGGCATCGTAGCCGAACAGGCTGCCGGTCTGGGAGGTGGGGGCGGGGATAACGGTGCCGTTGACGGCAACGGTGAAGTTGTTGCTGTAAAGCTGCTCGCCCTGCCCGCTGCGGCCCTCCACCAGCAGGAGGACAGCGGGGTTCTTCAGCACAAGGCCGTCCGTCAGGCCCATGGTCGTACCGTCGGCTTCGATCTGGGCGGAGATGGTGGGCCGCAGGCCCTCCTCCCCGCCGCCGGTGCGGCGGAAGCGCAGGACGTAGCTGTATTCACGGGACGCGCCGTCGGAATCGGTGTAGTACAGCGTCAGCGTCACGGGGGCGCGGGGGTCGAGGGTCACGGCATAGCCGCCGTCGGCCCCGGGGGAGAGACGGCGTCCGTCCAGACGCAGCTCCTCCAGCGTCTCAAGGCCGGTGACGCCCTCCACGGACACCCAGACACGGGCGTTTTCGCTGCCGCCCTCCACCGTAACGGTTTCGGAACCGCCGGAGGGGGTGTCCGCCGTGACAGTGCGGGTCTGGCCGTCTGAAAACAGGGTGTCGATGCGGAAGGACGGGGCGGTGTAGGTGACGGTGTACGACTCCGTCAGGCCGATGCGGCCCCCGGCCTCCACGGTGATGTCGTTGGCACCGGCGCGCAGCTGGGCGGTATAGAGGTCGCCGCTGCCGGTGACGGTGCTGCCGTTGACACGGACGGTCTGCACAGGCTGCTGCGTATCGTCCTGCACGGCCACGGCGCGGAACGTCAGCGTCCGTTCGGTGACGGCAAGGCCACTGAGGGAGACGCCGTCCGAGGCGCGCTGGACGATGAGCACCCACTGGCCGTCCAGATAGTACAGGGTATAGGTATGGGAGGCGGTGACGGTGCGGTCAGCCGTCCGGTACTGGGCGGTGACGGTGACGGTGTTGGCGCCGCCGGTGAGGGTCAGCGTGCCGCCGGAGGTATTGGCGGCGTAGTCCGTAACGCTGCCGTTGACGGACACGGACAGGCCCAGCACCTGCGCCTCCGGCTTCAGGTGGCGGATGGTGAAGGGGTAGGCGGCGTCCGTGACGCGGTCGCCGTCCACGATGGAGGTGGTGAACCATGCGTCCCCCTCCTCCGTCTGGCCGCCGCCATCGCCGTCCGTCCGGCTGTCCGTCTCGCGGCTGGGAAGCTGGCCGCCGGAGCCGCCGCCCCGATCCGTGATATCCTGAAAGTCCTCCAGACCATCGGCGGTGTCGGCGGGGGCGTCCTCGGCAGGGGTATCCTCCTGCGGGGTATCGGCGGGCTGCGGGGCGGCGGCGCCGTCGGCGAGAGAGACATCCGAGGCGGTCAGCGCCGCGCCGTCGTACAGCAGCTCCCCCTCGGTGATGAGGGTGCGGGAGGCGGGCTGCACCTCCGGCTGGGGCGGGGCGGCGGGCTGCAGCCCCGCGGCCAGCCATACGGCGGCCAGCACCAGCGCCAGTGCCGCTGTCAGTCCCAGCGCACGCGGTATCCATTTTTTCATGAGTACCACTCCTTACTGTTGTCCGCACGCCTCCTGGCGGCACGGCGGGCTCCGGCGAACCATGTGCCGGTGAACAGGATGACGCAGAAGCAGGCGGCAACGCCCAGCGACATCCAGACAAGGCTCCAGTCAAAGGGGCGCGGCGCAGATGCCGACGGAGACGGCGCGGGGGCCGGTTCCTCCGTGGCAGGGGTATCTGCGGGCCGGGACGCCAGCTCCTGCCAGCGCGTCCAGCCCGTCTGCAAAAGGGTGAGCATGGCGGGGGAAACCAGAATTTTCTGGGCGGCGGTCAGGGCGTCGTAGGCCGTCTGCGCCCGCTGCAGGGCGGCAAGGCTGTCCGCCGTCACCGTGCCGATGGCGGCGATGAGCCCCTCCACCTGACGGGCGGCGGCCAGATCCTTTTCAAACTGCTGGTAACGGGCCTGCGCCGCTTCCAGCTCCTCCAGATTGGGCACCAGCTCCTTCTGCACGTCGGAAAGGCGGTTATAATACGCCTGCGCACGGAGGATGGCCTTCTGGTACAGGGCCGCGTCCTCGACGGTCAGCAGCTCCGGAACGGGGCCGATGGCGGTGATGAGGGCTTCCGCCACGCCGGCGCAGTAGACATCCAGCGCGGCGGTCATGCCCTCGGCATCCACCGCGTCGTCCAGCGCCTGGCGGCCCGTTTCAGCCAGCTCAGTCAGCTCCGTCCAGAGGTCGCGGTAGGAGGTCTTGTCCTCCTCGCTCCACTGGGTCAGCTTTTCGATGTTCTGCTGGTACAGCGCCAGCATATTTTTGCGCTCCGGGAGACGGCCGTAGTACAGCAGCATGCCCCGCTGGGCATCGGTCAGCGCGGCGGCGGCCGCTTCCGCCTGCGGAAGGCGCTCCGCCAGCTCCTTCATGGGGAGGCCGGCCAGCTTCAGCAGCAGGCAGTCCACCACACCGGCGGCAAAGGCATCCAGCACCGTGTCCGTCTCGTTGGCGGCGGTACAGGCCGTCAGCGCCGCGCGCTGCTTTTCGTACAGAGACAGCAGATCGGCGGTGATATGGGGGTACGCCTTGCAGGCGTCCTGATAGCGCGCCGTCAGCTGCTTTTGGGCGGCGGCAACGGCCTGCGCCAGCAGCTCCGGCGAGGTCAGGCAGGCCATGGCCGCGTCATAAGCGGTGAGGATGGCGTCCGCCGACGCGGCGCTGCGGAGGGCGGCGGAGGTATCGGTCAGCAGCTGGGCAAACGTCTGCCGCTGGGCGGCGGAGACGTAGGGCTGCACATATTGGGCGTAGTAGTCCGCCAGATAGTCGATGACCGCTTCGCGGCCGCGGGACTCCAGCAGCTGCCAGTCGAACAGCGGATAGCCGCCGTTGAGCCCGCCGATGCTGCGGACAAGGCCGGGAAACACGTCCGGCGTCAGGGTATCGCACTGGGCAACGCTGTCGCCCTGGCTGCTGCGCCAGCCCAGACGGGCCCGAGCCGCGCCGGTGAGCACCGTCAGGCCGTCACGGTAGCGGCCGTCCAGCGGATAGCCAGCCGATGCGCTCCGTGGACGAGCCGGTGCGCAGAGAGCCCGCGTTGTAGCAGTTCTGCACCACAAGGGCGCTGTTGCCGGTGTAGGAGGGGATGCTGGCGGCATAGTCGCCGCTCTCGCCGCCCAGAATACCGCCCACGATAGTGTGGCCGGAGACGGCGCCGGTGTTGTAGCAGCGATCGATGGTGATGCTGCCGGAGACGGCCAGTCCGGCGATGCCGCCGGTGCCGCCCCGGCGGAGCAGCGAGGCGGCGGTGTCGTTGGATACCGCACCCTGATTGGCGCACTGGGTCACGGTGATGCTGCCGCCTTCCAGACGGCCCGCGATGCCGCCCACGCCGGCGGCGCGGCCGGCGGTGATCGTGCCGGTGTTGACGCAGCGCGCCAGCACGGCGTCGGACGTGACGCTGCCGGTGACGCCGCCCAGACCGCCCTGCCCGCTGCCGCCCGGATAGCGGCTGCCGGGAGCTATGGTGACGGTGATCGCGCCCTCATTGCGGCAGTCCGTCAGGCGGTGCGCATCGCCGGTGAGACGGCCCGCAAGGCCGCCCAGCGCGGCGGACTGGTTATCCGCGGCGTTGGTCAGGGAAACGGTGATCTCCACCTGCGAGACGCAGCGCTCCAGCGTGACGCCGCTGCCGAGGCCCACAAGGCCGCCGACACGGAGGGCGTCCGCCGCGCCGGTCATATCCACGCCGGTGAGGTCGATGCTGCCGGAAACGGTGATGTCGCGGAACACGGCATGCTCCGCCGTACCGAACAGGCCCAGCGCGGTGCGGCCCGACAATTCGGTGACGCACAGGCCGGAGACGGTGTGTCCCTGCCCGTCCAGCGTGCCGGTGAAGGGCGCGGACGCGCCGATAACGGGCCACGGCTGATAGCCCAGGTCGATGTCCGCCGTCAGCACGGCGCAGAGTCCCTCCCCTGCCCCGCTGTTCACCGTCCGGGCCAGCCATGCCAGCTCCTGCGCGGCGGCGATACGGTAGGGGTCATCGGCAGTACCGGAGCCCTCCGGCTGCCGCAAGGAGACACCGTCCCAATCGCCGGTGCTGTCCAGCAGGCGCTGCAGGCGGGTGCAGGCGGCGGCGTAAGCCGTCTCCACATCGACGGCGGCGGCCTCCAGCGCGGCGGCCACGGCGGCATGGTCGGTCAGGGCGGAAAAGTCCCTGTCCGCTGCGGCGCGGATGGCGGCGGCGGAGTAGGCCAGCGCCGCCGTCAGCTGCTGGCGGCGGGCGGCGGGATACCGCGTCAGGTCACCCGCCAGGTCGGCAAGGGCAGCGATGCGGCTGTCCGCCAGCTCCGTCAGGCGCTGCTGCGCCCGGGTGCGGGCCAGCTCCAGCGCCAGCGCGGCGGCTTCCGCCATATCCGGCGGGGTATCGGTCTGCCGGAAGGTGAACACCAGCTGGGACAGGGCCTGACGGGCGTCGGCATACAGGGCGTCCACCGCCTGCACGGCGGCGGCGCTGTTCATTTGCAGACACCAGTCCTCGTAGGCGCACAGCAGCGTGGCCATGTCCTCCAGCGTGTAGTTTTTCTGGTAGATAAAGGCGCTGTACAGCGCCTGCCCCATGCGGGCGGGGTAGGTGGGCACGCGCTGGAGCAGGCCGTCCAGCCGGTCGGTGCCCAGATAGGTCTGGCGCAGCAGCGTCACGTCACGCAGGGTGACGGCGGCGGCCACGTCCTGCGCCGCCTGCTCCAGCAGGCGCTGGAGCTCGGCGGCATCCTCCGGGCCGTAGAGCCGGGCGTCGGCGTAGGCGCGCATGTCCGTCAGCAGCTGGGCCCCGGCGGCAGCCGCGCCGGTGAGCACGGTCTGCAGCTGGGCGTCGCAGCCGGCCAGCTGCGCGTCCGTCTCTGCGGCGGAGGCGGACAGCTCCACCCGGCGCAGATACGTCAGCAGGATATCGTTGTACACGGCGCTCTGCTCCTCACCGTAGACGGCGCGGCGGGCATCGGTAGGGGTGATGCGCCTGGCCAGCAGGGTGCGGGTGGCGGTGGTCTTGTCCCAGCGGCCGGCGTCCGGCGCGGTATCCGGCGTGAGGGCGGACACCTGCACCGCGTCCTCGGCGGCGGTGCCCAGCGTCTCGGCCACGCCCCAGAGACGGTTGGCAGAGGCGTTCTGCCCGTGGGTGACGCGGCCCGTCTTCCAGTTGCCGATCAGGCCGCCGCAGGCGACGCCCGCGGTGCTGCCGCCGGCGGTGACGGTACCGCTGTTGTAAACGTAGGAGAGGGCGGCGCTGCCGGTGTATGTGCCGTTTTCCACGGCGCCCAGCCAGCCGGCGATGCCGCCGGTGCCGCAGGCGTTGCCGCTGCTGCCGCTGACGGAGCCGTAGTTGGCCGCGTGGGTCACGGTGACATCCAGCTCGTCGGAATAATGGCTGTCCTTGTCCAGACGGCCCGCGATGCCGCCCACGCCGATGGTGCCGGTAACGGCGGCGCGGTTCTCGCACTCCCGGATCTGGCCGCCGCCGGTGAGAAGCCCGGCGATGCCGCCTACGCTGCGCAGGCCGGTGACAGTCCCCTCGCTGCGGCAGTAGCGCACCACGGCGTTCTGCCGCACGGTGCCGGCGATGCCGCCGGTGTTGGACAGGTCGCCGGTGAGAACGCCGTAGCTGACACAGCCATCGAGGATGCCATTCCCGCTGAGCTGGCCCGCGATGCCGCCGATATGGACGGCGGGGCGTGCGCCGGGGGCGGTGGTGATATGTACCGATGTCTCGCAGCGGTAGATGATGCCGCTGCTGCGGCCCGCGATGCCGCCGGCGGCGCAGTTAAGGACGCGGTTGCCGCCGCTGTCCGGCTGGTCACAGGTGATGCTCCCCGCCACACGGACGTGGCGGACGGTGCCGCCGTCCGCCACGGTGCCGAACAGGCCGGTGTAGCTGCGCACGGCGGCGGTGTCGGTGACGGACAGGCCGTGGATGATGAAGCCGCCGCCGTCGAAGGTGCCGCAGTAGCCGCCGTCGGTATCCACACTGTCGGACGCGCCGATAGGCGTCCAGGGCATATCGCCCAGATCCAGCGGCTCGGTGACACGGGCGCACAGGGCGGTGCTGCCGCCGTTGACCCGGGCGGCGAACCACGCCAGCTCCGCGCCGGAGGTGATCAGAAACGGATCGGCGGCGGTGCCGGTGCCGGTGGGACGGGTCTGCGTCACGCCGTCCCAGCGCTTATCCATAGAAACACCATTACCGCCGATGGCGTTTTCCATGCCGGCGGCGGTCTGCTCCATGGCCGTGCGGCTCTCCGCCGCAAGGCGCTGTATTTCGTTGATATCCGTGCCGGCCGTCAGTGCCGACAGCGCTTCGGCGCGCTGCTGCGCCAGCCGGGCGGCGGCGTCGGACGCCGTCTGCCGCGCCGCGTCGTACAGCTCGTACCACAGGCCGGTACGCGACGTGGCGGCGGCGAGCAGCTGCTGCACCCGGTCAAGGGCGGCGGCAAAGGCCGTCTCCACCTCGGCGGCGGCGGTCTGGCGGGCCTCCGCCAGACGCTCCTCCTCCGTCAGCGGCTGCTCCCAGCGGAGCAGAGGCCATCCGGTATCCGGGGGCAGCAGATAGGCACAGCCCTCCGGCACGGCGTCGGTGTTGAGGGCGGCCAGCAGCGCCTCCCGCCGGTCGGGGCCGTACTCCGGGAACAGGCCGGAATCCGGCAGATGGAAGGCGCCGTCGCCGCCCACGGGGGCGGCGATCCAGAAGCAGTGTGCCCCGGTGAGGGACGCGCCGCCGTCCACCGCGCCGCACAGTGCGCCGGTCAGGCCGCCGGACACGGTGTACGGTGCGCCCCACGCGGTCAGGGCGGCGGCATGATCCTCCGGCGAGGCGGCGCTCCAGCAGCCCCGCAGCACGGCATCGCCGCCCACGGAGCCGATCAGGCCACCGGTGCAAAGACCGTCCTCCGCGCCGCCGGTGATGTTGGCGGTCTGATAGCAGTTCTGCATGGTCAGGGCGCTGTAGGGCTCCTGTCGGCCCACCAGTCCGCCGGTGAAGGCGGCCTGCGGCGCGGATATCTCACCGGCGGCGGCGCAGCCCGTCAGTGTCAGTGTGCCGTCCAGCTGGGCGGCGGTCAGGCCGCCCACGGACGCGCCGGGGACGGCGATATCCAGCCGCGCCGTGGTCTTGCAGGCGGTGATCTCCGTGTCGCCGGAGGTGCTGCCCGCCAGCGCGGCGGCGTAGGCAAGGCCGCTGTCCTCCCCGGCGGATACGGTACCGGTAATGGTCAGCGCCTGAATGGACGCGCCGTCCGTCTCGGGAAAGAGGGCCAGCGACACCGTGTCCGCCTGCGCCGTCAGCGCCAGCGTAACGGTGTGGCCGCCGCCGTCAAGGCTGCCGGTGAAAACGGCGGGGAACGGCGCGGTGATGGTCACATCCTCCGCCAGACGGTAGCAGCCGGCGGGGTCCATGGCGGCAAATTCCGCCGCCGTGGAGATGGTCTGCACCGTATCCCCGGCGGGGGCGGCCAGTATGGGCGCCGGCAGCAGGCCCAGCGCCAGAGCGCCGGCCAGCAGCAGGGCTGTGATCCTCTTTCTCATGGGTATCTCTCCTGTGTTCTGGGGTTTACCGGCGGGAGCCGGTGAGGTAGTCGTTGTAGATACGGGCCGCGTCCGCCGCGTCCACCTTGCCGGAGCCGTCCACATCCGCCAGCGACAGCTGCGCATCGGTAAGGGGCAGCTTCCCGTTGACGTAGGCGTAGACCATGGCGGCGTCGGCATCATCCGCCGCGCCGTCGCCGTTGACATCGCCGGTCACGGCGTCCCCGATGACGAGATCCAGCGTGGCGGCGGGCTTCACACAGGCGACGCCCGTTTCGCCGTCGGCGTTCTGGTACATGGCGTAGGGAAATTCGATGCGGAAGCGGCTGCTCTCTTCCGTCAGGGGCGCGGCGTCCCATGTGACGTACTTGGTCACGTCCCGGACGTAGCCGTTGGCGTAGTGGGCCAGCACCTGCATGCCGGCGGGGTCAAAGCTCTCGCCGGGACGGTAGACGGTCTTGGCGGGGGCGGCGGCGATCTCCAGCCGCGTCACGGTGCTGGTCAGCGCCATGAGGTAGGCGGAGTCGTTCTTGAAGTAGATGGTGCCGCTCTCATCGGTAATGGGACTGCAGATGGCGTACTGCTGCTGGGCCCCGCTGGGTGTGAACAGCACAGGGGCCGTGTCGTAGGAGACGATCTTGCCGCCCGCCACCACCGTCTCCACCTCCGTGGTTTCCGGTGCGGTCTGGCCGGGCTTATCCCGCAGCATCCGCAGCTTGCCGGGGGTGTAGTTGTCGAAGAAATAGAGGCAGACGTACCCCGTCTCCGCCTCGTAGGCGGTGGTCAGCAGGGCGCTGGTCTGGGGGTAGCCCTGGGTGCGGACGGTGTAGGCGATGCGCCACGAGGGCAGGTCGATGACCGTGATGTTGTGGCCGGAATAGGCCTTGAACTGCCCCACGCCGGACACGCCCACATAGGCCCGGCCGTTGTACACGGTGGGCGTGGAGGTGCTCATGGCGGGGTTGGCGGCGTCGCTGCCGTAGTTGTACAGCTTCAGCGCCCGCAGGCTGCCGGTGCGGAACGTGCCGCCGGCCAGCAGATCCACAGCGTAGAAATAGCCGCCCTTGGAGGTGAAATAGCAGGTGCCGCCGTCATACGTCACGGCGCTGCGCAGGTCGCCGGGATAGGGCATGGTGACGCTGTCACGCAGAAAGCCGGTCTTGGGATCCAGCGACAGCAGTCGGGCATAGCCGGTGATATAGCCGTTTTCGCCGTCATCCGTGGGCACCACCACGGCGTTGTCGGTGACGTAGGCTCCGGCCCAGTAAAAGCCGCCTCTGGCGGTGTACGTCCACGAGGCCAGCTTGCTCTCGTTGGGCCTGGTGGGGTCTTCATCGGTGACACTGAGACAGACGTAATTGGCGTCCAGCGTCTCGCCGTTCCAGAAGCCGGTGTAGATATAGCCGTCGTGGTAGACGATGGGGCAGTTGGGCTGACCCTTCAGCGGGTCGCGGTAGATCCACAGGGGGCGGAGGGTCACGGCGTCAAACGCCTGCACCGCACCATCGGACAGGCCCACGAAGATCATGCCCTCGGCATAGGTGGGGGTGTTGATGGCGAAGCTGGACTTGTGATCCATGGCGCCGGTGGCCAGTATCTCGCCGGAGACGGCGTCCACCTTGTACAGCGTGGACTTGGCGTAGGTGTACAGGCAGCCGTCCACCAGAATGGGGCAGCCGCAGGCATCGGCGGAGTAGCCCTCGCCCAGCTGGGTGGCCCAGCTCAGCATGGCTTCGCTGTCCCTGGTGGGTACGGAGGCGTCCACCACGCCGTTGTTGTTCTTATCCAGACGGAAGCCGGGCCATGCGGCGTCCAGCTCCTGTCGGGTACTGTCGGGGGCGGGGGTCAGGGACACCGGTACGACGGCATCCGCCGTGGGGGCGGTGTAGTCCGCCGAAACGCCCACATAGCCGTAGCAGGTGGCGGTGTAGTGATATGTCACGCCGGGCATCAGCTGCCATGTGCTGCCGGAGGACGGGGCGATGCGCCGCCCGGTGCGGGTGTCCGTCAGGGACACCGCCGCATCGGCGGGGGTCAGGGACAGTGTGACGTTCACCGGCTCCTGCTTGCGGACGGTGACGGTGTAGACGGCGGGGACGGCAGCGCTGTCGCTGCCCGTGACGCGGATGGTCACGGTCTCGGTGTCCTGCGCGGGATCCAACGGCGTCTCCGCGCCGGTGAGCGCGTCACAGCGGACATCGTTGACCTCCGCCGTGTAGCCGCTGCCGGTGAAGGTACCGGTCACAAACAGGGACGTGGTGGCGCGGGGCACGGTGACGGTGTAGGCCGTCACGCCGCTGCGGAAGGTGCAGGACGCGCCGTCGGTGTCACACAGGCGCAGCTCCTCCGCGTCGGTGCGCAGCGCCAGCGTCTTCAGCTGGGCAAGGCGGACAAGGCGCAGGGTGTATGTCTGCTCGTAGGTAACGCCGGAGACGGTCTTGTACAGCCGCAGGGTCACGGTCTGGCTGCGGTCGCCCGACGCTACGCAGTAGGACAGCATGGAAGCCGCTCCGGTGGCGCTGACCGGAGAGGTGATGGTCACGGTGTGGGGGCGTCCGTCCGTTTCGGCGGTGATGGTCTGACGGGCATAACGCGCCTCCGCCGTGTAGCCGGAGACGGCGGTAGCCTGCGCGTACAGGCGCTGCTGATCATCGGGGATGGTATAGGTCAGGGTGCGCCGGGCGGGGTCGAAGCCCTCGGCGCTCTCGTGGGTCTGGCGGGTGGCGGCGGCAGAGCCGCTGTACAGTGCCAGCGCCGTCAGGGCGTTCACCGTCTCCGGCGCGGGGGCCGTCAGGGTCAGGCCATCGGCGGCGGTAAAGGGCAGGCTGGCACGGCAGCCGCCGCGCACAGCGGTGCAGGTATAGGCTGCGCCGGGTACCAGACGGTACACACCGTTCTGCGGGGCGATCTCGCCGCCGGCGGCGTTGGTCACATGCACCTTCGTATCCGCGGCGGGCGGGGTGACGGTGACGGCGGCGGCATCGGCCTTCCGCAGGTGCAGGGTGTAGTCGGTGGTACGGCCGCCGGCGGTGACGGACACGGTACAGGTCTGCTGCGCCGCCGTCAGCTGCACCGTGCCGGTGCCGGTGACGGTGTAGTCCGCGCCGTAGGGCCGGGCCGATACGGTGACGGTATCAGAGGTGACGGACAGCGTGTAGTCCGTCGTGGTAGGGACAAAGTCCAGCGGCTGGGCAGCGCCCTCCGCCGTGACGGTGAGGCCGCTGAGGGTGGGGGTGCGCTCCAGTATGACGGTGTAGGTCTGGATGCGGGTGTGGCCATCGGCGTCGTACTGGGCCTCCAGCGGGAAGGTGCGGCCCTCCATGCCGGCGTCCAACGCCTGTGCCAGCGCCGTGGCGGCGCTGTTCCAGCTGCGGCTGGTGCCGGAGCGATCCACGCCGTCCGTGCCCACATAGATGGTACGCAGGCGGGCGTTGGCGGGCGTGTCCGCGCCGGTGGCGGCGTACAGGCTCAGATTGGCGCCGCCCACCGTATCCGGCACAAGGCACGTCAGGGTGCGGGCGGCGGCATCCTGCGTGCAGGGCAGCGCCGCGCCGCCGTACAGGATCCGGAGCTCACCGAACCACTCCCCTGCCGGTAAGACAACGGACAGACCGGTGTCGCCGGTGACGGTGAGAGTCCCCTCCGTGCGGTCGCTGCCATCGGAAACGGAGAAGGTGTAGCCGCCGCTCACCACCTGCACGGAGCCTGCGGCGGAGGTCACATTGCCATAGCTGTCCGTCAGGGTCAGTACCGCGCCGGGCACGGCTGTCCCGTTCCGTGCGGCGGAGACGGTAACGGTGTATTTCGGGCCGTCGAGGATGGCTTCATAGTCCGTGATGGCCGTATCCAGCGCCGTGCAGGCGGCGGCCCAGCCGTCACCGCGCAGGGCGGCAAGGCCATCGGTATAGGCATCGGCGGCGGGCTTGTAGTTCTGTACGTTGTCCGTTCTGGCACGATAGCGGCCCATCAGCGCCGCCAGCCGGGTCTGGGTCGAATCGTACGCGCCGGTGTACTCGGAAAAGACGATGGCGGTCTTTACGCTGGAGGCCGGGGCATCCAGCGCATACGCGCCGCCGTCATAGTAGACGGTATAGTTGCCGGTCTGGCCGCAGATGGCGGTGATGAAGCCGCCGGACAGCTCGAAGGCGTAGTCACTGCTCTGCAGCGCCTGCAGCACGGTCTGGCCCGCCGTGTAGGCAACGGGCGTCGGCTCGATCAGCGTGCGGGAGGCGGTGGAGGCGGTGAGATAGAACGTGCCGCCGCCCGCCGACGCGGCGAGGGCGGGCGTCAGGCAGGTCAGCGCCGTCACCAGTGTCAGCAGCAGCGATACAATGCGTTTTTTCATAGGGATACCTCCTGTTGATGATGGGGCGGGAGTCGTTCTCTGCGCTTTCGCGGCGGGAAGCGTACAGAACGGCGCCCGGCTATTTTGGGCAGCATGCTCCGCTCCCCCCGCCGGGGCGGGGGAAGCGGAGCGGTATGCTGCGTCAGACAGCCGCCGTCCTTACTTGGACGGTCTGGCCGTAACGATATTGCTGAAGTCGCTGACTGCCGTACCCTTCACGGCCACGACCTTGTAGTAATAGGTCGTGTTGGCCTTTGCGCCGGTGTTGACGTAGGTCAGAGCCGTGGTCTTGTTGATAAGGGTGTAGCCGCTGTTCTTCGTCGCGCTGCGGTAGACGCGGTACTCCGTGGCGCCGGAGACGGCCTTCCACGTCAGCCGGGGCTTGCCGCTGACGGTGGAGTAGCCCACGGCCACAACGGGGGCGACCTTGCCCTCCACCACAGCGCTGATGCCCAGCACCTTGCCGGCAGCGTTCAGGGCCTCCACCTTGTAGTAATAGGTGGTGCCCAGCACCGCGCCGGTGTTGGTGTAGCTCAGAGCGCTGGTGGTGGTGAGGATGGAGAAGGTGCCGGCCTTGCTGACGGCACGGGACACACGGTAGGACGCCGCACCGGTGACAGCCTTCCACGTCAGCATGGGCTTGCCGCTGACGGCGGAGTGCCCCATGGTCACCTCAGGCGTGGTGGTAACGGGCGCGGTGGACTTGGACTGGCCGCTGACCACGTTGCTGTACGCGCTCTCGCCCACACCGTTCACCGCCGTGACCTTGTAGTAGTAGGTCACGCCGTCCCTGACGCCGGTATTGGTGTAGCTGGTGGCGGTGGTGGTGTTGATCCTGGTGTAGGTACCGGTGGCGCTCTCCGCGCGATAGATGTTGTAGGAGGTCGCGCCGGTGACGGTGTTCCACTTCAGCATGGGCTTACCGCTGGCGGCGGAGTGGCCGATCCTCACCACGGGGGCGGAGGGCTTCTGCGGCGTCACCTTAGTCTGGCCGCTGACCACGTTGCTGGCGTCGCTCTCGCCGATGTCATTGACGGCGGTGACCTTGTAGTAATAGGTCACGCCCTCCTTGGCGCCGGTGTTGACGTAGCTGGTGGCAGTGGTGGTGTTGATCTTGGTGTAGACGCCGTCGGCACTCTCGGCACGGTAGACGTTGTAGGACTCCGCACCGGTAACAGCGCTCCACGTCAGCATAGGCTTGCCGCTGGAAGCGGAGCTGCCGATCTTCACCACAGGGGCGGCGGGCTTCTGCGGCTCCGCCTTGGCCTGACCGCTGACGATGTTGCTGAACTCGCTCTCGCCGCCGGCGCTGACGGCCGTGACCTTGTAGTAGTAGGTCACGCCTTCCTTGGCGCCGGTGTTGACGTAGCTGGTGGCGGTGGTGCTGTTGATCCTGGTGTAGGGGCCGTCCTCGCTCTCAGCGCGGTAGACGTTGTAGGACTCCGCACCGGGCACGGCATCCCACGTCAGCATGGGCTTGCCGCTGGCGGCGGAGTGGCCGAAGACCACCTCGGGCACCGGCTGGGCCGCCACCTTGACGGTGAGGGTACCGTTCTCCACAGCGCCGTTCTCCACGGTCTGCATGGCGCCGTCGGCAATGGTGTACACATGTGCCTTGGTGATGGTGAAGGTGCCCTCCGCACCGGCGGCGGCATCGTCCTTCAGCTTGAACACCAGGCTGTACAGGTCGCCCTTGACGCCGAGGCCCTCGCTGGTGGGATCCAGCAGGGACACGGCATAGTAGCTCTTGCCGTCCTCGTCGGTCTTGAGCGCCGTCAGCTTCACGCCGTCCATACCGGAGGCGCTGGCCTGTGCGTCCAGTTCAAACAGTGCGGGATCGAAGTACACCCGGTAATTCAGGCATACGATGCCGGTCAGCGGCTCCTCCTCGGAGGCGTTGACCGTCAGCTTGACGGCCTCGCCCGCCATGACCTCGGCCACGTCCGTTTTGGGGCTGACAACGGCGGCCAGCGCAGTGGAGGTGAGACTCAGCGTCAGCACCAGCGCCAGCAGGAAAGATACGATTTTCTTCATATGTCTTTCCCCTCCTTAGTTGTGAGCGGTAAGGGAGTCAATTTCTCCCAGATAGAAGGAATAGATGAGGACTGCGTCATCCGCCGTCACCGCGCCGTCGCCGTTGACATCGGCGGCATCAGCCTGCCGGGCATCGGCGGTGAGCTTGGTGTTGACGAAGGCGTAGACCAGCGCGGCGTCGGCGTCATCCACCACACCGTCGTTGTTCACGTCGCCCTTGCCGTACAGGGCCAGCATGGTGATGGGCTGCTGGACGGCAGCATCGCCGTACTTCACGGTGACGCTCTCTGCGTCCGCCTTGAGAGCTTCGCCGTCCTCCACGGTGTAATCCGTGACCTCCACCTCGGTAACGCCATCGTACACGGCCACCACCGTCATGCCGGCGGGATCGAAGCTCTCACCGGGCAGGTACTCGGTCTTGGTGGGAGGCGTGGTGATCTTCAGCTCCGTCACCTTGGGGGCCTCGCCGCCCTGCCATGCCAGCACGGGATAGCCGTTGTTGACGCCGTCCGTGTCGTTGTGGAAGCTCTCGCCCAGCACATAGGTCAGGGTCTTCAGCTCCTCGGCGGTCTTGGCCGTGCCCAAACCGGTGACGCCCTCCTTGGGGCTCTCGCCGGAGACGGCGCCCGCCAGATAATAGCTGTTCACGAAGTTCTGCTCATAGGGGACGGGAGACAGGCCGCCCACATAGGAGGCATTGCCCTTGCTGCCGATAACCGTGGCGGTGCTGTAGCAGTTGGTAAGTGTCGCACCGGCAAAGCGGTTGTAGTAGCTGCCGCAGATACCGCCCAGATAGCACTCGTTGGCGGCGATGCTGCGGATGGTGCCGGTGGCGTAGCAGTCGGTGATGACGGACTTAGCGTTCGTATAGCCCGCGATGCCGCCGCCGTGCTTCTTGCTGGTAACGTTCACAGCGCTCCAGCACTGGGTAACAGCGCTGTTGTCGTTCATGTAGCCCGCGATACCGCCGGCCTGCGCGTTGCTCTTGGCCGTGCAGGTCACGTCGCCGGTGATGCCCAGCTTCGTGACGGAGGAGCCGGACTGCATGTAGCCGAACAGGCCCAGAGGATAGCTGCCGCTGTTGACATACAGGTTGTTGATAACATGGCCCTGACCGTCAAACGTGCCGTAGAGCTTGGCCATGGGCGTCCAGTCGAAGGCGGCCAGCTCGATGTCCGCCGTCAGCTTGGCGCTGGCCTTATCGCCGTTCTTTGCGAACCACGCCAGCTCGGCGCCGGTGCCGATGAGGTAGGCGCCGTCCCCGTCCTTCTTGGGCTCAGTCAGGGTGGCGCCGTCCCACGGATTGGCGCCGGCAGCGCTCATGGCGGCGGTGATGGTCAGGACGCCGTCCTGTACCTTGTCCGCGTCGGCGCTGCCCAGGGTGAAGCTGCCGCGGGTCACGGTGTAGCCGTCCTTGGTCAGAACGTAGGTGTAGGTGCCGTAGCCCAGCTGGAAGCGGCCGCTTTCGTCAGCCGCGCAGGTCTCGCCGGTGCTGTCGGTCAGGACGGCGGTCACGTCCGTCAGCTTCTCGCCGTCGGTGTTGGTGACATCCAGCGCCACATTGTACAGCACCTTGCGGTAGACGGTGACCGCCGCGTCCGCGTAGTGGTTCATGTAGTAATTCACGGTGACGGCGTTGAAGTTGGTGCCCACGCCGGTATCCGTCATGTTATACAGGAACGCGAAGGGGTTGGCAGCGGAGTACATGCTGCCGAAGGTGTAGCCGTTGGTGAAGCTGTACGTCGTCGTCTCCTCGCCCTCCTCGAAGGCGATGTCCTCGGGGATGGTGACGGTGACGGAGGCGTTGTCCATCTTCTGGTACTGACCCAGCGTGCCCTCGTACTTGGTCTCGCCCGCGAAGTAGGTGGGCTTGAAGGTGGTGGGGTTGAACACGCCGGAGATCTTGTTGACGCCGCGGAACATGCCGCTGAAGGTCAGAGTGACCTGATCGCCGGGCATGATATCCTCGTTCCTGTGGCTGGCGTTCTCAGAGGAGACGGTGACCTTGGCCACGCGCACCAGACGATAGCTGACGCCGCTGCCGTCGGTCATGCGGAGGATGACGGTACCGCCCATGCCGTTGCCCAGCCCGTTGAAGTCGGACAGGGGCACGGTATAGCGGCCATCCTCACCGGCGGTGACGCTCCGGAAGGCGGAAACGGTGCTCTCCATCGCGTTGTTGGTGGCGACAAAGGCGTACTCCACCTCGACGCTGCCGCTGCCCTTCACTACGCCGAAGGTCAGGGCGGGATCCGTCTCGCCGGCCTCGTAGTACCATGTGTCGTAGTTGTAGTCCCAATCCATGGAGCGGGTGGTGGTAGTGCCGGCGGGCATGTTGAAGTCCACATCCGCATCGGCGGAGCCGTGGGCCACATCCGTACCGCCCACTACGATGACGCCCACACGATGGGGCTGGGTGGCGGGGTACAGACCGCCGTGGCTGCCGTGGCTCTCGGGATCCACGTCCACGCTGTCATAGTAGACGGTGATGATGGAATCCTGCGCGCCGGGGGTAACATCCGCCCAGTTGGCGGAGGTGTTGCCGCCGTCCACCGTCCCGATCTGCGCGTCGCCGGAGGCCAGATCCCAGTGGAAGTCAGGCTCCACCATGATGTTGCCGGCATCGGAGTTGATGAGCTGCCAGTGACGGTAGGCCCGGACGCGGGTGGTGCCGTTCAGCACCTCGAAGCCGCTGGGATCCAGGTTCACCTGCAGGTCGGCCTCGTCGCGCTTGGAGGTCTGGGTGCCCAGCTTGCTGAAGTCGTGGGACAGGCGATCCGTGGCGGCGTTATCACCGAAGGCGAAGGTCATGTCCTTGCTGGCGTTGAGGCCGGACAGCCAGCCTGCCTGCGTCACATGGGCATCATCGCTGAGACGCCATGTGTAGTTGCTGTTGCCCTTGGAGATAAAATACTCGGCGCTCTTGGTACCGTCCTCGCTGTAATGCCAGCCGTCGAACTCATCGGTCTTGTCCATGGGATCCACTTCCGTGGTGTTGAAGTTGTTCCACTGGAAGTACAGGCCGAAATCGGCGTCGGCGGGAACGGTGGCCTTCAGCACCACGCCGGTGTTGATGGCCAGGCTCTTGGTGCTGGCATAGTAGCTGGCACGGAAGGTCTGGTTGATGGCCTGCGTAAAGATGTAGCCGTCAATGTCGGGATAGGCGTAGGCGTTGTACAGGCAGGCGTTGCCGGCTGCGTACAGCACCGTGGGATAGTAGTCGTAGCTGCCCTTGGTGTAGGGTGTACCCATGACGCAGGAGGTGCCCATGATGGGGCAGTCCACGCGGACATGGTACTCGTCGGCCGTGAAGTAGGTGTTGTCCGTCTTCTTGCTGCTGACATAGAAGGAATTGCACTGCAGATAGACGCTGGTGCCGCCGCCTGCGCCGCCGTCCACGTTGGTGTCGGTGGGCAGGTTCAGGGTCATGCCGCCCAGCTCCACGTCATAGACGCCGGTGTCCGCGTTCCTGGCAAAGGCGCGGTAGGCATAGCGCCCGGCGGCCAGCTTGGCGTAGAACATCTGATAGTTGTCGGTCAGCAGGCCATCGGCGGGGTCGTAGTTCTCCTGACCCTCCGGCAGAGTGTTGGTGAAGTCGCTGTACAGGAAGCAGTTCTCGATCTCGTCGCCCAGCACCTCATTGCCCGTATCATCGGTATACACGTTGTAGAGCCGGATAATGGGGTAGCCGCCGGTGTAGTCCTTGCCCACATAGAACGTGAAGTCCATGGTGGGGACATCCTCCACATGGAGCTTCAGCGTCCATGTATCCTTGGAGAAGTGTACGCCGTCGTGGGAGGCATAGAAGCGGTAGTGGTACTCGCCCTCCGTCAGCTCGGTGATCTGGATGGTGGTCATGCCGAAGATGGCCTCAGAGAAGTCCTGCATGGGGCCCCAGGTCATGCCGCCGTCGGTGGAGCGCTGGTAGTAGTAGTTCCTGTAGGACAGGCTCTGGCCGTCCACAGGGGCGAAGATCTTACCCGCCTGCAGGTCGCTGAGCAGGTAGGCCGTGCCGGTCATCACCGTATTCTCGCTCTCGGCGGGGTAGTCCGCCTTGCGGGTGGGAACGGGGACTTCCTTCCGGCCGCAGACGTCGCAGACGCCGTCGTTGTCGGCATCGGTGTGCGCCTCCGCAGGCTCGCCCTGCAGAACGGGAGCGGGGCAGCTGTCAGCGTAGGCGCTGCCCAGCGCCGCGGCATCGAGTCCGTCCGCCGCGGTGAAGGCCTCGCCCCGCACGGTGATCTTCGTCGTCTCCGCGCCGGAGGTCTTGACCGCGCTGTCCAGATACCAGCAGTTGCTGACCGTCAGGACAGTGGAGGCACCCACGACCTCGCCCACCAGTGCGCCCATGTTGGCATTGTCGTCATACTCGCCGCTGACGGCACCGATGGAGTAGCAGTTGGTCAGCGTGATATTCTGACCGCTGGAGCTGTAGCCCGCCGCGCCCACGATGCCGCCGGCAGACTGCTGGATCCTCTGGGTCTTGTAGTAGAAGCTGATGCTGCCGGTGTTGTAGCAGTTGGAAATTTCCACGGTTTCGCGAACGCAGCCGGCGATGCCGCCCACGCCGCGGAAGCTGGGCTGCCAGCCGCGCAGGTGGATATCGCCGGTGTTCCAGCAGTTCTCAATGACGGTGCTGCCGCTGGAGGCCACCGCCACGATGCCGCCGGTGTAGCCCTCATAGCCGGTGATATCGGCCTGATTGGAGCAGCTCCGGATGACGGTATCCTGCGCCGAGGCCACCACGCCGGCGTGGCCGTAGATCTGGTCGTTGGTGGGGCTGCCGGTGAGGGTCACATAGTTGTGGCAGTTCTCGATGGTGGTGGTGCGGTGGGTGAAGACGCCGCAGGCGCGGCCCACGATACCGGCCACATAGCGGGTGATGGACTTACCCTCGCCGTAGACGCTGACGTTCTTGATGGTCGCGCCGTCGCACAGGCCGAACAGCGCGGTGTAGTAGGAGCTGCCGTCGTTATAGGTACCCTTGTTCTCCAGATACAGACCGGTGATCTTATGGCCCTGTCCGTCGAAGGTACCGCGATAATCCTTGTAGGCGGCCTTGTTACCGATGGGCGTCCAGGGGGCGTCCGCGCCGCAGATGCCGGAAAGATCGACATCGCCGGTCAGGCGGGCGTTCATCTCGGCGTTGCCGGTGTTGACCTCATCGGCGAACCACTTCAGCTGGGCGCCGGTGCTGATCTCGTAATAGCCGTCCTCTGCCACAGCGGGCTTGTTCTTGTCGGTGACAGTGACCTTGCACTGTGCCTGGAAGGCGCCGTCAACGGTTGTGACGGTGATGACCGCCTCGCCCTCGGCCAGCGCGGTCACAAGGCCGGTGCGATCCACAGCGGCCACGGAGGGAGCGCTGCTGCTCCACGTCACCTTCTGGTTTTTGGCGTTGTCCGGCTGCACGGCGGCGTTCAGCCGGGCGGCGCTGCGGCGCTCGACGGACAGCTCGGTCTTGTCCAGTGTCACGCCGGTGACGGCCACGGTGTCATCCCCGCCGCCGGGTCTGGTGTTGTCGCCCACCACGAAGCCGAAGCAGTTGAAGTAGTCGTAGTTATCGTCGCACTCCGCCGCGATGTACAGCTGGTTCTCCATGAGGAACGCGGCGGGCAGCGCGATGGTGTGGCTGCCGTCACCGTTCTCCGTGACGGTGTACTGGTAGTCGCTGCCGGCATAGAAGTTCCAGCTGACATTGCCGTCCGCGTCAAAGAGGGCGCAGTACTCCAGAATATTCTGGTTAAAGTCTGCGGGATAGGTGACGTAGACCGTCTCCGTGCCCTTGGGAACGGTAACGGTATAGACCTTCTTGTCGCCGGGGACGCTGAAGTGGGACACATGCATGGTGCTCTCCGCCACATTGTAGAGATACTCCGTGCCCGCTTCATCCGTGGTGATGCTGGAGAAATCAAAACCCTTGTAATAGTCGGCGGGATCGAAGGGCTTGGCGCCGCCCACCGTGACCTTGGCGGTAGCCGGTGCGTAGCAGGAGTCCGACGTGCCGGCGTTGGGATCGGTGCCCAGCAGGTAGTAGGTGCCCGCCTTGCTGAAGGTGTAGCTGAAGCTGCTCTCATCGCTGCCGGGGGTAAGGGTGTCCACCAGCGACCAGTTCTCGTCGTAGACGCAGACATTCAGGCCGGTGATGGGCTCAAACTCCTCCGTGCCGCCGTCGGCCACGGACCGGGTGTCGTACTTGAGGGTCCGGAAGCTCACGGCGCCGCCCACAGGCGTGGCGTACTCGTCCTGATCGAAGGCGGCGAAGGCGCCCTTCGTCCAGAACTGCCAGTTGCTGAACATGGCCACGTCGATGGTGTCACCGTCAGACAGCAGGATATAGTCCGCCGTGCTGCCCCAGCCGGGGCCCATCAGAGGATAGACGTGGTTGCGGTAGTACATCAGGTTCTCGTCATGGCCCCAGAACTGCTGCATGTACAGGGACGTGGCGCTGCCGGTGATGTTCAGAGCCGCCATGGTGTCATCGTAGGGGGGGTTGCCCAGCATATCCACCACGCCGCAGCTGCCGTCATGGCCGTTGATCTTCACGCTGCCGCTGATGATCTGATCCGGATCAAGGCCCAGATAGTACACGCCGATCATGTAGAGATACAGGTGCAGGGCGGTGGGACGCTTCACGATCTCGCTGTCCACATAGCCGCCGGAGCCGTTCTCCGTGTGATAGCGGTAGAAGTCCGTCAGGCCCTGGTACGCCAGATCGAAGTAAGGCACCTCCACCTCCAGGTGGGACAGCACGGTGCCCTCGTTGCCCATCAGCGGGATGCCGTCACTGGAAACGGTGACATAGACCTTCACGGAGTCGGCGGGCGTCTCGTCGTAGCCATACTGGGAGGCATCGCCGTCCTTGCCCTGCTCCACCGTGATGGTCAGCGTCACCTTGCCCATGCCGCCGTTGGGGCAGCTGGCGGTGATGGTGGGCGTATAGATGCCCGCCGTGGGATTGGTAAAGGACAGGCACGGACGGCCGCTGTCCTTATCCGTTGTGATCTTGGTCTGGGTGCCGTAGTCGCCGGTATCCAGCTGGTAGGTCATTGTATGACCCTCGCTGTCCTTGAACAGCTCGTCCAGATAGACGGTCAGCAGGCCGCCGGTCGTGACCGTATACTCCGTATCGCCCGTGCTGCCCGTCACGCAGGGTGCGGCGGCAGTGGCGAAGGCCAGCTGCGGCACCATGGTCAGGCACAGCACCAGACTCAGCAGCATGGCCAGCACGCGGTCGGTCATGCTTCTTTTGTGATACATGTGATCTCCTCCTGTTTTTTTGATCTTCTCTATCTCTAACGCACATGCGGAAAAAAGGGTAAGGCTCCCTTGGCCAATGCGGCGGAAGTGTGTCCATTCTCCCCAAAAAAGAGAGGAGGCGGGAGGGTTTTGCCCCCCTCCCGCCCTTATGGAAAGCGGCGGTGGAAAAACCGCCTCGGCTTGACACGTACACACGCAGAAAAAACGCCGGTCAGCCTCCGTTTTACCGGAGAACGGCCAGCGCAGTCCGCGACAGAAAAACACCGGCCCCTCCCTTTCCGGGAAGCGCCGGCGCACACTCCTGCCATCCATACACCACGGAGAGAGCGCCCGCTGTTGGTGATCCTCCTTCATGCAAGTCTTCTGACTCGCGCCGCAGAGAGTTCTCTCCTCGTTCGTAACCTGCCTTCTCACAGACGTGATGTCTGCAATGGCGGACTTTCGTCCCAGCGGCTGACGCCGCCTCGGTACGTTCTTGCGCTTACAGTGCCGTTCGCGTGGGGCCTTGCACCCCGTTCCTTTGAAGCCGCTGCCTGACCCCTGCGGGGCCTTGCGGCAGTCTGGCTGCACGATATCAATGGATCATGTATTCAATTGGCCGACGGCCTATGCCGCCAGCTACTATTATAGATTGGAAGAAAACGGTTGTCAACAGGAAAAACGCCTAAACCCCGGCAGACACTTTATGTCTGCCGGGCGCAGGTCGCAGCTTTGTGCCGGGCAGCAGGGCGCGGGACGCCACGGTCCTGCCGAAGCCGCAGGGCGCGCTGAACAGCGCGATGCGCCCGCAGGTCATGGCGTGCGGAGCGCCTCCGACAGCCTGATCTCGATCACGGGGCCGTTTGTCATCTCCGCCCCCTCCCTTTCGCTGTTTTTCCTCTCAATAATCCGCGTTGAGCCACGGCTTCTGCCCCCAGTGCAGCAGCCGTGCCAGCTCCTGTGCCTTTTCCGCATCGTCCGCCTGCGCGGCGCCCAGACGCAGCAGACCCTCCAGCCCGCAGGAGCCCATGAGCAGAGAGGTCAGCTCTCCCTGCGGACAGGTGACGGTAACCTCCGGCACCGCGTCCGGTGCGGCCACGGCCCAGCGCCCTCCGGCAAAGGCGATGCGCAGGCACTGCTCCGCGCCGGTCAGCTCATCCCGGCAGCGGAACGCCGCCGTCAGCGTCCCCCGCGGGAACGGGCGGTAGGCCGTCCGCTCCACGAAGGCCGCGGCGTCCGTCATCTTGAACATGGTACCCACGGCGGAGACGTTGGTCTGGAGGAAGCCATAGTCAATGTAGTTCCTCGATACGTCCTGCGGGTCGTGCAGCAGGTGGTGGAAGTCCTCCTCGCCGGTGCGGAGGATCACGGTCTGGGCCAGATCCTCCTGCAGCTTCAGACCGCCCAGCAGCGCCCGCAGCACGCCGCCGTCCTCGTAGACCAGCTCCTCCACACTGAGACGGTTCTGGGTGTAGTTGGTGTCGCTGGCGCTTTCAAAGCGGTAGGCCGCGTAGCCCCGCAGCGTGCCGCCGTCGTCGTACCAGCCCATGCGGCGCACCTGTATATCGTCCCGGGCGGCGCGCAGCTCCTCATCGAATTTCTCCACCATGCCGTGGTTTCGGGCGGCGAAGCGGCGCTGGCAGGCCATGGCCGCGTCGAAGTCCTCCGGCCGCAGGAGCCGCAGACGGCGCTGCGCTTCGGCGTCCGGCCAGGGCAGCACCGACGTGGGCAGGCGGTATTCGTACAGCTTGCCGGCAAAGCCGTAGCCCATCCGGCGGTAAAAGCTGATCCGGAAGGGCAGCAGCAGCGTCAGCAGCGCGCCGTGCCGCCGGGCGTAGTCCTCGAAGTACCGCACCATATACAGCGCAGCGCCCTTCTTTTTGTGGAGCGGATGCACCTCCAGCGCCATCAGGCCGCAGGCGGGCTGCATCCGGCCGAAGAAGTTCATGGAGAACAGGATCAGCTTCATGGTGGCGATGAGGGTATCCCCCTCGAACAGTCCCACCGTGCGGGTCTGTGTGTCCTCTCGCAGCTCCGTCAGGTGCTTGTCCCGGTAGTGGGCGCGGCACGCGGCGTCCAATGATTTGTAGGCCGGGTAGGAGTTGAGATAGATATCCAGATACGCCTCTATGTCCGCCGCCGTCAGGGGGCGGACGTCCCAGCTGCGGGACGCCGTGTCGTTGTGCATAAGCGTGCTCCTTTCGCCGTTTAATATTTTGATTATACCGCTTTTTCCGGCGGTTGGCAATATTCCGAAGTATGATACAAGGCTCTTTGACCGAGGGGCGGCTTGCTTTTTGCGCCCGCCTGCCGTATACTGGAGGAGGAATGACATTCCGAAGACGGAAGGGAGCTGACATACTTGCGATTCTGGAAAATGAACGGCGCAGGAAACGACTTTGTGATCGTGGACAACCGGCAGCTGCGGCTGCCGGACGAGGCGTGGCCGGAGATTGCCCGCGCCCTGTGTGAGCGGCATCTGTCCATCGGCGCGGACGGGCTGATGGTGGTCGATCCGTCCGAGAAAGCGGATTACCGGATGCGCTACTACAATTCCGACGGCTCACTGGGCGAGATGTGCGGCAACGGCGCACGCTGCATCTGCCGCTACGGCTATGAGAACGGGCTGGCTGGCGAGGTGCAGACCGTGGAGACCACCGCCGGGCTGGTCACGGGCTGGCGGCTGGATCAGCGGAACTACCGCATCCGGCTGAACGATCCCAGCGTCATCCGGCTGGATGCCGCCGCCGGCATCGGCGGCACGGTCTACGCCACGCCCTATGTGGAGCTGGGCGATCCCGGCCTGCCCCACATTGCCGTGGAGATGCCGGGGCTGGCGGACTGTGACCGGCAGCAGCTGCGGGAGCTGGGGCGGCAGCTGCGGTTCTACGAGGGCTATCCCAAGGGGGCCAACGTGAATTTCTACGAGATCGTCGGGCCGGATCATGTGCAGGAGCTGACCTATGAGCGGGGCGTGGAGGACTTCACCTACGCCTGCGGCACCGGCACCGGCTCCGTGGTCACGGTGCTGACGCTTCTGGGCCGGGTGTCCGGGCAGCGAGTACAGGTGGACGTGCCCGGCGGGCAGCTGACGGTGGACGTGGTGCGCGACGGCCGGCGGGTAGCCGACCTGTTCCTCACCGGCCCCACCAACATCGTCTGCAAGGGCGAGGCAACAGACGAGGACTGCCGCTTCTGCGCGGCGGAGCACTGAAAAAAGGGACGGCAGTCCGAGTGGACTGCCGTCCCTTTTTGCGCACGTCCGGCGAGCGGCGATATATTCACTGGGCGCGGGGCATAGGATAAGGCAAAACCGGAAAGGGGCGGATATGATATGAAGAAGATTAAGGTGTTCCTGCTGCGGCGGTGGTACATGGTGGGCAGCGCGGCACTGGTGCTGGCGGCAGCCATCTTTTATGTGGTGAACTACCCCGTCTCCGTCAGCGCGGCGGCCAGCACGCGGCAGCTGCCCATCTACTCGGTGGAGCGTACCCAAAAGGTGTGTGCCATCAGCTTCGACGCCGCGTGGGGTGAGGAAAAAGTGCGGCAGTTCAGCAACTGAACTGCCGCACCTTATTGCCATATATGATACAAAAATAATTCAATGATGACCGTTCTCTGACATTTGAGAGACTGCTTCATTATAGAACACGTTCAGTTCGCCCAAATATCCCGGCTTCCATGGCTTGTTCCGCCCGCAGTAGTGGATGACCGCGGACTGCTGCCGCACGTCCTCCAGCGTCATGCCGTCCCCGTTGCGCCGGTGGAGGGAAAACAGCTTTTCCGTCATATTGTAGCGGATGGGATCCAAAGGCAGGATACGTTGTCCGTACAGAGCACTGATGATGTCCTGATCCGGCAGCATGAGCCGTCCCTTGTGGGCGTCCATGTAGTCGAATACCGCCTGCGTATCCTGTTCCGCCCGCAAAGCCTGCAGATTCATCAGCATCACGCCGGAATTGATATAGGGACTGTCCTCGTCCATGTCCAGACGCAGCTCATTGAAACGGTGCAGAAAGCCGCGGATGTGGGTGGCCGCCGCGAAAAACGCCGCGCCCATGGGCATCTCATACAGCTCCCGCAGGCTCTGCCGCACCACGATGTCCGGGTCAAGATACAGCACCCTCTCCAGCGTGTCCGGCAGATATTTGGCCGCAAAAATACGGTAGTAAATGGCTTTCGGGTAGCGGTCAGAGGTGGGCGCATCCGCCAGACCGTCCTCGTCCACTGGTATCAGGTGCAGCGTCCCCCGCTGTCCCAGCAGTACTCGCGTTCCCGCCACATCCTCCTCTGACAGTCCCTCGTCGTGCAGCAGGTACACGTCAAAATACGCGGCACTGTCGCAATGCAGTGCGGAGAACAGCATCACATTCAGCTGCGGAACATAGTTCCGATCCAGTGTCATCAACAAGTTCATATACATACCTCGACTTTTTGCTTTCAGTATATTCTACGTTCTGTCAAAAAGCAAGGATGCCAACGTCACGCGCGGGCAAAAAAAACGTTTTGCATTGTCTATGAAAGCAAAACGCTGCATTATGCTTCGCTTCGCGAGTTCAACTCATAGGTACACAGATAGAACAGGAACGAGGTCATCTGATAACGGTTGATGCGGGTGTTGCAGGCCGCCAGCAGATCGCCCAGCTCGCTGTCGCGGGTGGTGATGTCCCGATCGTCACACCACAGCATGGCCTTGACGGCCTCGTCGCTGAGCCGGGGATTTTCCCACATGGCCTGCCGCAGCAGTTCCTGATCTACACGGGTGTCAATGCCGGACATGGCGGCGTAGCGATAGATCAGCAGACAGGCCGTCTGATAATCCATGTCATCATCGTAGCCGGTGTGCAGGTCCTCCTGGCGAAGCAGCCCCGTTTGATACGCCCAGCACACGGCGTCGTAGTAGGGACAGGCGGAGCCGTTGAATTCCTCGGTTTCATAGTCAGGCGGCAGGGCGGTGTTGTCCGTCTCCGGCCTTTGGGAGATGCGGTACAGCACATCCACGAATTCGCCCACCTTTGCCGTGGCCTTTCCGCCAAAGGTGTCCGGCGTTTCCGGGTCTATATATCCGTTGCGGTACATATAGAGGACGCTGGCCTGGTTGAAAATGCCCGTGATGTCCGTAAACACCACCGTATCCTCCAGCGTGCCGCCGCTGGACGCCTTGCCGTAAACATGGGCATAGTAGTCACTGTTGACGATGTTGCTGGACATCTGGAACTTATTGTCCACATACAGCCGGTAGGCCTCCAGCTGCTCGTCAGAGATGGCGATGCTCTCGTCAGCGGGGATCACCGTCTCCGTACCGGCGTCATAGCGGAAGGATTTCGTCAGGAAGGACTTGTCCGACAGCACCGCTATGTGTACGCCGTTGGACAGCGCGTCGGTGCCCGCCAGCAGCCGGGAGTCGTAGTCCACGCCGAACAGGTTCAGCAGCGTGGGCAGGATGTCCGCCGTGGAGCAGTACTCATCCACCACGATGTTCTCGGAGAGGCCGGGAACATAGCAGATAAAGCTGTTGCGATACTTCTCGAAGGTGAGATCCATTTCCTGCCCCGCCAGCTCGTTGTACTCATCCTCCGTCAGACCGTAGGGATAGTGGTCATTGGTCAGTACGATGCAGGTCTTATCGGCCACGCCCGCCTGCTCCAGCCGATCCATCAGGTAGGTCAGCGCGTTCTCCAGCTCCAGATTGCAGGCAATATACGCCTTCACCGGCTCGGAGTAGGGCAGATCCTTTACCGCGTCCCGGTTTTTAGCGCTCATAGCGTTATCCCAGTTGTACTGATAGTGGCCGCTGAAGGTCATGTAATAGGCGTGGAAGGGCTCCTTGCTGCTGAGATAGTCGTCCACGGAGGCCTCCATCATCTCCAGATCGGAGGAGGGCCAGTCGATCTTTATATCCAGCCCGGAGTCCGCCGCCTTGAAGGTATAGCCCATGTTGGCGTGGGTGATGTTCCGGTTGTAGAAATCGCCGATATAGTCGTGATAGCCCCAGGCTTGATATCCTTTTTCTCTCAGGGCATTGCCCAGGCAGAAGGGCAGATAGTTGGTGCCCGCCACGTTGAAGCTGGAATCCGTCTTAGTGCGGGACATATCCGGATAAAGCCCCATACACATGGTGTACTCACCATTGGTGGTAACGGATTGGAACGTGCCGTAGTAATTATCGAAAATAATGCCCGTGTGGGACAGCTTGTACAGGGTGGGTGTCAGCTCCTCACTGATGAACCAGGGGCAGAAGCTCTCAGCGCAGATGGTGATCAGGTTGTACCCCTCCAACAGCCCGGTGTAGTTGTTCTTCCGGGTGGGTGTCACCTGCGCCAAGTATTCGTCCGTGGTTTTGCGCATGGCATCATCCGTGGACTCCGCCAGCTTCGTGAAGTCGATGCGCTCAATCACATTGTAGGAATTGCTGCTGTAGAGCCGTCTGGTGTCTGTGCCCAGCGGGGACGGCGTAATGATGACGCTGCCGCTGCTGCCGAAGACCATATAGCGAAGCTCCTGCACCGTGGTCGCCAGCATACCCACGCTCTTATAGCTGCTGTCGGTAGAGGTGTTCACATTGGTGAAGGTTTTGTAGACGGAGAATGATTTGCCCCGCCCGGCGTACATAATACCCATCGTAGCCAGCAGCAGCGTCAGCAGGATACCCAGCGTCGCCAGTGCCTGCTTCCACTTGAGCCGCACAGTCAGCACCCGGAGCTTGCGCAGAGCAAGGCAGAGGATCGTCACGATCAGCGGCACCAGCAGCAGAAGGATGGGAACGATGTTCTTGCCGATGCTGTACAGGATCTGCGAGTCGAAATTGGTGATGACGTTCCCGCCCATGCTCACCTGACTGATGGGCATGAAGTTGCCGAAGATGGCATGGTACACCAGCTGCACCTCGGCAAATAGCACCTGCACAACAACAAGAAGTACACCCATGATCTGCCGGGCAATCTTGGGCAGGTACGCGGTCAGTAGGGTGCAGACTGTTCCGCTCAGCAGTCCGAACAGCACCAGATAGACCGTCCGCCTGTCCAGCGATCGATAGACGCACAGGTGCAGGCACAGCTCCACATAGACGCTGGCGCAGCAGAACAACAGCAGGCTGCGGAGCCACGCCTGCCACAGGCCGCGGCGGAGGCCCTCCGCCGTTTCAGGCGCCTCGCAAGGCGCCTGAGGGTGATTCAATATCTCAATCTCATTGGGTTTTGTCTTCAGCATATATATCTCCTGCCGCAGCCTCCCCTTGGAGAAGCGTCTGCGAAATTCGTCAAAATATCAGCGCGGGGCATATCATACTGTAATTGTAAAGAAAATGCAACGATTTCTGTGAAAATTAAAGAAAGGTTCACAGTCGATCTCGGTCGTTTTGAGCCGAAAGTTTAACAAAATCTACATAGCCGAAACGCGAAAACCGTGCTATACTGTACGCGAAATTGGAAACGCAGTCGATTTTAGGAGGTGAGTCCTGTGACAGAAACCGGTTTCCATCTGAAACGCCATCTGACGTCCTTCCAGATCATGATCCTCGGCTTTGCCGGCGTGATCCTGCTGGGCGCACTGGTGCTGATGCTGCCGATCTCGGCGGCAGGGCGGGTGTGGACGCCGTTTCACGAGGCGTTGTTTACCTCCACCTCCGCCGTCTGCGTAACGGGCCTGGTGGTGCAGGACACCGGCAGCTACTGGTCCGGCTTCGGTCAGTCCGTCATCCTGCTGCTGATCCAGATCGGCGGCTTAGGTGTCATCACGGCGGCGGTAACGTTTTTGATGCTCTCCGGCAGAAATATCTCGCTGAAGGAGCGCAGCGCCATGCAGGACGCCATCTCTGCTCCGGCGGTGGGCGGCATCGTGCGCCTGACACGGTTTGTCCTGAAGGGAACATTCCTCGTGGAGCTGGTCGGGGCTCTTGCGCTGCTGCCGGTATTCTGCCGGGACTACGGACTGCGGGGCGTGTGGATGGCGGTGTTTCACTCCGTTTCCGCCTTTTGCAACGCGGGGTTCGATATTCTGGGGCGGGCGGATGCCCTCTACCCTTCCCTGACGGCGTACATGGCCGACCCGCTGGTCAATATCGTCATCATGCTGCTGATCGTCGTGGGCGGTATCGGTTTTCTGACATGGGACGATGTCTGCACCCACCGGCTGCACCTGCGGCGGTACCGGATGCAGAGCAAGGTCATTCTGAGCGCAACCGTCATCCTGATCACGCTTCCGGCAGTGCTCTTCTTCCTGACGGACTTTGCAGAGCTTCCCGCGGGACAGCGCGTTCTGGCGTCGCTCTTTCAGGCGGTCACACCGCGAACGGCAGGCTACAACACCGCTGACCTGACGAAAATGAGCGACACCTCACAGGCAGTCACGATTTTGCTGATGCTGACCGGCGGCGCACCCGGCTCCACGGCGGGCGGCATGAAGGTAACGACGCTGGCTGTGCTGGCCGCCAACGCGGTCGCCGCTTTCCGCAGGCGAGAGGATCCGCAGCTTTTCAAACGCAGGCTGGAGCCCTCCGCTGTACGGAATGCCGCCGCCATCCTGCTGCTGTATCTGGGGCTGACCTTCGCGGGTGCGGCGGTCATCAGCGCGGCGGAGGGACTGCCGCTGGGTGCCTGTCTCTATGAAACGGCATCCGCTGCCGGGACGGTAGGGCTGACACTGGGGCTGACGCCGCAGCTGGGTACGCTGTCGCAGGGCATTCTCATTCTGCTGATGTTCTTCGGGCGTGTCGGAGGACTGACCCTGATCTACGCCGCATTCTCCGGGCATGATCTGACCTATGCCCGGTACCCGAAGGAAATGATCACCGTAGGCTGAAAGGAGCGCACGATGAAAAACGTATTATTGATCGGACTTGGCCGCTTCGGGCGGCACCTTGCCATGCAGCTGAGCGAGCTGGGGCATCAGGTCATGGCGGTGGACCGGGACGAGGAGCGCGTCAATGAGTGTATGCCCTTTGTCACCAACGCACAGATCGGTGACAGCACCCGCGTGGATTTCCTGCGCTCACTGGGCGTCAGCAACTACGATGTCTGCTACGTTACCATCAGCGGAGACTTCCAGAACTCGCTGGAAACGACGTCTTTGCTCAAGGAGCTGGGGGCAAAATATGTGGTGTCCCGCGCCGAACGGGATGTACAGGCAAAATTTCTGCTGCGCAACGGCGCGGACGCGGTGACATACCCGGAAAAGCAGCTGGCGAAGTGGGCGGCCATCCGGTACACCGCCAACCACATCTTCGGCTACATAGAGTTGGACGAAAAGCACGCCATTATCGAGGTCGCCGTCCCGGACAGCTGGCAGGGGCACAGCATCGGTGAGCTGGACATCCGCCGAAAGTATGGCGTCAATATCCTCGGCGTGAAGCAGAACGACAAAACCGATGTGACCATCTCGCCGGAAACCGTGCTGGACAGCGGCCTGACGCTGCTGGTGCTGGGTGAGTATACGGCGCTGAAAAAGTGCTTCCGGCTGTAAGGCCGCATCTGCCGGTGCTCGTGCGGTTGCAAGCGGCTCGCCGGGGTATGTTACGCTGCCAAGCTCTCCACTAAAAACTTCGGATTTGAGGCTGCCGGTATAGGAAAAGCGCTCCTGCGAGGATCGACCTCGCGGGAGCGCTTTTTATTTCAAGTGCCGAGAGAACCGCACTTATTCACCGACACCATCCAGTGCCAGTACCTGCTCGTATGAGTCCGCACCGGCGATAGAGCCGATGGGCAAGACCACGTGGAGCTTTCCGTCACCGTCAGCGTATGTGCGAACGCTCATGTTGATGTTCTCATCGGACAGCGTCCAATCGCGGCGTTCCGTCAGGAACTCATCCGTATCACCGCCCGCAATTGCTCCATACTGTGTGTCGAACTTTGCAGCGGCAGCGCGGTGTACCGCCTCCAAGAAGACTGTCTCATCCACATCCAGTGCCTTCAGCAAGCCCGCTGTGGTGAGCTGCTGGCCACTGACGATGTCATACAGATAGACATTGTATTCGTTCACATCGGCATCCCAGCCGCAGGAGACGACCAGCGACAGGATATTCTCATACTGATATGACTCCCATGCCACATAGAAACAGGACAGGCTGACCTTATCCGAGACATCTTCAAGCACGCCATTCACGATACCAGTCGGTAAAGCCGTTGTCCGTCTGATAAATCTCGCCCGTCTCCGTGTCCATCACCCGCTCAAAGCCCATGGTGGCGTCGCTCTGCTTCTGGCTGATGATGTCCTGACTGGTATTCCGGCTTTCCCATGAGGACATGATGGCATCCTGCATCTCATTGGCGGATTGGCTCAACTGCTGGGATTGCCGCATCGCCGCGTCGCTCTGCGCCATGGTGGAGGAGGTATAGCTGCCGGAATAGTCCAGGCTGCCCAAGCTCCGTGTCAGGATGTCCTCCCAGTTCTGGAACATCCCCCTTTCAGCGGAGACGATGGTGGTGCTGTACGCCATGTAGTACCCGCCAAGGCCGGGGATGGGGAAGGGGACAAGCTCCACGGAGCACATACCCTCCGCCTCGATGCTGTCCTGCGTGAACTCCGCACGCAGCACGCCGACTGTTCCACCCAAAGAACCGGTTGCGTCAAAGGTCTCTGTCACCGTGAAATCCTCATACTGCGGGAAGTGGAGGCTGCTGTAAAACGGCTCTGCGGCAACCGCCGCTTTTACTGCCGCAGCCGCACAGCAGTGTTATGGTCAAGGCTAAAATGATACAGATAATTCTCCTCATAAGTCCCCCCCTTGCCAATTATGCTCCAAGTATAGCACATGTCTGACCGACAAACATACGGTTTCTGTAACGCGCATACGATGGACTATTCTCAAACAGGAGGTCTGTTTATGCCGAGCACCAAGCAAGCACCCGCCCCGACGATCACCGTCACCCGGAATTTCCTTAGCCAGCAGACAGCTGAGACGTTGCTGTTGGAATTGATCCGCGCCCATACTCAGGCGGCTTAATGCCTGCGGGCAGTCTACGGAAAGGAGGGAGCATATGGAGAAGCCGCCACTGCCTACTGCGCTGTACTGCCGCCTGTCCCGGGAGGACGGAGACCGGATGGAGAGTGATTCCATCGGAAACCAGCGGAAGCTGCTGGAGGAGTATATCGAAAATCATCCTGAGTTGGTAATGGCAGAATGCTATGCCGATGATGGCTATACCGGCACGAATTTCCAGCGCCCCGCCTTTCAGCGGATGCTGCGGAACATGGAAAGCGGGCACATCCGCTGCGTACTGGTAAAGGATCTGTCCCGTTTCGGCCGTGACTACATCGAAACAGGTCGCTATCTGGAGCGCTGGCTGCCGGAGCACGGCGTGCGATTTATTGCCATTACAGACAATATCGACAGTGCCCGCGGTGCCTACGACATGATGATGCCGCTGAAGAATCTGTTCAACACCCAGTATGCCCGTGACATTTCCCAGAAGGTCAAAAGCTCCCTCCACGCCAAGCAGCAACGAGGAGAGTTTATCGGGGCCTTTGCCAGCTACGGCTACTGTAAGGATCCGCAAAACCATAACCGTCTGGTTATCGACCCGCCTGCGGCGGAGGTGGTACGGCGCATCTTCACCCTGTTTGAAAATGGAATGGGTAAGATCCGTATTGCCAAGCAGCTGAACGAGGAGGGCATCCCCTGCCCCAGTGAGTACAAGCGGCTCACCGGAGAAAAATATCGCAACAACCACCGGCTGGAGGCCACTACCTACTGGACATATGCCACCATCCACCGTATCCTGCAAAATGAGATGTACATCGGCAACATGGAGCAGGGACGGGATGACCGACTCCAAATGCACGGGAAAGCCAAGCGAAAGGATCGCTCCCAGTGGACGGTGGTATCCGGTACTCACCAGCCGATCATTGAGAAAGACCAGTGGCAGCGGGTGCAAGCCCTGTTGAACACCAACGCCCGCACGCCGGATTTTCAGCAGAATGTCAGTCCCTTTGCGGGCTTTCTCAAGTGCGGCGATTGTGGACGAGCCATGGTCAAGGCCACCTGGGGCGGTAAGACGTTCTACACCTGCGGCTCGTATAAGCGCTACGGCGCGTCCGTGTGCAGCAAGCATTATATCGCCCACGATGTGTTGACGAAGGTAATACTGGATGATTTGAACCGACTCATTGCCGGCGTGGAAAACCTCCGCCAGCTGGCACAGCAGGGCGCGGCAAAGCGTCCGCGCTCCGGCACCGATCAGCCGCAAAAGCTGGAAGCTGCCCTGCAGCGCATCCAGCGCCGCCGCCAGAGTGCTTATGAGGACTATCAGGATGCGCTGATCTCCAAAGGGGATTACCTCCGCTACCGCGCCGATTATGACGCACAGGAGCAGGCGCTGCAAGCCCAGCTGGACAAGCTGCGCGGCTCGGTACAGGATGACCCGCTGTCCTTGCCTTGGGTAAAGGAACTGCTGGCGTCGGGGCAGCTGGCGGAGCTGGATCGCCCGACTGTGGCAGCCGCCATCCGTGAGATACGTGTTTACGAGGGGAATCGCATTGAAATCGACTATCTGTTTCCGGAATCCTATCGAGCACTGCTGGAGAGGTAAGGATATGCGCTCTATATTAAAACGCAAAAAAGTTGGAAAAATAAAATTGTTTTTAAGGTTAAACAAGAAAAACTCGTTACATATCCAAAACATTTCGGGTATACTAACGATTGTGCGGAGGCGATACCATGATCAACAGGCCGAATTATATCGAGGCCATCGCGCCTTTTATCGACCAACCGCTGGTCAAGATACTGGCAGGTATCCGCCGCTGTGGTAAGTCCACCATTTTTGAGATGCTGGAGGAGGAGCTTTTGCGGCGGGGTGTGCCTGCGGATCATATCATCTGCAAGCGGTACACGGAGATGGACATTCCCGAAAACATCACCGCCAGACAGATGTATGACGAGCTGATGGTGGCCGTGGCGGGTAAGGGGCACTGTTACCTCCTGCTGGATGAGATTCAGGAGATCACCGGCTGGGAAAGGGCGGTCAATAGTCTGCTGGAGGGTGCGGACGCCGACATCTATGTGACCGGCTCTAACTCCAAGCTCATGTCCAGCGAGATCTCCACCTACCTGACGGGCCGTTATGTGTCTATCCCCGTCTACACCCTGTCTTTCCGCGAGTACCTGTTTTTCTTTCGCACCAATTTTGGTTTCCCGACTAAAATCACAAAACAAATATCGGCGATTGGTTGTCTTACAACGTTTTTTGCCATAACCAGCTATCAAAAAGCTTTCACTTTTTTAAACCAGTCTTGTTGCAGATAGGACGCATTTATGCTATCATAAAAGTACAATAAAGAAGTGCGACAGTTCTCCGTGAACTGCCGCACTTTTGCATCACCGTGGGGCAACGAGGACACCCAGACGCTCATCGACATTCTGGAGAAATTCCACGTCAAGACCACGTTCTTCGTGGTGGGCGACTGGGCGGAAAAATACCCGGAGTCGGTGAAGGCTCTCCACAACGCAGGACACGAGGTCATGAGCCACTCCAACCACCACGACCACTATAACAGCCTGTCCGCCGACCAGATCGTGGCGGACGTCACCGCCAGCAACGAGCGAATCAGTGCCGTCACCGGCGTGACGCCCACGCTGATCCGCTGTCCCTACGGCGAGTACGACGACCACGTCATCGCCGCCATCCGCTCCATGGGCATGGAGCCCATCCAGTGGGATGTGGAGCAACCGGAAATGACTTAAAGCCGTTGTGCCGCAAGGGCTTGCTGGTTTTGCGGCGATGCGCATTAGTCAAAGAATTGACCTGCAAACGGGGTGTTTTACGGATGTTTCAGGCGCGGGAGAGGTCAAATTTGAGGGTGCGTGCGCAAGGTGCCGATGAACTGTCCTCCGGCGAGGTGCGGATGACGCGGGAAGCTATCTCTGCCAATTTGTGAATACATTCACTTCAAGAAAGCTCCTCTGAAACCTGATGCTGATTTCGTCACTTTTGGGCCGCAGGATTTCGATCTTGGATCCTTCAAGGCCTGTGACGGTATTTTCTCTTGCATTTCCGGGAACACTTCTGTATACTGATATAAATTGATACCATTTAATATCAACAAGAGGTGCTATATGGATGCTGCGTTGTTTACCAAAATGCTGTCGGATAAAAGTGTGCTGGACTTGAAGAAGCTGGGCTATAAATATCCGCAGGCAGATATGGGAGAGTTTGTGTCGCTGCTGAAAAACGGTTTCTATCATCCGCTGCCGCTGAAGGACTTTTCCGGGCAGTCCCTTGTCTATCTGGATAGTGTCGCGCAGGTGCATCTCTCTGCCGCCAGAATCCTGCTGACGCCGCAGAGCAGCACGCAGCTTTACGGCGCGAAGGCCATGGAGGAGGAGATCATTTCCACCTTCACCATCGAGCAGGTGGACTTCTCCCGCGACAGTGTCCGTAAGATCCTGTCCGGCTTTGCTCCGGCGGACGAAAGCGAGAACCGTATTTATGGCATGAAGAAGGGGCTGGAATTCATCAGCGATCCCGCCAACAGGATCACCGAATCATCCATCCACCATCTGTATGAAACTGCCATCGGTGCCTATCTGCCGGAGGAAGACCGGCTGCGCCCCGGCAGCTTCTACCGGCACGACAGCGTGTATGTGGTCGGCTCCAAGGTAGAGCATACCGGACTGCCGTGGCAGCAGCTGCCGGAGCGCATGGGCGAACTGGTGCGCTTCATCCATGAAGAATCCGACAGCAACGACCTGCTGAAAGCAGCCCTGATCCACTTCTATGTCGCCTATCTGCACCCCTACTTTGATGGCAACGGCAGAATGGCGCGGCTGATGCACCTGTGGTATCTGGTACAGCAGGGGTATTCCTCCGCCCTGTTCGTGCCGCTGTCTGAGTATGTCAACAAGAGCCGCAAGGGGTACTATGACGCCTATACGCTGGCCGAGGAGAATGCACGCATCAGCGGCGTGCTGGACGTAACGCCGTTTTTGGTGTATTTCATTGAGAATGTGTATCACAAGCTGAATGGAGCGATCCCTGCCCGCCGGACGACCAAGGCGTTTCAGGCTGCTTTGTCGCAGGGGCAGGTCACGGAGAAAGAGAAAGTGCTGTGGAGCTTCGTCCTGTCCGCGTATGGGGAAGCTGAGTTCTCCACCAAGCAGCTGGAAAAGGACTTCGGCAATGCCGCCTATGCTACCATCCGCAGCTTTGTGCTGAAGTTTGAGCATCTGGGCCTGCTGACCTCAACGCGGTACGGAAACCGCGTGAAGTATAGGGTGCAGGCGTGACGTGGGCTTTTAAAGCACAAGCCGGGGCGAACGCCTCGGCTTGCTTTTCTAAAATCGTTGTTTACTTTCTTGCTAATCTCGGATATAATATTAGCAAGAAGGAAGTGATAACATGACCGCCTACGACCGGCTTGATCTGCTTTTTCAGCAAAACAATGGGATCGTCAAAACCGCGCAGGTTTTGGAAATCGGTATTGCCAAGTCCTCGTTTTACGCCTACGCCAAGCAGCGCGGCGTAGAGCAGGCCGCGCATGGCGTTTATGTTTCGCCAGATGCATGGACGGACGCCATGTACCTGCTACACCTTCGTTGTGCGCAGGCTGTATTCTCCCATGAGAGCGCGCTGTTTTTCCATGACCTGACCGACCGGGAGCCGAATCCGTATTCCATCACGGTCAAGACCGGCTACAATCCTGCCAGCCTGCAAGCAGACGGCATCAAGGTCTACACCATCAAGAAAGAATTGCATGATGTGGGGATCGTCACGATGAACACGCCCTTTGGCAACCCGGTTCCCGTCTATGATATGGAGCGTACCATCTGCGATCTGATCCGCAGCCGCAGTGGAATCGAGATGCAGACCTTTCAGGATGCACTCAAGCAATACGCAAAACGAAAAGACAAGGACTTGCGGAAGCTGATGCGCTATGCGCAGATGTTCCGTGTTGAAAAACTGCTTCGGCAGTATTTGGAGGTACTCTTATGATCTGCACATTCTGAGCCAGCTCCACGGCCAGAGCATCGTCCCCGCCAATCTCCGTGCGGCGCTCATTGCAACGGCTAAGAAACGCGGTACAGAGAAGTATCTTGCCGACGCGCCTGCGGCCTTTGATGAAGTTGAGGCCGACCCGAACATGGAAAAGCTGTGGCGGGCATATCAGAAGAAGTTCTCCTACGCCGCTGATCTGTCGTGGCATACGGTCATGGAATCCATCCGCAGCCTTTATCGGCTGGCGCAGAGGTAAGAGGCCAACAAATCAGAATTTGCAGGACGGAGAAACTTATGGAAGAATTGATACAAAGATGTTCATGGGCAACTACCGACTTATATAAAGAGTATCATGATAATGAATGGGGAAAGCCTGTTCATGATGAGAATAAGTTATTTGAAATGTTAATACTTGAAGGTATGCAGGCAGGACTATCGTGGCTGACAATACTAAACAAAAGAGAGGCATTTAGAATTGCTTTTGATAACTTTAACTGCAAAAAAGTTGCGCTGTATGATGATGCAAAAATAGAAGAGCTAATGCAAAATAGCAGTATTGTTCGTAATCGGTTAAAAATCAAATCAGCAATAACAAATGCTCAACAGTTTATAAAAATCCAAGAATCGTATGGCAGTTTTGATTCGTTTATATGGTCTTATGTTGATGGTAAGCCAATTCTCAATCAGTTCCAAACTGAAACAGATATACCCGCAAGGACTGCACTCTCAGACAAAATTAGTAAAGGCCTAAAAAAGCTCGGCTTTAAGTTTGTTGGTAGTACAATCATATATGCCTATATGCAGGCAATAGGGATTGTCAATGACCATGTAAAAGGTTGCCATTTGTATGCCAACAAATAGCATTTCACTTTCGATTGATAGGACAGCAGCTCAACAGGCTTGTTAAAGACTTTCTGCATCACAACTTCCAGTTTGTCGAACTATCAGTTTGCTTCTACCTTTTGCAAATCAACACATTTCAAACGGTCTGCTTCGGCAGGCCGCGAAGGCCATCGGCTATTTGCCGATGGCCTTCTCTGTTTATTACTTTTTCACATATTTCTCAAGCATCTGATACGTTCTCAGACTATTGATCAGCATCTCCCTGCACATCTACCGATGCGTTTCCTGCCGTTCCTCCTCGGAAGGTTCAGGGATGCCCAACTCGGCAAAGACCTCCTCCGCAGAGAAAAAGCGTTTTGCCCTCTCCCCTGGCGGAAGTTTGTCCAACTCCTCTGCTTCGTGGAGAGAGTCATAGAGCTTTTGCCGGGTTCAATGTCCAGCCGGTCAAACAGCGCGGCGGCAATGCCCGCCGCAGGATGGCTCAGGATCAACTCTTTTACGTTCATACCTCACCTTCCTTTGGAAAAGTGTGCAATCATTGCACACGTTCTCCCGGCTGTTCTCACGCACTCTGGCGGATCACGATGCCCTCCTCATCCCATGTAGCCAACCGGAAGTTGTAGGGGCGTCCGTCAGGCGCGGTCAGGGTGTTCAGGATGTCCCGCAGCTCCTTCACCTCCGCTGAATGACGCTTGGCGATCAGTACGGCCTCGTCCACCGGCTTATTGTCCAGCGCGCAGCCATCCACATACATGCGGAGCTGGTAGAGATCCAGTGCCTTCGTCTTGCCGGCCTTGGCCTCGTAGATGGTCACGCGGTCGATGTAGCCCACGAACAGGTCAACCTTGGCCTTCAGCCCGATCTTCTGGAACACCGGCTCCTCGCGGCTCACCCGCAGGGCGGTGGGGTCCTTCTCCCGCTTGGCAGTCAGCTCCTTGACATACCGCAGCTCCACCGAGTCCACATCCTTGGCCGGGGCGGGAACATACGAGGCAATCCAGCTGAGCAGATTCTTCAGGCGCGGATCGGCTTCACAGAACGAGGTTTTTGTGTTCTTCGTGGCAGGCAGTGCGGCGGGGTTGTCCGTAATCAAGTCTACCTGCACCAGAAAGCGGTTCTGACTGGGATGAATGGCCTCGCCCCAGACGCGGTCAAACATTCCGTGCTCGATGGCGCGTCCGTTGATGCGCAGTTCCACGCCGCTGGACTCCATGTTGCACTTGTAGTAGATGGCGTTGGACGGGTTCTTCAGAATGTTGCCGTACTTGCAGCGAATCATCAGCGGGCCGCCGCCCAGGTTACAGGGGATCTCACCGTAATCCTTCACGCTGCCCTCCTCCCACACCGGCAGCAGCGGCGTCAGCGTATGCTGCGTTTCCTCGCCGCCGCTGATCTCCCACACCTCCATGGTGATGGACGCATTCGCCAGAATGCCCGCGTAGACGTACCGCAGTTCCTCAATGATGTACCGCACCAGGTTGTGGAAGTCGGAGGGTGCCGCCTTGCGGTCAGGCTTCACCGTCCGAAACTTCGCCATGGGGCAGCGGACGGAGATCGATGTGCCAGTAGGGTGGGGCAGATCACCCGTACCTGAATAGAAACGCACCTTCATGGGCTTGTCCAGTTCAGATGTGCCCATGGAATACGGTGCCTTGACCTCGCGGTACTGGTTTGCCGCCGCGTCGGCCTTCGTGCGGGTGCGGATGCTCCACTTCTGGTCAGGGCTGCTGTCGCAGGAGGCCAATGCGTGCTTCAATCCAAAACCGTGCTCGTTCAGCGGCGTCTGCGCGCCATCCCGACATGCGATGGTCAATGCACTGCTGAGGTCTGCAATGCCCGAGCCGCCGTCTGTCACAGTGATCTCCACGGCATCGCCAAGATTTTCCAGCGATAGCACTACCCTCATGGACAGCTCGGGATCGCCGCTGTTGGCGCGGAGGTTGGAGACCGCGTCGTCCATCAGCTCACAGATGACCTGGGCCACGCTGTTGAAGTTGTCCCCGATACCGGCGAACAGGCCGTGGCCGGTGGGGTTGTTGCGGATGATCTCCTCCGCGATAGGTGTTTTGTTTTCGATTTTCATAGGTGCAATTCCTCCCGTTATCGATTGAGTTGATTGGCTACATCGGCGCGAACAGCGGCGGCGATAATACGCAGCAGCGCCTGCTGCCGGATGACCTCCTGACAGAATGCCACAGCCAGATCCCCCGGCGTCAGATTGATTTCCTCACACAGACACAACAGTTCGATCCACTCGTCGTCGGTCATGTCTACTTCAATAGTTGCTTTACGTTCGTCGTTCATAATGGTTACTCCTCTTTTGTATCAATTTATTGAGCATCACTTCCATAACGACATGCAATGTCATAAAGAACAATATCGCTTAGTAAACGCCCGTCTTCATATGCTATTCTTACCTTTTCAAGAGTCGCCGGGTCATCAAATAGTGTATCTAACAGGTAGCATTTGCGCTTCTCGCCAAATCGATTGCACAAATCTATAGTTGCCTCTTCAATAGTTCCTGTTTCTTTAAAAAAGGTCTTGACCGCCATCGACTTTGCTCTATCTACCTTCTCCGCATTGTTAGCAAAGCAATCCAACATGAAAACATAAAAATCGGCAACTTCTTGTCTATGTAATTCCGTTGCCTTTTGGCACAGCGTAATATAAACCTTTGAATCAGCGTAAAACCGCACTTCCCCTTTAGAAATGGCGCTCATGGCAGTCTTTATGCTCTTTTCACAATTTAGTTCCTTCAATCCATCCGCCAACGAAATCGTTTCATTTGTAAACCGGCCATTTCCTCCTAAATATGAGATTCCGTTCAAAAAGAACTGCACATGCTCGTCTTGAAAATGCATAGCAGTAAGCACTTCGTACATTACCGCCCGGACACGGCTAACTTCGCAAGAATAATAGCGTGTCACGAGTTCTTTTGCTACTAAATCATTTAGCATTCCAAGCCGATATATCGCCTGCAGAGCTCTACACACAATCGTTATAGATTCCTCGCTTTCAGGCATTGAAATGCAACACCGCAATAACAATTGAGATACTGCAAGTTCATTTCCATACAGGTTAGAAAAGTACTGCACTAAGCAAATCGCAGATACTTGCGATATAAAACAAGCGGGGTTTTCAATTTTGTCAAGCAAATAACGCATACTCTCTTCACTACTTGAAAACTCAGCAAGATCTTTATAGGAGATTATTGTTTGGTCAATCCATAGCCGTTTTCCCTCATAATGCTCGAATATCTCCCGAAACAGGCAACTGTGAGCCGTACTATCCATACTCTCTGGGCGATATTTTACAATGGCTTCCGGCTCGTGCTCAAGCAGCCATTGCTGTACATCCCAGTCGGTATTCATTCCAAGTAAAAAGCCGACCGCATTTAACCACGTAGGCATTATTCCGTATCCATCCGAGATCAAAGCCAGTGCATCTTCTTTTGATAGCTGTGATATGTATCTTGCAGCAAGATACTCCTTGAAATTGTTATGGGTAAAACTCCACGAATTGTTCTCTCTGCGAAAGAGACCGCTGAAATTCATTAAATTACGTTCTTCAAGTTGAAAAAGTTCCTGATACTCTTTCGTATTTTCCAATTTCTGCTTTTGTAAAAGCAACATGGCTGTCGCCGCCTTACCAAGCAGTTGCAAACTGTTTTTCCGATTTTCCTCTAAATCTTCAGAAAACTTCCCCTCATCACGCTCCATGCACTCTTCTATCAGACTATCCATAAGTTCGGTTCGAGGTGGCAGTTGTTTGTACTTGAGATAGAGATTGACTACTCGCGTCAAATAAAAGGGATTTCTTAAAAGATCAGCGAGTCCCTTTTCCTTCGCCTCCACTATCAATGCCTGTGAGTCAATACGGTGTGCAGAGATATATTGCACAATATCTCTTTCGTTAAGCTCCTCCAAACTACAAACAGTAAAATTTGCGAACACGTTCTCTTGGCTTATTTTATGTTGGCAAAAATTTCCTCTCGCCGATATGACGATACAAACGCTGGGAAAATCTTTGCAAAACGCCCTCAGATTTCGATCAAAAACATCTATATATGTACCCAACTCATCATACCCATCAAAAATTAATACTTGACGACTCGGCAACAAATCTCGATATTCCTCCGGGCACAGATCTTCAATAGCTTGTCCACAGTATTGTTTAAGCGAGTACAAGAACGGAAACTTAGCCGTTCTCCCAAGCTCTGCGGCCAAATGTTGCATCTCCACACTTTTCCCGTGACCTGCATCACCCATTACTAAAACATTAGATCCCTGTTTTTTCACAACATCCGCAATCGCAGTAAGCGAGTTTAAATCAACGGCTTCTGCATTGTGTACAACTACCCTGCGAGAAATGTAATCTGGCACATCATCGTATATTTGTTTCCCCACGCTGTCTGGGTCTTTAAATTGACGTTCTTTAGGAAAGAGCTGCGTATAGGCAAAGGGCTCCCCTCCATCATCTGTATCTATCCACCGTTCAATGGAAACAATGGTACCTTCTCTTATACATCCGACCGTAAATTGCTTATAGATGTTTCCCATTTTCTTAGAGTCCTTTGAGAAACTGCCGCAGCCGATCTCTTTCACCGTATACGGATGTACATCTATTGCAGCACGATGCGTATGTCCATGTATTAAAAATTTGATTTCATGCCCCGCAAGTATTTCTAAAAACCTTTCGCCACCATTTATCACATCGTGTGTATCCCCATATTCCTGCGTAAAGCTGTGGTGGCATAGGAGCACATTTGTCATTCCGCCTTTGACAAGCTCAATTATTGCAGCCACATCGATTTCTCCACACGCTCTGTGATCCCTGCTGAGATTAGAATCGGCAAAGATAAAATTTACTCCACCGTATTGACGATTATATGCTCTGTTTTCGGAGAACTTTGGCCCTCCATATTTGGAAATAAATTTATCAAATGCAGCTAAATCCGTCCCGTGTAGATCATGATTGCCGGGGACAAAGTCAAATGTCGTTGAGTAGTCTTTTAATTCCTGCTCTATTTTCGTAAGTAATTTCTTCGCTGCACAAAACGCATCTGGATTTCCACCATCAACAATATCTCCCAAAAGAATAATAGGAATCTGCTCTCCTGGCGTAGTACTTTCTCGTATTTTTCTGCATAATGTTCTTGTCCTAGTATACAATTGCTGCATATCGGTTTCTTCACCCAAGTGCAAATCAGAAATAATAAAGAAGCGCACGGCAATATCCTCCCTGAACAGTTTTATTTGTTTGATACAGCAGTCTCTACTACGATTAACAACACGGTTTATAGCCATCACACAAACTTCAGCAATGTCGGCAACTGTCACGCATTCTTTTTCATTTTTTCAGCAAGGCGTAAGAAAACCTATTGTATTCGGAGTTTATTATTTGGCGATAAACAGGAACCTTTAAGTTTGTTGCGATTGTAACCAAGCGGGTCATGTTGGCATCTGTTATATCCTTGCCTGCATATAAGGCACTAATGAATGGAAATCGCTGCTTATTTGGATTCTCTGCTTTAATTGAAAATCTCCACTCGTGTTCATAGGCGTAATCTGAATTTTTGTAAAGCAACTGCATATTCAAATCGGCATCAAGCTCTGGATCCCTTTGCCAACTAGCATCCTTATAAATAAACTGCCTATACGCTCCATCCATAAACCGCACGATGTCAAAATATGGTTTTTCTTTTCTATATGTTATCGGAAGCATGTATACGAGGCTCTCATAATCATCAAATTCACGGTCATCAAGATCTCGAAAACAATATTCAATGCAAAATCCTGTATAATTCTGCGCGTAGTTTTCCCACAATGTATGATTATCGTACCGTTCTGTCATGCAATAGATTAACGACTTTTCTCTTGTTTCTCTTCTAACTTGATCGATAATCTCAAAAAGCATTTTAGTCATCTGTTCTTCAATGCCCGCAAATCGCTTCCTGGCACGTACAAGTTGTTGAATAATGCTGTCCATTTGGGAAAGTTCATCTGGAGTGGCGTGCGCAGCAAGGAATGCTCGTTCCCTATCTTTTATGGGAATTCCGTTTTCGTCCAAACATGTTTTCATGTAGTCTTCAAAATCAGAAAATGTGTAAGGAATAGCAAGCCCTTTTTCTTCAAAGAGTCTCTTAACCACCTCAAAGCAAAGTGAAGATCCATTCTTCCCCAGCCACTCTTTAACCTCTCGCCTGTTTTTTACAAGATCGATATTTATTGTATGGTCAAAGGGATCCGGGAAACTGCTTGCTAAAGACATCCAAATGCAATTCTCCTCCAGCATTCGGAACTCTCGTTCGATACACGCACGAAATTTATATAGCTTTTGTTGTGGCAAGAATTTCAAATGCTTTTTCAAAACGGCTTTATTCAATTCTATATCCGTCTTCAAATACTCTCTACAATTGCACATTTCAACAAGGAATTCTCGCTTTTGTGCCACAGTCATTTTTGGCAAAACCATCACCTCTTTTAATAAATGGATATTATGGTTGAGCAAAACTCCGATTTGTTCATAAGACTATGCAATAAATAGTGCTATACGGCTCGCTTGAGCCCTATATATTGTGACTCAGCCTTGCAAAACTCGCGTTTTGCTCAACCCTAAAATGGATATAACTGCAGACTTATATACAATTCGCCTAACCAGCCATCATTGCTGCCAACGCCACCGCAAGAAAATCTTGAAAGTTTTTTGCATCATCAATTCCTTTTTTCAATAGTTCCTTTTCCACTGGTGTTAACTGGCGCTGTCCATTTTTGATTGCCCGCTTACATAAAAACTTGACTCCTTGTTCTGGCATATTTCTCTCCTTACGGTCCTTTGGCTTTTCAACCGTTTCACGTCTGCTACCAGCTCATCTATCCTATTTTTAGTATACCGCATCCGCCCCCATCTTTCAACCACCTCCCCGCGCACGCCCCCTCATATTTGACCTCTCCCGTGCCTGAAACACCCCTCAAACACCCCATTTACAGGTCAATTTTTTGCCTGATGCGCACAGCTGCCAAACCCGCAAGCCCTTGCGCGACAACGGCTTCAAGTCCTTTCCGATGTGGATTCCCTGGACTGGAAGGACTACGACGCGGATACCATCTGCCAGCGGGTGACCAGCCGGGTGCGGCAGGGCAGCATCGTGCTGTTCCACAACGCCGCGCTGCACACGCCGGAGGCCCTGCCCGCCATCCTCACCTGTCTCATCAACGACGGCTACACCGTGGTGCCCATCAGCCAACTCATCCTCCCCCAGCCCTACACCATCGACCACACCGGCCGCCAGTTCCCGGCGGAGACGGGGGCATGACCCGTATCCCGGTGCATCTTACACCGGGAGGCGCTCCATTTGCCCGCAGATTTGTCTGTTGCGCACCTTGACAATTCCCGCGCTCACGCCTATACTGTCGGTCGGATTTACGAGACTGTGAACCGACATACACAGGAGATGTATCTATGGACTATTACCTTTTGACCGATCTGGCCGCCACCATGGGCTATCATCTGGCTATGTCCGGCGCGGAAACGTTCCGCGTGGAGGACACCATCCACCGCATCCTCCGCGCCTACGGCGTGGAGTGCGAGGTGTTCGCCATCCCCAACTGCGTATCCGTCAGTCTGGAGGCCGCCAACGGCAAGCCGCTGATGATCATGCGGCGCATCGGCTTCCACGGGAACGATCTGGAAAAGCTGGAGAAGCTGAACGAGCTGAGCCGCCATATCTGCGAGGAGCAGCCGGAGGTGGATGAGGCCATGGCATGGCTGCACCAGACGCTGGCGGCCTGCCGGACATACCGCACAGGCGTGTTTTATCTGGGGAATGTGCTGGTGGGGCTGGGCTTCAGCCTTGTGTTCGGCGGCACACTGCGGGACTGCCTGTGGGCGGGCGTGATGGGCCTCATCATCGGTCTGGTAACACGCTTCATGGACAGGCAGGAGGCCAACCCGTTTTTCAGCACCATACTGGCCTCGTGCCTGATGGCGCTGCCGGCCTACGCCGCGGCGGGACTGGGGTGGCTGAACAACCCTGACGCGGCCATCATCGGCGCCCTGATGATCCTGGTGCCGGGGCTGCTCATCACCAACTCCATGCGGGATATCATCTACGGCGACACCAACTCCGGCATTTTCCGCATCGTGCAGGTGGTGCTGAGCGCGCTGGCCATCGCGCTGGGCACAGCGGCGGCGTGGCACCTGACCGCCGGACTGTACGGCCAGACCGGCTCCGCCGCTCTGAGTTGGCCGGCGTGGGCGCAGGCCATCGCGGTATTTGTGGGCTGCTGCGGCTTCTGCATCCTGTTCAACGTCCACGGACAGGGCATGGTGCTGTGCATCGCCGGCGGCGTGGCCGCGTGGATGCTCTATCTTCTGTGCGGCTGGCTGGGCTGCGACGTGTACGCGGCCAACCTGTTCGCCGCCGTGTTCGCGGCGCTGTACGCCGAGGTGATGGCGCGGGTGCGTAAGTGCCCGGCCATGCCCTACCTGGTCATCGCCACGCTGCCCATGCTGCCCGGCGCAGGGGTGTACTACACCATGAGCATGGGGCTGGAGGGCAACATGATGGACGCCGTGGGAAAGGGTCTGGAGACGGTAGGCGTTGCCGGCTCGCTGGCGGTAGGCATCCTGCTGGTGTCCACGCTGTTCCGTCTCGTCAACCGCCGGCGGATGTGACCGTACCGGAAGCATATAAAGGGAGAGCCGCCGCTTTCGCAGCACGTCTGCCGCCGCGTTGACGACGGACTCCTCCGATACTTTTTTCATGGCAGGTATCGTTTCACCCCCCTCTCTAATAACACACGTTACGAATAACGCATGTTATCATAGTCCGGGATCTCTTCCTGTCAAGACGCAGCAGACCCTCCGGCACAGCCGGAGGGTCTGCTGCTGTTATTGTGAGGAGAGGAAAACGACATGGATGGGGGTGGGGAGGGCCATAAGGGGCGGCCTGCTCCACCAGCGTCTCCGTGTCGCCCAGCGACACCGCCAGCGTACACAGCTTCAGGCTGTTGATGAACCGCTTGCCGGCCTCCAGACCACCCTTTACGTCGAAGGACAGCACGCCGCTGCCGCCCTTCATCTGGCGGCGGGCGATGTCGTACTGGGGGTTACTCTCCAGCATGGGATAAATGCATGGGGCCGGGAACGCAGCAGCTTGTTCCCCAGCTTCAGCAGCTCCCGGCCCTCGTTGGTGACGACCACGCCGGAGGGCGTCCGCTGAAAGATGGTGATATGCAGCTCCTCCTCCAGTCCGTGTACCAGATTGCTGACGCTGGGCTGGGAGACGTACAGCTTCTGGGCCGCCTTGCTGAACGACCCGCACCGCTCTACCATGGATACATATTTCAGCTGCTGCAATGTCATACGCACACCCTCTCTTTCCCGCGGCTCTGCTCCTACTGTACAGGCTCGCCGCCTTTGCCGCAAGCCCCTTTACTTTTCGCCGTTTTCGGCCACCCAGCCCCGGACGTACTCCACGAACCGCCGGGTGGAGGCGGACAGCGCCCGCTCGTCCTTCACGGCGATGCCGATGTTGCGGTAAAATGTCATGGGCGGACGGCAGGCCGCCACCGGGTAGGGGCTGTGCCGCGCCATCAGCTCCGGCAGCAGGCTGATACCCAATCCCTTGGACACCATGGCCAGGATCGTCCGATCCTCCCGTGCGGTGTACTTGACGCTGGGCCGGATGTCCATCTCGTCGAAGGCGGCGCGTATCTCATAGTCCTCGCCCTCCTCCAGCTGGATGAACGGCTCCTGTGCCAGCGCCTCCAGCGGGAACGGATCGCTGCCGGCCAGTGGGTGGTCGCAGGGCACGATGACCTGCAGCTCGTCCCGGTGCAGCGCGTAGGCCTGCAGCCGCTTTACCGATGGCAATCGCAGAAAGCCGCAGTCCACCGTGCCCTTCAGGATCCACTCCTCCACCTGCTCATAGAAGTCGCTGGTGACTACCTCGAACTCGATATTGGGATACTGCCCGCCAAAGCTCTTGAGGATGGAGGGCAGCCACTGGGCCGACACGCTGGAGAACGTGGCCACCTTCACAAGACCGGCATCCATGCCCTTCAGGCTGGCGGCGGACTGCATCAGCGCGTGGTGGGCGGCGCACAGCTTTTCGATCTGGGGCAGCAGCGCCCGGCCGTCCGCCGTCAGCACCACGCCGCCCCGGTTGCGGCTGAGCAGCGTGACGCCCAGCTCCTCCTCCAGCGACTGCACCGCATGGCTGACGCCGGACTGCGTGAAGCTCAGTGCCTCCGCCGCCTTGGAGAAGTTGCCGCAGGCCGCCGTTTTCAAAAACATCTGGTACTTGGTTATGCTCACGGGATCACCTCGTTTCCTGCCGTCATTCTATCATACATTTGCTCATAGTTGCAAGTACAATAATGCGTTTTACAAATATCAGATCGTGTGCTATCATGCAATTGTCGACAAGGAAATCTAAAATATATGGAGGTAACAAATTATGGCACTGGTAACGAAAACGATCCGCTGCGCCGTCTGCGGCAGCAGCGATGTGGCTTTTGACGGCAAGACCTATCACTGCGCTTCCTGCGGTACGGACAGCGAGGTGGGCATGCCCGCCGCCGATCTGGCCGCGGTGAACCGCATCGTCGCGCTGGGCGGCGACAACGAGGAGCTGACCCGCCTGCGCCGGCAGTACAAGAATCTGGACATTGCCAGCTGGGACAGCGAGAATCGTCTGCAGACCAAGTAAAGCGCCCTTCTCTCATCTTTTCCATGGGGGCCTCCCCCTCACACCGCGCCCGGTATGACCACCGGACGCGGTATTCTTTTTGCGGAGACACGCGAAAACCGTCCGGCTCTGTGAGCCGGACGGTTTTTCTATGCTGTCACATGGCCACGGCCAGCTGGCCGATGTCCGAGCCGGCCCGCCAGCGGGCGCAGTAGTCCTCGGTGCAGCGCTTGAACCGGTCGAACAGACGGTGGGCACGCGCCTCGTCACTGTACACCTTCCACAGCCCCGCGCACTTGAAATCGCAGGCACGGTGGTCGATAAAGCCCTGCACGTCCTCTGGCGGATAGCTGAGGAACAGCCCCACCTCGTGGGGAAACTCCCCGCTCTCCCGGAAGCGGCGGATCAGTTGGGCCACGCAGCGCCCGCAGCCGCCGCAGGAATAGCCTGCCTCCGACAGAATGCGCTGGGCCAGCCTGTCCTGCAGATCGCGGTGCAGCACGGCGGGACGGTAGAGATACAGCAGTGCCTGCCCGCCCTTGAAGCGGATGGGCAGCAGGCACAGTCCCTTGGGCGCCAGCAGCCGGTTCAGCCGCCGCACGTCGTCCAGCAGCGCCTCCCGGTCATCGCAGGGGCAGGGGAACAGACTGCCCGTTTTGATGCCCGCCAGCGTGGGCGCGCCCTGCCTGATAAGGATCTCCTCCGACATGCCGTCCCTCCTTTCGTGTCTCCGAATAGTATGCCGCAGCCTGCCGTTATATATGTGTCGGTTAAGGCATTCTAACTAATGCGCTGCAAAACAGCCGCCGCGGCGGCAGTTCGGTTAAGTATCTTTAACCGCATTGTACCATAACACTTCATTCCTGTCAAGTACAGTCGCTCATCCGCGCAGACAGCACAGGAGCCGTCCCGGCGGGACGGCTCCTGTGCCTGTCAGAATCGGAACACCACGCCCACAATGGCGCTGGCTAAAATAAACAATATCGGGTGCAGATTTTTAGTGTATTTCACCCACCGTGTCAGCACCACCAGCACGGCGGCCAGTGCGATGCTCTTCCAGTTGAGCAGTGCCAGTCCGGACGCGCCGGTGTTCACCAGCGCGATGAGCACCACGGAGACGCCTGCCGCCGCCACCAGTGCGGTGGAGGCGGGGCGCAGCCCGTAAAACGCGGCGCTGACCCACTTGCTGTCCCGGAACGCCTTCAGGAACGCCGCCACGATAAGGATGACGACGACGGACGGCGTCACAAGGCCCAGCGTGGCGATGACCGCACCGCCGACGCCGCCGGTGGTGAAGCCCACATAGGTGGCCATGTTCACGCCGATAGGCCCGGGGGTGGACTCGGACACCGCCAGCATGTCCGCCAACTGGGCATGGGTGAACCAGCCGGTGCGGTCGGACATATCCTGCAGAAACGGCAGGGTGGCAAGCCCACCGCCGACGGCGAACAGGCCGGTCTTGAAAAACTCCCAAAAAAGACGGAGGTACAGCATTATTTCTCCCTCCTTATCAGATTCCGGATGATGATGCCGCACAGAGCGGCAGCCGCCACGAAGATGACGGGCGAGACGTCCGTGAGCAGCGATGCCGCCAGCACCGCCGCGAAGATGACGGCGGCGGGCCAGTCCTTCACGGAGCCCTTCAGCAGCTTCAGCGTGGCGTTGAAGATCAACACGCATACGCACACCCGGATACCGGCAAAGGCGTGCTGCACCCAGTCCAGATGGGAGAAGCTGTTGATGACCCCGGCCAGCGCCGTGATGATAATCAGCGAGGGAAACACGATGCCCAGCGTGGCCACGATGCCGCCCAGCACGCCCCGCTGCTTCTGCCCCACGAAGGTAGCGGTGTTGACGGCGATGATGCCGGGCGTACACTGGCCGATGGCGAAGTAGTCCACCAGCTCCTCATCGGTGACCCAGCCCTTGTTCTCCACCACCTCCCGTTGGAGAATGGGCAGCATGGCCATGCCGCCGCCGAATGTCATGACCCCCACCTTGGCAAAGGTGAGAAACAGCTCCCACAGTAATTTCACAAGATCACCTCATTCAGAATATCCGTAAAGTCCCCGGACAGACACCTCGCCGCCGTACAGCGTCTCCACCGTGCCGTCGTCGTACCGCACCGTCAGGCCATAGCGCGGGTCGATGCCCTCCGCCGCCGCTTCGCATGCCGTGCCGCCGCGCACCAGCCGCACCCGCTGCCCGATGCTGACGCAGCGCGCACAGTAGTCCGCCCGCCACAGGGCGGGGTCCGGCAGCGCCCGGTCATGCAGGTCAGTCAGCTCGCCCATCAGCGCCCGGGCCAGCTCATCCCGGGACACCGCGTGCCCCGCCTCCGCCCGGAGGGACGTGGCCATACCCGCCACATCGGGGGAGAAATCGGCAGCGGTCTGGGACACGTTGACACCAATACCTACGATGACCCAGTCCGGCACACCGTCGGGGCGGAACGACGATTCCGTCAGGATGCCGCAGACCTTCCGCCCGCCCAGCACCAAATCGTTGGGCCACTTGATACCGCAGCGCAGACCGCAGACCCGCTCAACGGCACGGCACACGGCCACCGCCGCCAGCGGCGTCACCATAGGCAGCGTGTCGGTGCGCAGGCCGGTACGCCACAGCACGGACAGGTACAGCCCCAGCCCCGGAGGGGACTGGAAGCTGCGGCCCATGCGGCCCCGGCCCGCCGTCTGGCAGTCCGCCGTCACCACGGCGTCCATAACGCCCTCCGCCGCCAGACGGCGGCACTGGGTGTTGGTGGAGTCCAGCATATCATACTGGTATACCGGGATGTCCATGGCAGCGCCTCCTTTTTCCCGTAATGTTACCACGATTCGGCAAGCCTGTAAAGAGCGATACCCCCTGATAGCAGGCATTAGCCGGGGAAATAGATTTGTGAGATATGTCAAAGAAACCGACGGTTTTTTGGCAGTTTCTTGGCGCAGAAATGTATTGCTTTTTCCGTAGCTGGCCCGTATAATAGGCAAGAAAATGAGAGGAGGGACGGCCATGACCTGCAAGATCACGACGAAAAAGCGGACGGACGCTCCCACTGTTTCCATTTCTGATATTGTTTCCTTTGACCGGTGATTTTTTCACCGGTCGTTTTTTTGTGTTGGTAAGTAACTGGAAATAAACGGATGAAGAAAGAGAGGAATCGTCACATGAACAAAAAACTCGGACACGACGCCATCTACGACGCCAGAGAACTGGGCACGCCCCGGATGCTGCTGCTGGGCCTGCAGCACCTGTTCGCCATGTTCGGCGCCACGGTGCTGGTACCCATTCTGGTCAGCCGCTACGGCCTGCCCCTGTCCATCCAGACCACCCTGCTGTTCGCCGGTATCGGCACCCTGCTGTTCCACGTCTGCACCAAGATGAAGGTGCCCGCCTTCCTGGGCTCCTCCTTCGCCTTCCTGGGCGGCTTCCAGGCCGTCGCCAGCCTTGACAGCGGCAAGTTCGCCGCCATGACCGGCGAGGAGAAGCTGCCCTACGCGCTGGGCGGCGTGGTGGTGGCCGGCCTGCTGTATCTGGTGCTGGCCCTGCTGTTCAAGCTGGTGGGCGCCAAGAAGGTCATGCGCTTCTTCCCCCCCATCGTCACCGGGCCCATCATCATCCTCATCGGCCTGAACCTGTCCGGCACCGCCGTGACCAACGCCTCCAGCTGCTGGTGGCTGGCGCTGGTGGCCATCGCCATCATCATCGTGGCCAACATCTGGGGCAAGGGCATGATCAAGATCATCCCCATCCTGCTGGGTGTGGTGGGCAGCTACATCGTGGCTCTGATCGCCACTGCCTGCGGCGCACAGCTGCCTGACGCCGACGGCGTGATGCAGCCCCTGATCAACTTCACCGAAGTCCACAATGCCGGTTTCCTGGGCCTGCAGCAGTTCGTCATCGCCAAGTTCGACATCACCTCCATTCTGGTGATGGCCCCCATCGCCATCGCCGCCATGATGGAGCACATCGGTGATGTCTCCGCCATCTCCTCCACCACCGGCAAGAACTTCATCGAGGATCCCGGCCTGCACCGTACCCTGCTGGGTGACGGTCTGGCTACCGCCTTCGCCGGTATGTTCGGCGGCCCCGCCAACACCACCTACGGCGAGAACACCGGTGTGCTGGCCCTGAGCCGCGTGTACGATCCCCGGGTCATCCGCATCGCCGCCATCTACGCCATCATCCTCAGCTTCTCCCCCAAGTTCGACGCGCTGGTCAACTCCATCCCCACCGCCATCGTGGGCGGCGTCAGCTTCGTCCTCTACGGTATGATCTCCGCCGTCGGCGTCCGCAATGTGGTGGAGAACCGGGTGGATCTCACCAAGTCCCGCAACCTCATCATCGCCGCGGTCATCTTCGTCTGCGGTCTGGGCTTTGCCTCTACCGGCGGCATCACCTTCACCGTGGGCAGCGCTGATATCACCCTGACCGGCCTGGCCATCGCCGCGCTGGCCGGCGTTATCCTGAATGCCATCCTGCCCGGCAACGACTACGAGTTCGGCAAGAGCGTCGAGGGCGACGCCAGCGCCGATCTGGGCAGCTATTAAGAGACGGCGCACATACACAAAAAAGGAACAGGCCCGCCGGGCCTGTTCCTTTTTTGTGTATGCCGGGGCACACCCCCGGATACGGGCAGCAAAGCATCCGCCGCCCGCAGAAGCAGGCGGCGGATGTCGTTTATTCAGCCTTTTCCTTCGGCTCCGCCGGACGGTCGGCGCGGCCGTACAGCACGGTCATGCGGCGGATCTTCTCCGCCAGCGCCGGTGTCAGCTCGCCGGGCAGCAGACGCCACTGCCAGTTGCCTCCCTGCGTACCGGGGGTGTTCATGCGGTGGCCCGCGCCAAGGCCCAGATAGTCCTGCATCTGGGCTACGAACAGCTCTGCCACGCTGCTCATGCCGCCCCGGATGACGCCCCAGTGGAAGCCCTCCTGCTCCGTCAGCGCCAGATACGCCTCGGCATAGGCGATGTCCTCTGGCTTGGCCTCCTGCCGCCACAGTGCCAGGGGGCTGTTGTCGTGGGTGCCGGTGTAGCATATGCAGTGCTCCGTGTAGGTGTGAGGCAGATAGTTGCTGGTGTCGCGGGAGTCAAAGGCGAACTCCAGCACCTTCATGCCGGGCCAGCCGGAGTCGTGCAGCAGCTGCTGGACGCCGGGCGTGGGGTAGCCCAGATCCTCGGCGATGAACGCCAGCTGAGGGAACCAGCCGTTGAGCCGATCCACCAGATCCATGCCCGGGCCTGCCACCCACCTGCCGTTTTTCGCCGTTGTCTCGCCGTATGGCACCGCCCAATAGCTCTCAAAGCCCCGGAAATGGTCGATGCGGATGATGTCGTACAGCTTACCGGCGCCATCGATGCGGCGTATCCACCAGCCGAAGCCGTCCTCCCGCATATGCTCCCAATCGTACAGAGGATTGCCCCACAGCTGGCCGTCGGCACTGAAATAGTCTGGCGGCACGCCGGACACGGCCTTGGGAATCAGCGTCTCGTCCAGCTGGAAGAATTCCGTCTCCGCCCACACATCGGCGGAGTCCATAGCCACATAGATGGGCAGATCGCCGATGATACGGATGCCCTGCGCGTGGACGTAGTCCCGCAGCCGGTTCCACTGGCGGAAGAACAGATATTGCAGGTAGACGAAGAACTCCACGTCCTCCTGCAGCAGCGTGCGGTACTTCTCCACCGCGCCGTCCTGCCGCAGACGGATATCATCGGGCCACTCCGTCCACGCCTTCATACCGAAATAGCGCTTGCAGGCCATAAACAGGGCGTAGTCCGGCAGCCAGCGGCTGTTCTCCGCCGCGAAGGCGGCCACATCCTCGCTGTCCCGCTGCCAGCCCCGCTTATAGGCCTTGTGCAGCAGGTCGAACCGCTTTTCATAGATACGACCGTAATCCACGTAGCGGGGATCGCTGCCCCACTTGCACCGGCTGCACTCGGACTTGGTCAGCAGCCCGTCGGCGATCAGCAGGTCGGGGTCAATGTAGTAGGGGTTTCCGGCGTAGGCCGAAAAGCTCTGGTACGGCGAATCGCCGTAGCTGGTAGGCCCCAGCGGCAGCATCTGCCAGTAGTGCTGGCCCGCCGCATGGAGGAAATCCGCGAAATCGTATGCCGCCTGCCCCAGCGTGCCGATCCCGTAGGGGGAAGGCAGGGAGGAGACGGCCATTAAAATACCACTGGAACGTTTCATAGCAGCATGTCACCTTCTATTGAGAATGGAACGGGGCGGGCGAAAGGCCCGCCCCGCAGTAAGCAATATCGCACGTCAGCCCTTGACAGCGCCGGCGGCCACGCCCTTGATGATGTGCTTCTGGCACAGCAGGTAGAAGACGATGACCGGCAGGATACTCAGCAGGATCAGCGCCATGGTGGCGCCCATATCCACCTGACCGTAGCTGCCCTTCAGATGTTGGATGACGATGGGGATGGTCATATACTTGGTGCGGTCGAGTACCAGATACGGCAGCAGGAAGTCGTTCCACACCCACATGATCTCCAGCACGCCCACGGAGATGAACGTCGGCTTCATCATAGGCAGCACCACCAGGAAGAAGGTGCGCAGCGGGCCGCAGCCGTCGATGACGGCGGCCTCCTCGATCTCCAGCGGGATGGATTTCACGAAGCCGGAGAACATGAACACCGCGAGGCCCGCGCCGAAGCCCAGATACACCACCGGGATGGTCCATGGCGTGTCCAGATGCAGCTTGTTGGCGGTACGGGACAGGGTGAACATCACCATCTGGAACGGCACCACCATGGAGAACACGCAAAGGTAGTACACGACCTTGCTGACCAGACTGCCCACGCGGGAGACATACCACGCTGCCATAGACGTACACAGCAGGATCAGAGCCGAGGACGCAAGGGTGATGAACAGGCTGTAGAGCACGGCCTTGATGAACGGGTAGTTGCCGAAGGTCATGCCCTTGATATAGTTCTGCACCCCCACGAAGCTGTCCTCGTTGGGGAAGGCGAACGTCTCCGTGTTCACGGCGGCGTTGCTCTTGAAGGAGTTCATCAGCACGATGAGGATGGGCAGCACATAGATGATGCAGATCACGGCGAATGCCACGGTCAGCGCCATCTTTCCATGCTCGTGCTTCTTGGCAAGACTGGTCTGCATTACTGCTGCACCTCCTTTTTACGGGTGGACTGGAGTTGGATAAGTCCGATGACGGCCACGAGGATGAAGAACACCACAGCCTTGGCCTGCCCCACGCCGCGGTTGTTGCCGCCGCCGGAGTAAAATGCGTTGTAGATGTTCAGGGCCAGCATCTCCGTGGTCTTGATCACGCTGCCGTCCGGCTGCTGCAGGAACGGACGGCCGCCGGTAAGGGCCAGGTTCTGATCAAACAGCTTGAAGCCGTTGGTCAGGGTCAGGAAGATGCAGATGGTGAAGGAGCTCATCATATTGGGGATGGTGACCTTCCACAGCAGCTGCCAGCTGTTGGCGCCGTCGATGCGGGCGGCCTCCAGCATATCCTCCGGAATGGACTGCAATCCGGCGATATAAATGATCATCATATAGCCCACCTGCTGCCAGCACATCAGGATGATCAGGCCCCAGAAGCCGTACCTGCTCTCCAGCACCACGGAGGTGTTGTACTTCACCAGAATGCCGTCGAAGATCATCGACCAGATATAGCCCAGTACGATGCCGCCGATGAGGTTGGGCATGAAGAACACCGTGCGGAACAGGTTGGAGCCCTTGATGCCCTTTGTCAGGAAATACGCCACCGTAAAGGCCAGCACGTTGATAAACAGCACCGATACGAAGGCGAACAGCGCCGTGTACCAGAAGGCGTGGAGGAAGCTGCTGTCTGAGAAGGCCTTCACATAGTTGGTAAAGCCCACCCACGTCCACTGGCTGGTCAGCTTGAACTTACAAAAGGACAAAAACGCGCCCTTCAGGAAGGGGTACAAAAAACCGATGCAAAAGGCGGCGAAGGTGGGCAGCAGAAACAGCCACACCATCCGTTGAATGGGCCGGCGGATCAGGCGGCTGCTGAGGGCGGCCGCGTCCCGCTTTCTGTGTAATCGCTTCATTCTTTCACTCCTGTTCCGCTTTTATTGTCATGGCGAAAGCTCTTGCCCGAAGCAGTTCGGCCAACAGCTCACGCCACCACAGAGATTGTACAGGCGGGGCGGGCGATTACGCCCGCCCCGCCTGCTTCTTATGTTTTTCGTCAGTCAGACACGCAAAGCTTAGTGCTCGTTGGCGTACTGGGTGGCCCAGCCCTCCACGAAAGCAGTCTTGACGTTGTCCCAGCTGCCGTTACCGGTGGTGTACTGGCTCAGAGCGTCCACCACGGCGGCACGCCAATCGTCAACAGCGGGAGTCCAGTTGAACGCCCAGGTGACGGTGTAGTTGCCGTTGGCAACATACTCGTTGGCCTGTGCGAAGAACACGTTCTCGGGGGTCTTGGCGTTCTTGAAGGGGCAGGGGCCAAACTGTTCGGCCAGCATGGTGGTGCCAGCGTCAGAGGTGACGACCCAGTTCATGAAGTCCAGAGTGGCCTTGATGTCCGCCTCGGAGGCGTTCTTGTTCACAGCCCAGCAGTTCTCGGTGCCGCAGCACAGGCCGGCCTTCTCCTCGCCGTCCACACCACAGTAGATGGGAATCATGGCCAGATCGTCAGCGTTCATGCCGAACTTCTCCGCGGAGGTCAGGTTGCTGAACTCCCAAGTGCCGTTCTGATAGAACACGGCCTTGCCCTCGCCGAACTCAGCCTCAGCCTGGTCGCCGGTGGCAGACAGCAGGGCAGCGCCGGTGGTGGCGGAGTCAGTGATGTACAGATCCCAGATCGCCTTGTAGTTATCCAGATAGGTGCCCTTGATGGTGGCGGGCTGCGCGGTCACATTGTCATCGCGGAACTCGTAGAACAGGGGCATATTGGCCAGATGGCCGGAGAAACGCCAAGAGGAGGAGCCGTCCAGACCGGCGGAGGTGAAGGCATCGAAGCCCAGCTCAGCGGCGCGGGCGTGGATGTCATCGGCAACGGCCTTCAGGGACTCGAAGTTGGTGATCTCGTCCAGAGAGTGACCGGCCTTCTCCAGCAGCGCCTTGTTGACGATGATGCCAAAGGCCTCGTAGCAATAACCGATGGAAACGGTCTCGCCGTCGGCGTTCTTCAGATCAAAGTCATGGGTGGTCATCTGGTTGTACACATCGGTACCCTCCAGATTGTAGCAGAACTCGCCGTAGCTGTTGACAGCGCCCAAATTGCCCACCTGGAACATGGTGGGAGCGGCGTCCTTGTCCATCTCGGCGGTCAGCGTGGTGTCGTACTGGCCGGAAGCGGCGGTGACGACCTTGACGGGCACGCCGGTCTCCGCGGTGTAAGCGGCGGCAACGGTCTGCCAGGCAGCATCGGATTCGGGCTTGAAGTTCAGATAGTACACGCTGCCGGTAGCGGCAGCGTCGCCGCCCTCGTTGGGGTCGGCATCGGGCTGCTTCTGCTCGCCGCAGGCCACCAGAGACAGGGCCATCACGAGAGCCAGAATCATTGCAAGAAACTTCTTCATTTGAGATTACTCCTTTAACAAATTTATTTTCACGCCGTTTCCGGCGCAAAAACCAGATCAGACGCTCCGCACGGAGCCGCCCTCCCGCAGCTGGGTGGGCAGCACCTCGCAGCAGTGGCTGCCGTGTCCCCGCAGCATGCCCAGCAGGATCTGGGCACTGCGCCGTCCCATCTCCTCCATGGGCTGGCACAGGGTAGTCAGCGGCGGCTCGATGTAGGCCGACAGCTCCAGCCCGTCGATGGCGATGACGGAGCAGTCCTCCGGCACCCGGCGTCCCGCGTCCCGCAGCGCCCGCATGGCGCCGATGGCCATGGAGTCCGCGATGGCGAACAGTGCCGTAAAGTCCGCGCCCTGCCGCAGCCTCCGGCTGACAGCCTCGTAGGCGTCCCGGATATCGAAGGTGCCGGTACACATGACCAGATCCTCGTCCAGCGGAATGCCGTGGCTCTCCAGCGCCTTGCGGTAGCCCTGATAGCGCAGCTGGCTGATGGACTGGTCGTCCTCCCGACAGATCAGCGCCGCGATGCGCCGGTGCCCATGGTCATACAGGTGATCCACGGCCTGCCGCGCCGTCTCCTCGTCGGCGATGGACACGGCGGAATACTCGCCCACCCGCAGGGTGCCGTACTGGTTGGAGTAGGAGCAGCACACGAAGGGCACGTTCAGCATGGCCAGATCGCCGGGGGTGTAGTCGAAGCGCCCGCCCAGAAAGATGATGCCCCGCAGACGCTTTTCCCGCTCCATAACGGCGGCCCGCTGCACCTCGTCGGCGCAGGAGGGGATCTGCTGCATCACCAGCGAGAAGCCCGCATCGGTGACGGTGTTCTCGATGGCCTGGATGATGTCCGTGTAGAACGGATTGGACACGCCGCGCACCACAAGGCCGATGGCCTCGGATTTGGTACGCACCAGATCGCGGGCGCTGTTGTTGGGGATATAGTTGCTGTCCTTGATGGCAGCCCGTACCTTCCGGCGTACATCGTCGCTGACGTCCGGACGGTCATTCAGCACGCGGGATACGGTGCTGACACTGACGCTGCACTGTTTTGCGATGTCCTTGATCGTCATGCCGGTGTCCCTTCCTGTCACATTATACAGAAACGCGGTGAACCCGGAAACATTACCGGAAACATTACCGGAAACGTTACCGCCCTTTCTACGGTGCTATCCTACCAACTTTCCGGCCCAATGTCAATGGATTTTCGTATTTTTGCCGAAACGCACAGAGAAAATACAGTTTTTCTTGTGAAAATCACAAGAGACGCACCCGCTGTGCGTCCCCCGTGCCAAATCGTTCCTATCTTGTGACGCCCAGCTCCCGGAGGAGCTGCTCCAGCTCGCTCTCCCCCAGCACCCGAACGCCGCTGTCCCGCAGCAGAGCCGCCGCCGTGCCCCAGCCCGCCGTCAGCGTACCGCTGAACGTGCCGTCGTAGACCTGCCCGCTGCCGCAGGAGGGGCTGCGCTCCTTCAGCACGGCAACGACGCAGCCGTACAGTCTCGCCAGACGCAGCGTTTCCTCCGCGCCCCGGCGGTACTGGGCGGTCACATCGTCCCCGGCGGCGCTGACCACCCGGCCCTCCCGCTGCTCGGAGGGCGCCCGGGGCGTGGCCAGTCCACCCAGCTGCTCGGGACACACCGGCACCGCCAGCCCCCGCCGGGCCAGCTCCTGTGCCAGCGGATGGCCCTTGCTCCTGCCGTCGTAGCGGCAGGCACAGCCCAGCAGACACGCACTGACAAGGATCATACCGCCAGCTCCTTTCCGTCCAGCGCGGCGTAGACCAGCGTCTCACCCCGGTACTGCAGCTTCAGGGAGAAAAACGGCGTGTCCGCCCGGCGGATCAGGTCGAGGAAGATCCTGTCCCCCGCCCACTGGGGCAGTGCCGCCAGCGCGTCCTTGTGCAGCCACTCCAGCACGCCCTCATTGCACTCGTGGATGTCCCCTGTCCAGCCGGTGGCGGTGAATAGGTGCATGTACTCCCCCTCCCACTCGTCTGACACAAAGGTGATAACACCCCGGTAGCGGTAGTCCGTCAGGGTCAGCCCCGTCTCCTCCAGTGTCTCCCGGCAGATGCACTCCTCGGGACTCTCCCCCTCCTCGCACTTGCCGCCCACGCCGATCCACTTGTCGTGGTTCAGGTCGTTCTCCTTCTTCACCCGGTGGAGCATCAGGTACTCCCCCTGCGGATTTTCGATATAGCACAGTGTGGTATTTTTCATGCTTCCTCCTGAAATACGATCTCGTCGTAGCCTGTTTCCGCGTCCTGCTCCACGCCGCAGCGCCAGCCGTCCAGCTCCAGCAGCACCAGCTCGCAGGTGGTGTTGACCACCGTTCCCTCCATCAGATGACCGCCCAGCGTGGTCATGTCCTCCCGCGACAGGGCGATATGCAGGTGGCACCGCGCCGCGCTGACCGTGCCGTTGAGGGACACGATCTCGCAGGGCTGGGCGATATGCCGCACCGTGACGCCGGAGGCGTCCCGCACGCGGGCCTCCGTGACGCAGCCCACGCCGGACAGCACTGCGGCGCACCGCAGGCCCTCCCGCTCTGCCAGACGGCGGATGGACAGCAGCAGGTCGTCGCCCCGCCGCAGTCGCAGACAAATACTTCGCATCAGACATCCCTCCCGTTTACTTCTGCCGCACCATAGTATATAATGATGGGGCGTACAATGCAAGTTCTGTCTGCGGAGGTGCATTATGTCAACTGTAAAGCCTGGGCGCTACCGCCACTTCAAGGGAAACGAATACGAGGTCATCGGCACGGCCCGCCACTCCGAAACGCTGGAGGAGATGGTGGTGTACCGCGCCCTGTACGGCGACGGCGGCCTGTGGGTGCGCCCCGCCGCCATGTGGGCGGAGCAGGTGGAGCGGGACGGCTATCACGGCCCCCGCTTCCTGCCGGTGGAGGGCGCATGATACCGGACTACACGGTGCGCCGCTCCCGCCGCCGCACCATGGCGCTGGAGGTAACGCGGGAGGGCACGGCGCTGGTGCGTGCGCCGCTCCGCGCCTCGGACACGGATATCGCCCGGTTCGTGGATACCCACCGGGACTGGCTGGCCACGCACATGGCTCGGCGGCAGGCATATCTGGCGGCCCACCCGGCCCCCGCGCCGCAGCAGCTCGAAGCATGGCGGCAGCAGGCCAAAGCGGTGCTGCCGGGGCGCGTGGCCTATTGGGCGCAGCGCATGGGCGTGCAGCCCGCCGCCGTCACCATCACCGCCGCCCGCACCCGCTACGGCAGCTGCTCCGGGAAAAACCGTCTCAGCTTCTCTCTGTACCTGATGGACTGCCCACCGGCGGCCATCGAATATGTGGTGGTACATGAGTTGGCCCACATCCGCCACCACGACCACTCCCCGGCGTTCTATGCGGAGGTGGAGCGATACCTCCCCGACTGGCGGGCCCGGCGGGAGCTGTTGAAAAAATAGCGTCCGCCCCCGCCGCCCAGTGACTCTACCCGTACGAAAAGAGAGGTGACGCCTTGCGTCACCTCTCTTTTGTAATCCCATCTACCGGACGAAGCAGGTGTCCTCCAGCAGGATCTGGGACGCGGCAGGGCCGGCCAGCAGCGCTTCGTTCTCGTTGAAGGTGCTGTTAGACACATACAGGGTCATCCAATCCCCCGGCAGGCGCAGGGCCTCAATGGCCGTCCCGTTGCGGATGAAATTGCCGCTCCGCAGATTGCCGCCCCACGAGGAGCTCTGCGTGGTGTCGATGCACAGCGCCGTACCGTTGCGTATAAAGTCGCTGCGCTGCACCCAGATCCAGCCGCCGTCCGCCGCCACCGCGCCCTGTTCCCAGCCGCCGATCCGGCACCGGGTCAGATAGGTGGGTGCCATGGCCGTGACGCCGGCGCCCGCCATCTCGCCGGGATTCTGGATGCGCAGCCCCTCCAGCGTCACATGGATGTCCGTCAACCGGCTTTCGGGCATGCGCGCCACCGTGATGGGCGCGCTGAACTCCGTGCCGTCGGCGTGGGCCAGCAGCGTCACGGGCCGCCGGATGCTCAGCGGCTCGGTATAGGTGACATGGGGCAGCTGGACGATCAGACTCGTCTCATTGCTCAGGCTTTCCGTTTCCGCGTCCAGCAACGCCTGCAGCTCCGCCGCAGTGTCCAGCGGCGTATCCTCCCAGCTTACGGTCTTCTGGGGCTTCTCGCTGCACTCGATGACCTGCCGCAGAGTGATCTCGTCGCCGTTTTTCATGTACAGCGTCCAGATGATGTCGTTGTAGGTGCAGGCGCTTGTCACCTGATGCTCGTGGGCCAGCAGCGCCCCGGCATCGCCGTAGCCGTCCGTCTCCTCGTGGATCACGCAGGCGTCGCTGCCCTCGGCAGCCACGGCCTCCACCGTGTGGCCGCGCAGCAGTTCCCGGAAGGCGTCCCGCACGTCCGCGGCGCGATCCTCCGCATCCTCCACGAACAGGCACAGCGGACTGGTACCCGGCTCATCCGCCGGCAGCAGCTCCTCGCGGTGGCTGGCCGGGAAAGCGCCGCCGTCGAGCTGGGGGCTGAAGCAGGCGAATACATGGTATAGCCGCCCGTCCGCCCCCTCGTAATACGTCTGGCAGGTGTCCTCCTGCAGGGTGCCTGACAGCCCGGAGGGCTGGGTGTCCTCCTCCGGTACCGGCTCGTCCGGTCGGAGCAGCAGCCCACCGGTCAGCGCCGCCGCCAGCACAAGAGCCGCTGCGCCGCACAGCCACGCGGTGCGCCGCCTCCTCCCCCCAGCGCGGGGCGGCTCCACGGACTGCCGCGCCATCTGACTGGCGGTGCAGCGCGGACAGAACGACGCCTCCAGCGGCAGCGGTTCTCCACACCGGATACAATACTTCTTCCTACTCATGCTCTCCTCACAAGGCGTCCCGCAGCTCCAACACATCCCGGAACCGCTGATCTGGGTTCATCATGGTACAGCGCCGGACAATCCGGCCCGCGTGGCCCGCCGCCAGACAACGGGAGGGGTGCTGCCCCGTCAGCATCACGTTCAGCAGCACGCCCAGCGAGTAGATGTCCGCCCGTCCATCGGTCTGGGACATGCCGAACTGCTCCGGCGCGGCGTAGCCGGTGGTGCCCAGGATCACCGTATCGGTGGGACGCTCCGGCTTGACAAGGCGGGAGGCGTCGAAGTCGATGAGCACCGCGTCGCTGCCCCGCAGGATCACGTTGCTGTCCTTCACATCGCGGTGTACCGCGCCCATGCTGTGCAGCACCCAAAGTGCGGCGCAGATGTCTGCCGCTACCTTCCGGGCCTCCTCCCAGTCCAGCAGGCCGCCCTCCAGCAGGTACAGCAGCGTGTCGCCCTGCACATACTCCTCCAGCACGGCCACACGGCCATCGGACTCGGCCACCTCCTCCACCCGGGGCAGATAGGGGCAGGACACCGTCAGCAGGCGGCGGTACACGTCGGCACGGCCGTCGAACTGGCGGAACACATACCGCTTCCCCGTCTCCCGGTGGCGCAGCAGCGTCACGGTGCCCCGCGCCCCGCGCTTGAGCACCCTGACTTCGTCAAAGTAGGCCGTCACGGCCCGCAGCAGCTCCTGATACACAGACATCCCTCCCTCATTAGCTCTCTCAGTATAGCCGCTCCGGGCCGCGCTGTAAAGGCGGCGGCGCGGAAAATGCAAAAAAAGCGTCGGACTATGCAGCCCGCATATTGTTTTTGTGGAAAATTTTGTCTACAATAGGAAAAAAACAGATATAAGGACGGCATATGATATGACGCGTAAAAACACCAACCAGCTCCTGCAGGAGCTGATGGACACCAACGACCTGCACCGCGTGCTCACGGAAAACGACGCCAGCTTCCGGGAGGACGGTCTGACGGACGCCCTGCAGCGCCTGTTCGAGGAGCGAAGCATGGCCAAGACCACGCTGGCCAAAAGCTCCGGCATCAGCGAGGTCTATCTGCATCAGGTATTCTCCGGGCGGCGCTGCCCCTCCCGCAACCGCCTGCTGTGCCTGTGCTTCGGCCTGAGCGTGGAGGTGGAGGAGGCGCAGCGGCTTTTGCAGCACGCCCACCATGCGCCGCTGTACCCGCGGGATCGGCGGGACGCCATCCTGATCTACGGCTTGAGCCACCGGCTGACGCTGCCGGAGGTCAACGACGCGCTGTTCAGAGGCAATCTGGAAGCGCTTTGCTGAAAAAAACAAACAGCAGAACGGCAAAATAACCGCAGCATTTTATTCTGCCATTTTGCCCGCCGCGGCGGGTGACTGAACGCGAAAGGGAACCCTGACGGTTCCCTTTCACACTTTCCTTCCCTCCGATATCTGCGGCTGTGTTCCTTTTCTTCCGCCCCCCGGAACAGCAGAACGCCCGGCCTGCGGCCGGGCGTTCTGCTGTTCTCTATCGCTTTGGGGGACTTTACAGAAGGGAGTAGTTGACGATCAGGCCGGCGAACACGATGGATACCATGCTCAGCAGCTTGATCAGGATGTTGATGGCGGGGCCGGAGGTGTCCTTGAAGGGATCGCCCACGGTGTCGCCCACCACGCCGGCCTTGTGGCACTCGCTGCCCTTGCCGCCGAAGTTGCCCGCCTCGATGTACTTCTTGGCGTTGTCCCATGCGCCGCCTGCGTTGGCCATGTAGATGGCCATCAGGAAGCCGGTGACGGTGGCGCCGGCCAGCAGGCCCACAACACCCTTATAGCCCAGCACCATACCCACAACGATGGGCGTCACCACCGCGATGACGGTGGGCAGCACCATCTCCTTCAGGCTGGCCTTAGTGCACAGATCCACGCAGCGTGCGTAGTCGGGGTCGGCTTTGCCTTCCATCAGACCGGTGATCTCGCGGAACTGGCGGCGTACCTCCAGCACCACGCTCTGGGCGGCGCGGCCCACAGAATTCATAGTCAGCGCGGCAAACACGAAGGGCAGGCAGGCTCCGATGAACAGGCCCGTCAGCACCAGCGGGTTCATCAGGGAGAAGTCGTTGAACGTGACCTCGGCAACGCCCACCTCCTTGACCTTCTCGATGTAGGAGGCCATGAGGGCCAGCGCGGTCAGGGCGGCGGAGCCGATGGCGAAGCCCTTGCCGGTGGCGGCGGTGGTGTTGCCCAGAGAGTCCAGCGCATCGGTGCGCTTGCGCACCTCAGGATCCAGACCGGCCATCTCGGCGATGCCGCCGGCATTGTCGGCCACGGGGCCGTAGGCGTCCGTCGCCAGCGTGATGCCCAGCGTACTCAGCATACCCACGGCGGCCAGCGCGATGCCGTACAGACCCATGCTTGCGTCAGTGCCGCCGCCGGACAGGAAGAAGGCCAGCAGAATGCAGACGGCCACGATGATGATGGGCATCGCGGTGGACAGCATGCCCAGACCCAGACCGCCGATGATGATGGTGGCGGAGCCGGTCTGGCTCTTGCCGCTCAGCTCCTGCGTGGGCTTATAGGTGTCGGAGGTGTAATACTCCGTGGCCTTGCCGATGAGCACACCGGCCACCAGGCCGGACAGGATGGCCACATACAGACCCCAGTGCGCCAGACCCAGCATGGCCCAGACCAGGAAGAACGAAATGATGGCAATGAGGATGGCGGACAGGTTGGTGCCCCGGGACAGCGCCTTCAGCAGGGTGCGCTGGTCGGCGTTCTCCTCGGTCTTGACGAAGAAGGAGCCGATGATGGAGCAGAGGATGCCCACCGCCGCCATGACCATGGGGATGGCCATGGCCTTGAAGGCCTGATCGGAGAAGGCGGCCACGCCCAGCGCGGAGGCGGAGATGATGGAGCCGACATAGGACTCGTACAGGTCGGCGCCCATACCGGCCACATCGCCCACGTTATCGCCCACGTTGTCGGCGATAACGGCGGGGTTGCGGGGGTCATCCTCGGGGATACCGGCTTCCACCTTGCCCACCAGATCGGCGCCCACGTCGGCAGCCTTGGTGAAGATGCCGCCGCCCACGCGGGCGAACAGCGCCATGGAGCTGGCGCCCATACCGAAGGTCAGCATGGCGCTGGTGATGTCAGCCGCCTCCAGCTTGAACACGAAGCGCAGCAGCATGAACCATACGGAGATGTCAAACAGGCCCAGACCCACCACGGTGAAGCCCATGACGGAGCCGGCGGAGAACGCCACCCGCAGGCCCTTGTTCAGGCCGTCGCGGCAGGCGTTGGCGGTACGGCAGTTGGCCTTGGTGGCGATACGCATGCCCACGAAGCCGCTGAGACCGGAGAAGAAGCCGCCGGTCAGGAAGGCGAAGGGCACGAACCACGTCAGCAGCTTGCAGGCGGCCATGATGCACAGCACCACGATCATGCAGGCGAAGAAGATACCAACGACGGTGTACTGCCGCCGCAGGTAGGCGTTGGCGCCCTCACGGATGGAGCGGGAGATCTTGCTCATCAGAGGAGTGCCCTCCTCGAAGCGCAGCACCCGCTTCCCCGTGAACAGCGCAAACAGAAGCGCGATGACGGAGCCAACAAATGTGGCAAGTACGAGATACTTTTCCATGTGTGTTTTCCTCTTTCCTCCCCCTGCTGCAGGGGATATTCACTTTTTTGTTCCGCCTGATATTATAAAAAATTTCCATTTTCCCGTCAAATTTTCATACTGATTTTGTAGTGTGCTAAAAAAATGTGGTTTTTGTACCGTCATTTTGCCCACAACTTTTTTCGCATAAATAGACGGCATTCTTTCTTTTTTATACGCATTTTTCTCGTTTCAAAGTTTTCGCTTGACAGAATTCCGTCATTTTTATATGGTCAAAAATACTTACCATTTCTTTGTAAAAAATTTTTATGCAACTTTATCCGCACAAAAAGAAAAAATTCTCCCGCTTTTGGAAAAGAATTTCTTTTCGACACATTTTTTCACTTTTCAAAAGTTTGCCTGCGCCGTGCGCAGAAAGATGTTGTCATTTTGCACAATTTCGCTGTGCAACAATTTACCCGCCGGGAAACAATAACAAGTAAGGCGTCCGGCTCCGCCGGACGCCTTACTTGCTTTTGGAGAGGACTATTACGCTGCCGTCGAAGCGCTGACACGCTTGCTGGACAGGTATTGGTACGCGACGATGGCGCCCACCAGCACCAGGCCTGCCAGATCGGTGATGGTGCCGGGGATCATCATGCCCAGACCGCCCACCACCAACAGGATACGCAGAGGCCATACCACCTTCTTGTACAGATGGCCGTTGAGCGCCGCCGCGATGCCGAAGATGCCCAGCAGCGCGCTGACGCAGATCTGCGCCACCTCCCACCAGCCGGAGATGTTCTCAAAGAGCAGCGCCGGGCTGTAGGCAAAGATGTAGGGAACGATGAAGGCCGCAATGGCCAGCTTTGTGGCATTGATGCCCGTTTTCATGGGGTCGGACTTGGCGATAGCCGAGCCGGCGTAAGCCGCCAGCGCCACCGGCGGGGTAATGTCGGCCACGATACCGAAGTAGAACACGAAGAAGTGGGCAGCCACCACAGGGAATCCCAGCTGGATCAGGATGGGGGCGCAGGTGGAGGCCATGATGCAGTAGTTGGCGGTGGTGGGCACGCCCATGCCCAGCACGATGCAGCACAGCATGGTCAGCACCAGGCCGATGATGGTGGCGTTGCCGGCCAGCTGGACGATGGCGTTGATGAGGATGGACGCAAGACCGGTGACGGTGATGCAGCCGGCGATGACGCCCGCCATGCTGCACGCCACAGCCACAGTGATAGCGCCGCGGGAACCGGCCTCCAGCGACTCCACCGCGGAGAAGAAGGAGCGCTTGCCGGCGGTGCCCAGCGCCTTACCGGCGGACTGGGGCGCGTTGTCCTCGTCGCCGCGCTTGGCCTGCAGGAAGAAGTTCACCGCGCCCACGGCGATGGCCGCCAGAATGGAGTAGGCGGCGGAGTGGGACATGGTCTTGCTGCCGGAGGACACCAGCCACACCAGCAGGATCAGAGGAATGATGAGGTAGCAGTCCCGGGCCAGCAGCTTCCACGCGGGCAGCTCATCACGGGCGATGCCCTTCAGGCCCAGCTTCTTGGCCTCCAGATGAACGGCGATAAAAATACCGGTGAAATACAGGATGGCGGGCAGGATGGCCTTGACGGCCACCTCCGCGTAGGGCAGCTTCATGTACTCCGCCATCAGGAAGGCGGCAGCGCCCATAATGGGCGGCATGATCTGTCCGCCGGTGGAGGCGGCAGCCTCCACGGCCCCGGCGAACTCCGGCTTATAGCCGGTCTTTTTCATCATGGGGATGGTGAAGGAGCCGGTGGTGACGGTGTTGCCCACGGAGGAGCCGGACACCATGCCGCACAGGGCGGAGCTGATGACGGCTACCTTGGCTGGGCCGCCGCTTGACCAGCCGGCGATGCGGTTGGCGAAGCTGATGAAGAAGTTGGCGATGCCGGTGCGCTCCAAGAACGCGCCGAAGATGATGAACAGCACGATATAGGTGTAGCACACGTTGATGGGTGTGCCGATCACGCCGGAGGTGGTGTAGAACAGCTTGTAGATGATGGTCTTCAGCGCGTCATACAGCGTGGCGGCGTTGACGCCGTCGGCGTAGCTCAGCTGGTTGATGAACGCATAGACGATCAGCACACCGGCCACGCACAGGATGGGTACGCCCACGCAGCGGCGGCACAGCTCCATCAGGATCAGGATGCCCACAGCACCGATGATGACATGTACCGGCTCGATACGGGTGGACAGCCGTACCAGTGTCATGGCGTTCAGCGCGAAGTAGAAGAAGCAGCCCGCGCCCACCAGCATCAGCACGATATCGTACCACGGCAGGTAGTTCACCCGCACATGGTGCTTGCTGGCGGGGTAGGTCAGGAAGCCGATGATCACGATGCAGCCCACGAACAGCGTGAGCCGAATCTCCGGCATATCCTTGGAAAAGAGGGTCATGACGATGCAGAATACGCCGAACAGGGCCATCAGCACACGGATGACCATCTGGGGCGTACCCTCCCACATACGGGTGGCGGATTCGCGGTCGTATTTCCGCATCACCGCGTCCAGATCCGTGGCCTCCCCGGCAGCGGTATCCGCCCCTGCCGCCGGACTGGTATCCGGCTTTTTCTTCTCTATGCTCATAGTCGTTTCTCTCCAAATTCGTTCAGAATAATGCGAGGGCTACGGCGGGAACCCCCGCCGCAGCCTCGAAAAGTGCTAAATCCGCGTTAAGGATCAGTCGCCGAAGTACACATCCTTGGCGATGACGGTCTTGGTGTAATAGTCGGAAGTCTCCAGCAGCTTGGCGACATGCTCATCGTCCAGGCTCACCAGATAGGTGTCCTTGGTGGTGGCCAGATCGGTGACGGCGGTGGTAGGCGCACCGGCCACGATGAAGGCGGCGTCGATCTGACCGTTCTTCAGGGCGTCGGCGCTGTCGCCGAAGGACTGGTAGGTGGGCTTGATGTCGTTCTCAGTCAGGCCGTAGGCGCTCAGCACATCGATGGCGTTGAAGTACACGCCGGAGCCGGGAGCGCCGATGGACACGGACTTGCCGGCCAGATCAGCCACGGTCTTGATGTCAGGGTTGGTGGTGACGATCTGCACCTGCTCCATGTACAGGGCGGCCACCGTGGAGAAGCCCTCCACCTTGGTGTTGAACAGGTTGGTGCCGTTGTAGGCGTAGGCCATCACGTCGGACTGGCAGAACGCGAAGTCGGCGGTGCCGTCCACCAGCTCCTGCACGTTGGCCTGAGAGCCGTTGCCGGACAGGCCCACCACCTTGACACCCGCATTGTTGGAGGCGTGCTGGGCGATGACGGAGCCGAAGGCGTAGTAGGTGCCGGACTCGCCGCCGGTGACGAAGCGCAGGGTGCGGGAAGCGCCGGTGCCGGCGCCGTCCTTGACGGCGGCGACCTCATAGCCCTTCTCGGCGAAGTACTTGGCAGCGCCGGGGTGATAGGGCACGGAGGTGATGGACGCGCCATACTCCAGGCTCAGCTCGCCGTACTTGGCGTGGCTGGTCACCAGAGACTCGGCGTTGTCGAAGATGTCGGCCACGAAGTTGTACACGTCGTCCTCGGCCACATCGTCACGGGCCAGGATCACCGCGCCCACCGCCACAGTGGTGGTGTCGGTATGCTCAGCCTTAGCGGTGTCGCCGCTGCCGCCCTTGTCGCCGCAGGCCACGAGGCTCAGTGCCATGACCAGGGCAAGGATCATGCTCATCAGTTTTTTCATAGTAGTCCTCTCCTTATCGGCCCCTCCGCTTGAGGGGCTTTATTCTTACCGTGCCATTATAACGCTCCCGTTCTCATTTTGCAATATCAAAATGTGTAAAAATTCATTTTATGCAAAACATTTTTACACCCCCTCCGCTGTTCTGCGCTGATTTGCACCGCATTTTCTGTGCAGTTTTTATAATTTGCCGCATATTTTATAATACCGCCACCACCGCCTTATAATATGGTAAATCGTTGTTTTGCAGGGTAATCCTGCAAAATTGCAGGAGCTTTTTATATTTCCTGCAAATCTGCCGGTCAAAACGTGAAAAGAGAAGCATCCCGGCGGGGATGCTTCTCTTTCTGTCAGATTGTCAAACGGTTACTGGCGGGCCTTGCTGTCCACCACGCCGCGCAGCATGGCGCCAAAGTCCGTCAGAGACATGGCGCCCAGATCCTCACCGGCACGGGTGCGGACGGAGACGGTGCCCGCCTCCATGTCGCGGTCGCCCACCACCAGCATGTAGGGGATCTTCTCCAGCGTGGCCTCGCGGATCTTCTTGCCCACCTTCTCGTTGCGGCTGTCCACCTCCACGCGGAAGCCCCCGCTGTCCAGCTGGGCGGCGGCGGACTTGGCGTACTCGGCGGCGCGGTCGGTCACGGGCAGGATCTTGACCTGCACCGGAGACAGCCACGCGGGGAACGCACCGGCAAAGTGCTCGGTGATAACGCCAATGAAGCGCTCGATGGAGCCCAGCAGCGCACGGTGGATCATAACGGGGCGGTGCCTCTCGCCGTCCTCGCCGATGTACTCCAGCTCAAAGCGTTCGGGCATCTGGAAGTCCAGCTGGATGGTGCCGCACTGCCAGGTGCGGCCCAGCGAATCAGCCAGATGGAAGTCCAGCTTCGGGCCGTAGAACGCGCCGTCACCGGCGTTGATGACGAAGTCCTTGCCCATCTCGGTGATGGCCGCCTGCAGCGTATCCTCGGCGAACCTCCAGTCCTTCTCGTCGCCCATGTGGTCGTCGGGCATAGTGGACAGCTCGATCTGATACGACAGGCCGAACGTGGAATAGATCTCGTCGAACAGCTTCACAACGTTCTTGATCTCGTCCTTCATCTGGGCAGGGGTCATGAAGATGTGCGCATCGTCCTGCGTAAAGCAGCGGACGCGGAACAGGCCGTGCAGCGCGCCGGACATCTCGTGGCGGTGGACAAGGCCCAGCTCCGCCATGCGCAGGGGCAGGTCGCGGTAGGAGTGCGGCTCGCTCTTGTAGACCAGCATGCCGCCGGGGCAGTTCATGGGCTTGATGGCGTAGTCCTCGCCGTCGATGACGGTGGTATACATGTTGTCCTTGTAGTGATCCCAGTGGCCGCTGCGGTGCCACAGCTCCTGATTCAGGATGATGGGCGTGGAGATCTCCACATAGCCGTAGCGCTTGTGGCACTGGCGCCAGTAGTCCAGCAGGGTGTTTTTCAGCACCATGCCCTTGGGCAGGAAGAACGGGAAGCCCGGACCCTCGTCGGCCATCATGAACAGGCCCAGCTCCTTGCCGAGCTTGCGGTGGTCGCGGCGCTTGGCCTCCTCCAGGCGCTCAAGATAGGCGTCCAGCTCCTCCTTCTTGGGGAAGGCCACGCCGTAGATGCGCTGCAGGGTCTGGCGATTGGAGTCGCCGCGCCAATAGGCGGCGTTGCAGGCGGTCAGCTTGATGCCGTTGCCCTTGATGCGGCCGGTGGAGTCCACATGAGGGCCGGCGCACAGGTCAACGAACTCGCCCTGCTTGTAGAAGGAGATATGGGCATCGGCGGGCAGGTCGTTGATGAGCTCCACCTTGTAGGGCTCCTCCTTCTCCTCCATGAACTTCAGGGCTTCCTCGCGGGGCAGCTCGAAGCGCTCCAGCTTCAGCTTCTCCTTGCAGATTTTGCGCATCTCCGCCTCGATCTCCGTCAGATGCTCCGGCGTAAAGGCAAAGGGTGCGTCCAGATCGTAGTAAAAGCCGTTGTCGATGCTGGGGCCGATAGCCAGCTTCACTTCCGGCCACAGGCGCTTCACGGCCTGCGCCAGAATGTGGGAGCAGGTATGCCAGTAGGTCTTGCGGTACTGCTCGTTTTCAAAGGTGTAGTTTTCTTCGCTCATGATCGTGTCCTCCTTGTTGTTGGGGGCGGGCATAAAAATAACCCCACCCCTGATGTGTGTCAGGGGTGAGGTAAAGTGACTTTACTCCACGGTTCCACCCTGCTTACGGCATACGCCGTCGCTTTCGATCTCTGTAACGGGAGATACCCGTCCTGCTCCTCGCAGGCCGCTCGGGAGTGGTACAGACCGCGCTGTCAGGCGGGACGCTTTCAGCCGCGGCGTCCCTCTCTGCTGCCGTTGGCAGCGGCTTCTTCTCCGTCATCGCTTTTTCGATAGGAGACAGTATAAACCTGTTTGCGGCGTTTGTCAATCCTCCCGCCGTCGGTTTACAGCAGTTTTGCCAGCAGCTGCTCCGCCGTGTCCACGATGTCCGCCGCGCCGCTCTCTGCCAGCGCCTGACGGCCCCGGAAGCCCCAGCTTACCGCCGCCAGCGGCAGTCCCGCGTTCCGGGCCGTGGCCACATCCACCTCGCTGTCGCCCACATAGACGGCGTCGGCGGCGTCCTCCCCCAGCGTCTCCAGTGCGCGGAACACCAGATCGGGCGCGGGCTTGGGCGGTACATCGTCCCGCTGTCCGAAGGCGGGCAGTCCCGGGAAGAACCGGGCGGCCAGCGCTTTGGTGGTGGCGTCCGGCTTGTTGGACACCACCGCCGTTTTTACCCCCGCGGCAGCCAGCGCGTCCAGCAGCGCCGGGATACCGGGATAGGGTGCGGTATCCACGCAGTTGTGGGCCTGATACCACTCCCGGTACTCCGCCAGCACCGCCTCGAAGGCGCCGCCGGTGACGTCCGGCGGTACGGCGCGCTCCATGAGCCGCCGGGCGCCGTTGCCCACGAAGGCCCGCACCTCCTCTGTGGTGCGCCGCGGCCAGCCGTGGACGGACAGGATGTGGTTCACGGCGCTTACCATGTCCGCCAGCGTGTCCAGCAGCGTACCGTCCATATCAAACAGGATCGCCTTGTATCTCATGTGACTTCTTTCCTTTCATCAGGCGGGGCCGCAGCAGACCGGACAGGATCAACGCAATGCCCGCCGCAGCTCCACCCGTTTTTCCGTCATACGTTCCCCTCCCCGTCGTCTTGCCGGAGAGCGCATCCCCTTGTTTTTCCCTGTCGTAAAGGGGGAGCCTTCGGGTAATAAATATTGGTGCGCGCTTATATTAGCACGAAACGCCGTCTATGACAAGAGGGATGAGTCGCCTCATCCCTCTTGCCATATAGCCGCCAGCACCACCGTGCGGGCATCCGTGTACGCCGACGAGCAGGTGGACAGCGCCAGCACCTGCCCCGGTACCGGCGCACCGGCCCGCCAGCACAGCGCCGTGCCCGCCGCCCAGTCCAGCAGCGCCGCCGTATCCTGTGACCCCGGCTGAAAAATACGCTCCTCCGAGGCGGGGATCAGCAGACAGCCCAGCACCTCCAGCCGGCACGTCCTGTCCGGCAGCAGCAGCGTGCCGCCGGTATGCGTCTCCAGAAACGCCGCGTCCTGATACTTCTCCAGATCGCCGAACATCTGCCCGTTGACCATGTGGTGGCCGTACAGCAGGCCGTATCCCTCCGTGAAGTCCGGCGCGCAGCGGCTGTCCAGAAAGATGGAGCCGGACAGCGAAAAATTGCCGTACACATCGGTGTTTACATACGTCAGGTTGTCCTCCCCCTGCACCACCGGATAGTCCACGCCGGTGCCGTCCAGCGTCACCCACGCGCACACGTCCGGGTTCACCGCCTGCAGCGCCGCGAAGGACGGGCCGTCCTCCGCCGGCTTCATCTCCAGCAGCGAGGTGCGCACCTCCGCCGCCGCGGCGTACACCTGCTGGTTGTCCCACAGGGCGTAGCCCGCGTACACCGCCAGCAGCATCAGCAGCACCGCCACGATGGCGCCGCTGAGATCATCGAAGAATTTCAGCACCCTATACACCGCGATCGTCCCCCTTACAGTCCCCGGCGCCGCAGCAGCGTGATGACCTTCCCGGCCACGCTGTCCTCCGGCACCGCGCCGAAATGGCGGCTGTCCCGTCCCTGCGTGCGGTGGTCGCACAGCAGGAACAGGTAGCCCTCCGGCACGGTGTAGGGGTACGTCAGCCCCTCCGCCGGATAGGTGGCATAGGGGATCTCGCCGGTGTGCAGCGTGCCGTTGACCCGCAGCTCGCCGCTGTCGTCCAGCAGCACCACGTCGCCGCCTGCCGCCGCCACCCGGCCCACGCACAGCGTATCCCCCTGCCGGTACAGCACGATATCGTCCTGTCTCCACCGGCGCTGCAGCCGGTAGGCGATGAGCAGATCGCCGTCCTTTACGGCGGGGAACATGTCCTGTCCCCGGGCCTGCGTCACCAGCAGCACCACTCCCAGCAGCACCGTCAGCGCCGCCGCCGCTGCCGCAAGGCGCAGCAGCAGCGCCAGCGCCAGACGCCGGGTACGGGCCGCATCTCCCCCCTGTGCAGCCCGCACCGGCGCGGCGTCCCCCTGTTCCATGACCGTCCCCCCTGTCGTCAGCGGCCCGGCCGTGCCGGGCAAAACGGCGTTCCTCGTATCACAGCCGCTTTGCAGCCATGATACCACAGATACGGCGCGAAGCCTGTCGAAAACCGGCGCTTCCCCGCGCCGCCGCGCAAAAAACACCGGCCCGCAAGGGCCGGTGTTTTTACTTGTCGGCAGAGACGTTACGCCCTCTTGCCCCGGAAGCACGCGCCGATGACCTCGATGACGAAGAACACGATCAGATAATACAGCACGTTCCACTTGTGGGAGTAGATGGCCGCAAAGACCATGAACACGGAGCACAGAATGGCCAGAACGGGCATGACTCTGCCCTGGAAGCCGCCCAGATCCTTGCGCTTCAGCAGCGCGATGTAGATGGGGATATAGATGGCGTACAGGGTGATGATGGGCAGCTCGGAGGAGTCGAACTTGAAGGGCCCGAAGCCTTCCATGATCGTGCCGCCGTAGAAGTACAGCAGCCACAGGGAGCTGACCAGCAGGCCGAACACGGCGGAGTTGTTGGCCATGTTGGTGTTGGGGTCGACATTCTTGAACATGGCCAGCTTGGGGCTGTTGCTCTCGGTGGCCAGATCGAACATACCGCGGGTCACGGCCATGGTCAGGCCGTTGCAGGTGCCCCAGCAGGAGATGACGACGAACACGAAGATAGCCGCGCCGCCCACCTGGCCGAAGATGTTCTGGAACGCGATCTTGGCGCCGGCCTCGCCGCCGGCCATCATGACCTCGGACTCCACCGCACCGGCAAGGCCGATGTAGTAGATGACGTACACGATCGCCACGATGACGGTGCCGATCAGCAGTGCGCGGGGCATGTTCTTCTTGGAGTCCTTCAGCTCGGTGCCGATGGACGTGGCGCAGATCCAGCCCTCAAAGGCGAAGGCCAGGGACACGATGGCGCCGAACAGGCCCTCGGTGAAGGGCATCTCAGTGACGACGTTGGAGAAGTTGAACTCGGTCATGCCGTTGCTCAGGCCCACGATGGTGCCCACCACAGCCATGAGCAGCAGGGGGATCAGCTTGATAACGGTGGTGCAGATGGCGAACTTACCGGCCAGCTTGGGCGCCAGCGCGTTCATCGTGTAGGTAACGACCATGAACACGCCGGCCAGCATCATGGTGCGGCCGCCTACCACGGCGTCGTCCCAGCCCATCAGCACGCCGAAGTAGCGGGCGGGCAGCCAACTCAGCACGGACACCAGAGAGGGGTAGTAGATGACGGCCATGAACCAGCCCACATAGTAGCTGTAGGTCTTACCGCAGGAGGCGGCAGCGTAGCCCACCAGGCCCTCCACGCCCTCGTGGCTTTGTGCCACGACGCCAAAGGTGCAGGCGCTGATGATCATGACGACGCCCATGATAATGAACGCCAGGATACCGACCGACAGATTGCCGCCGGTCTTGGTCAGGACGGCCTCCGCCTTGAAGAACACGCCGGAGCCGATGACTGTGCCTACCACCAGAGCGATGGCCACAGGCAGGGTATACCGTTTTTCCATACTTGTTTCCTTTCTGATTTCTCTCCTCGATTTGATTGTGACGGATTTCACAATTGCACCCCTATTATACCGTGATGATAATTTTTTAACAAGCACTTTTTGCGGCTGCGGAATAGAAAATTTCCCCTGTTTTTTAGATATAATGCCTAAGTCGCGCTTTACACCGCTGCAGTATTTCTTCCTACCGTGGTTTCATGCCGCAAAAAGGCGGCGCGGAGAGTTTCTCCGCGCCGCCTCCGGCTGTTCTTTTTACACGTTGAAGCGGAAATAGATCATGTCGCCGTCTTTGACCACATACTCCTTGCCCTCAGAGCGCAGCAGCCCCTTCTCCTTAGCTGCGGCCACGCTGCCGCCGCAGGCCATCATCTCGTCGAAGTTGATGGTCTCCGCCCGGATGAAGCCCCGCTCGATGTCGGAGTGGATTTTTCCGGCGGCCTGCGGCGCCTTGGTGCCCTTCCGGATCGTCCACGCTCTGCACTCGTCCTTGCCGTAGGTCAGGAAGGAGATCAGCCCCAGCAGGTCGTAGGAGCACTGGATCAGCCGGTCAAGGCCGGACTTCTCAATGCCCAGATCGGCCAGGAACATGGCCCGCTCCTCGGGATCGTCCAGCTCGGCAATGTCCTGCTCCAGCTTGGCGCAGATAGGCAGCACCTGCGCCCCCTCCTTGGCCGCCAGATCGCGGACGGACTGGAAGTAGCCGTTGCTCTCACAGTTGGCGAAGCCGTCCTCATCCATGTTGGCGGCGTAGATGATGGGCTTCAGGCTCAGCAGATCCGCTGTCTCGATGATAGCGCGGTCTTCCTTGTCGCACTCGAAGGTACGGGCAGACTTCCCGGCGTCCAGATGGGCCGCCAGCGCCTTGAATACCTCCGCCTCCCGAAGGAACTTCTTGTCGCCCTTGGCGGCCTTGGCCGCCTTCTCCACCCGGCGATTCACCATCTCCAGATCGGCCATGATCAGCTCCAGATCGATGGTGCCGATGTCACCCAGCGGGTCTACCGGCACGTTCTGGCTGGCATCGGCCACCACATGCATGATGTTTTCGTCGTCGAAGCAGCGCACCACATGGACGATGGCGTCGGTGCGGCGGATGTTCTCCAGGAACTTGTTGCCAAGGCCCGCGCCCTGACTGGCGCCCTTCACCAGACCGGCGATGTCCACAAACTCGATGACCGCCGGAGTTTTTTTGTCCGGCTGGTACATCTCCGCCAGCTTGTCCAGCCGTGCGTCCGGCACAGCCACCACGCCCACGTTGGGCTCGATGGTGCAGAACGGATAGTTGGCGCTCTCAGCCCCAGCGTTGGTGATGGCGTTGAACAGGGTGCTCTTGCCCACGTTGGGCAGCCCTACGATACCTAGTTTCATATATCTTTACATCTCCTTTGTTTTTGTTGTATTTACAAGGTTTTTCGGGTTCCCTTTCGGTGGCACTACACCATTTTTACACCATTTTCTCATTTAACTATATAGGGTTTTATATCAGGATACCCGATTCCTTTCAAATTGCCTTACAGCTAGATCAAGGGATTCATCTGTTACATGGACATATCTATCCATTGTGGTTTTAATACTTGCATGACCAAGAAGGCTTTGCAAAACCTTTGGCTGCATACCACTCTCAATAGCCCTTGTTGCATAAGTATGACGCAATGCGTGCATACAGAAACGATCGATCCCGGCTTCATCACAGAGCTTATACAGATGGGTATCGTAAGAGCTGTTTTTTGCAGGCTCCCCCGTTCTCCAGTTAATAAAGACAAGATCGTGCATAACCAGACGAGCAGTAGTACCTGTACGCCTGTCAATATACTCCAGTGTTTGCGAGAGTAATGGAGACTCCTTTCTATCAGTACGGCTATCATATATCGTCTTCAGGATTTCATAAGCTTTATCCGTCAAAGGTATTGTACGATAGCTGTTCTGCGTTTTAGGAGGCCCAGCACGCCAAAAATGCTGTCCATGTCTGTATTCCAGTGTCTTATTTACGGTGAGTGTCTTCTTATTAAAATCAATCGCATCCCAAGTCAAGCCAATCATCTCACCAGTCCGCAATCCCGTTTCAAGAATCAACGCATACTGGTTATAATTATGAGATCGTTTAGCCACTTCGAGAAACTTCTTTTGATCTTCTCGTGTAAGAAAACGAATATCATCTTTTGTCCTGACTGGTTTCGTATATCGGACACCATCCATCGGATGTTTGGAAATCATGCCATTCATCAATGCAGCTTTGAACATTGTGCCCATAGTAATGTATGTCTGTCGAATCGTAGAACCAGCATAATCCGCATCCATTTGAATTAACACTTTCTTACAGTGCATAGGCCGTACATTGGATAAAAGCATTCTCCCAATTACCGGCTGGATATTATTAACATATCGTTCACGATAATTTCTGAGCGTGTTAGGTGCCAAATCCCCTACAATATTTTCAATCCAAAAATCGAACCATTCATCGACTATTGTATCAGATGGCACAAACACCTCTTCATGCTTATCCGCATATTTTGCTTCTTCAATCCAATTTCTCGCTTCTGGAATAGTACGAAAATACTTTTCGTGTCTTTTTCCCGATTTATCTACAAATCTCGCGCAATACAACCCGTCCTTTCTTTGGCAGATTCCTTTGCCACATTCTTTGCCTTTGAGATTTTTTCCCATGTGAAACTCCTTTCCCACAGGCGGGAAAGGTTCCACTGCAACACTCAGATTATATCACAGTGGCCCTAAACCCTCAAGAGTATAGCTCATCAGATTACAAGTTTCTGACTGATGTACTCTTCAAATTCTTTACGTTTTACTAATTTTTTTGTACCTACAAATAAAACGAACGGACAGCCTGGTGCACGCAACATACTATCAATCTTGTTTATTCCAATATTGCTGTACTCAGCTGCCTCCTTCGCTGTTAATGTCATCTTCAAATGAATGGGAACTTTCCCGTCATAATATTCCATAGACCCGCTACCTCCTCTCCGCCGACATCAAGCTACTAGCATTATAGAAACTAAAATTTAAGAGGCAACATATAGCGACGGCTGTTTCCGTTGTACATTCGATAAACCTGATACATATATTTTTTGTACCCAGCCATATTCACACCAAGGGAACGGCCTTCCCGGTAAATGGTAAGCGGATCGTACCGACGCAGCTGTTCAACCAGGCGCTTAGGACTATATTCATCGTGATACGCTGGACGGCAACGAGGCGGCTATCTCTGACGCCAAGGATGTACTGGCTCAGAGCGGTGCCACCTATCAGAACGTGTACTTCGATTCCGGCAGCGAGGCGGGCAAGTTCGTGGAGAGCATCTACGCCTATCCCACCACCTACGTAGTCAACCGCAGCGGCCGCATCGTGGGAGATCCCATTGTGGGAGCTATCACCAGCAAGGCGCAGGCCGATGCACTGCAAGCCCAGATCGACAAGGCACTGGCTGCCGATATGGGCTGATCCAATATCTTCAAAGGGAGGCTATTATGAAGAAAAAGAACTGTAAGCTGACGAGCATTCTGCGCGTCATTGCCCTGCCCCTGGTGGGCAGTGCCGGAGGGTTTCTGTACTACCGCTATGTGGGCTGCGCCACCGGCACCTGCGCCGTTACGTCCAGTCCGTGGCTCTCCACCGGCTTCGGCTGCGTCCTTGGGGCGCTGCTGTATACCGTCCTGCGGCCCGGCCGCGGCAAGAGACAGGACGGCAACGGGGCGGAGTGACCCTTGCTCCCCCTGAAAGGAGGAAGCGCCATGTATCGAAGCGTATTGGCCCTTCTTTTCGCCTCGGTACTGCTGCTCAGCGGCTGCGCCGCAGAACGGCAGCGTGTACCGCGGGAAAAGGACACGCAGGGAACGGACATGGCCGGACAGTCCTCGGATATGTCCGGCGAGGAGGGTATGTATATGGACACCACGGAAAATGTCATCTATCTGGCAGGCGGCTGCTTCTGGGGCATGGAGCAGCTCATGCAATCCATCCCCGGCGTCATCGACGCCCAGAGCGGCTATGCCAACGGCACCTGCGAGGCGGATGCCACCTACCAGACCGTCTGCAAGGGCGACACCGGCTTCCGGGAGACCGTCCGGGTGGAGTATGACCCCGAGCAGGTGAGCCTGGACGCCCTGCTGCTGGCTTACTTCTATGTGATCGATCCAACGGTGCAGAACCGGCAGGGCAACGACCGGGGCAGCCAGTATCAGACCGGCGTGTACTACACCAACGACAAGGCCAGGGAGGCGGTGGAGCACATCGCGGACATTGAGCGGGGCCGCAGCGAGAAATTCTTTGTGGAGATCGGCCCGCTCAAAAACTTCTATCCCGCCGAGGAATACCACCAGAACTACCTCGAAAAGAACCCCAACGGCTATTGCCACATCCCCCGGGCGGAGATGGAGCTGTTCTCCAGGCTTCGCATCGATCCGGGCGACTACCGGAAGCCCGCGGCGGAGACCATCCGGGACACGCTGACGGCGGAGCAGTACCGCGTCACACAGGAGAGCGGCACGGAGCGCGCCTTTACGGGCGAGCTCTGGGACAAGTTCGAAAAGGGCATCTATGTGGACATCGTCACCGGCGAGCCGCTGTTCTCCTCTACGGATAAGTTTGAAAGCGGCTGCGGCTGGCCTGCCTTTACAAAGCCCATCGAGAGTCCTGCCGTGGTGGAACGGGAGGATTTGAGCCACGGCATGCGCCGCACGGAGGTGCGCAGCCGCGCCGGCGACTCCCATCTGGGCCATGTGTTCACCGGCGACCCGGAGTCGCCCAACGGCGTGCGCTACTGCATCAACAGCGCCGCCCTCCGCTTCGTGCCTTACGAGAAAATGGAGGCCGAGGGCTACGGATACCTTCTGAATTTGTTTGAGGGGTAGGTCGGGCACGGATATGTTGACGCAGCAGAAAAGAAAGCCCCTGCTCGACTGAGCAGGCCACACAAGCCAGCTGACCCTCCGTATGCTTCAGTACATACGGAGGGTCAGCTGCTGTTCGTAATGAAAGTCTTTTGCTCTGAAGGTGCTTTTGGGGTTTGATACGCAGGAAGCGGCTCAATTAGTTTCCTGCTTTCGTTCCGCGGATATATTCCTGCTGTGCTGTCATTTTCGCAGCTGCAAGCGCCATCAGCTGCCGCTCACCCTCGATCTCGCTGGGATAGGGATAGGATTTTGCGCATTGGCGAAACTGCGCCATGAGCTTCTCAGCCTTCTTCGGGTTTTGCTCAGTCAGCAGTGCATACACATATTCCGTGCGCAGCACCGACGGGTATTTTTTCATGGCCTTCATGCCCCTCATCTGATCCTTTGTCCGCATTTCGTCCAGGATCTCCTTTCGGTTTTCCGAGATCATTTCCACATACATCTGGTCGCATACCATCAGATTACGATATAAGCCAATGATCCCATTTTGCTGGGCGAGAAGCCGTTTCATCAGCATGTCTGCTTCATCAAACCGCTGCTGATCCATCAACCGGTTGCACGCCAGCACGCCGGTCGTGGCTACGATCCCGTTTTTCATCGACTCGTCAGAGGGGACTTTGAACCACTCATCGGGCATATCCTTTAAGCGAAGTCCCTTTGCGATTTGTTCATTTACCTTCATCTGGATCCAGAACGCCCGGGTTGCCTCTTCACTGCGGGAAAGCTCCAGCGCGTTCCTTCCATCATTGTTTACCGGCCCCATTTTAATGGGCAGACCGTTTATCAGGGCAAAGGCCAGCCCGATAACCGCAAAGATCATCAGGATCGTCCAGCCCAGCGAACGGGCAGAGCAGAGGAAAGACAGGCCCACACAAAGCACGGCTGTGGCCAGGTTTATGATCACACCGCCGAAGTTATACAGCATTACCGGCATTTTCCCGTCCTTCAAGTCGGGTGGTATCATCAAGCATTGGCCGCCGGTTCCGGCAATATGCAGCTTCCTGCATTGTATGCGGCCGTCGAGCTTTACCCACATCAGATTTGCGATCCGAAAGGAGCTGAAGCGGTAGCCGGTCATCAGGCCAAAGATCAAATGCCCTGCCTCATGGATAATGAGCTGAATCAGTATGGCGGCGTATGTGCCGATAAGCATCAGTGCAAGGGGTATAATCTCCGAAAAAAGCCCTTTTTCAGACTGACCCGCCGTATCCATATACATGAGATCGAATATGCCGCAGGCAGCACCAAGCAGCATGTAAAACACGATACCGATCCATTGTCCCTTGTTCTGTGCCGTTTTCTCTTTCTTCTTTTTTGTCATGAGACCTCCATTATTGGTTCTTCTGCATCTCCAATCATACCGGAATTATGAAAACAAATTGACAGCTGCTGTTCATAAGACAAATCTAAGCTTGTCCATTGACCAACTATTTTTAAGTTTAGCATATCTTTTTGCGTTTTTCTACCGCTTTTTCACCTGGCATTTGCCGCTGCCTTTTCGCCGCCGAAAACGGAGAGCGGATCATTCCGCTCTGCCGCAGCCCATTTCAGCGGAGCGGGCGCTATCCGCGCTGACGGCTGATTTGCGACGAATTTGCATATTGACATCGGGGCGGCATCATGTTATGCTGAATTGCAAATGAATTGCAAATTGGAGGCGTGGTGACTTGTCCAGTTACAGCACGCGGCAGAGGAAGGCTCTGCTTGCCTATTTGAGCCGGCACCCGGATGAGCTGCTGTCCGCACGGCAAATTGCGGACGCGCTGGCGGATGAAAAAATCAGCCTCAGCGCCGTGTATCGAAACCTTGCACAGTTAGAGGCGGAAGAAAAAGTGCGGCGCAGCAGCAAGAGCGGCACGCGGGAGGTCTACTATCAGTACCTTGACGCCGAGAACTGCAAGGGTGCGCTGCACATGAGCTGTGTAAAATGCGGCAGGACCTTTCACATGGCAAGCGGCAACGCCGTCCTGTTTGCAAAGCACCTGGCGCAGAGCGAGCAATTCACGCTGGACGCCGCCGACACGGTTCTCTATGGCACCTGCGCGGATTGCCGGGAAGAATAATACTTGGAAGGAGGACAGGCTATGACAAAGAAGCTTCGCTTGATCACAGGCTTGCTGGCAGCCGTGCTGGCGGCTGTCATGCTGTCCTCCGCTGTCTATATTGCGGTCGAAGCCAACCATACCTGCTCCGGCGAGGACTGCGCCATCTGCCACCAGCTGCAGGTCTGTGAAAATCTGCTCAAGAGCATTGGGCTTGCCGGTGCTGCCGCGGTTTTCGCCGCGGCGGTCAGGTATGCCCCGTGCAGCGTCATTCCCTCCTGCGCGGAGCTTGTCCGCACGCTTACTCTGGTTTCACTCAAGGTCAAGCTTTCAGATTAAATAAGAACTATTTACGAGGGTGTGGGGTCTATCCGTTTTCGGATAGGCTTTCACGGCGTTGCCGTCACCCTTGTATTTTTGCGCCCATTTTTACGTTCTTATCATAATCTGGAGGTACATATAGCCTATGAAAAAGATAACTGCGCTGCTGCTTGCGCTAATGATGCTGGCCGGCGTCCTTGCCGGCTGCGGAAAGCCGCAGGATACCGGAAAAGCTGGCAAATTGAAGGTCGTCACGACCATTTTCCCCGAATACGATTGGGTCAGGGCGATCCTGGGCGACAAGGCGGAGAACGCCGAGGTCACCATGCTGCTGGATAACGGCGTTGACCTGCACAGCTACCAGCCCACCGCCGATGATATTGTCAAGATCTCCGACTGCGACCTGTTCGTCTATGTGGGCGGCGAGTCCGATGGCTGGGTGGAAAACGCTCTGAAAAACGCCGCCAACAGGAATATGAAGGTCATCAATCTGCTGGGGGTGCTGGGTGATTCCGTGAAAACGGAGGAGACCGTTGAGGGTATGCAGGAGGACGGTCACGACCACGGTCACAGCCACGATGAACAGCTCACGGAGGATGACATCAAGGATCGCACCCTTTCGGATTTCGCCGGTGCGTGGAAGTCCCTGCACCCCTATCTGCTGAACGGCGACCTGGACAAATTCTGCCAACACAGGGCGGAGGAGGACGAGGACACCTCGACCACAAAGGACACCTATTGGAAAAAGTATAAGGCTTCGTGGCAGTGTGACGCCGAGAAGATCTCTATCAACGGGAACACGATCACCTTCACTTATGGAGACGGAAAAACCGTTTCCGCTGAATACACCTATGCCGGTTATCAGCCGAAGCGGAATGATGAGGGCACGATCCGCAGCGTCCGCTATCAGTTCGAAACCACCAGTGCCGATGCGCCCAAATATGTGCAGTTCAACGACCACGGCCACGAGCCGGGCGAGGCGGAGCATTTCCATATCTACTTCGGCAACGACGGCTTCGATGCGCTGATGAGCGCCAAGACCAATCCGTTTTTTGTGAAGGACGCGCTTTCCGCAGAGGATATCCTTGACGAGCTGATGGGGCATGACCATGGGGAGGAAAAGGACGAGCACGTCTGGCTGTCCCTGAAGAACGCCCAGACACTCTGCGTGACGCTTGCGGATGCGCTGTGTGCCATCGACCCGGACAACAAGAACACCTATATCGCCAACGCCGCGGCGTATAGGGACAAGCTGGCTGCTCTTGACGCAGACTATAAGGCGGCTGTGGACGGTGCGGCCCATAAGACCGTTTTGTTTGGCGACCGTTTCCCGTTCCGCTATCTGGTGGACGATTACGGTCTGCGCTACTACGCCGCCTTTGCGGGCTGCTCCGCCGAGACCGAGGCCAGCTTTGAAACCGTTTCGTTCCTTGCAAAGAAGGTGGATGAGCTGGGACTTCCCTGCGTGCTGACCATCGAGGGCGCACAGCATAGGATCGCGGAAACCATCGTTCAGAACACCGCCGGGAAGAATCAGAAGGTGCTGACCATGGATTCCATGCAGTCCACCACCTCCAAGGACGTGGCAAACGGCGCCACCTACCTTTCCGTTATGGAGAAGAATCTCTCCGTGCTGAAGGAAGCGTTAGGGTAAGGAGGTAGGTCTATGGCTCAGCTCACTTGTCAAAATCTCTGTGCCGGCTACGATGGACGACCCGTTCTCCAAGACCTCAGCTTTGAGCTCCTGGCAGGCGACTATCTCTGCATCGTAGGGGAAAACGGCTCCGGCAAGAGTACCCTTATGAAAACGATCCTCGGCTTGCAGACACCCATCAGCGGCAGAATTTTGACGGGCGATGGGCTGAGGAAAAACGAGATCGGCTATCTGCCGCAGCAGACAGTGGTACAAAAGGACTTCCCGGCATCCGTGAGAGAGATCGTTCTCTCCGGGTGCCTGGGACGCTGCGGCAGCCGTCCATTTTATAACAAAGAAGAAAAGAAACTTGCGGCGGAGGCTATGGAGAAAATGCAGATTACACAGCTTGCAAGGCGGTGCTATCGGGAGCTGTCCGGCGGGCAGCAGCAGCGGGTGCTGCTTGCCCGCGCACTGTGCGCCACGCAAAAAATGCTGCTTCTTGATGAGCCTGTTTCCGGGCTTGACCCCAAGGTGACGGCGGAAATGTATACGCTCATCGAAAAGCTCAACCGTGAGGACGGCATCACTGTGATCATGATCTCTCACGATATTACTGCCGCAGTTAAATACGCCAGCCATATTCTGCATATTGGCGACACGGTTTTCTTTGGGACAAGGGCGGACTATCTCCAAAGCCCGCAAGGGCGGCTGTTTGACGCGAAGAAAGGCGGTGACATCCAATGACCGCTATCTTGGAAAAGCTGGCTCTCTATTGGGCATATCCCTTTGTCCGCTATGCGCTCATTGTCGGTGTGCTGATCGCGCTTTGCTCCTCCCTGCTGGGCGTAACGCTGGTGCTGAAGCGGTTTTCCTTCATCGGTGACGGTCTGTCCCATGTGGCGTTCGGCGCAATGGCGATTGCCGCCGTGCTGCAGATCACCAACAAAATGCCCCTTGTCATGGTCGTTACCATCCTCAGTGCCGTGCTGCTCCTGCGCACCGGGCAGAATACGAAGATCAAGGGCGACGCCGCCATCGCCATGATCTCTGTCGGTTCTTTGGCAA